>SFMG01000020.1 GCA_004554455.1 Bacteroidales bacterium | reverse complement strand
CGTCCCTGTCTCCTGGCCTCCTTTTCGTGTTCCTTAGTGAAAAAGATTATGTCGCGTTCATTTTTCATATCCGCCAGATATTCTTTGTATTTCTCCTTTGAAAACCCTGCCACTCGTGTCGCTTCGCCCAGGTCATCCAGGAAAGGAATGCCGGCAAACATTTCCGGAATCATTTCTTTTTCGGAGCCGTGCTTGAACCAGTAGAACATATAGTCCAGTTCGCTGCTGCATTCCTCCAGACTCTTATTGAAGCGTCCGAGCTGTGCGAAGATACAAAATATTGTAGATGGAGCAAATATCCTGCTTTTCTCCTCAATGAACATATATCTTGTTACGACTTTGTCGGGAAGCAGGTCCACCTTTCTCATTTCCTGCCGTTCGAACTCCCTGGCTATGGTTACAGGCTGATGCTTAGACAGTTCCATCTGTTCATGCCAGAGTTTTCCGCTCAGGAAGACAATGCTGTAGCTCGGTTTCAGGCTGTCATATTCTTCTCTTCTCTCCAGCTGCGAGTGATATTCTCCCGCCGCGTAGAATACAATCCTCTCAAACATGAATGGACTGTCGGACTGCTGCACTTCGATGTCAAACAGACTGCCATCCTCACCCTCGCAGCAGAGGTCCAGAATGGTTTTTTTGGCTCCAAGATAGTCGGGCGTCTTCTCCCGGTCACGATAATGTTTGATATCCTTCACCCTGACATAATCCGGCAGCAGGTGGTTGAGCATACTGGCCTTGAAGCCAGAGTCTTCCATAAGGTTCACGAACAGTCTTCCCTTCGAGTCCCTTTCCGGAACTCCGTTCGATTTCTTTTGTTTTTTGTTCATAGTTTCAAAAAAGTGTTAGAGATGTTTACCTATGAACTGCAAAAGTATAAGAATTTCGCTCTGATTTTCAAGCTCATTCCTGCCGCCTGTCAGATTTTGTGAATATTGAAGATATTTATGGATTTTTGAAGGATTAGCCCTGAAAGCATTCAAAAATTTAGCGCTTATTTGAGTCCTGCCTGGAGTGTTGGGCTGGACTCTGGACCGAGGCTGCAGCGATTCTTGATTCTGGGCCCGAACTTGGCAATCTAAATTTCGTTGCGGCAAAGAAGAATAGTTCTGCCTGCAGAACGGGCTTGCTACTGCTTCGATTCTTGATTTCAAGCCCAGACTTGGGAATCGCAGCAGCACCATCGTTGCTACAACGATGAATGGCCCGCCTGCAGATGGCCGTGGCGGACGCAGGCGGGGACAGGATACCACGAAGGCGGCATAATCCTAAGTATATAGCCGCCGGAGTGGCATCTGTCCCCGCCGCTTCCCGTGGTCATTTTCAATTCTGGCTGTCCCCGCTTCTGGCTAATGCTTAATCTTTTTTGAAGAATCTTGCAGAAAAATTTGGAGCAAAAGAAAAAGTTCTTACCTTTGCAGTCCCATCGGAAACGCATTGGTTTCACGAACACGGGAGCTTAGCTCAGTTGGTTCAGAGCGTCTGCCTTACAAGCAGAGGGTCGGGGGTTCGACTCCCTCAGCTCCCACATCAAAGGACTCGGAGATTCTCCGGGTCTTTTTTTGTTTTCCGGTCATTCACGGAGTTCAGTTGTGGCCTCTTTCTTTGTGTTCAGAGGAGGCGACTTCCGATAATGAACAAGTATATTTCCATATAGGGAAATCCAATTAGCAAAAAGTGCTAAATTTCTTGTAATTTTAAGAAATGTGTTAAAAATTTTGCGGAAATTATAATTTATCTATTGCTTATTGATAATAAATCGTTACCTTTGCTTTTGGATTTAGGGGGAGTGATTTTCCGACGTCCATTTGTTAAGTTCGTTTTATATACAAGCCGGCTCCTTGGGGAGGGAGCCGGCTTTCATTTGTTCTATCGTCAAATCTGAAGCGAAAAGCGTTGTTGGTCTATTTCTGCCTGAAATAAATCTGAACGGGACAGCCGTGGAAATCGAAACGCTCGCGCAGGCGGTTCTCTATGTAACGCCTGTACGGTTCGCGAATGTACTGCGGAAGGTTGCAGAAAAAGGCGAAGCAAGGGAATGCGGTCGGGAGCTGGGTAACGTACTTGATCTTGATGTACTTGCCCTTCCACGCAGGAGGAGGGTAATTCTCGATTTCCGGGAGCATGGTGTCATTGAGAACGGAAGTACTGATCTTGCGGGAGTAGTTCCCATAGACGTGCATAGCCTCTTCCAGAACATTCATGATCCTCTGCTTGTTGATGACCGAGGTGAAAATGATAGGGATGTCGGTGAAAGGGGCGATACGGGCCTTGATGGCCTCGGTGTACTCCTTCATCGTATTGGTCTCCTTCTCGATGGCGTCCCATTTGTTCACCACTATGACGCAGGCCTTGCGGTTCTTCTGAATGAGGTTGAAGATAGCCATGTCCTGGGCCTCCATACCGGTCTGCGCATCGATCATAAGGATGCAGACATCGGAGTGTTCGATGGCGCGTATGGCCCTCATCACGGAATAGAACTCCAGGTCTTCGTGGACCTTGGCGCGCTTCCTCATCCCCGCGGTATCGACCAGCATGAACTCGTATCCGAACTTGTTGTAGAGAGTCGCGATGGAATCGCGGGTGGTGCCGGCAAGCGGGGTCACGATATTGCGCTCGCGGCCCAGAAGGGCATTGGTCATCGAAGACTTGCCCACGTTCGGCTTTCCGACTATGGCTATATGCGGAAGCTCCGGATGTTCGTCATCCGCCTGGTTATCCTCCTGAGGCAGGACGCGGCAGATCTCGTCGAGCAGCTCGCCTGTACCGCCTCCGTTGGCTGCCGAAATGCTGAACACTTCGCCCAGCCCGAGGGAGTAGAACTGGAAACTGTCATATATCTTCTCGCCGGAATCGACCTTGTTCACGCAAAGAACGACGGGCTTGCCGCTGCGGCGCAGCAGGTCGGCGACCTCCTCGTCGTAGTCGGTGATGCCGGTCTGGCCCTCGACCATAAACAGCACGAGGTCTGACTCTTCGATGGCGAGCACTACCTGCTTGCGTATCTCCTCCTCGAAAATGTCGTCTGAATTGGATGTATATCCTCCCGTATCCACTACGGAGAATTCCCGGCCGCACCATTCGCATTTGCCGTAATGGCGGTCTCTGGTCACACCTGCGTTTTCGTCAACAATGGCCTGCCGCATCCCGACAAGCCTGTTGAAAAGTGTTGATTTGCCGACGTTTGGACGTCCGACGATTGCTACAAGACTCATTGTTCTTCTTTTTTATAGAACCCGCAGCTCGCGCAATCACTGCACGTGGATTCGCTGCAGGTCGGGTGGTTTTTGCCATCCTTCTTGCCCCAGAGCCTCATTTCCTCCTCCTTCGCGCAGCGTATGCCGAGCTTCTTCATCTCCCTGTTCGAACTTACCTCGGTCTCGGGGAACTTCCCGTCCTTGCGGAAGATTATGTTGAAGCACAGACACAGCGCGCACACGGCCACCACGGCCAATGTCAGGAGGAAAACTTTCATCAGTAAATGAGGTTCTTGCTGATGGATTCGTAATTGTAAACGTCACCTATGATGGTGGCGAAGGTGCTCTGCATGGACAGGACCTTGATTTTGCTCTTGTCCTTTGCAGGGTCATCGGTGAGCTTCAGGGTGTCGGAAACTATGACCTCCTCGAGCTCGGATTCGGCAATCCTCTCGTATGCGGGACCGGAAAGCACTGCGTGGGTGGCGCAGGCTCTTACGCTCTTGGCTCCCATTTCCTTGAGTACGTTCGCGGCCTTGGTGAGGGTGCCGGCGGTGTCAATCATATCATCCACGATAATCACGTCCTTGCCTTCCACGTCGCCTATCGCGGTGATGCTGCCCACCACATTTGCCTTGGTCCTCTGCTTGTGGCAGATGATGACAGGGCATTTGAGATGCTTGGCATAGGTGTTGGCCCTCTTTGCTCCGCCCATGTCCGGGGCTGCTATGGCCAGGTTCTCATTGTTGAGACTCTGGAGATAAGGGATGAACACGGTGCTGCCGTAGATGTGGTCCACAGGAAAGTCGAAGAATCCCTGGATCTGGTCGGCGTGCAGGTCGCAGGTCATAACCCTGTCGCAGCCTGCCGCGTGGAGCAGGTTGGCCACCAGCTTGGCGCCTATGGATACTCTCGGGCGGTCCTTGCGGTCCTGGCGGGCCCAGCCGAAATAAGGAATCACAGCCACAACGCTGTGGGCGGATGCCCTTTTCGCTGCGTCAATCATAAGAAGCAGTTCCATAAGGTTGTCTGCCGGCGGGCAGGTTGACTGCACGATGAAAACCTGAGCGCCCCTGACGCTTTCGAGATAGACTGGCTGAATCTCGCCGTCGCTGAAACGGTCGCATCCGACCTGTCCGAGTTCAACACCAAGATGACGTGCGACTCCGGCTGCGAAGTCTGCGGAGTTCCTGCAGGCAAAAACCTTCAATGGATGTAAGTTGTTCATGATTATGCTTTGGTTTCAAGAGTATCGAGTACCGTGTCTATGTAGTTCAGGATTTCGTCCCGGCCAAGCCCCGTTTCGGATGAGGACACGAAGCAGGGAGGAAGTTCTTCCCAGTGTTCGAGTATCTGCTGCTTGTTGCGCTCTATCTGTGCGGCAAGGGCGTTCGGCCCGAGCTTGTCCCCCTTGGTGAAGATGATTCCGAAGGGAATCTGCCCCTCTCCGAGTTCGAAGAGGAAATCCATGTCCACCCGGGTGATGTCGTGGCGGGAATCAATCAGCACGAAGAGCATCGCCAGGTCTGGGGAAAGGGTGATGTAGTTCCGTATGACCTGCTCTATCTTCTTGCGTCCCGTGTTGGAGAGCTTGGCATAGCCGTATCCGGGGAGGTCCACCAGATACCAGCAGCGGTTGATGAGGAAGTGGTTCACCAGTTGCGTCTTGCCCGGAGTCGCCGAGGTCTTGGCGAGTTTCCTGTGGCCGGTAAGCATGTTGATGAGCGATGATTTTCCCACGTTCGACCGCCCAATGAACGCGAACTCGGGAAAGACCTGCTTCGGTCTCTCCGAGATTCTGGTACTGGAACCTGCGAATAGGGCTTCTTTGATTTTCATCTCTGGCTCTCGCTTGATTTCGGGCGCAAAGATAAGATAAATTTCCTTATATTTGTAGGCGAACTAACCACATATTCAAGGGTAGCGGAGAGAGATATTATGGAGAAAGAATTTTTGGAGCTGGTTGAGCTCCAGGCACTCATAAAGGACGAGCTGGAATCCGCCTTCCCCGGAAGGATCAGGGTGAAAGCCGAGATAAGCGCGTTGCAGGCCCGCTCCAACGGACATTGTTATCTGGAACTCTCGCAGAGCGAGGGAGGCCGCGTCGTCGCAAAGGCGCGCGCAGTCTGCTGGAGGAATATATGGGCGCAGGTTTCGGCCTGTTTCGCGCAAGTCACCGGCTCAGCTCTGAAAGAAGGGATGACGGTGCTCGCCGAGGTTTCGGCAAGCTACAGCGAATTATATGGCTTCACATTGGTAATCAACGATATAGATCCGGAATTCACCCTGGGCGAAAGGGAGCTCAAGCGGCAGATGACCCTGAAGCGTCTCGAGTCCGAGGGACTTCTGGATATGCAGAAGGGCCTCGCCTTGCCTTCCCTGCCTTACCGTATCGCGGTGATCTCGGCTCCGGATGCCGCAGGTTACCGCGATTTCTGCAGGCATATAGAGAGCAATGAATACGGTTTCGTATATGCGACGGAGCTCTATCCGGCCGCGGTGCAGGGCGATCAGGCTCCCCAGTCCGTAGCGGACGCGCTGGCGGCCGTGGAGGCGTCCGGCATAGCCTACGACTGCGTGATGCTTATGCGCGGCGGCGGTTCGAAGCTGGACCTCGCCTGCTTTGACGAATATGTGATGGCCGCCGCAATCGCGCGCTGTCCCTTCCCGGTCATAACGGGCATAGGCCACGACCAGGACCATCATATAGCCGATATGGCCGCCTGCCTCTACGTAAAGACGCCTACAGCCCTTGCCGACTGGCTGATAGACCTTTACGCCGCCGAGGACGAGGCGATCGCATATTACTCCACCCGCCTGCGGCTGGCTTTCCAGAACAAGGTGAACGCGATGGCGGCGAAGGTGGATATGATGGAAAGCCGCATACTGGCCGCCGATCCGAGAAACATACTCAAAAGGGGATATACGCTGACCCTGGACGCATCCGGAAAGGTGGCCCGTTCCGCACGGGTTTTCAACAGCGGGGATGAGATCCGTCTGCTCTTTCCGGACGGAGAGGTGGAAGCAAGAGTCAAGTAATTGTTTAACAGTCTGATAGTACTTATGGAAGAATTCGATTACGCCAAGGCGATGGAGGAACTCGAGACCATAGCCAAGAAGGTCGAGGATCCTCAGACCGGTATAGGAGACATAGACAAATATATCAAACGTTCGGCCGTCCTGATCGAGGCCTGCCGCCGCTACCTGCGCACGGCGAGGGAAGGGATGGACGGAATCAGATAAGAGTTTTTAACAGTCCTAAATTCGGGGATATATGGCAGAAATGATTTACGACAGGGATGAATGGCTGAAACCCTGGCAGGAAGTGATCGACAGGCGTCACGCTGCGATAGAGAAACTCCGTGACGGCATTGCTGTCGGAGGTTCGCTCTCGGCCGGCCTCAACAACCACCTTTTCTACGGGCTGCACCGGGACGGCAAGGGCGACTGGGTTTTCCGCGAGTGGGCGCCCAATGCCACCAGAATCTGGCTGACAGGGGAGTTCAACAACTGGAAACGCAGCGAAGCCTATGCCCTGCATCCGGTCGGGGACGGCAACTGGGAGATCACTCTCCCTTCTCTTTTCCTTTCCCACGGCATGCTCTACAAGCTTTACATCGAATGGCCGGGAGGAGGCGGGGAAAGGCTTCCTGCCTATGTTACACGGGCAGTGCAGGATCCGGTGACCAAGCTCTTCTGCGCCCAGGTTTGGGACCCGGCCGAGCCATATCGCTGGAAACACGGCAGGGCGGGGAAGCGCGAACATCCTCTCATCTACGAATGCCACATAGGTATGGCAAGCGAAGAGGAGAAGGTCGGGACCTTTGAGGAATTCCGCCTGAACGTACTGCCGAAAATCATCGACCTGGGCTATGACACCATACAGATAATGGCCCTCCAGGAACATCCGTACTACGGTTCCTTCGGCTACCAGGTTTCCAATTTCTACGCCCTGAGCTCGCGTTTCGGCACCCCGGAGGAGTTCAAGCGCCTGGTGGACGACGCGCATGCGGCCGGCATAGCCGTGATAATGGATATAGTCCATTCGCACAGTGTGGACAACGAGGCCGAAGGCCTGAGCCGCTTCGACGGCCGCGAGGACCTGTACTTCTACAACGGCTGGCAGGGACGCCATCCGGCCTGGGGCTCGCGCTGCTTCGACTACGGCAAGCCGGAAACGAAATATTTCCTGCTGAGCAACTGCAAGTTCTGGATGGAGGAATATATGCTCGACGGCTTCCGTTTCGACGGAGTGACCAGTATGCTCTACTGGGACCACGGGCTGGGCAAAGATTTCGTCGGCTACGAAAATTATTTCAACAACGGCGTCGATGAGAACGCGCTGAGCTATCTGGCCCTGGCCAATATGCTGGTGCACGAGATCGACCCGGACGCGGTCACCATAGCCGAGGATGTCAGCGGAATGGCGGGTTTGGCGGCCCCGTTCGCGGAAGGCGGAGTGGGCTTCGATTTCAGGATGAGCATGGGCGTGGCCGACAACTGGATCAAATGGATAAAGACCCTCTCCGACGAGCAGTGGAGCATGGGAGAGATATGGTGGCAGCTCACCAACAAGCGCGCTGACGAGAAGACCATCAGCTATGCCGAGTGCCACGACCAGGCTATGGTGGGGGACAAGACCATAATCTTCCGTCTTATGGATGCCGAAATGTACACGGCGATGAACAAGGATTCCAAGTCCCTGGTGGTGGACAGGGGCATAGCCCTTCACAAGATGATCAGACTGGTGACCCTGGGCACCTGCGGAGACGGCTACCTGAATTTCATGGGCAATGAATTCGGGCATCCGGAGTGGATAGACTTCCCTCGCGAGGGGAACGGCTGGTCCTATAAATATGCCCGGCGCCAGTGGTCTCTCGCCGAGCCGGACTACCTCCGCTACCGCTATCTGCGCAACTTCGACAAGGCTATGATAAATCTTGTCAAGGAGGACGGTACACTTGAGGAAAAGCCGGAGCTCCTGGTGCAGGATGAGCAAAAGAAGGTGTTGATATTTAGGAGGAAAGATTGTATCTTTGCCGCGAACTTTAACGCCACATCTTCGTTTGATGATTACGCCTTCTCTGCCCCGGAGGGGAAGTGGAAGCTTAGTCTGGACTCCGATGCGGCGGTTTTTGATGGTTTTTCCCGTCTTAAGGAAGGTGAAGTCCATTTTTCCGTCGAGGGCAGATGTCCGAACGGAAATCCGGAATATGACCACACGCTCCGCCTTTACCTGCCGGCGAGGACGGCCATTGTTTTGAAACGTGAAATTTAATTAGGGATATATGGCATTCTTAAAGTTCAACAAATCCGAGCTCGTGAACCTGTCATATTCGCTCAAGAGGGAAATCATCCTTGCGAACAAGACGGGTGCCTATTGCAACACGAGCATTGTGGATTGCAACACCAGGCGCTATCACGGCCTCCTGGCCGTGCCTGTGGACAATCTGGACGGCCAGCAGATGCTGCTCCTCTCCTCCCTGGACGAGAGCATCATCCTGGAAGGCCATCAGTTCAACCTTGCCATACACCGTTATGGTACGGTTTACGAGCCGAGAGGTCACAAGTACATTGTGGATTTTGACGCCGACTCTGCTCCTGTCATCACCTACAAGGTTGGAGACGTGGTGTTCACCAAGCAGTTCCTGATGTCGCCGGACAGCGACCAGGTGCTTATCCGTTACGAGCTGAAGGAGTCACCTTCCAAGCTGACTCTCGAGCTGAAGCCTTTCCTTGCATTCAGGAACGTGCACGCCCTCACCTCCCGTAACGACGAGGCCGACACTTCCTATGTGGAGGTTCCTTCCGGAGTGTCCTACAGGCTCTACCGCTCCTGTCCGGAGCTCAATCTTCAGCTCAGCTGTCCTTTCACCTACCGCCACAACCCTAGCTGGTACAACGGCATCACCTACTCCGACGAGTACCGCCGCGGTTTCGACTGCGTGGAGGACCTGCTGGTTCCGGGCGTCCTGACGGTGGAGATGAAGCCTGGAGAGAGCTTCGTCGTCTCGGCCTCCGTCGAGGAAGCCGATCCGAAGGCCCTCAAGAGGATGTTCAACAATGCCCTGCGCAAGCTGGGACAGGTGAAAAGCTGGCACGACATCCTTGTCAGGAATGCCGAACTGCTCAAACGCAGCCGCGGCGGCAAGACCCAGGTTACAGCCGGTCTTTCCTGGCTATATACGGGCCTGCTCCGCGAGACCGTCACCTCCCTTCCGGGACTTACCCTTTACGCCACCGGTGATTGCACGGAATTCGAGGAAATACTCGACACTCTCATCGCCGACAATCAGGAGAGGCTCTTCCGCAGGACCACCCAGGTAGAGGCCCCGCTCCGCCTCATCGACACCCTGCAGCAGTACATAGACTTCGCGGGCCTCGAGAAGAGGGTATGGCAGAAATACGGGGAGACCGTCAAGGGCATCATCGAAAGTTACCTGCCGGGACGCCGCAACGAAGTCAGCCTCCATCCGAACGGCCTGCTATGGGCCCAGATGGACCACGTCGCCCTCAGCTGGATGAATGCATATATAAACGGAAATCCTGTCACCGAAAGGCCGGGCTATCAGGTGGATACCAATGCCTGGTGGTACAACGCCCTCTGCTTCGCCATCGATATGGAGCGCAAGTGGGGAGACGCCGATGGTGAATTCGTAAGGAAGATGGAGCCGGTGCGCGACGCCGCAAAGGCGAATTTCCAGAAGATGTTCTGGAATCCGGACTGGGGCTATCTCAGAGACTATATCGATTCCTCCGACTATCATCCGGAGGTGCGTTCGAACCAGCTGGTCGCCGCCTATGTGAAGTACTCGCCTGTCGATGACGAGGTGAAGTCCTCCATAATGCAGACCGTGGACCGCGAACTCCTCACCCGCAGGGGTGTGAGGACACTCTCGCCGCGCAGCGTCTATTACAAGGGCGTATATGAGGGCTCCCAGATAGACAGGGACCTCGCCTACCACAACGGCTGCACCAGGACGGAGCTGCTCGAACTGTACATTTCCACCGCATTCAGAATGATGGGCCCGTCCTTCATAGGCAAGGCCGAGTATCTTACCGAGGGCTTCTATGAGGATATAAGCAAGCATGGCGTGGGTGCCTTCTCCGAGCTTTACGACGGAGACCCACCTCACGAGCCGCACGGAGCGATTTCCTCTGCCGAGGCCACCGCAGCCCTGCTCAGGTGTGAATATTTGATCAATGTAAACAAGGAGGAGAAGAAATGAGAGTGCTGATGTTCGGATGGGAGTTCCCGCCCCATATCGCCGGCGGATTGGGAACAGCCTGCTACGGTATGACCAAGGGTCTTGCCGCAAATGACGTGGAGGTGCTTTTCGTGATGCCATCCGCTTCCGGCGACGAAGATGAAAGCGCCGTAAAGATTATCAATGCGAGCGACGTCAAGGTGGATGTCGTGGACCACAACACCGAGGACTTCCTCGGCAAGGTCCAGTTCGTCCAGGTCGGCTCCAATATGGTTCCTTATGTGGATCCTGATGACTTCTACCGTATCGTTGAGGAGGAAAAGCACTGCACGAGAGAGGAGTTCAGCATACGCTACGGCCAGAAATACAAATTCTCCGGCAAGTACGGTTCCAACCTTATGGAGGAGGTGGCACGCTACGCCCTCGTGGGTGCGTCCATCGCCCGCCAGTACGAGGGTCAGTTCGACGTCATACACGCCCACGACTGGCTCACCTACCTGGCCGGCATAGCCGCAAAGCAGGTCAGCGGAAAGCCTCTGGTAGTACATATGCACGCCACTTCCTACGACCGTGCCAGCGAAGACCACATCGACACCCGCGTACTGGACCTCGAAACCAGGGGAATGCAGGCTGCGGACAAGGTCATTGCAGTGTCTGAGCTGACAAGGAATATATGCATCAACAAATACGGCATATCCCCGGACAAGGTGGTCGCCGTCCACAACGCAGTGGACTTCAGCGGCCGCGACGAAATCAAGGTGGAACGCGGAGTAAAGGACAAGGTGGTCACCTTCCTCGGCCGCGTTACCTACCAGAAGGGTCCGGAATATTTCATAGAGGCCGCCGCCAAGATCATCAAGCGCTGCGACAACGTGCGCTTCGTAATGGCCGGCAGCGGCGATATGCTCAACAAGTGCATACGCCACGTCGCCCGCCTGGGCATTTCCGACCGCTTCCACTTCACCGGCTTCCTGCGCGGAAAGGACGTGCAGAAGATGTTCGCACTCTCGGACGTATATATCATGCCGTCCATCAGCGAGCCTTTCGGCATTTCGCCTCTCGAGGCGATGCAGACCAACGTGCCTTCGATCATTTCCAAGCAGTCCGGCTGCGCCGAGATTCTCGACTATGCGCTCAAGACCGATTTCTGGGATGTAGATGCAATGGCCGACGCAATATATGCCCTGCTCAACTACCCTGCGATATCGTCGCTTGCTGCCCGCTGCGGACGCGACGAGGTGAACGCGCTCAAATGGAACCAGGCCGCCGCAAAGATCAAGGCCGTATATGAATCAGTGATAAAATAAAAAGTCAAAATATATGAAAAAAAGCATCTGCCTCTATTTTCAGGTACATCAGCCTACCAGGCTCCGTCTGTACAGATTCTTTGACATAGGGAAGGACTCGCACTACTACGACGACTTCGCGAACAGGACCATACTCCGCAGGGTGGCCGACCGCTGCTACCTGCCGATGAACGCGCAGCTCCTCGAGATGATAAAGGCCGGCAAGGGCAAGTTCAAGCTGGCTTTCAGCATCTCCGGCTCTTTCATCGAGCAGTGTGAGCGCCATTGTCCGGAGGTTATCGACAGCTTCCGCGCCCTGGCTCAGACCGGCTGCGTGGAGTTCCTCTCCGAGACCTATTACCACTCTCTGGCATCCCTTTCTTCCGCTACCGAGTTCAAGCATCAGGTGCTCAAGCACAAGGCCCTCATAGAAGAGACCTTCGGGGTGACTCCTGTGACTTTCCGCAACACCGAGCTCATCTACTCCGACGCCATAGGGGCCGCAGTGTATGAAATGGGCTTCAAGACCATGCTTACCGAGGGTGCAAAGCACGTGATGGGCTGGAGGACCCCGAATTATGTCTATTCCGGCGCTAAGGCACCGAAGCTCAAGCTCCTTCTGAGGAATGCTCCGCTTTCGGACGACATCGCCTTCCGTTTCTCCGACCGTTCCTGGAACAACTGGCCTCTCACCAGCGAGAAATATGTATCCTGGCTCCAGGCAGCCGAGGGCGAGATCATAAACCTCTTTATGGACTACGAGACCTTCGGAGAGCATCAGAAGGCCGAAAGCGGCATCTTCGACTTCGTGAAGTGCCTCCCTGCTGCCGTTGCAGCTGCCGGCGACTTCGAGTTCGTAACCCCTAAGGAGGCCGCAAAGAAGCACGCTTCCGTGGGCGCCCTCGACGTTCCGGACCCTATTTCCTGGGCTGACGAGGAGAGAGACCTCAGCGCATGGCTGGGCAACGAACTCCAGAACGACGCCTTCTCCAAGGTCAACAGCCTCAACGAGAAGCTCGGCATACTGAACGACCAGCAGCTCTGGTCCGATTTCGGCCATCTTCAGGAAAGCGACCATTTCTATTATATGTGCACCAAGTTCTTCTCGGACGGTGCGGTCCACAAGTACTTCAATCCGTATGACACCCCTTACGAGGCCTTCATCAACTATATGAACGTACTGAGCGACTTCTCTATCCGCGTCGAGGATGCCCTCAAGACATCCGGCACCAAGGCTGTGGAGGAGGACCGTATCGTGGTTGTGAAACCGAAGAACGTGCCCGGTCGCGGCAAGCGAAAATGATAGTACAAAACACTGAATATCGATGACAAAAGACGAACTTATCCGTCCGGACTACCTTTTTGAGGTCAGCTGGGAGGTTTGCAACAAGGTCGGAGGGATCTATACCGTTGTTGCCACAAAGGCTCTCAATCTCAAGGAGGACTTGAAAAAGCACCACATCCTGGTTGGTCCGGACGTATGGATGAACGTAGAAAAAAATCCTGATTTCCTGGAGGACGCCACTCTTTTCAAGGCCTGGAAGGCTCAGGCGGCCTCCGAGGGAATCAGAGTGAGGGTAGGACGCTGGAACGTTCCCGGAAAACCCTATGCCATCCTGGTGGATTTCAAGAGTTTTCTTCCGAATCAGGACGAAATCCTTGCCGCCTGCTGGCGGGACTTCAGGGTGGACTCCATTTCCGGCAACTGGGACTACAAGGAATCGGCCCTGTTCGGCTATGCCGCCGGGCGTGTGATCGAGAGTTTCTACAACTTCAATCTCAGTGATTCCGAAAAGGTGGTCGCCCAGTTCCACGAGTGGCAGACGGGTGCCGGCCTTCTCTACTTGAAACACAGCAAATTGCCGATTGCCAGCGTCTTTACGACCCACGCCACAATGATGGGGCGCTGCATAGCCGGCAACAATATCCCCCTCTACGACAATCTCGACTCCTTCGACGGAGACGAGATGGCCCGCAGGCTGGGAGTCGTGGCCCGTAATTCACTCGAGAAGCAGTCGGCTCTCAATGCCGATGTGCTTACCACGGTCAGCGACATCACCGCCCGCGAGTGCGCCCGTTTCTACGGACGCAAGGTGGATTTCGTGACCCCAAACGGCTTCGAGAACAGCTTCACCCCTCAGGGAGAGGAGCAGTATCTGAGCAAGCGCAGGGCCGCGAGGAAACGCTTTATCGAAGTGGCCTCCTATATGAGCGGGGCCCCGGTCGCACAGGACGCCGTTCTCTTCGGCATAGGCGGCCGCTACGAATATCACAACAAGGGAATAGACGTGTTCATCGACGCTCTTGCCAAACTCCGCGAGGACGGATGGCAGGGCAGGGAGATACACGCGTTCATACTTATCCCTTCGGGACACAACGGGCCTGACCGCGCCCTGCTGCAGAAGATGTCAGGCAACGGGGCTGAGCAGTACGTGACACAGTGCAGCCACGCCCTTATGGACCCGGCCTGGGACAAGGTGCTCAACAGATTTGCCGACAAGGGCCTGCGCAATGCCGCCGGCGACAAAGTGAAAGTATATTTCGTGCCTTCTTATCTGAACGGCTCGGACGGCATATTCAATATGAGCTACTACGACCTGCTCATAGGTCTTGACGGAACCATATTCCCATCCTACTACGAGCCGTGGGGCTATACGCCTCTCGAGAGCCTCGCCTTTGCCATACCTACCCTCACCACCAGTCTCGCCGGTTTCGGAATCTGGGTCAGGGACCACTATGGCAAGGAGCATCCGGGCATAGCCGTGGTGGACAGGAACGACTCGAACTATTTCGAGGTCGTGGATGCCGTCGCCGCCCGCATACGGGAGATTGCGGAACTCGACGATACGCAGCGCCGCCGCTATATGGAGTCGGCCGCCGATGTCGCCCGCATCGCACTTTGGGAAAATCAGATAGTTTATTATAAGAAAGCCTATTCCGAGGCATTGTGCAGACAACAGAAGCTTCAGGACGGAATGCCTGCTGCAAAAAAGAACAAAATCATGGAATACAGGAAAATAGAAATCGACAACCCTACGTGGAAGAGTGTTATGGTAACCAGGCATCTGCCAAAGAAGATTGCTGGTCTCGAGACCCTCAGCAAGAATCTCTGGTGGTGCTGGAATGAGAGCGCCAAGGATCTGTTCAAGTCAATAGACTACGATCTCTGGCACAGCTCAGGACATAACCCTATGGCCATACTCGACAGGGTAAGTCTCAAGAGATACAAAGAGCTGGCTGCGGACCCTGAGTTCGTGGGCAGACTGAACGAGGTGATGACCGAGTTCAACAGCTATATGGCAGCCAAGGAAGAGAGGACGGATCCGTCAGTGGCCTACTTCTGTATGGAATACGGCCTGGATACTTCCCTGAAGATCTATTCCGGCGGCCTCGGCATTCTTGCGGGCGACTACCTCAAGGAGACCTCCGACATGAACGTCAATCTTGTGGCCGTCGGCCTGCTCTACCGCTATGGCTATTTCAACCAGAAGCTCACCGCCCAGGGCAACCAGGTGGCCGAGTACGTGCCTCAGGACTTCTTCAAGATCCCGGCCGAGCCAGTGCTTGACGAAAACGGCAACTGGAAGACCACCAGCGTGGCTTTCCCTGGCAGGACTCTGACTGCCCGCATCTGGAAGGTGGCCGTGGGCCGCACCGACCTCTATCTGCTCGACACCGACTATGAGGCCAACGCTCCAGAGGACCGTCAGGTGACACATCAGCTCTACGGTGGCGACTGGGAGAACCGTCTGAAGCAGGAGCTGCTCCTGGGCATTGGCGGCATACGCGCCCTTCGCACCCTGGGCCTGAACCCTCAGGTATATCACTGCAACGAGGGCCACGCCGCATTCATAGGTCTGGAAAGACTCCGCGAATACATACAGAATGAGAACCTCAGCTTCACAGAGGCCCTCGAAGTGGTAAGGGCATCCAGCCTCTTCACCACCCACACTCCGGTTCCGGCCGGCCACGACGCCTTCGACGAGGGCATACTCCGCCAGTACATTGGCCACGTGCCTGGCGAGCTGAAGATCAGCTGGGAGACCCTTATGGGTCTGGGCAAGCTCGACGGCTACAACGTGAACGAGAAGTTCTCAATGAGCATCCTGGCCGCCAACATCTCCCAGGAGGTCAACGGCGTGTCCATGCTTCACGGCAAGGTAAGCCAGAAGATATTCTCCAATATGTACCCGGGCTATCTGCCTGAGGAGCTGCACGTGAGCTATGTGACCAACGGCGTCCACTATCCAACCTGGTGCGCCAAGGAATGGAAGACCGTCCACAACAAGGTGTTCGGTGCGGAATTCAAGACCCATCACTATGATATGGGCTGTTTCTCCGGCATCTACAACATCTCCGATGAGGAAATATGGAATACCCGTCTGACGCTCAAGAAGGAGCTCGTCAGAATCATACGCGAGCGTCTCTCCGACCCTGTGCTCAGCAGCCACTATTCTCCGCGCCAGATCGTCAAGATCAAGGAGAACTTCCGCGACGACGTACTCACCATAGGCTTCGCACGCCGTTTCGCCACCTACAAGCGTGCGACCCTGCTCTTCAGCGACCTTGACCGTCTCGACGCCATAGTCAACGACCCTCAGCATCCGGTTCAGTTCGTGTTCGCAGGCAAGGCCCACCCGGCTGACGGCGCAGGTCAGGACCTCATCCGCCAGATCGTCGAGATAAGCAAGCAGCCGCGTTTCCTCGGCAAGATCATATTCGTGCCGGGCTACGACATCTCCCTGGCCAAGAGGCTCGTACAGGGCGTGGACGTATGGCTCAACAACCCTACCCGTCCTCAGGAGGCATCCGGCACTTCCGGAGAGAAGGCTGCGATGAACGGCGTAATGCATTTCTCCGTACTCGACGGATGGTGGGTAGAGGGCTACAGGGAGGGTGCCGGCTGGGCGCTTCCTCTGGAGCGCACCTACGACGACCAGGGCTATCAGAACGAGCTCGACTCCGCAACCATATATACCATCATAGAGAACGACATCGCACCTGCCTACTACAATATCGACCGTATGACCGGCAGGTCCGCCGAGTGGGTGGGATATATCAAGAACACCATCGCCCAGGTGGCCTGCAACTTCACCACCAACCGTATGCTCAGCGACTACTGCAGGCAGTACTATGTTCCGCAGAGCAAGCGCAGCGCGGAAATCTGCAGTGAGGACTACAAGCTTGCCCGCGAGATTTCCGAGTGGAAGAACAGGGTGCGTCTGAGCTGGAAGAACGTGGAGGTTGTTTCCTACACCCAGCCGGATTCCTCATACGTACTCTCTTCCGAGAACCCTATGACCGCCGAGGTGGTGCTGAACATAGCCGACCTCAATCCGGAGGACATAGGAGTGGAAATGCTCTTCACTTCCACCGACAAGAAGGGTGAGCGTCACATACAGGAGAAGGTAGAGTTCGAGTTCGTGTCCAACAATGAGGGACAGGTGACATACAGGACTTCCGTGCTGCCTGAGCGCACAGGTATGTACCAGGTGGCCACCCGTATCTATCCTAAGAATCCGCTGCTGCCTAACCGTCAGGACTTCCCTCTCGTAAAATGGTTGTAGCGACCGGTTTCTTTGACGGTGTCCACATTGGACACCGCAAAGTTCTCGGACAGCTTGTCGAAGCCGCAAGGGCCCGGGGCGGGGAGAGTATGGTCATCACTTTCTGGCCCCATCCCCGCACCGTTCTGCAGAAGGACGCCCGGTCCCTGAGACTTCTGAGTTCCCTGAGTGAGAAGACCGCCCTCATACGCTCCCTTGGGGTGGACAGGGTGGAGGTGCTCGACTTCAGCCGTGAATTCTGTGCCCTCAGCTGCAGGGATTACCTGAAGGAGGTGGTCAGGGACCGTTTCGGGGCCGACGCCATACTTCTCGGCTACGACAACCGTATGGGCAGCGACTGCTGCAGTCCGGACCAGGCGGCCGCCACGGCCGTGGATCTGGGACTGGAGGTCATACGCTGCGCTTCCATAGACGACGGCGGAGCTGCGATTTCCTCGACCCGCATACGCAAGGCCCTCGAAGAGGGACGGGTGGACGATGCCGCAAGGATGCTCGGCCGGCCGTATTCGCTGCACGGCGTGGTAGTCGCAGGCAACCGTCTCGGCCGCTCCATAGGTTTTCCTACTGCCAACATGCAGCTTTACGAGCCACTCAAGCAGCTGCCCGGCAACGGAGTTTATCTCGTGGACGTGCACACTCTCGGACGGGATTTCAGGGGAATGTGCAATATAGGCGTAAGGCCCACGGTAGGCGAAAACCGCGCTCTTACCATAGAGACGAACATATTCGGTTTTGACGAAGACATATACGGTCTGGACATAGGCCTGGACTTCCTTGCGCGCATACGCGGGGAGAGGCGTTTCTCCTCTCTGGAGGACCTTGCCGCCCAGCTTGAGAAGGACAAAAAATTTCGTTTGTAATTTATTATTCTTATCTTTGTGGAAACGAGGGTCCCGCGGGGAAGCGGGGCTCCTTATTTTTTTGAAACTTTTAATAACACATTGAATATGAACATACATTACGTTACAAGGGAAGGCTACGAGAAGCTCAAGAAGGAACTTGCTGACGCCATTGCCCAGCGCCCAGTCATTTCCGCTGCGATAGCCGAGGCCAGGGACAAGGGAGACCTCTCTGAAAACGCTGAATACGAGGCCGCCCGCGAGGCTCAGGGCATACTCGAGGCCCGCATCGTCAATCTCAAGGACCAGGTTGCGAGCGCCCGTGTCATTGACGAAAGCCAGATCGGTACCGAGAAGGTGCAGATGCTCAATAAGGTGAGGGTGATGAACCTCAATGCCAAGAAGGAAATGGAGTTCACCCTCGTGGGCGAGAGCGAGGCGGATTTTGCCGCCGGAAAGCTCGCCGCGACCACTCCTATAGGCAGGGCCCTTATGGGCCACAAGAAAGGTGAAATTGTCGAGGCCAAGGTGCCTTCAGGCATACTCCGCTTCGAGATACTCGACATTTCTCTCTGACGCCATGGCAACGATATTCACCAAAATCGCCGCAGGCGAGATTCCGTCCTGGAAGGTGGCAGAAAACGAGGACTACTATGCCTTCCTCGACATATCCCCTCTGAAAGAGGGCCATACCCTGGTAATACCCCGCAAGGTGGAAAAGGACTACATCTTCGACCTCGACTCCGACTGCTATGCCGGTCTCTGGGCCTTCGCCCGCAAGGTGGCCGCGGCAATCAAGGCCGCAACCGGCTGCAAGAGGGTAGGCGTCGCCGTGCTCGGTATGGAAGTGCCTCACGTGCATATACATCTCGTCCCTATGGACAGCGAGACGGATATGGATTTCCGCAAGAAGAAACTCGAGCTTCCGGCAGAACGTTTCGCCGCCATAGCAGCTTCCATTTCCCGCGAATTCGACAAGTTATGAAAAGCATATTGAAGCGCTCCGCTGGCGCAGTTCTCGCAATCCTGGCCGCAGCGGCCTGCAACAACGCCAGGGTCTCCGGTACCATCGAGGGGGCCGGAAATATGCAGATTGAAGTCAATCTGCTCAATATCAACAAATTTCAGGCGGTTGACACCATATCCACAGATGCGGCCGGCAATTTCTCCTGCAAGCTGGAAGTCAGCAAGGGAAATCCTGAGTTCTACTACTTCTGCCGCAACGGCCGCCGTCTGGCTTCGGTGCTTGTGGACGCCGGCGACAGGATCGAACTGAAGGCCGACACCCTGGGAAACTTCAGTCTCAGCGGCAGCGAGGAGGCGGAACTCTATTCTTCGGTAGAGTCCGACTACAGGGCCTTCACCGCGGATATGAACGCGCTGGTGGCGAAGCTGGAAAGCGATTCGGAGAACTATGCCGCCAATTCCAAGGCCCTCACTGCCCGCTACGTGCAGTACTACAGGGACCGCATACGCTTCGTTATGGAGCACTCGCATTCCATCGCAGTGGTGCCGGTGTTCTATCAGAAGGCGGGACAGCTGCCTCTCTTCTCCCAGCAGACGGACGCCCTGCGCTTCCGCGAGGTGAGTGACTCCCTGCTCCTGAGCTATCCGGAGTCCCGTTATGTGAAAGCGCTGCGCAGCGAGGCCGAGGCCAGGATGAACGCCCTGGACCTGAGTGCCAAGCTCAGCACCGCGGAGGCGGTGAACTTCCCGGACATAGTGCTGCCGGATCTCAAAGGCGAGAAGCGCAAGCTCAGCGAGACCGATGCCAAGGTCGTACTCCTGCACTTCTGGAGCAACAGCGTCCCGGAGCAGAGACAGATGAACATCGAGCTGCTCAAGCCGCTATACCAGATGTACTACGGCCGCGGGCTGGACATCTACCAGGTCTGCCTCGATGCCGACAAGGGCGGATGGGCCGCAACAGTACGCTCCCAGAATCTTCCTTGGGTGAATGTTTGCGACATAGACGCATCTGCTTCGCGCTATGCAACCCTCTACAGGGTGGATCGCGTGCCGATGACCTTCATCATCAGCAACGGAGAACTCCTCGACGTCAAAATCGAGGATGTCAACCAGCTTCTCAATCTGCTGGACAAGCTTCTCAAATGATTTTCTTCTTGCTGACCGTAGCCACGAACTCCTTGAGATAGAAAGGCTCCAGATAAGCAACATCCTTGAAATCGCCCCTGAGGAACGCCTCCCGGGCGATTTTTTTCATTCCCACGGCCGTTGGACAGCTCTGTACGAAACGATTGTCTCCCTGCAGCACTGGCTCGCACTTCAGTGCGCCGTCGCCTATGAAAAGCTTGCGTCCCTGCAGGTCGGAGAAACTTTCGGAGTCGATTATCCTGGCCTCCACCTCGCTCAGGCGTTTGCCCTCGCGGTCGTAGATGGCGGTGTAAACCTCCATGCGCCGGGCGTCTATCATAGGGATGATATAGTCGCAGTCCCCGCTTATGGACGCATCGTCCAGTGCCTGGGAGGCGAGTATGTCGAGGGTACCCACCGCGAGCAGCGGGAGTCCTGAGCCGAAGCACAAGCCCTTGGCGGTGGATACTCCCACTCTCAAGCCGGTGTAGGAACCGGGGCCGAGGGAGACGCAGACCGCGCTGCAATCCTTGAGCGCAAGTCCTCTTTCCTTGAGCATTTCATCCACAAAAAGGGCTGTCAGAGAGGCATGGGAGCGCATTGCGTCGCTCTCCCTGCTGCTGACGATCTCACCGTCCTCCACAATGGCGGCGGAGCAGAGGGCCGTGGAAGTTTCAATCAGTATTATTCTTTCACTCATAAGGCAAGGTTACTCAGATAGGGGAAAATGCTGGCGGCCAGGTTCTGCAGAGGGCGGAACAGGGCCGATTCCTGTATGAAACGGGGCAGTTCCGTCACTTCGTGCAGGCTTGCCCACTGGGAGTAGAGGGTGTCGAAGAGACTGGCTGCAAGTCCGAGCACGAGTGCGCAGGCGAGCATCGCGAAGATGGCACCCAGCAGGCGGTTCACCCAACCCAGGAGCACCAGTTTTATGCACTTGTCCAGCAGTTTGCCCAGCAGCGCAATCACCAGAGAGACGGCAACGAAGATTATTACAAAGCATATCACCTTGATAATCACTGGGGAAAGCTCACTCAGAAAGCCACCTAACCACTGCCCCAGAGGAATGCTGAAACGCAGTCCGGCCCACGCGCCTACGATTATTGCCACTATCGAGGCAAGTTGTGTGACAAGTCCTTTTACGAGTCCTGTGACCAGAGAGATCGCAATCGCGCAACAGATTATTATATCCAGAATGCCCATTATAAGATTTGCGTTAGTCTGCCCAAATTGCTATATTTGCGCACTAATGTATATACCCCATTTGGGGATTGCAAAATTAGACAAAAAATATGACATTCAAAGAGTATAAGGGCCTGGATCTGGTAGCTGCGGGAAATGAGATCCTCGAGAAATGGAAGAAAGAAGATGCGTTTCGCAAGTCCCTGGAAATCAGGGAGGGCGCACCGGAATTCATATTCTTCGAGGGACCTCCTTCAGCCAATGGCATGCCGGGCATACATCACGTGATGGCAAGGTCCATAAAGGACTCCATCTGCCGTTACAAGACCCAGAGCGGCTACAAGGTGAACCGCCGTGCAGGCTGGGACACCCACGGTCTTCCTGTCGAACTGGGTGTGGAGAAGAAACTGGGCATAACCAAGGAAGACATAGGCCGCAAGATCAGTGTGGAGGAGTACAACGAGGCCTGCCGCACCGAGGTCATGAAATACACGAAGGAGTGGGTTTCCCTCACCGAGCGCATAGGTTACTGGGTGGATATGGACGACCCGTACATCACCTATGACAACCGCTACATAGAGACACTCTGGTACCTCCTGAAGAAGATCTACGACAAGGGACTGCTATACAAGGGCTTCACCATACAGCCTTATTCCCCGGCTGCGGGAACCGGCCTCAGCTCCCACGAGCTCAACCAGCCGGGCTGCTACCGTGACGTGAAGGACACTACAGTGGCCGCCCAGTTCGAGCTTATCAAAGACGAGAAGTCCCAGAAGCTCTTCGGCTGCGAGACCCTTCCGGTCTTCTTCCTGGCCTGGACCACCACCCCGTGGACCCTTCCTTCCAACACGGCCCTCTGCGTAGGTCCGAACATTGACTACGTGAGGGTGCTTTCCACCAATCCGTACAGCGGTGAAGAGGCAATCTACGTGCTTGCAAAGTCCCTCGTGCCGGTATGGTTCAACGGAAAGCAGCCATTCAGGCTGCTTGAAGGCGAATTCAAGGGCAGCGAGCTCACAGGCATATCCTACCACCAGCTGATTCCTTGGTTCACCCCTGAGGGCGGCAGCGCCTTCAAGGTGATACCGGGCGATTACGTCACCACCGAGGACGGTACCGGAATCGTGCATATCGCTCCTACCTTCGGCGCCGACGACGCCCGTGTCGCAAAGGCCGCAGGCGTTCCGGGAATATGGGTGAGGGACCTCAACGGCGAACTCTCCGCCCAGGTGGACAGGCGCGGACGTTTCTTCCTGCCGGAGGAAATGGACGCTGAGTACCGCAGGAACTGCGTGAACGAGGAACTCTACGGCGAATATGCCGGACGCTACGTCAAGAACGCCTACGACCCGTCTCTCCCGGCGGATGCGCCTACCCTCGACGTGGACCTCTGCGTGATGCTCAAGCAGCAGGGCAAGGCCTTCCGCGTGGAGAAGCATGTGCACAACTATCCTCATTGCTGGAGGACAGACAAGCCGGTGCTCTATTACCCTCTGGACAGCTGGTTCATCAAGGCCTCCGCGGTAAGGGAGGAGATGATGAAGCTCAACGAATCCATAGTCTGGAAACCGGAAGCCACGGGCAGCGGCCGCTTCGGAAAGTGGCTTGAGAACATACAGGACTGGAATCTCAGCCGCAGCCGCTACTGGGGCACCCCGCTCCCTATATGGCGCAGCGAGGACGGCAGGGAGGAGAAGTGCATAGGTTCCTTCAAGGAACTCTACGCCGAGATAGAAGCCTCCGTCGCCGCCGGATTCATGGAGGCCAACCCGTTGGCTGCCAAGGGCTTCGACCCGGAGGATATGAGCAAGGAGAACTATGACAGGATAGACGTCCACCGTCCGTACGCCGACGAGATCGTCCTTGTCTCTCCGAGCGGAAAGAAGATGTTCAGGGAGAAGGACCTCATAGACGTATGGTTCGACTCCGGCGCCATGCCTTACGCCCAGGAAGGTCTCCGCAACCTCGGCTCCAGTCATTTCGGCTGCACTGCCGACTTCATCGCCGAAGGCGTGGACCAGACCAGGGGATGGTTCTACACCCTTCATGCAATACACACCATGGTCAGCGGCACCCCTGCCTTCAAACGCGTAATCTCCAACGGCCTCGTCCTCGACAAGAAGGGCGACAAGATGAGCAAGCGTCTGGGCAATGCCGTGGACCCGTTCGCAGTGCTCGACAAATACGGTCCTGACGCGCTCCGCTGGTATATGCTTACCAACGCACAGCCTTGGGACAATCTCAAGTTCGACGAAGGCGGTGTGGACGAGGTCCGCAGGAAATTCTTCGGCACCCTCTACAATTGCTACTCGATGTTCGCCCTCTACGCGAATATCGACGGTTTCGACCCTGAGACTCCGGCGGTTCCGTACGGCAGGCGTCCTGAGTTCGACAAGTGGATAATCAGCCGCCTGAACTCGCTCGTGAAGGCCGTTGTCGCCGCTTACGAGGACTACGACGTGACCCTCGCGGGCCGTCTGATACAGGATTTCGTCATAGACGACCTGAGCAACTGGTATGTCCGCCTGAACAAGAAGCGCCTCTGGGGAGCCGGCATAGCCGAGGACAAGCTCGCCGCCTACCAGACCCTCTACGAGGTGCTCAGGGACGTGGCCCTGCTCTGCGCCCCTATAGCTCCGTTCTACAGCGAAAGGCTCTGGCTCGACCTCGTTCCGGGGGCCGATTCCGTGCATTTCCACAGTATGCCGGTCTGCGACGAGAGTCTCATAGACAGTGCGCTGGAGGAGAGGATGGTACTCGCCCAGAAATCTTCGTCAATGGTGCTTGCCCTCCGCAAGAAGGTCGGAATCAACGTGCGCAAGCCGCTTTCGAGACTCGTGATCCCTGTACTCAGCGACAAGGTCAGGGAGCAGTTCGAGCTGGTCAAGAACATCATACTCACCGAGGTCAACGTGAAGGAAGCCGAGTTCATCCACGACACCACCGGCATCATCACCAAGAAGATCAAACCGAACTTCAAGACCCTGGGCAAGGCCTACGGCAAGCAGATGAAGGAAATAGCGGCCGCCTTCGGCTCGCTCAACCAGGAGCAGATCGCTCTCATCGAGCAGGCTCCGGACGGCTACACCCTCAGTCTCCCTTCCGGGGACGTGCTGCTCAAGGCCGGTGACTATGAGATCTCTTCCGAGGATATGCCGGGCTGGCTCGTCGCTTCGGAAGGCCCTCTCACCGTCGCCCTCGACGTCACCCTTACCCCGGCCCTCATACGTGAAGGCACGGCCAGGGAACTCATCAACCGCATACAGAACCTCCGCAAGGACAGCGGCCTGGACATCGTGGACCGCATCAGCGTAAGCATCTGGGCCGAAGGGGATGCAGCGGAGGAGATACGCTCTTCACTGGAAGACTTCAGCTCTTACATAGCCGGACAGACACTTGCCAGAACGGTCACTTTCGACCCTTCGGCCGCAGACGCGGCGCAGGTGGAATGGAACGGCGGAAATATTAATATATCTGTAAAAAAACTGGATTAGTATGGCACAGGAACAGAAACCCGAATTCAATGTACGCTACAGCGACGAAGAACTTCAGGAGTTCAAGGCGATTATCCTTGACATGCTTGAGAAGGCTCGCGCAGAGTATAAGACCCTCAGGGCAACGATGACACGCTCGGACAGCAACGACATAGACGACACCGCTCCATCCTTCAAGGCTATGGAGGAAGGCGCAGCAACCCTTTCCAAGGAAGAGACCGGTCTGCTTGTCCAGCGTCAGTACAAGTTCATCCAGAGTCTTGAGGCAGCCCTTGTCCGCATCGAGAACAAGACCTACGGCGTTTGCCGCGTGACCGGAAAGCTCATCCCTAAGGAGAGACTCCGTCTCGTGCCTCACGCAACCCTCACCATCGAGGCCAAGGAGATGCTCAACAAGAAGAACGGAGTCAAATAATGGGCAAAGGCAGAAACAAGGGCCTCTGGCTCATCCTCCTGGGAATGCTTCTCGTCGTCATCGACCAGATCATCAAGGTGGCGGTCAAGATGGAGATGATTCCCGGGGTGCCGGTGCCTGTGCTCGGCCGCTGGTTCCAGCTGGTTTTCGTGGAGAATGCCGGTATGGCCTTCGGAATGGGCTCCAACGGGGGAGTCTGGGTCAAGCTTGCCCTGACTCTTTTCCGCATAGGACTCTTCATTTTCCTTGTCTGGTGGATCAGGAAGCTTGCAGTACAGGGCACTGCTCCTGTGGGCGTGCTCATTGGACTCACCCTCATCTCGGCCGGCGCCCTCGGCAACCTTCTGGACAGTATGTTCTACGGCATAATATGGCCTGAGCTGATGGTGGACGGAGCTCCGTTCGGCTTTCTCTTCGGCAAGGTCGTGGATATGTTCTGGTTCCCTCTTATCAGGAATGCTGCAGGAGAGTGCATCTTCTTCAAGCCTGTCTTCAATTTCGCAGACAGCTGCGTGACCGTAGGCGCTTTCTATCTCTTGCTTTTCCAATATCGTTTCTTCGCTTCAGCAGAAGAAAAGAATACTTCTAACAACTAATCGACATTACTATGGCATTCTGTTCAAAATGCGGCGCCCCACTTGCAGAGGACGCAAAGTTCTGCACCGTTTGCGGTGCACCCGTAGAGGCAAGCCCTGTGACCGAGGCTATCGTCGTGGAGCCGGTTCCGGATCCTCAGCCCCTGGAGAAGAAGCTGATCGCCATCTTCTCCTATGTGGACATCTTCATGATTATCTATGTCATTGCGTGCCGCAGGGATGACGAGTTCCTCGTTCATCACGCCAACCAGGCCCTTGTAGCCGCTATCTTTGCCCTGGGCTTCGCCTTTATTTTCGTTATAGGCTGGATCCTGGAGATTCCGCTGCTTGTCTTCATCATTCTCAATATGGTGGCTGCAGGCAACAGCAGATTCAAGAAGCTCCCTATCTTCGGTGGCATAAGAATAATCAAGAAGAAAGAGCAGGACGCCGAATAGGACGTTTATTCTTTGTAGAGCCCGCAGTGACAATGACCGCTGTCCCTGTACTCTTTGCAGGGACAGATGGTATCTTCGCTATGTGCAAGCGGGGTGACACAAGGACAATAGGCAGCGCCGAAGCGCTGCTTTTTTATTTCAAGCCCTTTGCGTATGCGTGCCACGACGGCCGGGTCGTCGGCAAGGATGTATTTCGCCTTTTCCATAATTTTGTTTTTCTGCAATATTACAAAATTATGGCGTAATATGTTCAGATGCGTCTTATTGCCGCCTCGGAGATGTTTATGAGGTAGTCGCCCATTTTCTCCAGGGCCTCGAGTATGTTGATGAAGAAGACGGTTTCGAAATAGGCGTCCTTCTTGTTGTCAATGTCCTTGAGCTCTAGGTCGCGGCACTCGTCGCGATACTCATTGATGGCCGCCTCGGCCTTCACGGCGTTGTCTATGTCCTTGATAGTCGCTTTGTTGCTGAGGTTGTAGATCATCGCTTCGTATGCGCTTCCCAGCAGTGATGTCATGTGGCAGAGCTTCTCTATGTGTTCTGCACTGAGGCTGCGGCCGTAGTTCTGCATGTGCAGGAGCGAGCGCGAGATGGATTCTCCGCTGTCGCCGAGCGACTCCAGCTCTCCGCTTATTCGTATGAGGTTGCGTAGCATTGCCTTGGAGCCGTCGCTCAGTCCGTCCTTGTCGAGGTCGTTGAGGAACTTGACTATCTCGTATTCTATGCGGTCCGAAATCTCCTCATATTTGACAAGTTTGTCGCGGTACTGCCCGAAAGCCTTTGAGTCGGCGGAGTGGCGTATGGCCTCCGTGAGGTAGTCCAGGCCGTTTTTCATTACCATTCCGAAGTGGTCCGCCTCTTTGCTGGCCTCGCCCAGAGCCAGCTCCGGAGTGGCTACCAGGCCGTAGTCCAGGTACTTGATGCGTCCTTCTGACGCGTCCTCGTCCTTCTTGCTCCTGTCCTTGATCACCGCGCTCACGATTTTCTCTATCTGCTTGGTGAACCATATCATTATGAAGGTCGTAATGAGATTGAAGACGGTGTGGAACATCGAGATGCCGTAAACCAGGGAGGTCTGAGGGTCATCGGTAATCAGGGATACCAGCCACTGTATGAAACGGACGAAAGGGGTGAAGGCCGCCAGGGCCCAGATTACGCCGAAGACATTGAATACCGTGTGAGCGAGTGCCGCCCTCTTTGCGTTCACATTGCCGACCATCGCGGCTATGTTCGCGGTAATGGTCGTGCCTATGTTCTCGCCAAGCACCATTGCCGCAGCCATATCGAACTCTATCCATCCCATATCCAGCATAATCAGGGTGATGGCCACCGTGGCGCTGGAGGACTGGAGTATGAGCGTGAGCAGGGTTCCCAGCAGGAGGAAAAGCAGCACCGAGAGGAAGCCGCGTCCCGACCAGTTGCGTATGAAGCCCAGCACCTCGGGGCTCTGGCTCAGGTCCGGCATTGAACTCTTCATCAGCGAAAGACCGAGGAAGAGGAGACTGAAGCCTATGACGAACTCACTGATATTCCGCAATTTGTCCTTCTTGGAAAGGCTGAGCAGGAAGCCCAGTGCCATCATAGGCACCGCTATGGCGCTGACATCCGCCTTGAAACCGAAGATGGAGATGATCCAGGCCGTCATCGTGGTGCCTATGTTCGCACCCATTATCACGCCTATGGCCTGGGCGAGGGTGAGCAGTCCGGCGCTCACGAAGCCGACCACCATTACCGTGGTGGCGCTGGAAGACTGGACGAGTGCAGTCACCCCAAGTCCGGAAAGCATACCCTTGAACGGGTTGGATGTCATTGTTCCCAGGAGCTTCCTCATCCTGCCTCCGGCTGCTTTCTGTATGCCGGAACTCATTATGTTCATTCCGTAGAGGAACATTCCCAATGCTCCGGCAAGTGTCAGAATTTTCATTATCATATCGATGCGTGTTTGTTTCCGCCGCGAATATGTGCCCTCTTTTTGGAATATAAGTTATATGCCGGCCGCTGTTACGCTTATTTAATTCCGATTTAACGGCACTGCTACAGGCAATTAACCGAATTGTAACATTTGCGTGCCGTGACAAAAGGAAAAAGACTTACATTCGCGGAAGAAAACGACAATGGGATGAAAATTCTTGTACTTGACGACGAGGCGGACATAAGGGAGATCCTGGCTTTCAATCTGGAGGCCTCCGGCTTCGAAGTCCGGGAGGCCGGTACGGCTGAAGCCGTGCTGGAGATGCTGCACTCGGGGGAGCGCTTCGACCTTATGCTTGTGGACGTAATGCTGCCCGGGATGTCCGGCTTCAAACTGGTGCTCCAGCTCCGTCAGAAAGAGGGCTGCGACGTGCCGGTCATATTCCTTACCGCCCGCTCCAGCGAGAACGACCTGCTGACGGGCTTTTCTGCCGGAGGGGACGACTTCATCAGCAAGCCTTTCTCCGTAAACGAGGTCCTGGCACGCGTAAAGGCCGTGCTGAAGCGCTCGTCAGGGGACAGGGCTGCGCAGGAGCAGCTGATGCTGGGAGACCTGCACATAGACCTGCTCAACAAAAAGGCCTTCTTGCGCGGCGTCGCATTGCCTCTGTCCCGCAAAGAATATGACATATTGCAGCTGCTCGCGACGAATCGGAGCCGCACATATTCCCGAAAGGAACTGATCGCCGAGTTGTGGAAGGAGTCGCCCTACGTGCTGGAACGCACCGTGGACGTGCATATAGCCCGGCTGAGGTCGAAATTGGGCGACTGCAGGGGTATGATTTCCAACCGGGCCGGTTTCGGCTACAGTTTCGAGTGCGGTGACTAGGAAGTTGTGGATATGGATGTGCGCCGTCCTTGCCGTCTTCACCCTGGCCCTGCTTACGGTGGAGGTGCTGAGCGAGCGCAATTACAAGAAAGCCATCCTGAGCTCCCGGCTCGAAGGCTATGCCGACGTGGTGGCTGCCGCCCCGGATTCCCTGGCCAGTCTCGGACTGCTGCCGCGTGGCATAAGGGTGACTGTCCTGGACAGCCTGGGGAAGGTGCTCTACGACTCGGACAACGACGCCTCAGCGATGGAGAACCACATCCAGCGCCCTGAGATCGAGGAACTGCTGGGAGGGAAGGCGTCCGCCAGTTCCATACGCACCTCGTCCACCAGCGGCACCGACTATATCTATTATGCGCGCCGCTGCGGGGAGAACATAGTCCGCACGGCAATGCCTTTCGAGGTGGCCGAACGCCGCTTCCTGCATCCCGACTGGCTGGTGCTGCTGTCCATATTCCTGCTTTTCACCGCTTCTCTGCCTCTTTTCCTGCTCATCTCCAAGCGTTTCAACGCGGAGGCGGACTTCAAGCTGAAGAAGCAGAAGAAGCAGATGACAAACAACATCGCCCACGAGCTTCGTACCCCTGTGACGAGCATCAGGGCCTATCTGGAAACGCTCGAGAACAACCCCGGGCTGCCTGATGAAAAGCAGCGCGCCTTTATCGACAGGGCCTACAGGCAGAGCATACGCCTGTCGGACATGATAAGGGACATTTCCCTGATTACCAAGATGGAGGATGCCCCGCAGAGTCTCGCCACAACATATCTGGGGCTCAGACGCATCAGCGAGCTGGTTGCGGAGGAGCTGGGACCGGATCTGGAGAAGCGCTCTATGAAGCTGGAGAATCTGATTCCCGAGGAACTCAGCATAAAGGCCAATGAGAGTCTCGTATATGCCATTTACCGCAACCTGCTGGAGAATTCGATACGCTATGCCGGCGAGGGAAGCGTGGTGCGTATGGGCGGGGAGCTTTCCGCGGACGGATATGCGCATCTATATTTCGAGGATAACGGAGTCGGCGTGGATCCACGTCATCTGGAGCGCATATTCGAACGCTTCTACAGGGTTTTCGACCCGAAGGGCGGACAGGCCGAGGGCTCTGGACTGGGACTGTCCATAGTGAGGAATGCGGTGGCTTTCCACGGGGGCAGCATCAAGGCCTCTTCCGAAAAGGGGCGTGGACTGCGCTTCGACTTCAGCCTTCGTCTGCTCACCGTCCCGAATGGCGAGGCGGATATCTAAAGACTTTATCTGGGAATATGCTCCACTTCGGGCGAGAGCTCTATGCCGAAGTTCTCGAGCACCGACTGGCGTATCCTGTTTTCCAGTTCCACAATCTCTTCGGGACTGGCATCGCCTGAGGCGTTTATCAGGACCAGCGGCTGGGTCTTGCAAACCCCTGCGCCTCCGAGTACGACTCCTTTCCAGCCACATCTCTCTATCAGCCAGGCGGCCGGGATCTTTACCATATCCCTGCCATCGGCCGCTTTCACCTCGTAGTGCGGAACCGTCCCCTCCGTCCTTGCCGAGAGCTCCGAGAAGAACTGCGGGCTGACGACGGGATTCTTGAAGAAGCTGCCGGCGCTGCCCGTCTCGCTGACTTCGGGCAGTTTCGCCCGCCTTGTGGCTATAATCGCCCGCCTTACTTCGGCCGGACCCGGGTTCTCCGATATGCGCAGCACGGCGTCCCGTATGTTCCCGTATCCGAGCACAGGCGCCCCGTCGCGGCGGAACACGAAATCGACGGCAGTGACTATATATCTGTTCCTATATTCCTCCGACTTGAATATGGACTCGCGGTAGCCGTAGCGGCAGTCGGCGACGTCGAAGTCGGTGAAACGGCGGCTGCGCATGTCAAAGCAGTGTACGGTTTTGATGATATCCTTTGCTTCCACACCGTAGGCGCCTATGTTCTGAACGGCGGCCGCACCGACTTCTCCGGGTATATGCGAGAGGTTCTCGGGGCCCCAGAGACCGTGTTCCGCCGCCCATTCGCAGAGTTCGTCGAAGACCACGCCTGCGCCGACGCTGACCAGGGAGTCGTCCTTCTGCTCTATGAAGCGTATGGCCGAATGGAGTATGGTACCCGGGAAGTCGGCGGTGAAAAGCAGGTTGCTGCCTCCTCCTATATGCTTCACGCCTCCTTCCATCGCTCCGAAATCGAGTTTCTCCAGGTCTGCGGCACAGTCGTATTCCAGAAAGTTCCGGCAGGAGACCTTCATCCTGAAGCTGTTGTGGCCGCTCAGGTCCATATTTCTTGTTTCTCTGATCATATCCTTCTGTCCATTCGGGTATCACTCAAGTCGCCGTCAAAGTTAGCAATCTTTTGGGCCTGCCTGCATCTATTTTCGTATATTTGTCAAAACCTGTTTGCAAATGAGTTCATTCATAATAGAAGGCGGGCACAGACTGAGCGGTGAAATCACTCCCCAGGGTGCCAAGAACGAGGCGCTGGAGGTCATCAGTGCCGTACTGCTTACCGATGAGGAAGTGGTCATTTCGAATATTCCGGAAATACTCGACGTAAAAAACCTTATCCTCGTGCTCGAGGATATGGGCGTGAAGGTCTGCCGTCTCGCCAAGGGCCGCTACTCCTTCAGGGCGGATTCCATAGACAGGGACTATATACTCAGCGAAGAGTTCGTACGCAAATGCTCGTTGCTGCGGGGCTCCGTGATGGTCGTAGGACCGCTGCTCGCCCGTTTCGGCAAGGCATATTTCCCTAAGCCGGGAGGCGACAAGATAGGCCGGCGCCGCGTCGATACGCATATACAGGGAATGATGAACCTCGGTGCTTCGCTGGACTACGACGCCCAGCTGCGCGCGTTCCGCCTCAGTACGGAGGGGAGGCTCAGGGGCAGATATATGCTCCTCGACGAGGCCTCCGTGACCGGAACGGCCAACATCCTTATGGCAGCGTCCCTTGCGGAGGGCGAGACGACGATCTATAACGCCGCCTGCGAGCCCTATGTGCAGCAGCTCAGCAAACTGCTGGTGGCGATGGGTGCGCAGATTGACGGGATAGGTTCCAATATGTTGAGAATCAAGGGTGTGGAGCGTCTGCACGGGGCTGTGCACACCATTCTTCCGGATATGATCGAGGTGGGTTCTTTCATAGGCATGGCCGCACTGACCCAGAGTTCCATTACCATAAAGGATGTCTCTTATGAGAACCTGGGCATCATCCCGGACTGCTTCAGGCGCCTGGGTGTAAATCTCGAGCAGCGCGGGGATGACATCTTCGTTCCGGCTCAGGAGCATTATCAGATCGAATCCTTCCTGGACGGTTCAATCATGACTCTCGCGGATGCCCCGTGGCCGGGACTGACTCCCGACCTGCTGTCGGTGATGCTGGTGGTCGCCACCCAGTGCAAGGGCAGTGTGCTCATCCATCAGAAGATGTTCGAGAGCCGTCTTTTCTTTACGGACCGCCTCATCGATATGGGCGCCCAGATAATTCTCTGCGACCCTCACCGCGCCGTGGTCATCGGACACGACCATAATTTCCAGCTCCGCGCCGGCAAAATGCTTTCTCCGGACATACGTGCGGGCATCGCCCTCCTCATCGCGGCAATGTCCGCCAAGGGTACCAGCACCATCAGCAACATCGAGCAGATCGACAGGGGCTACGAGGATATAGACCTGCGCCTGAATGCGCTCGGCGCCCGCATTTCCCGCGAGGAGTGAGGTTTTGCTGGGAGTTTTGCGAGGGGGCGAATCCCTGCCGTCAGAAGGCCAGGTCGAGAAATACCAGGGTGACAAAGCCGAGCACGAGGGCATAGGTGGCGACTTTCTGGTAGCCGTGGGAATGGGTCTCCGGAATCATCTCGTCACTCACGACATAGAGCATGGCTCCTCCGGCCAACGCCAGCATCACCGGCAACATAAGTGAGGAAATGGATCCCATTCCATAGCCAACCCATACGCCTACAACCTCCAGCAGTGCGATGGCAAGAGAGATGAGGAAGGTGCGCAACTTTGAGACGCCGGCAATCAGCAGAGGGGCGATAACGACCATTCCTTCCGGCACATTCTGCAGCGCTATTCCAAAGCTGACCGCCCAGGCGGAACTGCTGTCGGCAGCATTGAACCCCACTCCTGCGGCCATCCCCTCGGGGAACTTGTGCAAGGCTATGGCGAGGACAAAAAGCAGCACGCGGTTCAGCGAGGCATTGTTGCGATGCTCCTCTTCGTCCAGCCCGGTGAGTCTGTGCAGATGCGGCGTAAGCAGGTCCAGCACATTCAGAAACAGCATTCCGGCTATGACCCCGGCGAGCACCAGCCACCACCGGCTGATTCCCGCTTCTTCCGCCGCCGGAACAATAAGCCCCACGGTTGATGCCGCCAGCATCACACCGGCGCAAAAGCCGAGCACCGCATCATTCCATTTATGCGGCAGCGACTTGATGAAAAATCCTAATACCGAACCGATAACTGTAGCAAGACAGAGTCCTGCAGCGCTGATCCAAACCTGATTCATAGCTTTTCCCGACTTCGTTCATTGGAAGGCAAAGTTAAAAATTTTCTCCATCGCAGTCGCTTTCGACCTGCGCATTCTGTAGGGGAGCGCTTTTGCAGCTTCGTGCAATTCACCTGACATGTCGGGATTTTATAACATATTGATTATGAGCTAAGTAAAAATTTTGGTGTTGCGCGGTGAAACCAAATTGGTGCCACCGCGCGGGTGCTAAAATTCTAATCGCTTGAGTATCAGATGGATATATTTCTGTCTTATGCGCGGTGATTTGCTCGGGAGGATAGGGAAGCAGCAAGCCAGGTGCATTACAGCCCGGAGATCCCTTCCCGCGGGGCGAGATCGGAATTTGCGCAGTCGCTTCGCTCCTTTGCAGGCTCCCTTCCCGCTCGCCGCGGGGCGAGATCGGAATTTGCGCAGTCGCTTCGGCTCCTTTGCAGGCTCCCTTCCCGCTCGCCGCGGGGCGAGATCGGAATTTGCGCAGTCGCTTCGCTCCTTTGCAGGCTCCCTTCCCGCTCGCCGCGGGGGCCCTTGCAAAACTGTGTGCCATCAAGGAGTTGCGCGGCTCGGAGAGCCGCTATTTCGTTTTGGGGGAGCAGGCCTCGTGAAAGCAAGCTTTCAACGGCCTGGCCCCCAAAACGAAATCAGCATCGCTTTTGCGATGCTGACTCCTTGATAATGAATGTTTTGCGGAGAGATCGGGATTCGAACCCGAGATACCCTTTTGGGGTATACACGCTTTCCAGGCGTGCCTCTTAAGCCACTCGAGCATCTCTCCTTGACTTTGGGACTGCAAATGTAAGAAATTTCTAGCGAAATCAAATATTTCTTCGGTAAAAATGATCTTCCGGTCTGATAAAAGAAAATCCGTTGCGAATCTCTCGACCTGCAACGGACCATATATCTGCTTATGAAATCAATATTTATGTTCTGTGTTTGAGAATTATTCCAATACCGTGCCAAAGTCTCTTTTCCCCTTGCTAAAAAATAATTTGCCATTAGCCCAAAAAGGACTATCTTTGCAAACCGCGGTGGACAACAGCTTTCCATCTGCATGGACGGTTCGGTAGCTCAGCTGGATAGAGCAACAGCCTTCTAAGCTGTGGGTCTTGGGTTCGAATCCCAACCGAATCACGAAAATCGGCCTCTCAGATACCTGAGAGGCCGATTTTTTATAATTTGTCCGGTAATCAACATCAACAAATCAGATTCTTATTCATTCTCAAACGATGAGACTGGTGTAGAGGGCAGATAAGAAGGAGAGTTAGGTTACGGCAACAACTGGACAAAATTCGCAAACGGCTGGGGCGTCTTCTCCTGGGACACAATGGAGTCCTCAATGGGAACCTTCAAAAACGACTACCTCCAAGAGGGACTCCTTATAGAATCTGATGGCACACAATATTTCGGCACCTTTAAAGATGGCCGCCTGGACAAGGTAACAGAGAAGAGAGACGTAATTGGAAACCCGATTAGCCGCTAGAAAGTATAAGAACAGCCCCGGCGAATGCCGAGGCTGAACTTCTTGATCGTAATTTGCGGGAGCATCACTTCGTCAGGGACCTGATAAGTTCAACTTCCTCCTGGCTGTATGGACTGCCGTCGCGCCGGAAGATATCGTGGAACCATACAGGCGGCTCCTCCAGCTCCGGAAGCGGTTCGTCCCAGGCAAAGATGGTGTTGGTCTTGCCGGCAACCAGACCCCAGTTGATGGCGGCCACGTTGTTCGCTTTCAGTACAGGCAGAGAGTTCTGGAAGGTGCAGTTCTTGGTCCTGGCCATATACTCGGTACAGAACAGCGGGCGGCCATAGCGCCTGAGAGTGTCGATGGTATTCTGCTGGATCTCGCTATCGCTGTAACAGTGATAGGAGACTATGTCCGAATTCGCCAGCTGGAACTCGTTGAGCTCCTTCAGGCCGTCACTCCACACTCCGGAGGTCAGGGGCTGGGAAGGTCTCACTTCCCGGGCCCATTCAAAGGCCTTCTTCAGGAGTGGAAGACTGCCTGACTTGTACTTCGAATTGCCCGGCTCGTTATAGAGGTCCCACATCAGAATGCGTCCGTCCTCGGCAAAGGTACCGAGAATGTCCTTCATATAGCTTTCAAGGGCAGGATACAGACTCAGCGTGTCCGCCCTGGGCGCATCCGAAGGGTCGCGCACCCATCCCGAGTTGTGAATGCCCGGCTTCGGCTCCGGCTGTACCCCGTATGCGGATTTGGCGTTCCAGCAGTCATCGAAGAAAACGAAGAGAGGGCGTATCCCGTGACTGTCGCATATTCCCAGAAAGTCGTCCATACGCTCCTTCAGGCCCTGAGGGTCGTTGGCATATACCACGCTGCTCAGATATACCCTCAAAGTATTGAAGCCCAAACCTTCAGCCCATCCGAGCTCCTTGTCGATGAGTTCGTGGTTGTAACTGGAGGCGCTCCACATTTCTATCTGGTTGATTGCGTCCGAAGGGATAAAGTCGCAGCCTACGGGCCATTCACAGCCATCGTACCATTCCTTCGCCTGCCTTTCGTTCCAGCGTGCACTGCCGCCTTCCGCCGGCTCCAGGCAGAGCCTGTCTATGGCCGGCAGTTCCGCTTCGTCGTTTTTGACGCAGACGAGATTCTCTCCGCGTCTGAGCCTACCCTCGAATTCGAGTTCAACCCAGCCCTTGCGGATGATTCTGTTCACAGGCATCAGTTCGCAGCCGTTCACTTCAAAGCGCAGGCCCTCCAGGTCAGCACTGTTCGCGACTCTGAGTTTCAGGATATATCTGCCTCCTTTCCGGCTGAAGACATCCCTCCATTCGAGGCGGTTTTCAGCAGACCCTCCCAGATGCACCACGGCAGCCCGTCCGGATGCGTTCTGTACAGGCACATATTTCCCTCCGTCTCCGCTGATTGCGGTGAAGGCCGGGCAATAGCCCCACTCCGCCTCATAGAGGCGCGGTTCCACACGCCTGCCTTCCACTTTGAACACTCTCGCAGAGTGCGGCGGCAGTACAAAGTCCAGGGCGCTGCACATCCCGAGGTCCTCGTGGCGGTTCAGGTCGCGCACCTGGAACCCGCCTTCGAATTCCAGCTCTCCGGCATCCACGTGGAAATGCGCTGCGCTGTCGGCAGGGTTATACAGGGCCACCGCCCTTGTCCCGGACCATTTTTTCAATATGTCCTTGACAAAGACATAGCTCTCGCCTTTATGCTGGGCTACGTGTGCCTGGAGCCCCAGTGGGTCCTGGTTGATGGCAATCAGTTCCCTGTTGGCAATGATGTCCATTGTCTCCTGCGGCATATACTCCAGATCGCAGCCCAGCAGCAGAGGAGAACTCATTATGCACCAAATGCTGAAATGGGCCTCCTCTTCCGTGTAGCTGAGTCCGAGCCCGTCCTCCCAGAATGGGGCCGGCTTGATGTTGTAGCCGACTGCGAGCATATCCATATCATTGTAATGGCCGTCGGAAGCATAGGCGGAAAGATATAGATTCTTACCTACTATATATTTTATAGACGACCAGACAGGGCGTATGTCGCCGGAGATTCTCCACGATTCACCTACCTTGTCCACCCAGGTCCCCGGGTAGTTCCAGCGGCAGATGTTCATCCTGACTGGTTTCGTGGCCACGCTGTCAATCACCTCGCGGATACGGGTGTAGCGTCCGGCTACGTCCAGCCCAAGGTCGCGTCCTCCACAGTAGTCGATTTTGATGAAGTCGAAATCCCACTCGTTGAAATACCTTTCGGCATCCTCGGCATCGTGCCCGTAGAGCCCCGCCCCGAAACCGTTCAGGTCTTTGTTGTAGCTTGAACCGCAGGTGTTCTCGCCGGCATCGGAGTATATTCCGGCCTTGAGTCCCAGGGAATGAATGCGGTCCGTCAGGTCCCGCATACCGGCGCTTCCCTTGGGGAAACGCCGAGAATGCGGAACCATACGGCCCAGGGAATCCCTTTGTCCGAAGAATCCGTCATCTATGTTGACGAAACTGTAGCCGGCGTCCAGCAGTCCCTTCTCCACCATCAGTTCGGCCTGATGGGAGATAATGGAATCGGAGATATCCACCATATAGGCATTCCAGGAACTCCATCCCATCATCGGAGGCTTCACGCAGACCGTACGGTCCGAACATCCGCCAAAGGCGGAGACAACTGCGGCGAAGGCCGCAAGGGAAAGCAGTTTTCGGAAATATTTCATATTTCGTAATTTTTTGACAAGGATAAAATATATAAACAGATATGAAACAAAAAGATATGAAATACAAGGAATATGAAAATGTTGGAAAGCCAGCCGCCCCTCCTTGGAAGTCTGACGGCTGGCTGCAAGTCAACAAAATGAAACGAGATTTACTTGGTCACTATCTTAAATTCGTCGATGACGATTCGTGAAGCACCAGAGCCCGTTTGGTTGAGAATCATCACACTCTCACCCTTCTTGATGTTAAGTTCAATGCTGGCATAGTTCCAATCAAAGAGTTGAGTGAAATCAGAATTCTTGGCCGCACTGCCTTCCAAATAAGGCTTGGCCAGGTCTATGGTTTTCACATCTCTGTAAGAACTTGAATCATAAACCCTGATGGCAAGATGCTGATTATAATTCTCCGGACTGTTGGAGATACCCATATAGCGGAATGTCAACACGCAGTCACGACCTTCCTCGCTAAGGAGCGCACTATTCAATGCCGGCGTTGCCACGAATGCATTATTGGCATCAAGCAAAATTGCACCCATTGCAGGACGTGCCACCTGATCCACATACCAGCCGTCCATATCACCGGAGTATTTGTTGCCGATGTAGAGTTTACGCTCAATCGGCTTGGCTACGCCATTCACATACGATGAGCAGTCATTGGCAAATCCCCAAGTCTTGGTTTCGTGCCCGGTGATAGCGAGTTCATAGGTGCAATAGTTGCCTGTCCAGTAATTGGCTCCATTGTTCCAGGCTTCTGCGACACCTCCCCTGTTGCCTATTCCAGGAGTGATACCCGGACAGGCATTACCATAGTCGGCGTGCACGCAAAGGTCGTCAAAACTACAGAATGCAACTACATCGTCCCCGTTTTCAACGTGTCTTACAGGGGTAGTGAATGCTATAGGCGTTGACCACTCCGAAGTACCCGCAGGATTGGACATTTCCTTGTCGCCACCTGTTGAGTGATGAGTGATTTTGACATGTTCGAGACTGCGGACACGGAACCAATAGTTCGTTGCCGGTTGTAGACCTCCGACGGTTATTCTTGTATTGTATTTGAGGTTGGCTCCACCGGATTTGCCAAGCCACGAGGAGTTTGCAAAGGTCGTATTTGTAGATGCGTAACCATTATAAGAATAGCAGGAAATCACACAATTTGCGCATTCAGCATCAGTATAGACCTCCATTTGATAGAGTCTCTTGTTGCCGTTCTGATCAAGAGGAGGATAATCGGCTTCCAATGCATCCCATTCAAACGATGCCTTTCGGCAACTCTCAGTCAGCTTGACCTGCCGAACATTCTTGGTCTTGAATGAAATCTCGCTGCTTGCCTCCTGGGTGCGGTCGTAGGCCTCCACTTTCAGAGTGTATTCGGTGTTCATATCCAGACCCGTCAGATAATAGCTCGTTTCGCTCTGGTCAGCCAGCTGTGTTCCGTTCAGGGAGATTCTGTAGGCGCTTGCGCCCGTTACCGGAAGCCAGCTTACGGTGGCATCAGTGAACCTTGCCTTTGCAGAAAGTTCTGGCTCGGTCAGTTCAGGGTTGTCGTTAACCTGAACCACCTTGATGGTGACGTCGTCGATGTACATCCTCATCTGCTTTGCACCTGCGGTGGAACCGTTCGCCTCTCTGTCCATGCCTATGGCTATGCGCTGGCCCTTCTGGACAGACTTGACGACAAGGGTGTATTCGTTCCATCCAGACTCCCCGTTGAGCTTGAAACGGTAGGACTTGCCGTAGGCAGGGGAGGCGATGGTGTTGCCTCCGTCCATCTCGCCGCTGACAGCCACCACTCGGGCCTCGAGAGGGTCGCTCTCGTAGCGTGCAGCCTTGAAAGTGACTTCGAGGTCACTGTACTTGCCTTCCTGGAGGGAATTGAGTTCCGGGGTCACAAGTGTGCCTATGCGGCTCTCTGCTCCGAGTTTCAGATAGCCCGGACGCAGGCAGACGAGGTTGGATGAACCTTCGTTGATCTGGCCCCACTTCGCGAGACGGGTTCCGGACACCGCAGCGGCCATCTTGCTGTAAAGACGGGATTCGTTGCCGTAGCTTACGAATGTCACGCGGCTCTCGTCGTTGGCCTCTCCGAGTGCCGGACCCGGATTGGTGGTAAGGGCAGCGTCCCTGAATGCCGGAACGTTGATGTAGCCCATTGCCTGTCCCACTCCGTCACCGAACCAGAGGAGTTCTGAGAAGTCTTCGCTCAGGATGATGTCTCCCTCATTGCCGCTGGTGGCATCGGCGACCACTTTCGACTCGAGGGTCTTGAGTTCGAGAACATTGCTTGTCTGGAGGGTTTCAGCGGAATAGTCCTCCCTGACTGCCTTGAACCAGTAGCTGGTGTTCGGCTCCAGTCCGGTAAATATGAACTTAGGATGTCTCTTCTCCCAGTTTGACAGTGATGCAGGAGTGTAGAACTGTACGTGGAGGTCCTGGCAGGCTGCATCCTTGTAAAGGGCGAAAGAGTATGGTATCGCAACGTCGGCTGCTGCATCGCTGTAATTGCTTGGTGACCAGGATACGGTCAGGGTCGAAGAGGTCTGTCCTTCCGCACGGGCCTCGAAAGCGACTTCCTCGGCAAGAGGTCTGTTGACCTCGCCCAGAACCAGTGCTCTGGCAACTTCAAGCTCATATTCCCCGCGGAACCAGCTGGTGGAAACCTGTCCGTCGCTGCTTTCGGCTTCAACCTTAAAGCCGCCGGAAACCGTAGCCGGTACGACTGCGATTGTGACCGTACCCGGCTGGAAGTTTTCCCCGGACGGCTTGACTGTCACTGATGAAGATGCGCTTTCCTTGACGCTGACCTCCTTGGCGTAGATGTCCACGTCAATTGTTCCGGTAATCTGCTCGCCGTTGGCAGTGCTGACTTTCAGTGACCTGATGTTGTCTGCAGGGATGTTCAGCACGATGGCGGCCGCATTGTTGACTGCATTTGCCTTTGGAAGTGCGGTAAACGCGGTCGCCGGAAGGCAGAGGGATTCTCCCTGTGGTCCGGCAGTCTGCTCGGCCGGGATTTCAAAAGTCGCGATACCATCTGCAAGCTTCTTGCATCCGGAGGCGGGGTATGCGATATAGAACAGGTCGGCTTTGCTGCTGAGTTCTCCCTTCAGGACCGTTTTCAGTCCCTGTGAACCCTCGATGACGTATGTGGCGGGACTTTCCTGTATCCCGTCCGAAACAAGGGCCTCGCAGCCGTCAATCCAGTTGACGTTGGCATTGGTCATTGCCATTCTGGTCACTTCGAAAACGCCGTCAACTATGGCCGGTCCTTCGGGCCGGTCTGGCCTTTCGTTGGGTACCGGGGCGTCCACAACCTTGACGCAGGCGCAGAGAGCGGCGCTTGACAAGGCGGCGACAATATATCTATATACTTTATTCATAAAGCTTTATATCATAAAAATTGAACTCATTGCTTTCTTTCGGTGAGTAATCCCAGGTGTTCCTGCAGGAGCAAGGGTCTCCGGTCTCGAGCAGCGGCTTTGCGTTGTCGTTGTCGATGGTGATGCTGCCTGACTTCGACTCGGCCTTGAGCCAGCTCGGGCCTGAGACTTTTCCCTCGGAAGGGTGTCCGGTCTTGAAGTATGGCCAGCCGTCGCCCCAGAGCACCTCATCCATATTCATGCAGCGGCCGTCGTAGTTGTTGCCCTGCCAGTAGGCGTGGTAGCACATCCAGTCCTTGCCCGAATCGTCGGTTATGATTTCGGAGTTGTGGCCGGTGCCGGCGTAATACAGGTTTTCCGGGTTGGACATTATCCAGTTGTTGGTGTTGTTGAAGGCGGAACTCTTGGTGTTCATATACTTGCCATCCTTCCCGACGTAAGGGCCCAGTATGTTCTGGGAGCGGGCCACGACTATATGGTAGGTGCTGCTCTTTCCGGCGCAGCAGCTGCCCATAGAGCCGAAACAGTAGTAATATCCGTTCTTGTAGTGGACGTATGTGCCCTCCATTTCGTAGCAGATATATGTTTTCTGCGCCCCCGGAGCTACGGCGAGACCGTCATCGGTAAGCTGGATGGCCCATACTCCGGAATTGCTGCCGAAGCTGCCCCAGAAAAGGTAGAGCTCCCCGGTCTTCTGGTCGCGTATGATATTCGCGTCAATGGCGTTGGAGACGCCCTGTGAGGCATAGTCGACCAGCATTCCGTGCTCGTTGGCCAGCGGGTTGATTTCCTTGACGTTCTCCCAGGTGAAAGGTCCCTCGGGACTGTCGGACACGGCTACGGCACAGGCGCTGAGCGCTGGGTTTTCCCAGTGGCCGAGTGCGAAGTAGAGCACGTAGCGTCCGTCGATATACTCGATGTCCGGCGCCCAGATACGTGTGCCGCTGATCCATTGAGGACGCTCCATGCCGCCGAAGGCGTTGCCGACGAGCTCCCAGTTCACCATATCGGTGGATTTGTAAACCGGCAGATAAACGCAGTTCGCGTCGCCGCTGGTACCGTTCTGGGTGCTGTAGGCGTAGAAGTAGCCGCTGCGCTCGCGGTCGTCGAATACGGAAGGGTCGGCGCAGTTGTTGCGGATTACGGGATTCTGATATTTGGTATATATATACTTGTCGTCTTCCTGTTCCGGTTTGACCGGCCTTTCGTCGATTACCTTTTCCCTGCAGCCTGCAAGGAGCAGGGCTGCAAGGGATATAAGCAAATATTTGTCTATTGTTTTCATATTATCTGGATTAGTCGTTCCAACCCGGGTTCTGGGTGAGATTCGAATTCATTTCGCGTTCCTTTGCCGGGATAGGCCAGGCCTCCACATAGTCGCCGAGGGCGTACCAGGTGTAAGTTTTGGTGCCCCAGATCTGCATCAGTCCGTTGGTGTTCATTTCGCCCCACTGGCCTGAAGAGCGGTCGCGGAACTTTCTGTCCAGCCATACGCCCCACCTGAGCTCGTTGAAATACATGCTGTCCTCGCCGCCGAGCTCCCAGTAGAACTCGTTGCGTATCCTTTCACGCATGTCTTCCTGACCTGTGACGGTGGTGTGCTCGTTGGTGTTCAGCAATATGTGGCCGGCGCGGCCGCGAACCATATTCACCAACCTTACGGCCTCTGCGGTGTTGCCCAGCTCGTTCTCGCACTCTGCGCGGCGGAGCAGGATCTCGGCATAGCGGCAGAGGATGTTGTCCTGCTCATAGACCCAGCGTATGGTGTTTTCGAGCCCTTCCGGAACATATTTCCTCCAGAGGTAGTAGAACATCGAGTTGGTGTCGGTCCTGATGTCGCGCGGCTCCTTGGTGTCGGCCCTGTATGGCCAGCGGAGGGTGAAGGTGTATGCAGTGCCGGAGATGCCGCCGAGATAGGTGGAGTAAGGGGTGATGATTGACATCTTCAGACGCGGGTCGCGGTTGTCGTAGGCGGCTTTGATGCGGCTTTCGTTGGTGTACTTCTCGTACTTGCTCATATCGGAGCCGTAGGAGCTCATCTGGCCTATTTCGGAGTCGGTCATCTCGTTGCGCAGGAAGAATACCGACCTCTGGGCAGGGGTCATTTCGTTCCAGCCCGGGCAGTACTGCTCCCAGTCGAACTTGCTGCCGTCGGCGTTCTCGAAGGACTCGACATAGGCCGGGTTCGGGATGTAGTTGTTCCAGGCGCCCGAGGTCACGCCGGTGTCGCGGTTTCCGAAAAGCACGGCGCGAGGGTTGCCCATACCGCTCTTCTGGGTGCATCTGATGGCGAATATCATCTCGTCGCACTGCTCGTTGGCCGGCTTGAGGAGCATCTTGAAGCTCTCGGCCCCGGAGCCCTTGTAGAGTGCGAAGCCGTAGTCTTCGAGGGCCTTGAAATCCTCGAGGGCAAGCCGTATGTACTGCTCAGGCTCTTCGCCTGACCTTGCTGCCATCCACTGGTAGGCCTGGCCCCTGTAGGCGAGGGCGACGGCCTTGCTTACGCGTCCGTAGCTCTCGGAACCGGCCTTGTAGCGGTCGGGAAGGTTCTCCTCGTTCACGCAGTCGGTCAGGTCCTGGAGTATGGCTTCCCAGACTTCCTTCTCGCTGGAACGTGCCCTGTTGGCTGCGCTTGCGTTCTCAATGTATTCCATGTAGAGGGGCACGCCTCTGTAGAGCACGTTGAGGTTCATATATCCATAGGCCCTGAGGAACTTCGCCTCGGCCTTGAGCATAGCCTTCTCGGCAGCGTCCATATCGGGCACCTGGTCGATGTGGCTGATCACGTCGTTGGCCCTGAACACGAAGGTGTAATAATACTTGAACATCTCCGAGAAGGTGCCGTTGGCCGGGGTTCCGTCGCCGTAGCAGACCTTCTGGTTCTCGCACCAGTTCTTGTCCGTATCCATAACGGAGGAATAGGCCTCGTACATCACCTTCCAGTTGTCCTCGTTGACGTTGGTGGAAGACCTTACATAGAATTCGTTGTAGATGCCGTTCACGGCCTGGCGAGCGAGAGTGGCTTTGCCCCACACGTTGGATGAGGCCACTTGGTAGGAGCTGGTCAGGTCAAGGCTCTGGCAGGATGCCAGGACTGCCGCAGCTGCCAATATATAAATGATTGATTTTTTCATAATCCGGTGTCCTCCTTATTAGAATGTGACATTAAGACCTATTGCATACTGGCGCATGGTCGAGTAACCCGCAGTTGCGCGCATTTCCGGGTCGAGGCCAGGGAACTGGGTGATTGCGAAGAGGTTCTCGCCGGTGGCGTAGATTCTGAGCTTGCGGATCTTGATCTTCTGGGTGAGATTCTCCGGGAGAGTATAGCCCAGGGTCAGGTTCTTGAGCTTCAGGAAATCGCCCTTGCACAGGTGCAGGGAAGAGGTTGCCGAAGACTGGCTGGAGGTCAGGTTGACCAGGCGCGGATTCTTTGAATTGATATTGGTGCGCGGGTCGTCAGGATTCTTCGGGTCGAAGAAATAGCGGTCTTCCACGAGACTCTGCGGGATTGCGTAGCCGTAGATGGTGTTGGACGAGTTGGAGGCCTGGCGGTAGTAGTAGATGGAGAAGCCGGCGGCGCCTGCCCAGCTCATCGAGAAGTCGATGCCCTTCCATCCGAGGCTGGCCTGGAGACCATAGTTGACCTTCGGAGTGGTGGACCTGTTCTGGAAGGCGCTGTCGTAGGAGTTGCCGTAGAGGCCGTCTCCGTTGCGGTCGGCGTAGATGTATTCGCCGTACCATATCTTCTGCTTGCCTATGCCCTGCTGAGGGTAGAAGGTGTATCCGGCATCCATCATAGCCCTGAGCCAGGCCATGTCGTTGGTGGTTCTGATCATACCGTCCACAGGACCGCCGTTCACGTCAGGAGAGCCGTCGGCATTCCAGTAGGTGCCGCTGCCCTTGTATGCGTCCATCATATAGAACTCGTTGATCATGTGACCTTCGATCACCCTGTTGGTGCTTCCGGTGGAGACATCGCCTATGTTGGTCTTCCAGACCCTTTCGCCTGTGGCCGGATCCACTTCCCAACCTTCCTGGAGCTGTCCTTTGTACTTGCTTACCCAGTTCTTGTTGTAGGAAACGTTGGCGGAGATGCTGTAGTAGAAGTCCTTGCCTATCTGGTCCTTCCAGCCGAGCTCGATTTCGATGCCACGGTTGGTGACCTCTGCGATGTTCTGTTTCGGAGCACCGGCGTTACCCATCACCATATACATCGAAGGGGTGTAGAGAATGCCGTCGGTGAGTTTGTTGTAGAGGTCGATGGTTCCGGTGAAGCGGTTCTTGAAGAAACCGAAGTCAATGCCTATGTTGGCCACGGAAGTGGTCTCCCAGGTGAGGGCGTAGTTCTTGATGGAGGTGATGGCAATGCCGTTGGTGATTTCGTCGGTGCCGAACACGTAGTTGGCGCTGCCGTAGGTGGACTGCCAGTCGTAGTTGCCAATGGAGTTGTTGCCCAGCTGGCCCCAGGAGAGACGCAGCTTGAGGTTGTCAACCTTTCCGCTTGCCTTGAGCCATGGCTCCTCGCTGATTCTCCATCCGGCGGAGAAGGAAGGGAAGAAGCCCCATCTGTACTCCGGCGCAAAGCGGGATGAACCGTCGGCCCTGAGGTTGGCCTCGAAGAGATATCTGCCTGCGTAGGCGTAGTTTACGCGGCCGAAGAAGGAGCGTGCAGCGTATTCTGTACCGTAACCGCCTGATGCATAAGGCTCTGCAACTGCATTGAGGTCACCCACGGAAGGGTCCTGGAGACCGAGCTTGGTCGAACTGAAATCGCGGTACTGGAAATGCGTCATCTCATAGCCCACCATTGCGGAAATGTCGTGCTTTCCGACACTCTGGTTATAGTTGAGTATGGTGGAGAACTTGACCTGGTTCTCGCGCTTGTTGTACATATATGAATAGAGCTCGGAAGGATCCGGAGGGGAGATTACGTAGGAGTCGTTCAGGAAGTCGTACTTTCCGAAGCTGTTGTCCACACTCATCTCCTCCTGCCTGTAGTCCTTGTAGTAGAGGTCGGTGTTCCAGCTGAAGTACTTGAGGAACTTGAGGTTGACATACCAGTCGCTGAAGAACTGGGTGTTCTTGGTAAAGCCCCTGCTGGTGTTCATGTCCCAGAGAGGGTTGTGGGCCTGAGGGTCCTGGCCGTAGGCCTGCGGACCGCCGTAGAGACCGAGCGACTTGGAGTAAGGATAGATGTCCGGAGTCATCTTCTGGGTGTTCAGCGAGGTGAGTGAGCCCACGTTGCTCCTCTCCTGGTCGGTGTGGTAGCCCCAGATGCGGCCTCCGACGGTGAGCCAGTCGGTGACGTTGCCATAGACGTTAACCCTGCCGAAGTAGCGCTGGTAACCGGTGTTCTCGATGATGCCCGGGTTGTTGATATAGGAAAGGGACACATTGTAGCCCATTGCCTTGCCCTTGCCGCTTGCGCTGATGGTGTGCTTCTGCATCATCCTGTTCTGGTAGATTTCATCCCACCAGTCGGTGTTAGGGTAAGCCATATAATTATAGTATCCGGACTCGGCCCTGCCCATAGGGTCTTCCTTCGCTGCCCTCCACTGGTCTATCGTGGCCTGGGTGAACTGCGGCGCTCCGCCTATGTTCACGCAGGACTCGTTGTAGAGCTCCATATAGGTGGCCATATCGGAAACGGTGTGTATGATCTTGAAAGGCTGGTCGAAGGACAGGGTGAGGTCGTATGAAACCTCTGCGCGTCCCTCCTTGGAGGAGCCGTTCTTCGTGGTGATGAGGATTACACCGTTGGCACCCCTGTTACCGTAGATGGCGCAGGAAGCCGCATCCTTGAGGACGTTGATGGAGGCAATGTCGGAAGGGTTCACGTTGCCGATTCCCTGCTCCATACCGTCCACGAGTACGAGCGGTCCGGAAGAGTTGAGGGTGCCGGTACCGCGAACGAGGATGGAGAAGCCCTCCCCGTAAGGGTTTCCTGAACCCTGCATCACCTGAAGGCCCGGCATAGAGCCCGAGAGGGCCTGGGTAGCGTCGAACATAGGACGGGACTTGACGCTCTCGCTGTCGAAGCTCACGGAAGACACGCTGCCGGTGAGGTTCACTTTCTTCTGTACGCCGTAACCCACCACGACCACTTCGTCGAGGAAGGTGGTGTCGTCCTGGAGCACTACGTCGTAGGTCTCGTCTGCCCCGAGGGTGATGCTCTGGGTGGCATAGCCGATTATGGCCACTTCCACAGTGCGTGTCTTTTCAGGGACATTGAGCACATAGCGTCCGCTCTCGTCGGTAGAGGTGCCCACCGTCGTTCCCGGAATGAGCACCGATGCCCCTACTACTGGTTCGCCTGTCGCGTCTGTTACGGTGCCGGCTATCCTGCGGCTGCCGTTCTGGGCTGACAACCCTATGGAAACCATCAGGGCCAGCGAAATGAATATATATTTCAACTGTTTCATATCTCAATGTTACTTAAAGCTGACGATAACGAGGTTGGTCGGCTCGGAGGACTCGGCCTTCATGTTGCCGAAGGAGGCGTTGTTGGCGTCGAGCACCCATCTGTTGTTAGTCCAGAATACGTCCTTGCCCCTCTCGGAACCGTCCTGGAGAAGCAGGTATGACCAGTTGTAGTCCTCAACTGTCATTGCCGCGTCGCAACCCAGGCCTGCCATCGTGCTGGCAAGTTCATAGAGGGTGACGCCCCTGGTGTCGCCAGAACCTCCGTTGTGGCCTGAATCCACGTTCTGGCCCTGGTTGTGGGTGTTCACGAACTTTTCAACGGCGAGTATCACGAGGTCGCCCTTGGCGGTGCAACCCACCGCTATTCGTCCGGTCCTGAGCATGTCGTGGCTGATGATAGGCACGGCCTTGCCCCAGTCCGGGCTCCAGAAGGTGGTGAGACCTTCGCCGTAGAAGCGCCAGTCGCTGTTGTAAATCTGGTAGAACTTGTCGCCTTCGCCGGAAATCAGGCTGTTGCCGTCCTTTACGATCTGGAAATATCCGCCGAATGCGCTTTCAGGAGTCCAGGCGGTCTGGCCGTTGCCTTTTGCGTCGGCATAGCTGTAGAGCACGCCGTCCACTGTGCCGGCAGGGCTTATGGAAACCTTTCCGCCCTGGATGGCCATTGCAGGTGCAAAGGCTTTGTTGCTGCCGCCGAAGCCGTCATTCCTGAGCACGCGGGTGTTGCCGCTCTTGTCAGGTCCGTAGGCCAGAGGGCTGTAATAGGTGAAGCCGGAAGTGGATGTGCTGCCATCCAGATGCCATACGCCAGGTCCCTGCATGCAGAGGAAGAGGGTCCAGTCCCTGTTGTTGCGCACTGCAGGCGACATCTTGGTCAGATCGGCTCCCACATCGTTCTTCTCCATCACCTTCATCTGCACCCTTTCCGCAGGAATGGTGAAGAGGTATCCGATGTTGCCGCTGAAGCCGGCTATGCCGGAGCTGGTGTACATCCTCATATTGCCGAAGCTGATGTTGTAGCGGGTCTGCCAGGACTTGGTGATCTCTGTCCAGCCGGAGTCGAGATTTACCACATCGGAAGGGTTTACATAAACATAATAGGTCTTGGACTTGCCGACGGCCTTGTCGTTCACTACAAGTCTGAGTGCGGAGCCGTCCGAAAAATCAACTCCCTTCAGGTCCTCGGCGGCGGTCAGGAGTTCAGCATCCTCGTCGAGCTCGAGCTCGATGTCCACTCCCTTGAGGTCGGACTGGAGGAATACTGAAGTGAAAGAGCCTGAGAAAGAATCCTCTGCGAGCGTGAGGGAGATCTTTTCTCCGGCGAAACTGGCGTCCACGCTCTTGATGTGCCGGAACATACTTGCATTGACGACGTAGGATACATCATCCACGCCGTCGTTGACAGTGAATTTGTAGCCGTTCTTGAGATTGGCCTCAAACTTATTGGTAGTCGGGGAGGTCATCCTGGCCCAGTCTTCTGCAAGCTGGACATCGAGGACGACATCCTCCAGGGAAGCTACAGTGTGGAACTTGAAGGTGACGGTCCTGGCTTCTTTGTCCAGGGTTCCTTCAATCCACCTGTCTCCGTCGAGAGCGCGTACGGCGACTACCGGTTCCTCAACATAGCCGGGATCATCGGCTATCTTGAAGCGGTATTCCTTTTCCATACAGCTTGTTCCAACGACAAAAAGCAATGCCGTGATTGCCAAAGAAAAGTTTTTCTTCATTTTTTTTGAGTGATTGGTTAGTTTATGTTGTGACAGTGAATAGCTGCTGACGGTAATCAGCGACAGTCCTGTTTCAGTGCGTGTGGTCGAAAGCAAAGTTACAAAATGCGACGCCCGAAAGTGCGGTCTTCCAGGGCGTCGCAGAATAAATCTAAATTATCTAAATGCGAATTATTTGTAAATCAATTATCTATGCAAAATAATATGCCTAAAAATCTAAATAAAAATGGCCTAAATTGAGTGTATTTTCTTCACCTCGTCCTCGAATTCCTCCGGATTGAACGACTTCAGGCGGGTCTTCGAGCGGTAGGTATAGATGGTCGTCTTGGAATAGCGCAGCAGCGATGCAATCTTTTCCGAGGAGTCGATGCCGAGACGTATCAGCGCATAGATGCGCAGTTCCGGAGTCAGGACTCCAGCCTTCCTTGGCACAATCTCGCCGCCCGGGATAAGCAGTCTGTTGAACTCCTTCACGAAGGAAGGGAAGATGGACAGGAAGGTCGCGTCGAAGACGTCGTAGAAACTCTTCCACTCCTTCTCGCTTACGCTGTGGCTGCGGAGTTCCCTCAGGAGACTGTCCCTGTCCCCGCTCTGGGCTTTGCGGTTCAGGTCCTTGCGGTACTGGTCCAGTCTGTCTATGCGGCTGTTGCACTCAAGGATGAGCTGCGTGATGTAGGTGTTCTTGATGTTGGATGCCTCGCCGAGCTGCCTGTTTATTATCGCAAGTTCCTTCTTCTGCTTCTTCTGAGAGATGACGGAGCGGATGAGCAGGAAGGAGATCAGGCATATCGCTGCGATTGCAAGCGAGAACATCAGATAATTGCGCCGCACCATACGCTCGTAAGCATCGCTGATTGTCGGCATCAGCCGGGAGATGGACTCCATCTTCATGTTGGCCTTGCAGCGGGTGGCATCGTCCAGTGCCTTGTTGATATATCGGTAGGCCCGCTTCAGGTCCCCTTTTTCGAAGAGTATGCTGGCCAGCTGGATCATTGCGGTATGCTCCTTCCTGGCAGTGATTATGTCGCTGGTGACCGATTGCGCCAGATATGTTATTTCTTCATTCTCATAGCCCTTGCCTCTCTCCATGTAGATTATGGAGACCAGAAATGCGGCCATTGATTTTTTCGGATGGTCCAGCGGAAGGGAATCGCAGTAGTCCTTTATCATTTCCATTGCAAGGTCCATCTTCCCCTCGACCATCAGTTTGTGGGTATGGACGAAGATGTTCTCGCCCATTGCCAGCAGCGAGTCTTTGTATTCGTTCGCCTTGGCCCTGTGATATTCGGCCTGATGCGGTCCGAGCGAAATTTTCGCGGAATATTCGTGGAGTATGTTGTAAACGGAGCACATCCTCGCGAAGTGGGAAGGGGAGAGAGTGCTTCTGTCCAGCTTGTCGAGAATGCCTCTTGCGTCGGAATAGTTTCCGGTGATGTTGTTGAGCTGGGCTATGTTCAGCAGACTGTTCACCCTGTGTTTCTCGTTCCCGCAGCTGACGGCAGCCTTGTACTCCAGAGTGGTGTAGTGCATTGCAGAGTCAGACTGGAATGAGTAGTACATATCGTGAAGCCTGCCGTAGCAGGAGGGCAGACTCGATGCATCCGCTCCTGTGAGCTGGACTTTGAGCGAATCGATGCTGCGCTGCTTCGCCCGGTCATATACGGGTGCGTTGGCTAGTGTCCTGTCAAGTGTTTTCAGGGCAGCTTTCGCTTCTCCGTCCAGGCCCGACCGTCTGCAGGACAGCGGGACTGCGCAGACCAGCAGCGCGAGAGCCGTCGCGATATATGCCTTCCTATACATGCGCCTGTCAGTAATATTGAATATTTCTCAGCAGCCTACGAACCATTTGCTTTTCGGCAGGAAGGCGAGCAGGCGGGTCGCGAGTGCGCAGCAGACGTAGGTTGCGACTGCGATGGTCGGGATTGCGAGCCATACGGGCAGACGCGGCTCGGCCGGGTTGCCGCCTATCACGAGGCCGGCTATAGGAACGAGGAAGAACATATGCATAAGATACATTCCGAAGGTCAGGCGGGAGAGCCCGGAAATGAAGGCAGGGGACTCTTTGCGCTCGATGCAGCTGAAGAGGAGGAAGGCGCCGAATGCTGCGATGACCACGTTAGGCATGCAGAACTCCCAGGCCCATTCCAGTTTCGGGGTCTCGATAAGTATGCCCGGGGTGCCGGCGTGCCAGAACGCCCATCCGGTGAAAGCAGAGCCGGCGAGGAAACAGAGGGCACCGGTGATGGCGCGACGGCGGCGGCTCCAGTCCAGATGGACGCGGATGTAGTGCGCCATAACCAGATAGCCCAGATAACCGGAACAGTACCAGAGCATTGTGAATCCGTTCCAGAAACATTCGCCCCATATCTCCGGATAGAGGAAACGGTGTATCCACGGAATGAAGGTGCTGAGACCGAATATGCCCAGAAAGATCAGCTCCTCCTTGGCGCTGGCCTTCTCGAGCCAGGGCGAAACGACTGGTATTATGAGGTAAAGGCTGACCAGAGGGTACATGAACCACAGATGTCCGGCCATGGACGGGAAGTTGAAAGGCAGATGCTTCAGGTCGGCGAGCGACTGCTCAATGCTCATTCCGCCCCAGAGCAGGGGCAGCAGGCAGTACAGCAACGAGAAGAAGATCCAGGGCGGGAGTATGCGTGCGAAGCGTTTTTTGTAGAAGCTGCCCATCCCTGTCCCCGGCTTCATCGGCACGAGCAGGAAGGCGGAGGCAATCATGAACAGCGGGACGCAGGTCCTGGCCACGAAGCCGTCGTAGAATGCCACCCAGAAGCGGTTGCTTTCGTTAAGAAGCATTGAACAGTTGCTGGCCAGTCCGACGGAGTTGTCGGTCCCATAGAAATTCTCGCTGGCATGAACCAGCATCACGAGAAAGCACGCCACCACCCTGAGGTAATCTATGTAGGCGATGCGTCCGTTGCCGTTATTCTGCATAAGCTGTCGATTTACAGGTTCCTTGCAAAGATAGCGAACAATTTTTCGGAATCGTAAGTATATTTGCAGCGGTTTTCTAAAATCCACACAAATGAAAGCACTGGTAAAAAAATACGCCGAGCCGGGTATATGGATGGAAGACGTCCCTATGCCGGAAGTCGGTGTGAATGACGTTCTTATCAAGATATGGAAGGTCGCGATCTGCGGCACCGACCTGCACATCTACAATTGGGACCAGTGGTCCCAGAACACCATCAAAACGCCTATGACCATAGGCCACGAATATGTTGGCGAGATTGTCAAGCTCGGCAGCGGAGTCCGTAACTACAAGGTCGGCGACCGCGTCACCGGAGAGGGGCATATAGCCTGTGGCCATTGCCGCAACTGCCGCAGAGGCCGCGAACATATATGCGAAAATTCCATAGGCGTAGGCGTGAACCGCGACGGCGCCTTTGCCGAGTACCTCAGTATCCCGTCCTCCAATGTGGTGAAGGTCGATTCGCGCATACCGGACGATTTCGTCGCAATCATGGATCCGTTCGGAAACGCAACGCACACAGCCCTGTCGTTCCCTGTGCTCGGCGAGGACGTGCTTATCACCGGTGCAGGACTCATAGGTACCATGGCGACCGCAATCTGCAAGTTCGCCGGAGCCAGGAACATAGTCGTTACCGATCTCAGCGATTACCGCCTCGACATTGCGAAGAGAATGGGTGCGACCGTCTGCGTCAACCCTACTCACGGACAGAGCGTCGCTTCGGTAATGCACGAGATGGGACTCAAGGGCTTCGATGTGGGTCTTGAGATGTCCGGCTCGCCAGTTGCGCTCAGGGAGATGATCGACAGCATGTACTCCGGTTCCAAGATTTCCCTCCTGGGAATTCAGCCGGATTCCGCCCAGATCCCTTGGAGCAAGGTCATCTTCAACGCCCTCACCCTCAAGGGCATATACGGTCGTGAGATGTGGGAGACATGGTACAAGATGGAGCAGATGCTCATCTCCGGTCTCGACCTCAGCCCTGTCATCACCCACCGCTTCGCCTTCGACGATTTCCAGAAGGGCTTCGACGTGATGAAGAGCGGCAAATGCGGAAAGGTTCTGCTCGAATTTTAGAAATTTGAATTAAATATGAGACTTTTTACCAATAACTGTTGCTGTTGTCGTTTCGCCCCGGGAAACTGGTGTGAAAGGACTCGTGCATAGTTGGTAATCCAGTCTTTGCAATAGTTCGGCCTGCCAGTTTTCCTGGCGGGCCGTTTTTTTTATGCATATCGTTTCACTTAATACTTAAAGTTATGATACACAAGAACATCGCCGAACTTATCGGAAACACGGGAGTGGGACTCGCATGGATAGGCCGTGTCAAAGGATACAATGTGATACTCACTATGCCTGAAACGATGAGCCGCGAGCGCAGGAGCCTGTTCAAGGCCTATGGAGCCGAGCTGGTCCTCACCCCGGGGACCGAGGACATGAAGGGCGCGATAAGAAAAGCACAGGAGTTGCGCGATGGATTACCTGCTTGAAGGCGCTTCCGACAGTGCTCCATACTGATATGTCCGTCACGGAATGGATGACCGCGATGCACCCTGGGCTTTGCCTGGCTCAAGTCTCTGCCGTTGACATAAATAAATTAGCATATATGCTAAACTATTAGTATGTTTGCTGCAGAGTATATGACGAGGGATTATGAACGTGAAGAAGAAAACAACGGTTGAAAAGAGGTTCAATGCAATGCTTTCGTCTGTATCGCCGGAGATACGGACTGAAATTCAATTGTCCGCTGACATTATCGCACGCATAGACTCTATTCTCAAAGAAAAGAATATGAGTCAACGTGACTTGGCCAGAAAAATGGGCAA
>SFMG01000041.1 GCA_004554455.1 Bacteroidales bacterium | reverse complement strand
TTGAGTATTGAGGTCATCAATTCACTATAATCGGTGTTCAAAAGAATGCAGCGACGAGCTCGAATATATGCTCTACTGGTTCAAGCATAGTTCGGAGAACGAAACGGTTCCGGAGATGTTTGCCGATATTCCTTTCCTCGATGAACTCAGCGAGGCGACCCGAGTGGCAGGTTTTTCCAAGAACAAATATGATATTTACCAATCGGATATGAAATCGGAAAGAGACATATTGATGATGATGCATGATCAAAAAGAGCAAGGTCGTGCTGAAGGAAGAGCTGAGGCAAGAGCTGAGGCAAGAGCCGAAGGAAGAGCCGAGGGAAGAGCCGAAGTAAAAGCCGAGGTTGCCGCCAAGATGAAGTCAATGGGGCTATCCTTGGAACAGTTGAGTATTGAGGTCATCAATTCACTATAATCGGTGTTCAAAAGAATGCAGCGACGAGCTCGAATATATGCTCTACTGGTTCAAGCATAGTTCGGAGAATAAAACGGTTCCGGGCTGGAGTCCGTCTTCAGTCATACAAGCATTATCGCATTGATGTTTCTGCCGCAGGAGATCCCCTCGCGGCGTGCCGAGTAGAACCGTGCGTCAGTGTAAGTATCTATATCAGAGACGCTTATATTCCCTTCAGCCACTCCGAACTCCACAAGTGAATGGCGCACACACTCCTTCAGGTCAAGGTGGTGGCCGCCTTCCATCGTCCCTTCCTTCCGCGCTCCCCTGAACGACCATATTCTGTCAATCGGGAATCCCGATTCCTTGAAGGTCAGGGCCACCTCCTCCCCTACCTGGAAGCTGTCATAGCCTATGCCCGGACCTATGACGGCACGGATGTCCCCGGGATGGGAACCGAACAGGCGGCACATCTCCAGCACTGTCTTCTTGCTGATCATGTTGACCGTCCCTCTCCATCCGCTGTGCGCCGCGCCTATGGCCCTGTGCACCGGATCATACAGCAGGACCGGTATGCAGTCCGCGGTCCTGACCCCGATGGCGACACCCGGAAGGTCAGTCACCAGGGCATCCACCCCTTCGAGTTCCTCCCTCGTGAGTCCGGGTCTGTCCACGTGGGCCACCACCGTCGAGTGGGTCTGGTGCGGCTGTACCACTGCACAGGGCAGCAGCACGTCACGCCCAGCGGTGAAGGCGCACACTCCCTCACCCATATCGTATTCCAAAAGTCCCGGCATCGGCACCTCCCTATTTATGTTTGTTTCTCATATCCCAAAAGCCCTTGCTTCGAATCCCCTCTATTTCAGCTTATTGCCTTCGCCGAAGGCCTTGCCAGCCTTCGCTCCGAGCTCAAGGTAGTCGTGGTTGACCGGATCGAAGACTATCGGGCGAAGCTTAGCCGGGTCGATCTTTCCATCAGTAAGGATAGTTTCGTCGGCGCAGACGTTCACAATCTCGCCTCTGAGGATGTCGGTCTCCGTGTCATACGAGCGCACCCTGCACTCCAGGGCCATAGGCAGTTCCTCCACGAGTGGGGCATCGACGAACTCGGATTTCACGGCGTGGAATCCGGCCCTTGCGAACTTGTCCGGAACCTTGTTGCCAGATACGAGTCCGACGTAGTCGCAGGCAGCTACCTGGTCCGCCGTCGCGACGCTCACGGTGAACGCTCCCCTCTTCAGGAGGTTCTTCGCGGTCTTGTGGGTGTTGCTGATTGATATCGATATCTCGTCTGAGTCACTGATGCCGCCCCAGGCAGCGTTCATTATGTCGGGAGTACCGTCCTCGTTGTATGTAGCAATCATCAGAACCGGCTGAGGAAAAAGCCAGTGTTGGGAGCCAAAATTCTTTCTCATATTTTTAGTTTTATCATTATTTCTGTTCGAAAATCATATTTCATCACAGCGGTAATCAAGCGCAGAAAGGAAGAATTCACGTCTCTGCCCCTCCGTCACGGTATATGGCGACACTCGGAATTCCATCGCCAGGCCATCTTCCAGATTGCAGGCGTAAAAGTCCTGCACGGCAGATATATACAGTCTGGAATAGCCCACATCCAGGGTCTTCTGCAATTCAAGTATATATCGTACAGCCGAATAGGCGTTTTCCAGAGACAACGGATCGTTCGAAAATACGAAGAGGCCGAACTCGCTGAAGTCGCCGTAGAACCCGGAGGATACCTTTTCTACCTTATTGGATATTATCTCTTTCATCGGGCGCGCACCTGTCCAGTAGCCCAGCTCGATGCCGCCGATATAGGTCCCCTCACGCAGACCGTAACCGTAGCCGCTTGACTGCATCGCGGCAAGGTCCGAACCGCTCTCCCCTTCAGTTGCGGAGATTCCGGATATATCCTTGAGCATCTTCAGTGCAGCCATACGCCCGCTCTCCATCGCGCGGGTCACCTCAATCCCAAGTGTCTTCCCGTCCGGAGACTGAAGGTCCGGCCTGTCCCGGTTCACCAAGCAGTCGAACTTGTGACCGAGAAGAGATCTGAGCTGCAGTATAGCGTAACGCTCGAAGAAGCAGGTGTCGTATTTCCTGTATGCCATGTTCCTTTGAAAAACCTGTAACGCGAATATACAAATTATTGTCGTTGTCGCTACAGCCGCTGCAGGCGAAACCATTCTTCTTTGCGGCAACGAAGAATAGAATCGGACGCAGGCCATGTGGAGCGGCAGGGACAGGTGCCACTCCGGCGGCTTTTTACTTAGGATTATGCCGCCTTCGTGGCACTTGTCCCTGCCTGCGCCCAACGACAATGCTGCAGGCGGGCAAATCCTATCTTGGCGACGACTGCTGCAAGCGGGCTATTCTTCGATGCGGCAACGAAAATTAGAATCGGACGCGGACCATGTGGAGCGGCAGGGACAGGTGCCACTCCGGCGGCTTTTTACATAGGATTATGCCGCCTTCGTGGCACCTGTCCCTGCCTGCATCCTACGACAATGCTGCAGGCGGGCAAATCCTATCTTGGCGACGACTGCTGCAGGCGGGCTATTCTTCGATGCGGCAACGAAGATTGGAATCGGACGCGGAAAGCGCTGTCGCAACGACCGTAGCAGGCGGAACCATTCTCCTTTGCGGCAACGAAGAATAGAATCGGACGCGGAACCTCGTAGCCGCCACGGCCGCTGCAGGCGGGCTATTCTTCTGTGCAGCAACGATGGCGCTGCATCGATTCCCAAGTTTGGCCCTGAAATCAAGAATCGATGCACGAAAGAGGGTGAAAACGGGGAAAATCGTGCATTGATTCCCAAGTTTGGGCCTGAAATCAAGAATCGATGCACGAAAGAGGGATTAAACCGGGAAAAGCTTGCATCGATTCTCAAGTCTGGGCTTGAAATCAAGAATCGATGCATGCTCAGGGCCAAATCCCGGAAAAAGTTTGCAGCGATTCTCAATTCTGACTCCAGAATCAAGAATCGCTGCAGCAAAGGCCATCAGAACATCCTCCAGCCCAGCCCATCAGCCCAAACCATCAAAGTTCATCCGGGAACGGGACGGGCTTTCCCGTGGCCGGGTTGAAAGGCATGGGGCTTCCCCACTCCCTCAGCTTATCCGAAAGAATAGTCGCCAGCTCAGTGCACTTCTGAGGATTCTCGGCCGCCAGATCGTGCGTCTCCCCAATATCCTCCCTCAGATTATACAGCTCCAGGCGCGCCTCACGCATCCTGTACACCAGCTTCCAGTCGCCTTTTCTGACGGCGCTCAGATAGTCGATGTCGTCAAGACGGTACGGCTTCCACTGATGCGGATAATGGAATATGAGTGCGCGCTCAGCACCGGCACCGGCAGAACCCTTAGCAGCCCCCTTCAGAACTCCGACCCCAGCACCACCCTCGGCAGCCCCCTTCAGCACAGACCCCTCAGCACGAACGCCAGCACTACCCTCAGCACCATCCTCAGCACAACCCCCAGCCATCAACCCAGGAATAAGACTCTGGCCATCAAGCTCCTGCACAATCGCCCCGGGCTCATCATAGCTCACGCCGGCGATATCCAGGATGGTCGGGAAAAGGTCCTCGGCAATCGCGGGCGTATCCTCACGGGCGCCGGCCGGGACCTTGCCGGGCCAGCAGACGATAAGCGGAACACGGATACCGCCCTCATAGACGGAACCCTTGCCCTCGCGAAGCGGCAGGTTCTGCGTATGCGGCACGCCTCCCTTCTGCACATTCTCGCTGTTGCCGCCGTTATCGGTCATGAAAATGATCGCCGTATTATCGGCTATACCCTTATCATCCAGATAGTTAAGTATATCCCCAAGACTCTTGTCTATACCCTCAACCATCGAAGCGTAGCGTGCCTGCCCCTCGTCCATGCCGGCCTCGAGATACTTCTCGACGAAACGGTCGTCCCGCTGGATAGGCGTATGGGTGCCGTGGTGCGACATATATAAATAAAAAGGAATGCCGTTCTCGACAGGAAAGTCGAGCGTCTTGAGTGCCTCGCGCGTCAACGCCTCCGTCAGATGCGTATGCGTCCCGTAATATTCGGTCATATTCTGCACCGCGAGATAGTTCCAGCGCTCCGGCGTATTGCCGTAATTGTCCTCGCCCTGGTAGCTGCGCGGCATGCCGGCCACGTTACCGGCGACGTTGACGACGAAACCCATATTATACGGACTGGCGCCAGGCGTGCCTGCGGAGGCCCAGTGTCCCTTTCCGACGTGTATGGTAAAATAGCCGGCGTCCTTGAGCAGCTGCACCATCGGTGTCGCATACAAGGTGCTATCGACGCCCGGCACAGGCGACATACCGTTCAGCGTCCAATCCGGCCGCGTCAGGTAGCCCTCCGGGTATATATCCATACCCCCCTGCTGCCCGACGCTGCCCGGCGCCATCATTGCAACCGCCCCGCCCGTCGCATCGCTCGGCGTATCCTTAACCGGTGACGTCCAATTAGTTATACCCGTATGCGCGGCATTCATACCGGAGAGCAGACTGGTCCGCGTCGGCGTCGAAACCGGGCAGGCGTACGCATTCGAAAATATAGTCCCCCTGCGCGCCAGCCTCTCCATATTCGGCGTATTGAAGCGCAGATTGTTCGGGTATATATTTCCGTCGTACGGCACCGAACTGTCAACCCAGCCCATATCATCGACCAGAAAGAATATGATATTCGGCCTCTCGCCGCCGTGCCTGCTATCCGTACAGGCCGCCACCGTCGCGCACATCGCGCCCAGCAGCGCCGCCCTTCCCGAGTTTGGTTTCATAAGCCTAGAGCGTGCGGAGATATGCGTTCAGGCGGGCCTCGATGTCGGAGGCGCTATAGTCCTCGCGGACGAAAGGCTCGCCGGTGATATTCTCGTAAAGCTCGATATAGCGGTCGGTGATGCCGGCGACAATCTCCGGAGTCATCTCCGGAACTGCCTGACCCTCAAGGCCTTGGAAGCCGTTAGCCATCAGCCACTCACGAACGAACTCCTTAGAGAGCTGCTTCTGACGCTCGCCGCGGGCCTGACGCTCCTCGTAGCCCTCAGCATAAAAATAGCGCGAAGAATCCGGGGTATGCACCTCGTCCATAAGGTATATGACGCCGTCGCGCTTGCCGAACTCGTACTTCGTATCGACCAGGATGAGTCCCCTCTCGGCAGCCATCTCGCAGCCGCGTGCATAGATGGCGCGCGTATATGCCTCCAGTTGCTCGTAGTCGTCGCGGCCCACGATGCCACGGGCGATGATTTCTTCCTTGGATATATCCTCGTCGTGCCCCTCGGCAGCCTTGGTGGTCGGAGTGATAATCGGCTCCGGGAACTTCTGGTTCTCGACCATACCCTCAGGCAGGGCAACTCCGCACAGTGTCCTCTTGCCGGCCTTATACTCTCTCCAGGCGTGGCCCGTAAGATAGCCGCGAATCACCATCTCGACCTTGAAAGGCTCGCACTTGTAGCCGACAGTCACGTTCGGAGCCGGCACAGCCAGCTTCCAGTTAGGAAGGATATCGGCGGTCGCATCCAGGAAGCGTTCAGCTATCTTATTGAGTACCTGTCCCTTATAAGGGATACCCTCCGGCAGGACCACATCGAAGGCTGATATGCGGTCGCTCACCACCATAGCAAGGTAATCGCCCAAATCATAAACGTCACGAACCTTGCCGACATACTTTGACTTCATACCATCAAGCTTGAAGTCGGTAGAAACAATTGCTTTCATTATCGTTTTATATCAAATTAACTGTTTAGTCAAGGAAATCCAGAAATACTGTTTAGTCAAGGAAATCCAGAAATACTGATCAACCAGGAAATTCAAAAATACTGTTCACCTAGGGAAAAACAGAGGCGGCACAAAGCTAAAGGCTGCGGGCCTTGCTCTCGCAATAGATGCAGTGGCAGACGCCGTCATCGTCCATACGGAACAGCGGATCCACGTTCTCCACATTGGATATACACTTGCGGTTCGGGCAGGAATAGCCGCTGCGGATGGCGTCGGAAGGGACCATCCAATGCACGGAAGGATCCTGCTTAGCCCATTCCAAAAGCTTGACAATCAGCGCCATACGCACGAACTTGCCATTCTCGACCTGACGAAAATAAGCGGCACGCGGGTCGTCGTCCACCTCCTTCAGAATCTCATTCACACGAGGGAGCGGATGGAGCACGACCATAGAGTCCTTGGCGAGAGACATCTTGGCCTTGTCCAGGACGAAGCTATCCTTCACCCTCTCGAACTCCGCCTCATCCAGGAAACGCTCCTTCTGAACGCGGGTCATATAGAGCACATCCAGCTCGCCCATAACGGACTCCATATTATCAACTTCCTTATAATCAATGCCATACCTATCGCAGACCTCGTATTTCATATAGGCCGGCAACTCGAGTTCCTCCGGAGCGATGAGAACGACCTTCACATTCTCGTAGCGGGAAAGCGCCTTGATTAGAGAATGGACGGTACGTCCGAACTTGAGGTCGCCGCAGAAACCGATGGTGAAATTGTCCAGACGGCCGAGCTCACGCTTGATGGTCAGCAGGTCGGTCAGGGTCTGAGTCGGATGAGCGTGGGAACCGTCACCAGCATTGATAACCGGTATGGTAGAGACGCGGGTAGCATTGAGAGGAGCGCCCTCGATTGGGTGCCTCATAGCAATGATATCCGCAAAACAGCTGATTACCCTCGTGGTATCCTCGATAGTCTCGCCCTTGGAAACGGAAGTGTTGCGGGCATCCGAAAAGCCGATCACGTCGCCGCCCAGTTCCATCATCGCAGAAGTGAAGCTGAGACGGGTCCTGGTCGATGGCTCATAGAAGAGAGTAGCGAGCTTCTTGCCCTTGCAGGCGCCTGAATACCTGTCGCGATGGGCTACGATATCCTCGCCGAGAGCTACAATTTCATCGATCTCCTCCTTGGAGAGGTCGAAAGGGTCGATAAGATGTTTCATATAGTGTTATTACTCAATCCGTTATATATCCAGAAATATCAGTCCATCCACGACGGGTCGGATGGATTCGCGCGGAAACGGAGAATGCGATCTATATCCTCCTTCGCGATATACCCCTCTTCGGCAGCGACTTCCACGAGCGCGTCGAGGTTGGAGAGGCTATGGTTCTCCACCTTCGCATCGGCCAGTCTTGAGAGCCCCTTCGCCAGCCCGTATGTGAATATGCTTATCACGCCAAGCACCTCGGCGCCGGCTTCACGGAGGGCATCCACCACATCGATGCAGCTGCCTGCCGTGGATATAAGGTCCTCTATCACAACGACTTTCTCGCCCGGATTCAGTTTGCCTTCTATCTTGTTCGTGCGGCCGTGGTCCTTTGCGGACGAGCGCACGTATCCCATTGGCAGGCCCAGGATCGAGGCGGCTATGGCGGCGTGTGCGATGCCGGCCGTGGAGGTGCCCATCAGCGCTTCCGCTTCCGGATACAGTTCGCGCACCTTGTCTGCAATCGCCTGCTCAACTATATTCCTCGACTCGGGAGCGCTGAGTATCAGACGGTTATCGCAGTAAATCGGACTTTTGATCCCGCTTGCCCAGGTGAATGGCTCGCCCGGACGAAGGAAGACGGCTCCAATCGAGAGGAGCTGTCGTGCAATAATCTTTTCGCTGTTCTCCATATATCTTTTTGTTTAACTCTTATCTTCATCTTTTTGCTCATTTCCCAGCGGGGTGCGGGGGAGGTCGGTTTTCGTGGATGAAACCCTGGTTTCTCGTGCATCGATTCTTGATTTCAAGGCCAAACTTGGGAATCGATGCAAGCTTTTCCCCGATTCCACCCTCTTTCGTGCATTGATTCTTAATTTCAAGCCCAAACTTGGGAATCGATGTAAGCTTTTCCCCGTTTACACCCTCTTTCGTGCATCGATTCTTGATTTCAAGCCCAAACTTGAGAATCGATGCAAGGATTTCCTCGCTTCCGGCCTCTTGCGTGCATCGATTCTTGATTTCAAGGCCAGACTTGCGAATCGATGCAAGCTTTTCCCCGATTACACCCTCTTTCGTGCATCGATTCTTAATTTCAAGCCCAAACTTGCGAATCGATGCAAGCATTTCCCCGATTCCACCCTCTTTCGTGCATTGATTCTTAATTTCAAGCCCAAACTTGCGAATCGATGCAAGCTTTTCCCCGATTCCACCATCTTTCGTGCATCGATTCTTGATTTCAAGCCCAGACTTGCGAATCGATGCAAGCTTTTCCCCGATTACACCCTCTTTCGTGC
>SFMG01000019.1 GCA_004554455.1 Bacteroidales bacterium | reverse complement strand
GATTCAGATATTCAAATGTTTTCTTTTATTCATGCTTCTGGAATAGTACCTTATTTATATATAGCGAAATAACACTGTTGCCAACAGAAGCAGAAAGATGGTCAGTGTCTCGGTATTTCATATTTGTTTCTGTTTGCTAAATTGGAATTTAGTTATCAATGTTAGTCTCCTCGTACATCTTTCTTCTACCTCTTCGTGCATTCCTCACACCTATTACAATAAGGAAGGCAGCATATATAAAGGTAATGACTGCTATTGTTGTAGGTGAAATATGAATTGAAGGTAAATAATCTGGTAGCGGATTCAATGTGCATAGATATTTGATTATATAATAAACCGCAAATATTATTATCGATACAATAATAGGGGTCTTTAATGACAATATAATGGCTTTCCATAGCGTAGGATAATCGGTGGTATAATGTCGAGTTCCATAACCTATTGGAGTGTTATTGTCGTCCAATAATTTAATTGACTGCGTATGATATATACACAATCCGTATTTCTTCGCTATACCTTGTACATATTCAAATGCAGGAATATGTTGGGAATATGTACAGTCTATCATTATTACATTGCGAGACAGATAATAATCAAATGCTTTATCAATCAGTTCATCGTCATCAGTCGCATCCCTGCCATTGAGAGCTGGGTACCTTTCTAATAGCTGTTCGTAGCAATCTCTTAATGGAGTACATAGAATACTTCTATCGTCCTGACATTCTACAGGAGTAGATTCAATCTGATTCGAAACCCATTCGCTTAATTCTTTAATATCACGAGGAGAGTTACTATCCAGCTTTATGATGTAAATTTGAAAAGATGACATAATAGAATTCCGATTTATCGGTGTAAATTTACATCTATTATCCCGTATGCTTTTACACAGACGGAAAGATTTAGCACCAAAACAAGAAATCTGCTTGTCAGCATCGATTTAATGGCCCGCCCGCTGCAGTCGTTGCTGCGACGAAGAATAGCCCGCCTACAGCGGCGTGGCGGACGAAGGCGGGGACAGGATGCCACGAAGGCGGCATAATCCTAAGTAAAAAGCCGCCGTAGTAGCACCTGTCCCCGCCGCATCAACATCCGCGTCCGATTCTAATTTTCGTTGCCTCAACGAAGAATGGCCCGCCTGGAGCAGTCGTTGCCTCAACGAAGGCCGGTACCGGTAATAAAAAAAGGTGACTGAAAGTCGTAAGACTGACAGTCACCTTTTATATATAGTCCTGAAGACTATTCCTCTGCAGGCTTGAGGTTGGTGTAAACGTTCTGCACGTCCTCGTCATCCTCGATCTTCTCGATCAGCTTGTCAACCTCCACGCGGTCCTCTGCGCTGAGTTCCACGAGTTCGGTGTTAGGTATGCGGGTAAACTCCGCAGACACGAGCTCATAGCCATTGTCCTCGATGAACTTCTGAATCTGGTTGAAAGAGGTAAACTCGCCGTAGGCGCAGATGGACTTGTTGTCGTCCTCGTCCACCTCCTCGAAAAGCTCATCCACGCCGCAGTCTATCATTTCGAGCTCGAGCTCCTCGAGATCGTATTCGCCGTTGATCTTGAAGCGGAATACACTCTTGCGGTCGAACATATAGTCCACGCTGCCGGAAGTTCCGAGCGAGCCGCCGAACTTGGTGAAATAAGAACGGACGTTCGCAACAGTGCGGTTGTTGTTGTCAGTGGCGGTCTCCACGAGGACGGCTATGCCGTGAGGCGCACGGCCCTCGAATACAACCTCCTTGTAATCAGCCTGATCCTTCTCGCTTGCACGCTTGATGGCGCGTTCGATGTTCTCCTTTGGCATATTCTCGCTGCGTGCTGTCTGAAGCAGGGCGCGGAGACGTGGGTTACCGGTAACGTCCGGACCGCCGGCCTTTACGGCAATGGTGATTTCCTTGCCGATCTTGGTGAACACTTTGGCCATGTGGCCCCAACGCTTGAACTTTCTTTCCTTTCTGAATTCAAATGCTCTTCCCATAAACCGATAGCTTTTCGAATTATTTTGCCAGACGGCTGATATACTTGTCGATGTCGTATCCTTCCATTGACTGAGGATACTGCTCCTTGATGGTCTTGTAATACTTGAGGGCCTCTTCGTTCTTGCCGAGCTGTTCAGCGGTGACACCGGCTTTGAGGAGGTATGCCGCAGCATAGATGTTGTCAATGACGCCGGCAGCCTTCACGAAGCAGTCAAGAGCCTTCGCATAGTCCTCGAGACCGACATAAGCATCGCCCATACAGGAGATTGAGCGTGCCTTGAGAATGGCATCCTTGCCCTTGTAGTTCTTGAGATAATCGATGGCGGACTCGTAGTTGCCGAGCTGGAGCTCGCATATTCCTGCCTCGAACCAGGCGGCGGCAGGAGTTGCCTTACCGTAATCCTCTATCACCTGGGCGATACCGAGGTTGTTGCCGTCACCGTTGAGAGCGGTCTCCCAGCTCTCAGCCTTGAATGCCATTTCAGCCGGATAGAGCTGCTGCTGGGCCTCGCGGGCCTTAGGCTGATAGTACCATTTCTGGAATGCGAAGATACCGAAAGCCACAAGCACTGCAGCAACGGCCACGCCGATGATCAGGTTTTTGTTCTCCTTGAAGAAGAGGTCGGTCTTTGAAACAGCTTCTACGACGGCCTCTGTCTTTTCCTTACTTTCCTTTGTTGCCATAATTGCTATTGTTTTATATTATATTTCAAATTTAGCCCGCAAATTTACCAAAAATTGCAGAAACAACAAAGTTCTTCAGGACAGATTTTCAGGATGACCCTCAGATTCGCGCCATTCTTTAGGAGAACAGCCCACGATATGGCTGAACTGCCTGTGGAAATTGGAGCGGTCGCTGAAGCCGCAGATCTCAGCAATCACATTGGTGCTGGCCTTCCTGTCCTCGAGCAGGAGTTTCTTGGCATCCTCTATCCTGAGGGCCGTCCTCCAACTGCGGAAATCCTCTCCGACACAGACGGAAAAATAGAGCTGGAGCATCTCCTTAGTCGTATTGAGCTGCCCGGCTATTTCGTCGCGGCTCTTGTCGTATTCGCGGAAACGTTTTTCGGCAACCCAGTTTGACAGGGCTTTGGATATGCGTTTGAACTCCTTTTCCCTGGCCTCATCCTGGGATGCATACAGACCGGCCTGCCCCTTGCGGGCCTCTTTGTTCTTATCGCGCACACGCCTTGCCGGCTGGCGGCTCGTTATGTCGAGGGTCTCGTGGGCAAAAGCGTCGAGGAGTATCTTGTGGCTGCTCAGGAAGCTGATGTAATTGCTTGAGAAATAGAGCATGAACAGGGAGTAGAAGAGCACGTAAACGACTATTATGAGTTCGCGCTGGAAGAGCAGGTAAAAGCCCATATAGACCAGTATGAACATATCGGTGAGCATCATGATGATGTAGCAGAAGCGTATCCAGCGTATCCTGCGGTCATCATCTTCGTCGTAATAGTCCTTGAAACGCTTGCGGCTGCCCACGTAAATCGCATTGAAGCGTATGATGTGATAGACGCACTGCAGCACATGAGCCGCCACGAAAATGCCGGTAAGCACCTTTGTGGCCAGGAGGTGTCCGTGCAGATAAACCCTGGCCAGGGCTATTCCCAGAGCAGCGATTATTATTACATTGATCAGAAAGAGGTCTCGTCCCATGAACTTATCGTCCAGGAGGCTTATGAGGCTGTAGGACATCACCACCGCTGAAACGGCGGTCACAACAAGCATCATCAGGGTGGCGAAACGCGGAAAATCGGCTACATCCCTGTGATAGAGGGTGAACCAGAGCACAGCCGCTATGGCAGCGAAACTGCCGGAAAGAAACTGCTTGGAAGTGCAGAGTCCCCTGGAATAGTCTGAACGCGGAATCTTGATGAGGGCAAAGATCAGCGAAAAACACACCGAGGCGACGAGGTCGATAAGCAGCGACAATTCAAGATATGTATTTATCATATAACAATATCAAGGGTTAAGAATGCGTGCAAAAGTACGAAAGAAAATTAAGATTATGACTATATTTGCCGTTTGTATGAAGAAGAAAGCCAAGAATTTCGAAAACATCAGGACTCCGTTCTATTATTACGATATGGATATCCTGAAAGACACGGCCCGCAAAGTAAGCGAACTGGCCGGGCAATACGGCATCGAAGTCCACTACGCGACCAAGGCCAACGAGAACGCGCGCATTGTCTCCCTGCTGGGCGAATACGGCTTCGGAGTCGATTGCGTCAGCGGCGACGAACTGCGTCTAGCCCTCAACTGCGGCATTGCGGCGGAAAAGATAGTATTCGCCGGAGTCGGCAAGAGCGACGAGGAGATATTGAATGCCGGCATAGCAGGCATTGGCGCCCTGAACGTCGAAAGCGTGCAGGAGCTATATATAATAAATGAAATCGCCCGCAAATACGGCTTCACGGCGAACGTATGCATAAGGGTGAATCCGAACATAGACGCCCACACTTTCAGATACGTCACTTCCGGTCTGAATACCAACAAGTTCGGAGTCTCGGAGAGCGAATTCGACGAACTGGTCGAAATGCTTATGCAGTGCGGGAACGTTCGATTCAGGGGCATACACTACCATATAGGTTCCCAGATCACCGACATCGAAAACGTAACGCGCGACCTCTGCGTGCGCGCAAACAAGGCGGCCGCCTGGTTCGAGTCAAGGGGTCTGAAGGTGGACATGATAAACCTCGGAGGCGGACTGGGAGTGAACTACGACGATCCTTATGCCGAGCCTTTCCCGGATTTCGGTCTCTGGTTCAAAACCATCGCGGAAACCATCGACAGACGGGACGGTCGCACCATTCACGTGGAGCCGGGCCGTTCTCTGGTTGCCCAGTGCGGAGACCTTATCACCAAGGTACTTTTCGTCAAGGAGACGGAAGCGAAATCCTTCGTGGTGGTGGACGCGGGAATGAACAACCTCGTACGTCCCGCCTTCTACGGCTCCTTCCACCTCATAGAAAACCTCAGTGCGGAAGAGCGTCCGACCCTGCCTGCAAACCAGCTGTATGACGTGGTCGGCCCTGTCTGCGAGTCCAGCGACAGCTGGGGCAAGGGACGCCAGCTGCCTCTGACGGTGCGCGGAGACCTGCTCGTGATACACAGCGCCGGCGCCTACGGACAGTCGATGTCTACGCGCTACACCCTGCGTCCCATAGCACAGGCCGTCTATTCCGACCGCATAGATGAGGCGGAAAAAGAATGCAGAATCCTTTAACCGAAATATTATCATAAGAATATATGTTCGAGAATCTCAGTGAAAAGATAGAGAGATCCTTCAAACTGCTCAAGGGAGAAGGCAAGATTACCGAAATCAACATTGCGGAAGCCCTCAAGGACATACGCCGCGCCCTGCTCGATGCCGACGTAAGCTACAAGATCGCAAAGCAGTTCTGCGACGACGTGAAGAAGAAAGCGCTTGGCCAGAACGTGCTCACGGCAGTGAAGCCTCAGCAGATGATCGTGAAGATAGTCCATGACGAGCTTGCCGCGCTGATGGGCAGCGAATACAGCGACATCAACATCAAGGGACAGCCGGCTGTGGTGCTGGTGGCAGGTCTGAACGGTTCGGGAAAGACTACCTTCTGCGGCAAACTGGCCCTCAACATCAAGAGCAAACGCGGAACCAAGGTGCTCCTTGCCGCCTGCGACACCTTCCGTCCGGCAGCCATAGAGCAGCTCAAGACCCTGGGTGCCCAGGTCGGCGTCACCGTTTACACCGAAGAAGGCGTAAAAGACCCTATATCTATTGCACAAAATGCCATTCACAAGGCCAAGGCCGAGGGCTATCCGGTAGTCATAGTCGATACCGCCGGACGACTTGCAGTGGACAAGGAGCTGATGGACGAGATTTCAGCCCTGCACGCTGCAGTCAAGCCAAGCGAAACCCTCTTCGTAGTGGATGCGATGACCGGTCAGGACGCAGTGGAGACCGCCAAAGCCTTCAATGAGAGACTGGATTTCGACGGAGTCGTACTCACCAAAATGGATGGTGACACCCGCGGAGGTGCGGCTCTCTCGATAAGGGCGGTAACGGGCAAACCGATCAAATTCATTTCCACAGGCGAGAAGATGGAGGCCCTCGACGTCTTCCATCCGGAGCGTATCGCAGACCGCATACTTGGCATGGGCGACGTGGTTTCCCTCGTGGAGAAAGCTCAGGAAGCGTATGACGAGAAGGAAGCCCGCGAGCTGAAGAAGAAACTCGCCAAGGACCAGTTCACCCTTATGGACTTCTACAACCAGATTCAGCAGGTCAAGAAAATGGGCGACATCAAGGAACTCGCATCGATGCTTCCGGGCGTAGGCAAGGCCATCAAGGATGTCGATATCGACAACGAAAAGGCCTTCAAGGGCATCGAAGCCATAATAATGTCAATGACCCCGGCCGAAAGGGAGCGTCCGGAGATAATCAACGGCAGCCGCCGCAAGAGAATCGCAGACGGCTCCGGGACATCGCTTCAGGAAGTCAACAAGCTGCTCAAGCAGTTCGAGGGCACCCGCAAGGCAATGAAGCAGTTTATGGGCGGCAATATGAAGAAGAAGAGACTATGGTAAGACACATCATACTCTGGAAACTCAAAAGCGAGCTCGGCGAGGCTGAGAAAAGCGCCGTCAAGAAAGAAATCAAAGCCGGCCTGGAAGCCCTGAAAGGTCAGATTCCCGGTCTGATTGACATCAAGGTGATCATCGACGGACGGCTGGACTCCTCCAATGCGGACCTTATGCTCGACAGCCTGCTCGAATCGGAGGAGGCATTGAAGGGCTATGCAGTCCATCCTGCGCACGTCGCTGTCGCCAACGGCAAAGTCCGGCCATATACCGAACTCCGCTGCTGTCTCGATTTCGAAGTGGACTAAGACTTACTCGTGTTCTTTGAAGCGCTTTGCGGCCAGTTCCTCCCATTCGGTGCCGGGACGGCCGTAATTTGCGTAAGGCCATATCGATATACCGCCCCTCGGGGTAAACAGCCCGGTCACCTCTATATACTTGGGGTCCATCAGGGCGATCAGGTCCTTCATTATTATGTTCACACAGTCCTCGTGGAAATCTCCGCGGTTGCGGAAGCTGAAGAGATAGAGCTTGAGGCTCTTGCTCTCGACCATCTTCAGGTCCGGGACATAACTGATGCGTATTTCGGCAAAGTCCGGCTGTCCGGTTATGGGACATAGGCTGGTGAACTCAGGGCAGTTGAACCTTACCCAATAGTCATTATCCGTGTGCCTGTTCATAAAAGTCTCAAGCACTTCAGGGGCATAGTCATCCCTGTAAACCGTCTTGCTGCCGAGGGATTTCAGGCCCTCTCCTTTTCTTGTCTGGTCCATAGCGAATTACCGGAGATCTCCGATTTTGAAAGGATTGTAGGAAATATGACCGTCATACACATCCTCTCCTTCGATTTTCTTTACCTTTTTAACGACGGTCATAGTCACAGGGAGAATGATTATCTCGTAGAGAGTCTTTACAATTATCTGGGTGAGCATCAGTTTAAGCATATTGCCTGCTTCGAGGCCCCAGAATGCGATAGGGAAGAAAATCAGGGAATCTATGGTCTCCCCCGCTATGGTGGAGACTATTGCCCTGAGCGAGAAACGCTTGCCTGAACTGGCGACCTTCATCCTGCTCATTACCCAGGCATTGACGCTCGAGCCGCTCACAAAGGCAAGCATAGAAGCAAGGGTGATGCGTGGGGCCAGGGCGAATACATAGTCGAAATGGGCGCCGCCATCCCAGAACGGAGCTGCCGGAAGCAGACGGACGAGCTGGGCCGTAAGCACGACAAAGAAGTTCATTGCGAAGCCTGTCCAGATGACAAGACGCGCCTTCTTGTAACCCCAGACCTCGACAATACAGTCATTGAGTATGTACGAGACCGGGAAAATGACAACTCCTCCCGTCAGAGAGATGGCTCCGAGTACGAAAAGTTTGGTTTCAAAAAGATTCGAGGCGATGAGACATACATTGAAAAGTATGGCCATCAGGAGGAAACAGACCGAGAAGGAAACAGTCCTTCCATTTGGAGAATTATTCATAATACCTTGTTTTTTAAGTGGTTACCAAGCACACTGCCGAAGTCCGACCAAAATGACGGCCCTGTCGGCGATATTTCAGGGCGCAAATATAGCTAATTTGGATTAAAGTTAAAATTATATAACTTTGCTTGCCTGCTTATGGAGAGGCTGAAAACGCAAACTAAAATCTTAAACTGAAATGGCTATTGAAATTCACATCGCTGCCTCCAGGAAGGAAATGGAACTTTTCTGTTCTTTCCCGAACGTCTTGTACAAAGGCAATCCCTATTATGTCCCCACTCTAGAAGCCGACGATTTCAAGACTTTTGACAGGAAGCAGAATGCCGCATTCGAATTTTGCCAGGCCGAATATTTCCTTGCTTACAAGGACGGAAAACTTGTCGGACGCTGCGCGGCAATCATCAACCCACGCGCGAATGAAGCTTGGAAATGCAGGAAGGTCCGCTTCGGCTGGATTGATTTCATCGATGATACCGAAGTGTCCGCAGCCCTGCTGAAGTCTGTCGAGAAATGGGGCAAAGAGAGGGGTATGGAGGAAATAGAGGGACCCCTGGGCTTCACCGACTTCGACACCGAGGGCATGCTTGTGGAAGGCTTCGAGGAAGAAGGGACATTGATAACCTTCTACAATCACGAGTACTATAAGCATCATCTCGAGGCGCTCGGCTACAGAAAATGCACAGACTGGCTTGAAAGGCGCATCACCATACCGGAAAAGCTCGACGAAAAGTACCTCAAGCTCGCCCGCATAGTGGCAGAGAGGAACAAGATTCACGTGGTACGCTACACCCGCAAGGAAATCAAACGAATGGACATAGGGCAGAAGCTCTTCGACCTTGTAAACCGTACCTATTGCAAGCTCTACGGTTACTCCATACTGTCCAAGAAACAGATTGACCAGTATGTGAAGCTCTACCTTTCGCTTGTGGACCTCAGGTATGTCTCGTTCGTGAATGACGAAAACGACAATCTGGTGGCTTTCGGCGTAATGCTTCCTTCTATGAATGAAGCTCTGCGCAAGTCAGGTGGCCGTTACCTTCCTTTCGGATGGTGGCATCTGTTCAAAGCCCTTTACTTCAGCAAGGCCGACACCATAGAGATGCTGCTTATTGCAGTCGAACCTTCCCTTCAGTCCAAAGGCGTTCCGGCAATGCTCATAACGGACCTCTTCTCCAGAGTTGTTGAGGGCGGTTTCAAGTATGCAGAGACCAACCCCGAACTCGAGGACAATTACGCTGTCGCCAACCTTTGGAACGGATTCGATCTTCGCCAGCACCGCCGCCGCAGAGTCTATGGCAAGGCCATAGAACTCTGACGTTTGCGGCTGTATGACAATTAACGGAGTGCGTCTATGACGTTCTCCATACGCACACCGCGGGAGCCCTTTATCAGAATGGTCGCTCCCGCGATCTGTTTTCTGCGAAGGTAATCGGCAAGGGCCTCGGAAGATTCGAAACTGTCTCCGCTCCTGGCGAACTCACTGCCCACGAAACAGGCGGAAGTCAATTGTCCGGATGCAATCATAGACTCGACACGGCGACGCAGCTTCAGGTGTTCCGCAGCGGAATCTTCACCCAGTTCCCTCATATCTCCCAGAAGGGCAATCTTGAAATCAGCCACGATTCCGGCAAAGTTGTCCAAAGCCACCTCCATACTGGACGGATTGGCATTGTAGGCATCCACTATGAGGGTATTTCGGGAAGTACGGAGCATCTGCGAGCGGCTGTTGGCAGGCTCATAGGCCGAGATGGCTGCGGCAGCTTCCTTCAGTTCCACTCCGAAATAGCGGCCAACTGCAAGGGCGGCCATCACATTGTCGGCATTGTATGCCCCAACGAGTCTGGTGTCTATCTCCAGCCCGTCCACGACGAGGCGCAGGAAAGGATGCTCCGCATCGCAGGGCAGCAGGCGGGCGCCCTCGGAGTGCACGCCGTAGGGAACGGCCTTGAGTCCGGGCCTTTCCCCAAGCATTTCCCTCAAGTGTTCATTGTCCTGATTGACAAAGACAATACGGCTTGACGAGGGAGCCGTTGCGATATAATCGTAGAGCTCACCCTTTGTCTTCTTTACGCCCTCGAAACTGCCGAAGCCCAGCAGATGGGCCTTTCCGACATTGGTAATCAGGCCATAGTCGGGATGGGCGACCTCGACCAGGCTGACTATGTCGCCGGGATGGCTGGCCCCCATTTCGACCAGGCCTATCTGAGTCTGTCCAGTGAAGGAAAGCAGGGTCAGCGGCACTCCTATGTCATTGTTCAGATTGCCTTGAGTGGCGGAAACCCTGTAGCGTGTGGAAAGCACGGCCCTTATCAGTTCCTTTGTAGTGGTCTTGCCGTTGGTGCCGGTAAGGGCTATGACCGGCAGTCTGCCGCCTGAGACGCGAAGGCTTTCCCGGTGAAGACTGGCCAGGGCCCTGAGGGTCTGGAAAGTGCTGTCCACGAAGATGAGACGTCCGTCAGTGTCTGGGCAGCTTTTCTCCACCACGGCATAGGCGGCACCGGCTTCGAGTGCCTTCATCGCATAGAGATTGCCGTCGAAGTTCTCGCCCTTGAGAGCCAGAAAAAGTTCACCGCCGCTTATCTTGCGGCTATCAGTCGTCAATCTTCCCCCGCAACGGAGGAAGATTTCATAAATCTGTTCCAGTTCCATTAAGTAATTTGTGAAGATTGCTAACGTCCCGTGCTGCCGAAACCGCCCTCTCCCCTTTCGGTCTCATCAAGGGAGGCGACCTCTGTCCATTCCACCCTGGCACAACGGGCCACTACCATCTGGGCCACCCTCTCGCCCGGATTGATGACAAAATTGTCTCCGGAGAGGTTGATGAGGCAGACCTTGACCTCTCCTCTGTAATCGGCGTCTATGGTGCCGGGAGCATTGGCCACGGTCACGCCATATTTGCAGGCAAGGCCGCTGCGGGGGCGTATCTGAGCCTCATATCCTTCCGGGAGGGCTATATATATGCCCGTAGGAACGAGAAAACGCTCCGAAGGATGGAGCACGATTGGCACATCGATGTCCGCCTTGAGGTCCATTCCTGCGGAAAGGGCTGTTGCATAAGCGGGGAGATTATGCTTAGACCGGTTTACGATCTGGAGCTTGACAGTTTCAATTGACATATACTTGAATTTAATTGGTTTTCATATAATTCCATAACTCATCGGCACTCCTGAAAGGGAAGTCTTCGGTCGGGTAGCGTCCGCACTCGGAATCGAACAGCCAGCGTTGCACAAGGAGGGATTTCTCCCTGCCGAAAACAAGCGTCAGCAACTGTAATGTAGCCGCCCAAAGATCCTCATCGTCCACATCGGCAGACGACAGGTCTTTTTCATATTGACTCCTCAGACGGTCAATCAGGAGGAGGAATTCATCTTTATCCATTGCCATCGGTTATTATTTTCAGCAAAGCTACAACGCCAATTATGGTACTCAAAATTACGGATAGCCAAAAGCATACGGCTATCCGTCACAGCCGCAGCCCCCTTTTTCCAAGTCTTCCAGCAGAGGGGAGATTTCTTCGTAAGTGTATCCTCTTCCGAGGGCCCAGCGCAGAATCTTCAGTCTCCGCTGAGGGTCGTCGCGCAGTACCCCGTAACGGGATTCGAGCAGCTTCCTCAATCTGTTTTCGGCAAGCGTCGCATCCACGTCAGCGATAGCCTCACGTATTATCTCTTCATCTATATCTTTGTTTTTCAAGGCATAACGTATCTTTACCGCGCCCCATCCGTCCAATGAGGACTTGTCCCTGGCGAAAGCCGAAGCGTAACGCCTGTCGGAGAGATATCCGTCCTTGCACAGAGACGAAAGAATGGCCTCCTCGTCCAATCCGCCTTTCAGGCGTATCTTGCGTCTGATCTCGCTGCTGCAGCACTCACGTCTGGAGCATAGCCGCCTGAGCGAATCGAGCATCTTCTCATTCTCTCCCATTTCGTCAATAAGTTCTCCTTATATTCAGAAAATATATCCCATACTTATATATATGCCCGGCAGACGGGTAAGATTCGACCAGTGCAGGTTTACGGAAAGCGGGCCGACAATGGAGTTGTACGCATATTCGACTCCGCCGCCTATATAGTCGCGTCCCTGACCGAAAGTGGCGAAACGGTGGCAGTCGCGCGCATAGTTAAGCATTCCAGTCACATAATGGTTCTTGCCTATCCTGAACTGGAAATCGGTCCTGACCATCATCATTATATTGTCCAGCTGGGTGGCATAGTTCAAGCCTATGAAAGGCACCTGCTGGTCCATATAGCGGCCGAACAGGCTGCCTCCCATCATATTCATAAACGGATAAGGTACCGTAGGAGCCGGATTTTCTTCCTTGCGGCGACGGAAAGCCTCGGGGCTCAACAGCCAGCGGAAATTGTAGGAAGGAATGAAAGTAAAGAAATCTCCGCAGGGAACTATGAAGCGCCCGTTCATGGCAAGAGTGTGGAAGTTGTTGAAATCCAGGCCTTTGCCGAAGCCCGCGAAGGTCCATCCATAGTAAAGGCCCACAAAATAGCCCCTGGTCGGGTAGTAGTAGCGGTCGTAAGTCTGGTCGCTGGCATCCAGATAGATGGTGAAGAAATCGGAGTTGCGGGAGCTTATCTCGTAACGGGCAATGCCCCTGCGGTCCAGACTGTCGGTGATATTGCCCAGGGAGAAGAATTCATTGCGCAGACCTCCCCTGAGGCCCACCCTCTTCCACTTGATGTTGGAGACATACACGTCAGCGGCAACTTTCCAGATGCTGGTCGTGGAGCGTTCCGGATTGATTCCGTCAGTGCTGGTGCCCAGGTTCATCCTGCCTATGTCGCTGAAAGCGGCCTTGAACTCGGCATTGATGGTAGGAGACTTGGGGCTGTCATAGGAGTAGAGGAGGGACAGACTCGGGTTCGCGCTTACCTTTGCATTGAGATTGAAGCGTGAACCCTGCATCTTGCGGGCATTGAGACCGAGATTGAGATTTCCTACAAATATCTCCTCGGTATCGAAACGCGCTCCCAGGCCTATCTGGTGCACAGGTCCCTTGACGCAGTGCAGAACCAGCTTGTAAGGTTCGCTTTCTCCCGAGAGGGAATAGGTCACGCTGTCGAAACTCTGGTAGGATACTATCTTCCCCACAATGTGGTCCATTTTCTCCTTGTTGACCAGGCCTCCCGGAATGAGGCCCACGTGATCGAGGAGCCATCTGCTTTCCTTGTCCGTCAGACCTACAATCTCTATTTCGTTTATTCTCACAGAGTGTTCGGCTATATTCACGGCCTTGCGGCTCTGTCTCTCCGCCACTTCGCGCCGTCCCAGAAGGTCCCTGACTGCAATCAGCGCCGAATCCGCCTTTACCGCGGCCTCATATCCGCGTTCCAGTATCACTTCTATGCTGGCATCGTCGAAACTCAGCATTCCGTATTCCGGCAGGTACGGCTTTATTTTCACGTCTGCGGCGTTTTCGTTCGCTATGAAGGAATCGGCGCCGAGCATATCTACGCCCTGGCTGAGTATGTCGGCCAGATTGTTGACGTCCGAATATTCCTTCTTCGCATTGGAGAGCTCTACTCCTATAACTATGTCGGCGCCCAGTTCACGGGCCAGAGCGACCGGATAATTGTCCCTCATACCGCCGTCCACCAGCACCATACCTTCCGTCCTGACAGGCGAATAGAGTATGGGGATGGACATCGTGGAGCGCAGCGCGAGCGGGAGTTCTCCGCTGTACCATCGCTTGGCCTGGAGACTCACCATATCCGAGGAAGTGCAGAAGAGAGGGGTAGGCAGGTCAAGGAAGTCCATCTCGTCACTATAGCCCACGGTGATGCTGTTGATCAGGTTCATAACGTTCTGGCCCGGCACGTAGCTCTCCGGCAGGCTGGCCATGAAATTGTCCTTGATCAAAGACTTCTCATCCTCGGCGCCGATGGACAGGTGCTTGCGGGAAGGACTGGAAAACTGATAGGCGTATTCCTGACGCTGCCTGTAATAGTCCTTTTCGTAGTAGAAAGGTATGCATATCTGATGCTGACCCTTATAGGTCATCTCATTGAGGGATATGTACTTGCGTGGCTGCTTGTCGGTAATGAGATAGGACCAGTCCGCCTCCGAAACCAATTTCTCCATATCATCGGGGCCATAGCCCAGCGAGTACATTCCGCCTATGAGGCCGCCCATACTGGTTCCCAGCACCATATCGACAGGGATGCCCAGTTCCTCTATGCGCCGTATCGCCCCTATGTGGGCAACACCCTTGGCGCCGCCTCCGCTCAGGACCAGAGCCACCACGGGACGGGTGCTTCTGATGGAATCCATCCTGGCCCTGACCGCGACAACCTTGGCCGAGTCGATCCTGTGGTTTATTCCATAGCTGTAAATTTCAGACTGTGCCCCCGCTTCCGAGGAAGCAGACTGTGCTCCCGCTTCTGCGGAAAACAGAAGCGAAAGCAGGACGCCGGTCAAAAATATTTCACAACACTTTTTCATCTTTCAACTTATTTTTTCTCCGCATGTTTGCCTGCAAGCATTCCGCAGGCGGCAAATATGTCCTCTCCCCTGGACGCACGTATCGTGGTCGTGATGCCCTGGCGGTTCAGCCTGTCACAGAAGGCCTCCATCACCGCCGGGGATGGACAATCATAAGGGAAATCGGGGATGCGGTGGAAGCGGATCAGGTTGACCCGGCATTCCAGTCCCCGAAGCAGCATTGCAAGCGCGTCGGCGTGCCTCTTGTCGTCGTTGAAGCCTGCAAACATAGTATATTCGAAACTGACCCTGCGCTGTCCGCTGAAGTCGTATTGTCTGAGCAGTTCCACGACATTTTCAATGGGCCAGGCTTTCTGGGCAGGCATCACGCTGAGTCTCTCCTCCGGGAAAGGATTGTGAAGACTCACCGCAAGGTGGCACTTGCATTCATCGAGATAGCTGCGCAGCTGCGGAAGCACTCCAATGGTCGAGAGGGTAATCCTCTTCGGACTCCAGGCGAAGCCCCAGGGCGCGGTCAGGACCTCGATTACCCTGAGCACCTGAGAATAATTGTCCAAAGGCTCGCCCATACCCATAAAGACGGTGTTGGTCAGAAGCTCCGCCTCATCTATGGCTATGAATTGGGAAAGTATGTCGGAAACGCTCAGGTTGCCGTGGAAGCCCTGGCGGCCGGTCATACAGAAATGGCAGCCCATCTTGCAGCCGGACTGGCTGGATACGCAGAGCGTGCGCCTGTCCCGGTCCGGGATCATAACGGCTTCCACCGCGCCGGAAGAGGGTTCGCTGACAGGGAAGAGATATTTACGCGTGCCGTCCGACGACTCGGCGAAGCCCATATATGCGTTGACACCCAATTCGTATCTTTCTTTCAGCGTCTCGCGTCCTGCCTTGCTGATATCGGTCATATCGTCGATGCTGCGCACCTTGCGCACATACATCCAGCGCGCCATCTGTTTGCCCGCGTATGCAGGCAGGCCGCATTCCTTTGCAAGCTCCGAAAGCTCGGAAGGAGTCATCCCAAGCAATTTCAATTTTCCCATAATCACAAATTTAATAATTTTCGCAAATGGGCTCCTTTTCAGAAAGCAAATACAAAGACAAAATTACAATATTGTGGATAAAAATCCGTATCATTGCATTATGAAGAAACTCATTTTCACTCTTATCCTGAGCATTTCAGGCCTTTCCTGTCTTGCTCAGCCGAAAGTCGTCCTCGGCGACCCTTTCAAATCATCCGGACTCGACAATATATATGACTTCGATGCGCAGATTTGCACTGCGGCGCCGAAAGGCTACGAGGCCTTCTATATCAGCCACTACGGACGCCACGGCTCACGTTATCCCTACACCGCCACCGTCGCGACGGCGCTGCTGGATATGCTGCACGAGGCCGGGGAAAAGGAGAATCTCAGTGAGTACGGCAGCGGGCTTATGGCCAGACTGGAACTCTTTATGGAAAAGGCGGGCAACCATATCGGCGAACTCACAGACCTGGGCAGGCAGCAGCAGTACCGGCTTGCCGGAGAAATGGCCGAACGCTATCCGCAGGCCTTCCGCAAGGGAGCCGTCGTAACGGCCCAGGCCTCGTCCTCACCCAGGTCCATCCTGAGCATGGCATCTTTCTGTACGGCCCTCGCCCGGAAATATCCGTCCATACGCATCGACCAGTTCCAGGGCTTTGCCGAGACTCAGGCTACCGCTCCCAATATGGGACGCAACCCACTGAGAATCAAGGGCCCGGGGCTTGGGAACCCCTACAGGGAAAGTCCCGCGGAATTTATGCAGAGGCGCTTCCCCGAGTTTACCGAAACCGTGCTGGGAAAAATGTTCAGGGACCCCTATGCCGCGCTCGGAGACAGAGATGTGCAGTATCTCATGGACCACATCTACATGCTGATAGGCGGAATGAACAGTCTCCCTGACGGAGTCCGTATGGACTTCTCGGACATAGCAACGCCTGAAACCCTCGCCAGAATGTGGGAACTGGACAATTACCAGCGCTTCTGTGAATACATAGTCTACACCGCCTCCTGCTGCTCTGTCTTCAAGGACATTATCGAGCGTGCCGATGCCAGGCTTGCCCTGCTGGATTCCGCTGCGGGAAAGCTTGAAGGGAGAGCTGAGGGAAGAGCCGAGGGGGCCGACCTGCGTTTCGGTCACGACCACGTTCTGATGTCCCTCCTGATGATTGCAGACATAGATTCCTTTGGAGAACTCCCGGAGAATCCCGATGAACTGGGTCACGTGTTCCAGACCTTCCGTTCCCCTATGGCAGCCAACCTGCACTTTGTTTTCTACCGCCCGAAGAACGGAAGGGGGCCCATCCTTACCGGGCTTTCCCTCAACGGACAGCCCGCCCGCCTGAGCGCATTGGACAAGGAACTGGGGATCTCGCCGGATGAAAGCGCCTTCTACCGCTGGGACGATGTTAAGGCCTGGTTCGAAAAGCGCTTCTCCCAGCTGTGTGACTGACGTTCGTGTACTTACCGCGGCGGTTCCAGCAGCGATTCCAGATTCTTATTGGGCGAGTGCTTAGGCGATGGTCGTTGAGCGTGGCGGCCTTTTAGGCGGGTGCTGCGGCGATGGTCGTTGAGCGTGGCGGCCTTTTAGGCGGGTGCTGCGGCGATGGCCGTTGAGCGTGGCGGCCTTTTAGGCGGGTGCTGCGCACCCTCGGCGGCAAAAACATAGGGAAATGCCGCCTCCGGGCGCATCAGCACTCGCTTTTGCCGCCACTGTCGAAGCTGCGTCGAGCCCGCCCCATGCAAACATCCAAGGCAAGACGCGTCGTCAACGCATGATGGAACGCGTGCTGGGGATTTGCTGAGGGTGTGATACTTTCTGCAGCGAATCTCCGCGTCCGATTCTAATTTTCTTTGCCGCAGAGAAGAATGGCCCGCCTGCAGTGGTTGTAGCGGCAACGATGTCCGCGTCCGATTCTAATTTCGTCGCGGCGAAGAAGAATGGTTTCGCCTGCAGCGGCCGTGGCGACTACGATCTTCCGCGTCCGATTCTAATTTTTGTAGCCGCAAAGGAGAATGGTTTCGCCTGCAACGGCCGAAGCAGCAACGAGGTCCGCGTCCGATTCTAATCTTCGTCGCCGCAAAAAAAATGGTTTCGCCTGCAGAACGGTTTCATCGCTGCAGTGATTCCTGATTTCAAGCCCAAACTTGGGAATCGATGCAAGCTTTTCCCGGTTTAAGCCTTCTTGCGTGCATCGATTCTTGATTTCAGGGCCAGACTTGGGAATCGATGCAAGTTTTCTCCGTTTAAACCCTCTTTCGTGCATCGATTCTTGATTTCAGGCTCAGACTTGCGAATCGATGCAAGGTTTTGCCTGTTTACCCCCTCTTTCGTGCATCGATTCTTGATTTCAGGCCCAGACTTGGGAATCGATGCAAGCTTTTCCCTGTTTACCACCTCTTTCGTGCATCGATTCTTGATTTCAGGCACAGACTTGAGAATCGATGCAAGCTTTTCCCTGTTTACCCCCTCTTGCGTGCATCAATTCTTGATTTCAGGCTCAGACTTGCGAATCGATGCAAGGATTTCCCTGTTTAAGCCCTCTTGCGTGCATCGATTCTTGATTTCAGGCTCAGACTTGCGAATCGATGCAAGGATTTCCCTGTTTAAGCCCTCTTGCGTGCATCGATTCTTGATTTCAGCCCTAGACTTGGGAATCACTGCAGGTTTTGCCTGGAAACGCCCTCGGCCCTGCAGTGAGTCTTGATTTGATGGGGTGAATTTGGGAATCGCTGCAGCATCATCGTAGCTGCACGGAAGAACGGCCCGCCTGCAGAATGACCGTAGCGGACGCAGGCGGGGACAGGATGCCACGAAGGCGGCATAATCCTAAGTAAAAAGCCGTCGGAGTTTCAAGGCAGACCATCAACTTCATCGAGACCGGCCGCTATATGCCCTCGACTGTCGTGGCCCTGAAGATCGCCAGATACTTCGGAAGACACGCCGACGAAATCTTCCAGCTCGAAGAAAACGACTGATTCATAAATCAGCAACTTAACAAATAGACAGAACCTATCCTCGGCAGTACTTCCTTATTGTCGAGGATTATATTTTGTGCATTTGTCCATAAAATGGATGGCAAGAAGAATTTTCTATCTTTGTAGAACCCTCTGGAGGGGGCTATAAGTAAACTTGTATATGGAAGACAATAGAGGTGATATTCTGATGTATCAGACTGTAGACGGCAAAACTGCTATTGAAGTTATGCTGTCAAATGATACTGTGTGTGAGCTGTTTCAGCGCAATAAATCAACAATTTCGAGACATATAAAGAATATTCTTGAGTGCGGGGAACTGGCAGCAGATTCAGTTGTTGCATTTTTTGCAACAACTGCCACTGATAATAAAGTGTATAATGTACAATATTTTAATCTAGACATGATTATCAGTGTCGGTTATCGCGTTAACTCCATCAGAGGTGTACAGTTCCGAATGTGGGCGACATCAGTGCTTCGCGAATACCTTATCAAAGGTTTTGCAATGAATGATGCATTATTGAAGAATGCCGGCGGAGGAAACTATTTTGATGAACTTCTTTCCCGAATACGCGATATACGTTCATCTGAGAAAGTCTTCTATAGGAAAGTTCTCGAAATTTATGCTTTAAGCATTGACTATGACCCACGTGCCGAGGCTACAAAACAGTTCTTTGCCACCGTGCAGAACAAGATCCACTATTCTGTACATGGTCATACTGCAGCAGAAATCATATACGAGAGGGCCGATGCCGATAAGGATTTTATGGGTCTTACAACATGGACAGGAGCCCTTCCTACAAGAACCGATGCTGAATATGCGAAGAACTATCTTTCTGCAGAAGAGATTGAAACACTGAACCTTATTGTCAACCTCTATCTGGATTTTGCAGAGTTGCAGGCAAAAAGCCATACGCCGATGTACATGAAGGACTGGCTTGTCAAACTTGATGATTTTCTGAAACTTTCCGGCAAAGACCTCCTGACGCATAGCGGAAGGATATCGGCAGAAGTGGCCAAGAAGAAAGCAGGTGAAGAATATGCAAAATTTCATCAGCGTACTATGTATGAACTGTCTCCGGTGGAATTGCATTTCATCGAGAATTTCGAAAAAGAGCAGAAACTCCTTAAGAGCATAAAGTGAATCTGATTCGTCAACAATTATTGATATGACGATACTCAAGAAAATAGGACTGTCGAAGCGGTATGGCAAAGCGATATATGCCATATCTGCTGTATTGACTTTGGCGATATCATCGCTTGTCTTCTTCAATCCCTATGCTATTCCGATGGCTATACTACTGAAACTGGTCAGTATTCCGATAATCCTCTATCTGTATACGACCTTCACCAAGAAGACGGAAATATACTTTTACCTCAATCTTGGTATCAGCAGGAAAGAGTACTATTACATTCCTTTCGTGGTTGAGTTCGTCGGCTTCTTAATATTTATAACCCTTATAGGATATTTAGGTAATGCAATCCGTTAACAGACTGCTGGTCGACAGCGTGCATCTCGAATTCGATAAGCTGCAGGTTCTTCAGAGCGCCTTCATCACCGCTCAAACCGGCAGGGTGACCGGTGTGGTCGGCAGGAACGGTTGCGGAAAGTCTTGCCTGTTCAAATGCATCATGGGTGGCATCAAGCCGCAGAACATCTTCGTCCGCTTCAATGACGAGCCGGAAACTGATTATGCCCATATCGGAAAAAGAGTTAAATACCTTCCTCAGAATGTCTTTATGCCGGCCAATATAACCCTTGGTGAGGCGTTCGATCTCTATGGTGTAGATTACGACGGTCTGGTCGCATTTGACAATAAGTTTCACACATATCAGAGAATGACATCCGGTCAGCTTTCCGGGGGAGAGGTACGTATTGCTGAAATGTATATGGTGCTTAACTCAGAAGCAGAATTCTGCATTCTCGACGAACCGTTCTCCAACGTCGCTCCGAAATATGTTGAGATGATGCAGCAGCTGATTCAGCAGCACAAGGCCACAAAAGGAATCATCATCTCGGACCATATGTACGAATCAGTAATGGACATTACGGATGACCTCTTTCTCCTGCGCGACGGGTATGCCTTCCCGATCAAGAGTAGGGAAGACCTGATCCATCATGGGTATATACTTAGGTAGAGACCAAAGAAAGAGGGCGAATGACACTGGTACAGGCTTGCCGTCTTTTGTTCCAGGAGTCCAGTCCGGAGACATGTTAAGTACTCTCATTGCTTCAGCATCCAGCTTCTCATGTGCTCCTCTCAGTACTTTTCATCTGCTTCAAGATAATGTGACAATTCCTCTGAACCAGTATGTTATCATAGTAATGTTATAGTAATATTTTCAAAAGCAAACCCCCGTAGAAGTGCTTCTACGGGGGTTTTGAGTGGTGTCACCGGGAATCGAACCAGGGACACAAGGATTTTCAGTCCTTTGCTCTACCAACTGAGCTATGACACCATCGTTTCGTTTGGGATTGCAAAGATACGCACTTTTTCCGTCTATCCAAATTTTTCTTCAGTTTTTTCAGCGGAAAGCATTTTCCTCATTTGTATCTAAGCAGAAAATATTGTCCGTTTTTGTATCTTTGTAAAGATATGAGCGGAACGACCTTCATACAAGTGATACTGCCTCTCCGTCTGGATTGGATACCATTCTATCGCCTGCCTCAGAATGACGGCAGTGTCAGGGTGGGAGACAAGGTGAAGGTGGAATTCTCGGGACGAAACTACATAGGAGTGATTTCCGGAATATTCGGGCAATTGCCTGCCGGTCTTGAAGAATCGAAGGTGAAGGACATTCTCGGAATCGAGGATAAGATGGCGAGGATAAGACCGGAGGAACTCAGACTCTGGATGCAGATTGCAGATTACTATATGTGCAGCATAGGAGAGGTATTCCGCACCGTATGTCCGGCGAAGAAACTTGACCGAGAAGCGATTGAGCAGCGGAAAAAGCAGCGTATAGAGCTGAGGGCCGAGAAGTTGAGGGGAATGATCGAGAGGGCGAGGACCGAGAATACGAGGGCCCGATACAAGGCCGAGTTGGCCGCTATTCTCGGCATCCCCGAATCGGCCATCAACCTCAACAACCCAGAGACCAACAACCCAACAACCAACAACCAGGAGACCAACAGCAACAACCCGAACACCAACACCCCCAACAACTCCGGGATTGTGCTGAGCGGGGAGCAGGAGAGGGCATACGGGGAGATATGCGAGGCGTTCAGGGAGAAAAAGGCGGTGCTGCTGGACGGCGTGACAGGGTCGGGGAAGACGGAAATATATATGAAACTGGCGGCGGAGGTGATGGACGAAGGTCTGAACGTACTCTACCTCGTGCCGGAGATTGCACTGAGCAGGCAGCTGGAACAACGCCTGGAAAAGGTGTTCGGAGAAAGGCTGATGGTCTTCCACTCCCACGAAACGCAAGCCAGGAGAGGCAGGGTCGCCTCATTGGTGGCGGAAAGACCGGACGGGAAATCCTACATAGTCTTGGGCACACGGAGCGCCCTCTTCCTGCCGCATCACGAACTCGGGCTGATCATCATAGACGAAGAACACGACAGTTCCTACAAACAGGACTCCCCTGCTCCGCGCTACAACGGAAGAGATGTGGCGGCAATGATGGCCAGCATACAGGGCGCCTCCCTGATAATGGGCAGCGCAACCCCCTCACTGGAATCCATATACAACTGCAGCACAGGACGTTACAAAAGAGTCGAGCTTAAAGAGCGCTACCATGGGGAATCCGATGTGGAAGTGGAAATCATAGACACGAGGGCCGAGTGGCGCAAGCGCGGAATGCACGGCTGCTTCTCACGAAAGCTTATAGCCAGCATCAGCGAAACCCTTGCGGAAGGACGTCAGGCCATGATTCTCAGAGAGCGCAGATCCTACTCCCCTGCCGTCCACTGCCCGAACTGCGGCGACATACCCAAATGCCCGCGGTGCAATATCAGCCTCAGCCTGCACAAAGGACCTTCGGGCGAACGCCTGCTCTGCCACCACTGCGGCAACAGCTACGCCTGGGACGGGAAATGCAAGATATGCGGGACGGAAATGGAAGGGATGGGCGCAGGCACGCAAAAGGTGTGGGAAGAGGCCTGCGAACTCTTTCCCGAAGCCAGGATTGCCCGTCTGGACAGCGACGTATGCCGCAGCAGTGCCGAAGAGGAGAGAATCATACGCGAATTTGCCGAAGGCAACATAGACATACTCGTAGGCACCCGCATCCTGAGCAAAGGCTTCGACTTCGAAGGCCTGGGGCTGGTAGCCGTGATACAGGCGGACGCCCTGCTCGCCGCGCAGGATTTCAGAGCGGACGAAAAGGCCTGCCAGCTGCTCGAACAGTTCAAGGGCCGCTGCGCCAGAAGAGGCGGTCACGGACTTTTCATCATACAATGCTCCAAACCGGACCACCCCGTACTCGGACTGCTGCAGAACGGCGGCAGCAACGACTTTCTCGTCCCGGAACGCAGGCAGTTCGGCTATCCGCCATATACCCGGCTCATCGTACTGCGTCTGAAAGACCGCTTCGCAGACAGGGCGGAACGTTGCGCAACCGCGCTTATCCAGTATATATATATGGCTCTCGGCGAGTTGGGCGAAAGGGAGGTCGATCTGGGCGCAGGCGTCCGCAGCCGCAGCGTCAGCATTGTAGGACCATATATGCCGCCCCGCGAAACGGAGGACGGCAAGCATATACGCGAAGTACGCATATCCCTTGCGAAAACGAAGGAGCTCGTCGCGGAAAAGAGACTGATACACAACGCAATAAACGAATATATACGTAAGAGCCGCTACGACGGCGAAATAATAATCGACGTAGATCCCGCCTGATGGAAGCACAGACAATTGAAAACCTTAAAATGTGGGCTGAGACCTACAACAATCCGGAATGGTTCCGCGAAGACCCGATAGCCTTCCCGAGACACTTTGTGGAAAAGGGAGCGGATCTCAGGGACGTGGAAACGGCAGCCGTAGTGGCTGCGCACCTGGCCTGGGGACGAAGGGCCATGATAGTCAGGGACACAGCCAGAGTCCTTGACGAAATGGACTGGAAGCCATACGATTACGTAATGCGCGGCAGCTACCGGAACGACGATGTCAGCGCCCACAGGACGGTGAAATGGTCCGAGCTGGCGGACATCTTCTCGCGACTCAGGGAGTTCTACCTGAGGGAAAACTCGCTGGAAGTACTGGATACCAAGCAGATACGCTGCCAGATATACGGACGCAAAGAAGACGCGAAGGCCCCGGACAAGAAAATCAATATGCTCAGGAGATGGATGGTGAGGGACGACGGGAAGGTGGATTTCGGGCTGTGGAAGAACAGCTCGCCGGACGGACTGGTCATTCCTCTGGACGTGCACGTCTATGAGCAGGCTAGGGCCAACGGGCTGACCTCCAGACGGCAGAAGGACCTGGGCACCGCCCTCGAGATTACGGACGCCTTCAGGGAAATCTTCCCCGGAGACCCCTGCAAGGGCGATTTCGCGCTTTTCGGCTACGGAGTGAGCCACCCCGCCCCTCGCGGAAACGGGGCGGAGAAAGGCAGTTCGGAAGAAAAACGCTAATCCTCAAGAAACACCTAAGGAGGGAACACAGAACACTACCTATGCCAAGACTCTATATCATATCGGGATGCAACGGCTCGGGCAAGACCACCTCATCTTACACCCTGCTTCCGGAGCTGCTGGACTGCAGGCAGTTTGTCAATTCGGACGAGTTCGCCAAGGCCCTGAGCCCCTTCGACCCGTCCAAGGTCAAAGTAAAAGCTAGCCGCTATATGCTGATGAAAATCCAATATCTGCTTGAGCGCAAGGAGACATTCGCGATAGAAACCACCCTGGCCACACGCTCCCTGCTTAAGACCATAGCCAAGGCGAGGGAAGCCGGCTATCACATAACCGTGCTTTATTTCTGGCTGAACTCCCCGGATATGGCCGTGAGCCGCGTAGCCGCGAGGGTAGCCGCGGGAGGGCACGATATACCGGAAGAGACCATACGGCGCCGCTATGAGGTGGGAATACGCTATTTCATCGAGGACTACGCCCCCGCCTGCGACCGCTGGATTCTGGCTGACAACTCCGTTCCGCCGTTCAAGGTAGTGGCGGAAGGAACGAACATACCCCGGGAGGACCTGCAGTTCAACGAGGACGGAAGCATATCGAGCTCTATGACGGTGACCAGCAGCATCAATGTCAAGGACAGGCGCTGCTACAGGACCATACTGGACCAGGTCGTTGAAAGCCGCAGCAGCTACCGCGATCTTCAGTAGTCATCAAATTACTTAGGGAAACAGACAAATGATCAAGGACAAAGGATATTATCTGGACATCTTCAAGGTGGACGGGGCAATGCTGGACAGGCTGATTGCCACGGCCCTCTCCTCGGGCGGAAGCTACGCGGACCTCTACTTTGAATATACGACCTACAACGAGCTCTCGATGACAGACAGCAGCGTGAACCGGGGCGGATTCCACGAGGATTACGGAGTGGGCATACGCGTGCTGGACGGAGAAAAGACCGGCTACGCCTACTCCGAAAGCACCGTGCCCGCCGATATGCTTGCCGCAGCAAAGGCCGCCTCTGCCATCGCTGGGAAGGGAATGGGTGCAGTGGCGGCCGGGAAGGGCAGGACAATAAACCCGGCACAGGCGCCCGCAGACTGCGACTTCTACCCCTGGACAGAGAGCTGGAGAGAATGCCCGAACAGCAATCTGATTCCACTTATGGCCGAGACGGACAGGCTCATACGCAGCCGCGAGCCCAGGGTAAGCAAACTCAACCTGCGCTTCTCCGCCAGCGAAAGCGACGTGCTTATGTACAATTCCGCGGGAGAGCTGCGCTGGGATTCGAGGCCTATGTACAACTTCGCCGTATCGGCCGTATTCACCGACGGCAAGGGCAGAAACGTCAGCGGCGGAGGCAGCCGCAGTTTCCGCAAGGGCTTCGAAGGCCTGCCGACTGCCGCCGAAATGGCCGCGCTGGTGCTCAAGGACCTGGATATGGCCTTCGAGGCGAAACGTCCGAAGGGCGGCCGCATGCCTGTAGTGATGGGCGCAGGAGCGTCGGGCATATTGCTGCACGAGGCAATGGGACACGCCTTCGAGGCCGATTTCATACGCAAGGGCAGCTCCATATTCAAAGACAGACTGGGCGAAATGATATGCCCTGCCGGCATAAACATAGTCGATGACGGCACGATTGCGGGCAATCGCGGCTCGGGCAACTACGACGACGAAGGAGTGGCGGGCCGCAAGACCTATATGGTGCGCGACGGACGGCTCGAATCCTACCTGCACGACCGTATCAGCGCCGCGCATTTCGGAGTAGAGCCGACAGGCAACGGCAGACGCGAAGACTTCCGCTGCGACCCGCTTCCGCGTATGCGGGCAACCTATATGGAAAACGGAAACTGCAAGCCGGAGGACCTGGTCGCCTCTGTCAGGAAAGGCATATACGTTGACGAATTCAGCAACGGTCAGGTGCGCATAGGCGAAGGCGACTTCACCTTTTTCGTAAAGCGCGGACGCCTGATAGAAAACGGACGCCTGACAATGCCGGTAAAGGATATAAATATAATAGGTAACGGTCCGGAAGCCCTCAGGCACATAGAAATGGTGGGCAACGACGCCGCGATGGAGGATGCCTCCTGGACCTGCGGCAAGGGTCAGAGCGTGCCGGTGTCCTGCGGGATGCCTAGCGTGCTGGTCAGCGGACTTACGGTTGGAGGAGAATGATATGATTATAAGCGAAGAAGAGAAGGATTTGGCGCGCTTCTGCGTCTCAGAGGCCCTGCGGCAGGGGGCTTCGCAGGCAAGGGCTAGCCTTAACAAGAGCGTTTCGGACCAGTGCAGCCTGCTGGACGGGGAGACAGACAAGCTGAGCCACAGCACGGACCGCTCCGTCTATGTGGACCTTTATGTCGATGGACGTTACGGAGGCTATTCGACCAACCGCCTGGACAAGGAGAGCCTTATACGCTTCATAGCACGCTGCATGGAGGCGACGCGCCTGCTCGAAAGGGACGCGCTCCGTTGCCTGCCGGATGCCGCCTTATGCGAGAAAAATGCCCTGAAGGGGGATGAGATGGGCCTGTATGACAGTGGATATGAGAAAGTGGAAGGGGCTCAGCGTCTGGCCCTGGCCCGCGCCGGGCTGCCATCAGAGAGTCAGAAGAGTGGCGAAGGTTGGAAACTCGTCTCCTGCGAGAACAACTACGGGGATTCGCTCGAGGAACTGTACATCTGCGATTCCAATTCCTCGGAGATGATAAAGATCGAAAGCGGCTTCGCCATCAGCTGCGACCTCACCCTGGAGACCGACTCCGGAAAACTCTGCGAGGCCTTCAGCTGGGACGCCTCCCCTTTCCTTGAGAAACTCGAGGACCCTTCGGCAATAACGGCGAAGGCCCTGGAAAGGGCGATCGCGAAAATGGAAGCCGGGCGCTGCCGGGGCGGAATGAAGAAAATGGTCGTGGACAGGGAAGCGGCGTCCACGCTTTTCGGGCCGCTGCTCAACGCACTCTACGGCGATGCCATATACAATGGCTCCTCCTTCCTGAAAGACAAACTCGGCGAGAAGGTTTTCTCGGAACTGCTCTATGTGGATGACCTGCCTCGCAGCAGCTACGGTCACAGCGGAGCCCGTCTCTTCGACGGCGAAGGCTGCTCTACCGCAGACAGGACCCTCGTGGCAGCAGGGCGCATCGAGAACTATCTGCTCAACACATATTACGCCGCTAAGCTCGGCCTGGAGCGCAGCTGTGCAGGCGTATCGGTGCCGCGCATACGGCCTTGCAGCAGTTTCGGGGATATGCCCGGACGCTGGGATTGCGACGCACTGGTGCGGAAAGTGCGCAACGGCATACTCGTGACCGGCTTCAACGGCGGCAACTGCAATGCCACGACCGGAGACTTCTCCTACGGCGTGGAGGGCTTCCGCATACGTAACGGAAAAGTTGCGGAGCCGGTGGGCGAAATGCTTGTCACCGGTAATATATGCACCCTCTGGCAGAATCTGCTGGCTGCAGGCAATGACCCTAAGGAGGCCACGCGCTGGCTGATCCCGAGTCTCGCCTTCGACAAGGTATGCTTTGCCGGCTGAGCGTCGCAACGACAGCTCCGGCTGGGCGGCGACAGAAAGATACACGGGGAACGCGAAAAAATCTTAACTTCGCAGGTTTATTGGATATAAATATATTTGAAGAGAAATGAAAATTGGAGAAAAGACCGTAGTCAGACTCGTCTATGAGCTGATGGTAGATGGACAGGTTGCAGATTTCTGCACTGAAGAAAGACCTTTGGAATTCATTCAGGGCAAGGGAATGCTGCTTCCGAAATTCGAGGAGAACATAGCCGGACTGGAGCCGGGAGAGAAATTCGCTTTCACGCTCAGTCCCGAGGAGGGTTACGGTGTCTATGACCCGGAACGCATAATCAGCCTGCCTGTGGCTGCCTTCGAGATAGACGGTGAGCTCCGCAGGGACCTTATGGAGGTCGGAACCATGCTGCCGCTTACCGACAGGGCCGGCAACGTGGTCCCGGGCAAGGTGCTTGAAGCGGACGAGCTCTTCGTCAAGATAGACGTTAACAGCCCTATGGCCGGAAAGACCCTCAACTTCTCAGGTCACATAGTCGATGTACGCGAGGCCAGCGAGAAAGAACTCGCGGAAGGCCTTGAGCGCCACGGCTGCGGACATTGCGGAGGACACTGCGGCGACGGAGGATGCGGAGAAGGACACTGCGGTGGTGAAGGACACTGCGGTGGTGAAGGACACTGCGGTGGTGAAGGGCACTGCGGCGGTGAAGGGCACTGCGGCGGTGAGGGACACTGTGGAGAGGGACACTGCGGTGAGGGACACTGCGGTGAGGGACACTGCGGTGAGGGTCACTGCGGCGGAGAGTGCTAGACGCCGGACAATAACAAGCTAAGTCTGTAACTGCCAAGCCGTGCACTGTGAAAACAGCTGTAGTCATATTGAACTGGAACGGAAAGGACTTCCTCAGGACTTTCCTTCCGGGTCTCGTTGACTCGGTCAGGGATATGGATGCCGAGGTAATCGTTGCCGACAATGCTTCGGAGGACGGTTCCACGGACTGGCTCCGCGAGGAGATGCCGGAGCTGAAGCTGCTGTGCTTCGACCGCAATTACGGCTTCACAGGAGGCTACAACCGGGCCTTCAGGGAATTGGAAGAGTATGATCCGGAATACTTCGTGCTGATAAACTCCGACATAGAGGTTACCCCGGACTGGCTCTTTCCCCTGGAGGAATGGATGGATCTCCACGAAGACTGCGCAGCCTGCGCCCCGAAATTGCATTCCTGGCAGGAGGGACGCCGTTCATATTTCGAATATGCCGGAGCTGCAGGAGGATGGCTCGACCATTATGGCTATCCGTTCTGCCGCGGAAGGGTGATGTCCCGGCTGGAAGAAGACCAGGGACAGTATGACGACCCGGCCGACGTGCTCTGGGCCACAGGGGCCTGTCTTATGGTCCGCAGCAGCGTATGGAAGAAACTGGGCGGTCTGGACGAGCGCTTTTTCGCCCACATGGAGGAAATAGACTTCTGCTGGAGGGCAAGGCTGGCTGGATGGAGGGTGAACGTGGTACCGCGCAGCGTGGTCTATCACGTCGGCGGCGGCACCCTGCCCCAGGACTCCCCTTTCAAGCTCTATCTGAACTACCGCAACAACCTGCTGATGCTCGGCAACAACCTTGCGCCGACTCTGGCGATGAACAACATTTACGACGTGCTGGCCGGTACCGCCCCGGAAATAGCCAGCAGCAGCGACGACCTGAAGAGCTGCCTTGACGTGCTGGACGAGATGGACGATGCATTCCGCGACAAGCTCGTATCCGCCTGCGCAGCCGATGCCTGCAGACGCGCGAAGTTCCGCATATTCAGGCGTATGGTCCTGGACGTGATGGCCTCGATGGTCTATCTGCTCAAAGGCAAGGGCAGTTATTTCAAGTCCGTATGGAAGGCGCACCGGGACTACCGCGAACTTAAGCGCAGCTGCGGACGCGACGAAGTGGAGGCCCTGCTGGAAAGGGATCTCGACAGCGGAGGAAACATAGCTGCAAGGCTGCTTGACATAGACCTGAACCGGAAAATGGGCGACAGGGTGAAGGTCAGAGGAATACTTGACGAATATATAATACTGCTGAACTGCATTCTCAGGGACGGTATTTTCGACTACCTAAAGGAGAAGACAAAATGAAGATAATCATTTCCGGTGCCGGTGAGGTCGGCTCCCACCTGGCCAAAATGTTGCGCAACGAAGCGAACGACATCTGCGTAATCGACAGCAACCAGCAGAGGCTCACCGCCCTGTCGGAAACGGCCGACGTGGTTACGGTATGCGGCAACCCCGCCTCGATCGAAGTGCTGAAAAACGCAGGCGCCGAAAAGGCGGACCTCTTCGTGGCCGTCAACCCGTCCACGTCGCAGAACGTGAATGTGGTGTGTTCCGCCCTGGCCAAAAGCCTCGGCAGCAAGAAGGTGGTCTGCCGCGTCAACAACGAAGAGTACCTTGCCTACGACAACAAATATCTCTTCAGTGATATGGGCATAGACCTGCTCTTCTATCCGGAAAAGATTGCAGCCGGGGAAATAGTGGACCTGCTCAAGCGCTCCGCCTCCACGGAGGCGATGGAGTTCGGCAGGGGCAAGCTGCAGATATCGGTATATAAGCTGGAGGAGGACTCCCCTATCATAGACAAGACCCTGCTGGATTTCAGCCGCGACTTCGCAGACGCCGAAACCAGGTTCCGCGTGGTGGCCATTGCCAGGGGCAACGAGACCATCATTCCGAAAATAGACACGCGCTTCCGCTACCACGACCTCGTATTCATCATTTCCCGCCGCGACGGCAATGCGCCGCTGATGGAATACCTGGGTAAGAAAGACATAGAGATAAAGAGTCTGATGATGGTGGGAGGCGGACCTATAGCCGAAATGGTCGCCAAGCAGCTCGGACGCCAGATGGAGTCCATAAAAATCATAGAAGAGGACAAGAACCGCTGCCTCTACCTGTCGGAGCACCTGGGCGACAACGTGACCATAGTGAACGGGGACGGCAGGAATACAGACCTGCTGATCGAGGAATCCCTGCGCAGCACAGACGCCTTCGTAGCCCTTACCGAGAGCAGCGAGACGAACATACTGACCTGCGTAGCGGCGAAAAAATGCGGCATCGCGCGCACCATCGCCGAGGTCGAGAATCTCGAGTACATTCGTCTTGCGGAGGATATGGGCGTGGACGCTGTGATCAACAAGAAACTCATAACCGCCGGACGCATCTTCAAATTCACCCTGAGCGACAAGATACGTTTCATCAAATATATGAGCGGAACCAATGCTGAGGTTCTGGAATACATAACCGCGCCGGGATCGAAGATCACTTCCGCCCAGCTCAAGGACCTGGATTTCCCCGGCGACGCGGTCATAGGAGGTCTCATACGCGGAAACGAATCTATCATAGCCGTGGGAGACACCAGGATAGAGGATTACGACCGGGTGGTGGTCTTCGCCCTACCTCAGGCCGTAAAGGAGGTTGACCGTTTCTTCCGCTGAGCATAGTTATGGCATCATATCTGGAAATCAGCAACATAAGCAAATCCTACGGACCGAAGGTCCTCTTTGAGAACATAGGATTCAACATCAACGAAGGGGACAAGATTGCGCTTATCGCCCCTAACGGCACGGGCAAGACTTCACTTATGAAGATACTCGCCGGCAAGGACAAGAGCGATTCCGGCGGACGCATAATGTTCCTCAGGGACGTGCGCATCGCCTTCCTGGAACAGGAATATGACTTCGACCCGGAAAAGGAGATCTTCCGTCAGGTAATGGACGGGAGCCGGCAATATACCGAAGGCCTCGACCTGGAACACCTTTGGGAATACGAAAGGAGGGTGAAGGAGTTCCTCACGGATTTCAAGCTGGGCGACGGTTCCAGGAAAATGAAGGAACTCTCCGGAGGCGAGGTCAAGAGGGTGGCACTCACCCAGATGCTGGCAAGCGAGGCCGACTTCTTCATTATGGACGAGCCGACCAACCACCTGGACATAGATGCGATAGAGTACCTCGAAAGCTTTCTCAGCCGTTCCCGCTGCACCCTTTTCATGGTCACCCACGACCGCTATTTCCTCGACCGCGTGTGCAACACGGTTATGGAAATGGAAAGGGGAAACATATACATATATAAAGGAAACTACCAGAACTTTCTGGAAAAGAGGGAGGAACGCATAGCGAACTGGAACGCCGAAACCGACAAGGTGCGCAACATACTGCGCCGCGAGCTGGAATGGATACACGCCACGCCCTGCGCCCGCACCGGAAAGGCGAAATACAGGATCGACGCCTTCCACGAACTGAAAGAGAGGGCCGGGCAGAGCATACAGAGCCGCCAGCTGGACCTGGGAGACATGAGCGACAGAGGCGCCAGAAGGCTGGGAACCAAGATAATAGACTGTACGGACCTGAGTTTCCATTACGACGGGAACTGCTATCTCGACCACTTCAGCTACAAGTTCCAGAGGGGTGAGAAAGTGGGCATAGTCGGTGCGAACGGAGCAGGCAAGACTACCTTCATCAACCTGCTGCTCGAGGGCAACAGATGGGGCGGCGAGATGAGCGGAAGCATAGAACGCGGGGAGTCGCTCAAGATCGGCTATTACAGGCAGGAGGGAATGGTATTCGATGAAGACCAGACCGTGCTGGAGACGGTCAACGACAGCTACCTGCTGGGCCGTTTCCTCTTCCCACACGATATGTACAACAGCAAGGTCGGCAGTCTGAGCGGCGGGGAAAAACGCCGGCTCTATCTGCTCACCATACTGCGCGAACAGCCCAACATGCTGGTGCTGGACGAGCCTACGAACGACCTCGACATCGTCACCCTCAACGTGCTGGAGGAATATCTCAAGGAGTTCAAGGGCAGTCTCATCATAGTGTCCCACGACAGGCATTTCCTGGACCGTCTGGTGGACCACCTCTTCGTGTTCTGCGGCAACGGAGTGGTCAAGGACTTCATAGGAAACTACAGCGAATACCGCTCATTCATAAAGGATTACCGCAAGGAACAGGCAGCCGCGGCCAAGGAGCTCAGCGTACGTGGCGAGGGCAAGACAAAGACTGAGAAAGTGCGCAGGCTCAGCTGGAAGGAGCAGAGGGAAATGGAAAGTCTCGAAGCTGAAATAGAAGCCCTCAATGCAGAGAAGGCAAGTCTGGAAGAGAGCCTGAGCAGCGGCACCCTCGGCACGGAAGAGCTGATGAAGGCATCCGAACGCATAGGCGAAGTGATTAAGCTCTGCGACGAGAAGGAAATGCGCTGGCTGGAACTCTCTGAAATAGGACAATGATGGGAAGGAGAAGACTCAAGAAGAAATACAGAAGGGCCCTGCATCTCATTCTGGCCGGGCTCGTCCTTTTGATTGCGCTCATCTGCCTGGCCAGGCATTGCGGACAGAGGGAGCCGGAGCCAAGCCGCTACTACCCGTCCATACGCAATCTCAAGGCCCAGTTCAATGACCTCAACCCTCTCCACCTGGAGGCCGGGCGCAGCCTGGGTCTGGCTGAGCCGCCGGAGAGCAGGGAAGACATAAACACCTGGAGACTCAGGGAGATAAAGGACTGCCGCTACTATGTGGTGGACAGACTGGACTATTCCGTGCCCTACCTCACCCGAGGCGGGGCCAGGCTGCTTGACGAGATAGGGGAAAACTTCAGGGACTCCCTCGAAGCCAAGGGCATGATACCCGTGCGCTTCAAGCTGAGTTCGGTTCTGCGCACAAAAGACGATGTAAGGCGCCTGAGGCGTTCCGGAAACGTGAATGCCTCTGAGAACTCCTCCCACTGCTACGGCTGCACCTTCGACATTGCCTGGGCATCATACGATCTGCCGAAGCGCTACAATGCCACCTGGGACCAGTACAGGGGCGTGATGGCAGAGGTTCTGCGCGACCTGCGCGCTGAGGGCAAATGCTACGTGAAGTTCGAGGCGAAGGAAAGCTGCTTCCACATCACCAGCCGTCTCTGATCAGCGCGGCGGCTCTATCCTGCAGCGTCCCAGACCCTCCGCCTGCTCCTCCGACAATATGCCCGCCTCCCTCAGGCCCGCAAGCGTCAGCGCCTCCTTCGCATTGTTCTCCCTGTAAAGCACTATCGCACGCGCCGTCTGCCACGAACGTATATGCGGATGCAGGCGCAGCGAGTCGGCAGGCAGCGTCCAGAGGCGGAAAGCAGGCGCTTCGCCCACGCATATCAGTTCCTTCAGGCCGTCGAAGCGTTCGCGGTCGAAGTGATATATCTCCATAAGCTGCTCCTTGCAGGAATATCCTCCCAGCTGCCGTCGGTAGGCGACCATCTTTGCGGCGAAATATCCGCCTATGCCCGGAAGCGCATCGAAGGCGGCCGAATCGGCTCTGTTTATATCAAGAAGAGGTATATCTATATATGCCTCCAGACGCCTGTAAACCGAGTCGGCGACGACGTACGACTTCGCGAAATCCTCCTTGCGGCGAAAACGGCCGCCCTTGCTGCGGTAATTGTCTATCGACGCCGCCTGCTTGGGCGATAAACCCAGACGCTGAAGGTCCTCCACGGAAACGGTGTTGGGATTGAAACGGAAGCTCTCCACCTGCCGGCGCGGCTTTTCCTCCCTGATACGCTCCGCCAGAGGGGCATGGACGGCGTTTCTCCTCGTTGTCACGGAAGATGTGGCGGCGGTTCTTTCGGATGAAGAGACGAAACTGCCGGAAGGGATGGAAACGGAGGATGGGGTGGAAACGGGGGACGGAGAGGAAACGGCAGGGCCGGGACAGACATAGACCGTATCGGGCCGGTCACGGTTGGCCAGGATACGCAATTCAGCAGCCTTATAGACAAAAAGGGCCAGCTGGAAGCCCATAACAAGGAACACCAGGGCTATGATCCCAGCCCTGAACGACGTAAAGAGAACCGGATGGTCCTCAGTCTTCTTTTCTTTCATCTTCTCTCGCCACCGGCCTTCCCACTGTCATATCTGTTTCTTATTACGCTTCTTCGTCGAGTGCACTCAGTTCCCCGTCACGACGGCGTTCCCTGAGGGTTTTTGCTCCGGCAACCACCAGCACGATCTCGCCCTTGGGCTCGTGGGCGCGGTACCAGTCGGCCACTTCCGACAGGCTTCCGCGACGGTGTTCCTCGTGCAATTTGGAGATTTCCCTTGCGACAGAGCACTCCCTGTCCGCTCCGAAAAACTGGGCGAGCTGGTCCAGGGTCTTGACCAGACGGTAGGGAGACTCATAGAAAACCATAGTTCTTGTCTCGGTGGAGAGCTCCTGAAGACGGGTCTGACGGCCCTTCTTTACAGGCAGGAAGCCCTCAAAGCAGAAGCGGTCGCAAGGCAGGCCGCTGCTGACTATGGCCGGAATGCAGGCAGTGGCGCCCGGAAGTGTCTGGACCTCAATGCCTTCCGCCACACAAGTGCGTACCAGGAGGAAGCCCGGGTCGGAAATTCCGGGGGTTCCTGCATCACTTATCAGGGCCACGTTCAGTCCCTGGAGTATGCGTTCCTTGATTATGTCACAGGTCTTGTGCTCGTTGAACTTGTGATGGGATTCCAGACGTCCGTGTATGTCGAAGTGCTTGAGCAGCACCGAACTGGTTCTCGTGTCTTCGGCCAGTATCAGTTCGGCATCGCGCAGCACCTGCACGGCCCTTATGCTCATATCATCGAGGTTTCCGACCGGAGTCGGTACTATGTAAAGTCTGCCCTGCCCCATCAGTTGTCCGAGAGTTTGCGGCGCACTGCCATCATCAGCCTGTAAACGGTGTCGGAATCAAGGTCCCAGCCGGGATGCCTTTCATTCACGTAGGCGACCATCTCGTCAAGACTGCCCATCGCATTGATGTCATCCACAGCCTTCTGGAATAGTCCGGCATCCCCGCCGAAGAGTTCCCTTATGAAGAGCACCCTGTCATTGAGGGATATGGCGCTGCGCACATCCTTGACTGCCGCTCCGGGCATTGCAGTCCTCCAGGCCTCCTTCTGCTCCATCTTCTCCCCTACACTCCTGCTGCGGCCCGCACCCAGCTTCTCATTGACCCTCAGCACCGGCTCTCCGAAAAGGTCGAGTTCCACCTCCGGCTCTGCCGGGGCCTCCTCAGCAATCTCTGCCGGGGCTTCTGCTGGGGCTTCCTCAGCAATCTCCACAGGAGCCTCTGCCGGGACCTCCTCCGGAAGGTCTCCGTCAAGCTCTTCATCGAGATCCAGCTCCACCGGTTCAGGGTCAGACAGGTCGATTCGGCTGAGTTTCGACTCCAAGGAATTCAAGGCCAGGCGTATAGCGGAAAGCTCCGCCATAATGTCATTCAAAATCTCTTTCTGCGTCTTTTCCATAAGGCAAGAATTGACTACCTTTGTGTCGGTCAAAGCACAAAATTACAACAATGTTTTTAGAAAACTACAAAAAATCCGGTTCCGTAGAGCTTATCTGCGGTTCCATGTTCTCGGGCAAAACAGAAGAGCTTATCAGAAGAATGCGCAGGGCCCAGTTCGCGAACCAGAAGATAGCCATATTCAAGCCGGCCATAGACGTCCGCTATTCCGACCAACTCGTAGTCTCGCACGATGCCCACAAGATCGAATCCTTTCCAATCAGCGACCCGAAAAAGATGCTCGAAATGAGCGATGGAATCCAGGTTATAGGCATAGACGAAGCCCAGTTCTTTGACCACTCCATAGTCGAGGTAGTGCAGACCCTGGCCAACAGGGGCATACGCGTGATCGTAGCCGGACTCGACACCGACTTCCTCGGCAAACCCTTCGGTCCGATGCCGGACCTGATGGCCATAGCCGAAGACGTTCAGAAGGTCCACGCAATCTGTGTGAAATGCGGCAGCCCGGCCCAGCATTCGCACAGGCTTTCCAGAAGCCACAAGCTGGTAGTGCTCGGAGAAAAAGACATTTACGAGCCGCTCTGCCGCCACTGTTACAACGAGGCGGTCAAAGAAGCCTGACGCACCTACATTATCAATTTGACGTTGTCAATCCAGAGAGTGTTGCCCACACCTCCGTAGAATGCCTCACCACAGCTAGCAAGAAACCTGATTATCAACACATTGGGAGTCTCGTTTTCATCTGCCCATCCTTCCTCGACAATCTTCACGTTCTTACCCTTCGAGTTGATGCAGTGCAGGTCCATCGGGGTACCGTTGAGCAGTTTCATATAATCCTTGTACCAGGACTCGCCGCTGATGTCGCCGTAGTGTACGGGGATCCTGTGACCGTTCACCCAGTCCGGGACGTCTGAAGTAATGCGCTCAATGCCAGTGCCAACCCTCAGGGCGTGCACATTGCCCTGTTCATCCTCCCAACGCTTCTGCAGTATGATGGCAACCTCGGCGTGATCCCTGCCGCCTATGGTCTTGAGCTTGCTGAAGCCGTTGCCCCTGATTATCTCGCAACCCACCTTGGCCTTGTAATCGAACTGCAGGGCCGAAGGGCGTCCTGTGAACGGAATGCCGTAAAGCGGCTTGGCCATCGGGTCCTTGGTGTCCTTGATCGGTTCCGGCAGAGAACCCAGCAGGAAGACGCCCTGGCAGACCACGTCCATATTGATCATACCGGCCACCTTGACATCCTCGACGTGCACCTCCAGACGGCAGCACCATCCGTCTCCGCGCTTTTCGGGGAAATCGGTGACAGAGCACTTCTCTATGCCCATCACATTGGCATACACGTTATTGCTGCGCCAGAGATATGCCTCGGGTGCCCTGAATGCCTTTGACTTCTTTTTGTCGTAACGTATGGTGTCGGCCGGAGAGCCGAAGAATTCGTAAAGATATTTGGTGCGTCCACCTATGATTCCGGATTCCTTTATCTCACGTACGGTCCAGTGGTCGAAAGTGCCGTAGCGGTTGATATCACGTACTGTGGAAGAACAGTCCTGCGCTTTTGCAGGCATAAAAAATGAAGCCGCGGCGAATATGGCCGCAAAGCCTCCGGTTGCGAATCTCATATTAAATCTATAACTTGCATTGATTTTTGCAAAAGTACGAATTATTATGAAACTACAATATATATCCATATTGCTGCTGCTTCTGCTGACGCCGCTGAACGTCTTCGCAGTGCCGGCACGACGTTGCCCAGCGACGCTTACGCAGCCGGACGGAAGCCGCTTCACCGCCACCCTGAAGGGAGACGAATACCAGAACCTCTTGCTGACGGCGGACGGGCACGCAGTGGTCCAGGATGCAGACGGCTGGTACTGCTACGCCACTTTCGAGGCAGACGGAAGCCGTCACAGCAGCGGAGTGCACGTCGGCGACCCCTACCCGGCCCCGGCAGACATCCCATACGCGGCCATAGCCTCGGCTGCACGCGCCAGACGTCAGCTCGCGTCACCGGAAGAGGAGAACCTGATGCGCAGGCTCAACCGCCTCAACTTCTCCGCGCCTGCACTCACGCGTGCCGGGACACAGCAGTCGGCCGTGAAACACGGAATAGTTATCCTCGCCCAGTTCCAGGACATACAATTCCGTTTCACAAGGGAGGATTTCGTGAATATGCTTACTCAGGAGGGCTACAGCGTCAACGGTGCGACCGGCAGTGCAAAGGAATATTTCGACAGCCAGTTCAATGGGATGTACGATTTCCAATTCGATGTCAGCAAAATAGTTACCGTCTCGAAAAACAGAGCCTGGTATGGTGCAAACAACAGTAACGGCAACGACGTCAGACCGGAGGAAATGGTAATCGAAGCCTGCAGACTGGTGGACGCCGACATAGACTTCTCACTCTACGACGATGACGGCGACGGCGAAGTGGACAACGTGTTCGTATTCTTCGCCGGAGGGGATGCAGCCGAGTATGCCGGCGACGATTGCATCTGGTCCCACGCCTGGTACATCAGGGACGGAGCCGGAAAAAACCTGAGCCTGGACGGCAAAGTGATCAACCGCTATGCCTGCGGCTCGGAGTGCACGACCAAGGACTTCAAGAATTACAATCTGATGGCCCCCATAGGCACTTTCTGCCACGAATACAGCCATACGATGGGCCTCGCCGACCTCTACGACACCGACGGCAGCGATAACGGCCAGAGCGACGGCGTATGGTACTGGACCTCGCTTATGGACGGAGGCAATATGAACAACGGAGGCAACACGCCACCCTTCTACAATGCCCTTGAAAGGGAGATGCTGGGCATAGCCGAAACCGAACTGCTGCCTGTGGGTAACGTGACCATGTCGCCTATCTCGCAGGGAGGCGTAGCCTACCGCATCCCGTCCAATGTGGAAGGCGAATATTACCTGTTGGAATTCCGCTATCCTGAGTCCTGGGACAAATACGTGGGAGGCAAGGGCCTGCTGGTCTATCACGTCGATCGCTCTGAAACCATAGTGCACGGCTATTCGGCAAAAATGCACTGGGACTTTTACAACACCGTCAACTGCTGGGCCGACCGCCAGTGCATGGACCTGCTTGAAGCAAACCCGTCCGCGCAGGGACAGGCCTACAGCAGAGTCGGCCAGGGCAACTACTACATCGGAGACATCTTCTTTCCTTACGGCTCATATAGTTCCATCAACGGAAGCGGTCCCCACAAGCTGGAATTCTGGAACGGAAGCACATCCCTTGTGCAGATCAGTGCCATAACGCTCAATGACAAAATACTGAGGATGAGTGTCAGCGGCGAAGGCAGCGTGGAAGTGCCGCCTGTTGTCAAGAACCTGGAAGTGGAGCGCTTCCAGACTTCCGCAATATTGAATTTCAGCAGTTCCAGGGCCTCAAGTGACGCCACGGCGGTCGTGGAATGGAACAAAATCGGCAGCAGCGAAGTTATGAGCAGCGAATGCGAAGCCTATTCTCCGGGCCTTTATGCGATCAGGATCGATGGACTGCAGCCCAAGACCGCCTACGAAGTGCGCGTATTCCTCCGCATCGACGGCATTGACGGCGAAATAGAGACATACAAGTTCATAAGCGTTTCGATGCCGGACGACCCTCTTCCTTTCATATATCTCAAGAATGTCGAGCGCAATACCGACGGCAGCTTCTGCATCGGATGCCGCCTGCCTCTGGTCGCCGGAGGAGTTCCCGACTGCGAAAGCGTTCGCTGGTACTACTCGGGCCGGGAGATCAAGGCGGGTCCTGACTGCTACTTCCACCCTAGCTCGTCCGGCGAACTGAAGGCCGACATCAGGTATGCGGACGGCAGCCACGACCTCATTGTCAAACATATAAATATAGTAAAGCAATGAAAGCATATATATATCTGGCGATGCTCCCGCTCGCCGTGTCCTGCATAGGCGCGAACAAGATGCAGGAAGAATTCGTGGAGACCAGCCCTGAGGAATGCCTTGTCATAGATGGGAAAACCATATTCACCTTCGAAAGAGACAAGTGCCAGGAAAGCTATTCCCCGGAAAGGAACGAATTCCGCATAGGAGACGACAGTATGTCGAATTATTATGCATTCAAGGCCGAGAGCGCCCTGGGAGCCACGGGAAGCACGGTCATGGGCGACCTGAGCTGGACTACGGATGTGGATGTGCGCTACAAGCTTGGAATGGAATACAAAATTGTCAAGAGCAAGGGAGAACTGCGCTGGCTATGGTGCCGCAGGACACGTACCGGACTGGTGGTCAGGGTAATAGAATAGATACAAAAATAATGAAGCCGCACTCACTGTCAACAGCGGGAACGGCTCCTGAAAACGTGTACTAAAACCTAAACCTGCTTTATAGATGCAGGAATAAAAAATAACGTTGCAGAAAACCTTACGATTTTCTGCAACTTTTTTCTTTTTCTCAAAATTATTTGGCAGCCTCTACGGAAACCTTGCGGAATTCCTTGAGGTCCTTCATAAGTTCAAGAGCAGCCTTGCGTGCGCGTGCACCGGCAGCCTTGTTACCTTTCTCTACCTGAGCGGCAGCGTTCTTTGCGAACTCAGCGTACTCTGCATTGATTTTTTCTACGAGCTCTTTCATAATCAGTAAATATTAGTTGTTAAACATAAGTTCAGCGAAACAAGGTTTTAGGTAAAAACTTCTGCAAGTTACCAATTTGATTTGAAAATCAAAGCATTCAAAATAAAAAAATTGATGTCTGAGGCCAAAATCAGCCGATTTTTGCCTGTTTCGCCTTGGAATTCAGTTCGGTCATAGCCCTGTCAGGCCCAATCGTGGCATAGCTGCGGCAGGCATTAATGACCTTCCTGGAGAGTTCGTCCATCATTGCAAGTTCCTCGTCCGAGAGTTTACCGAGCACAAAATCGATCTGCTGCCCGCGGGAGAAGTCGTTTCCTATGCCCATCCTTATCCTGGCGTAGGCCTCGGTTCCCAGCAATTCGTTGATGTTGTTCAGGCCGTTGTGCCCGCCAGAACTGCCATTCTTGCGCATTCTGAGTGTCCCGAACGGGAGATTCAGGTCGTCACAGATTACGATGAGGTTCTCAAGTGGGACATTGAGTTCGTTCATCCAGTACCTGACGGCCTTGCCGCTCAGGTTCATATATGTCGATGGCTTGAGCAGAGTGAACTTGCGACCTTTGAAGGAGAGCTCGGCAGTGCTGCCATAGCGTCCCGTGGAAAAAACAAGCTTGGATGCCTGTGCCCAGGCATCCAAGACCATAAATCCCATATTGTGTCTTGTGTTCACATACTCGGCACCGATATTTCCCAATCCGACTACCAGGTAGTTCATACTCACACAAATATGCCGTCAGACAGATTACTCGCCCTTTGAAGCGCGGGTAGCCTTTACGCTGCAGATGATGGTTGCCTTAGGGGAAACCACGTTAACGTTCTCGATCTCGAGGTCGCCGGCAACGATGCGCTTGCCGATCTGGAGGCTGGTCACGTCAACGGTGATGTCATCAGGAAGGTTTGCAGGAAGGGCGCTGATTTTGAGCTTGCGTACGGAAACCATGAGCTTACCGCCGAGCTTGACACCCTCAGAGTGACCTACGATCTTGACTGGCACTGCGATTACGACCGGCTTGTCTGCGCTTACTGCGAGGAAATCGATGTGGAGAGCCTCGTCGGTGACAGGGTGCCACTGTGCCTCGTGGAGTATTGCCTCATACTTCTCGCCATTGTCGAGGGTGAGGTCAACGATGTAGGAGGCAGGAGTGTTGGTAACTGCCTTGAGGTCCTGTGCGTTCACGGTGAAGAGAACATTCTCGAGACCGTTTCCATAAAGGTTGCAAGGTACGAGTCCCTGCCTGCGGAGAGCCTTCACGCAAGCCTTGTTTCCGGCCTGGCGAATCTGTCCTTTGAGTTCAATGTGCTGCATTGTTTTTTGTTTTAAAATGTGTTACTCATCCCGGGTCGGGCCCGGGACCCATTGCACCAAAAAGCCTTTGCTTTTTTAGCGGCTGCAAAGATAATATTTTTTTCGTTAGATGCAAGACATCCTCGGTTCACAGATATCTCTGCCCTGCCGGAATCACCGGATCACCCCGACGGCACGGTTCCAGGTGCCGGAAGCGTAAGCCATATCCAGTCCGCTGTCGGAAACGGCGCCGGGAAGGTAGCAGCTGAGGCCGCTGTAGCAGTCGATCTCGAAGCCTCCATAGCCCACCAGGAAGGAATCCGTGGCCTTTCTGTATATCACGCAATCATCAATGGCTCTGTCCAGAGCAGCAAGACCCTCCGGAGAGACCCCGGCCTTGTCAAAGGCATCCCTAAGGTCAAAGAAATACGGGTAGTTGTAACGGTAATACTGCTGCACTCCCCTTCCGTCAAGGACACGGAATGCATCCCCGCAAGTCTCCATAAGAGAGGCGACACACTCCTCCAGCCCCTTCACCTTGCTGCAGTCCACCACGCTGACGGTCGCAGAGCGGTTGACACCCGTCTTCCTGTCATAGACAGAATAATAATCCTCGGCCACCTGCACAGGGTCACTGGTGTATGAAGCGTAGAAATGCTCGAAAAGCGTGGTGTAGTCCATTCCGTCGGAAAGCACCTCGGCCGGAGAGAAGACTATGTAGTTGCACTTGTCCTTCAGCGCCGAAGCAACCTCCACTCCGCCCATCAGACAGCAGTCGAAGATTATGGTATTGAGTTTCATCGGTATGGCCCTGGCGAAGTTCTCCAGCTCTATATTGTAAACGGTATAGTTTCCACTGCTTCCGAAAAGCGTCTCTCCTATGGTCCTGGTGAGCGGTCCTCCGGTAAAGGGGTCCACCCCCGACATGGCTTCCGGGCTCAGACAGCCGTCAGGTACGGAAGTCGGGACGAATTCGTAGCCGCCGTCTCTGCCGCCATAGTAGGACACAGGCAGCCAGCCGGTCGCGTGAGAGGAGAATATAAGGTCATATTCCCTGGCAGGGAAATCCCTGCGGACCAGCCCCAATACTTCCCCGAGGGTGGCGGATGATGCGGAAACGGTGCCGGCAGGCCAGGTGCGCAGGGTGTCGCGCACCGGCTCGCCATTTTCCTGATAGAGTCTCATAAGCACCGCCTCGCTCGGAACGGAATACGATTTGGTGACGTGGTGTCCGAATACCAGAATCACGTCCTCTTCCCTTTCGGTTCCCGGCAATTTGCCGGAAAGCAGTTCGTCTATATCCCCGCGCAGACTGCTGCTGAGCGAGTTGAATCCGCAGGAATAGAGAAGCAGTACACGGCGAATTTCATTGTCGGGCATACGGGAAGGCGGGGTGTTGCCTATGCCGCTGCCGGGAAGCGGATGAAAGAAGTCCGGATCCTTGCTGCAGGCGGAAAAGGCGAGCAGCAGCGAGAGCAGCAGCGCATATTTCAGTTTCTCAAGCATTTTGCAAATATAGCATAAGTTTTTACTATCTTTGACGCCTGCGCGGATAAGACAATCCCGTCGCAGACCGAAAAAAACGAAACGCAAACAAGTAGAAATATATGAAGAAAATTGTGAAACTCCTTACACTGACCGGCGCAGCAGCGGCTCTTGTATCCTGCGGCAACAAGGCATCCGGCGAATTCAAATACCTCATCGACGAATTCGCTGACCTGAAAGTGATGCGCTACGACGTTCCCGGATGGGAAGAGCTGAGCCTGCAGCAGAAGGAATATGTCTATCACCTCGCCGAGGCCGCAAAGTGGGGCCGCGACATCTATTGGGACCAGAACTGCAAATACAATCTGGAACTCCGAAAGGCTGTCGAAAAGGTGCTTGAGAATTACTCCGGAGACCGCAAGGGCGCCGACTTCGAAAACTTCGTCATCTACGCGAAGAGACTCTTCTTCTCCAACGGAATACACCATCACTATGCCGAGGACAAGTTCTTCCCTGACTGTCCGAAGGAATATTTCGCCTCGCTTCTGGAGAATGTCGGCGTGGAGAACCGCGATTTCCTCCTCAAGCTGGTCTATGACCCGGAGTTCCTGCCGCAGCGCAAGGCAAGCGAAGGCGAGGACATAGTAAAGGCATCGGCCGTCAACTTCTACGAGGGGGTAAGCCGCGATGAGGTGGAGGCCTACTACGCCTCTCTGGGCGACCCGAATGACCCGTGTCCGCCTTCATACGGCCTCAACAGCAAGGTAGTGAAGGACGCAGAGGGCAAGGTAATCGAGGAGGTCTGGAACATTGAAGGAGCCTACGGTCCTGCCATCGCAAAGATAGTGGAAGAGCTGGAAAAGGCCGCCAAGGTGGCAGAGAACGACTCCCAGCGCAAGTATATCGCCGACCTCGTGGCATATTACCGCAGCGGTGACCTCAGACTCTGGGACAGGTACAACATCGAGTGGCTGCAGGACACGGTCGGCACGGTGGATTTCGTGAACGGCTTCGTGGAGGACTACAATGACCCTCTCGCCCGCAAGGGTGCCTGGGAGGCCCTGGTAAACTTCAAGGACAACGAGGCATCCCGCCGCACCGAGCTCATCAGCGAGAACGCCCAGTGGTTCGAAGACAACTCCCCTGTGGACCCACGTTTCAAGAAAGCCCAGGTGAAGGGCGTCAGCGCCAAGGTGATCAACGCCGTGGCCCTTTCAGGCGACTGCTACCCTGCCACCCCGATAGGCATCAACCTGCCTAACGCGGACTGGATACGCCGTGACCACGGTTCGAAGTCGGTTACCATAGCCAACATCACCCACGCCTACAATTGCGCAGCCCAGGAGTCGCCAAAGAGCGCCCTGAACGAGTTCGCCTTCGACCAGGAGGAAATCGATATGGCCAAGAAATACCTCAATATCACCGACGACATTCACACCGACCTGCACGAGTGTCTCGGACACGGCTCCGGACAGCTGCTCCCGGGCACCTCGCCAAATGCGCTCAAGGAATACAGCTCCACCCTCGAGGAAGCCCGCGCCGACCTCTTCGGCCTCTATTATATGGCCGACCCTAAGCTCGTGGAGCTGGGCATACTCCCGGATATGGAGGCATACAAGGCCCAGTACGCCAACTACATACGCAACGGCATAATGATGCAGTTCAGCCGCGTGGAGCTCGGACGTCCTAACACCGAGTCACACATGCAGAACCGCAAACTCATTGCCGAGTGGTGCTATGAGCACGGACAGGACTTCCACTTCTGCGACGACGAGGGCTGCCGCTACACCACCGCTATCGAGAAAGTGGTGCGCGACGGCAAGACATATTTCGTAGTCCGCGACTACGCCGCCCTCCGCTACCTTTTCGGCGAACTGCTCGCCGAGATACAGCGCATCAAGTCGGAAGGCGATTACGAGGCCGGCAAGGCTCTTGTCGAGAAATATGCCGTCAACATCGACCCCGAGCTCCACAAGGAGGTGCGTGAACGCTATGAAGCGCTCGAAATCAAGCCTTTCGGAGGTTTCGTGAATCCGGACATCATTCCTGTTGTCGAAAACGGCGACACCGTCGATTACAGGCTCGACTACAGCAAGGGCTATCTGGAGCAGATGCTGGACTACGGCCGCAACTACAGCGCCCTCTGATCCCTTTCACTCACGCCCATGACAGAACTGGACGAGTTCAGAAGCTATCTACAGTATGATTGCAGGAAGTCACCCAACACGGTGGCTTCCTACTCGTCTGATGTAAAATCCTTCCTGGAATGGCTCTCGGAGCAGGGACGGGACGCTACGGAAGCGGAGAGCGTAGATTTCGAAGTCTATGTGAAGGAACACGGCTTCGTCAGCCCCCGTTCCCAGTCCAGGGCACTGAGCGCCATACGCAGTTTCTACGCCTGGATGAGGCGGGAAGGCCGTATTGCCAGGGACCCGTCGGAGCGCATAGATATGCCCAAACTGAACATCTACCATCCGACGGTGCTGTCCGTGGACGAAGTGGAATCCATAATGAACGCCGTTGACTGCACGGACTGGACGGGCAAACGCGACCGCGCCCTGCTCGAAGTCCTCTACGGCTGCGGCCTGCGCGTCTCGGAGGCCGTGGGGCTGCGTCATTCGGACATATATTTTAAGGATAAATATATAAAGGTGTTCGGCAAGGGCAGCAAGAGCCGCCTGGTTCCGCTCGGTGATATGGCTGCCGCCGCCTTGCGTGCCTGCCGCGACTCGTCGCCTTTTCCGTCGTCGGACTATATATTCCTGAACCGCTACGGCAAGCCGCTCAGCCGCGTCTCCGCCTTCAAGAAGGTCAGGGAATATGCCCTGCTGGCCGGGGTGAACAAAGAGATTTCGCCGCACAGCTTCCGCCATTCATTCGCGACCCATCTGGTCGAGAACGGCGCGGACCTGCGATATGTCCAGATGATGCTGGGCCACGAAAGCATACTCACCACCGAAATCTACACGCATCTGCGCAGCAACGAGTGGAACGATACCATCCTGGTCCATCATCCCCGGAACCGGCGGTGAAAGGTATTTCAGTATTTCAGCTCCTGAGCGAAGTCAGTGGTTATCCAATCGAAGCCGAAGTCTTCAGCTATCTTCCTGAGATTCACGTCATTGACCATCCACATAAAGGTCTCTATCCCGGCATCCCTGAACTGCTGTATCCAGTCAGTGTGGTTAAGGATGACGCTGACATTGTAGGATACGGCCTGGAATCCGTGGGCTTTGACCTCCTCCGGCAGCATTGAGTGGTGAAGGCTGTTGGAGTTGAGAATGACCTTCATCCCTGGCTCCTGTCTGAGCACCTCGTCAAGAGTCTCGGACTTGAATGAGAGCATATACATCTGGTCCAGCATATCGCGGGAGCGTATCTCTTCGAGGCATCTGCTTACGAGCAGTTTCTCCCTTTCCTCCGAGCCCTGGGCCTTGAGTTCGAGCATCATCTTGATCTCCGGGGTCTTTTTCGCCTGGTCAAGCCATTCCCCCAGAGTCGGGATGCGGTTTCCGTGTGGGAGCAGGTATGCGCGTATGTCTTCGTAATTGCTGCCCTGGCAGCTGAGCCCCTCTTCGATTCTGTTGTCGTGACGTATCACAAGGCTGTCATCTGCAGTGAGATGCACGTCGAATTCAACGCCGTCCACGCCCTCTTCCTGCGCACGCCTCAGGGCCTCCAGCGTGTTCTCGTCCGTTGTAAAGTTTACACCTGTGGTGCAAAGACCGCGATGGGCCAGGATCTTGACCTTAGGCTTGTCCTGGCTGCCGCAGGACAACAGCACGCCAAGCGCCGTGAAAAGGATGAGGAGTTTTTTCATATCCCGTGTCTATAAGAAAAAGTTGACTGGTTCAATAAAAAGGGTGACTGGTTCAATCCGACCAGCCACCCTCGATTATGTTCAGGGATCCTGGAGTCAGACTCCGGGAGCCTTGGTTATCACATTCAGAAGGAAAGAGCGATGCCGATGAAGTCGTCAGCCTTGAGGGCTGCGCCACCGATGAGTCCACCGTCGATGTCAGGCTTTGCAAAGAGTTCCTTGGCATTGGATGGCTTGCAGGAACCGCCGTAAAGTATGGTGGTGTCGTCAGCAACCTGGGCACCGAACATCTCGGCGAGAAGACCGCGGATGTAGGCGTGGATTTCCTCTGCCTGGTCAGCGGTAGCGGTCTTGCCGGTTCCGATGGCCCATACAGGCTCGTAAGCGATTATCACCTTGGCCATATCCTCGGCGCTGAAGTGGCTCAGGACGTTCCTGGTCTGTGCACCTACGACATCGAAGTGCTTGCCTGCCTCACGCTCCTCGAGGTTCTCACCTACGCAGAGTATGACCTGAAGACCTGCCTCGAGAGCGAGTCTGGTCTTATCGACGAGCTTCTCATCAGTCTCGCCATAGTACTGGCGACGCTCAGAGTGGCCGAGTATGGTGTACTCGCAACCTACGGAACGGAGCATCGATACTGATACCTCGCCGGTGTATGCACCCTTCTCCTTGTCGGCGCAGTTCTCTGCGGAGAGACCTACGGCGCTGCCCTTGACTACCTCATTTACAGGATAGAGGTGGGTAAATGGAGTTGCAATGATGAGTTTTACGTCTGCAGGAAGCTCTGCTGACTTGGCGACAACGGCCTTTGCGAGCTCTACGCCCTCAGGAACTGTAGTATTCATCTTCCAGTTGCCTGCTACAATGTGCTTTCTCATATAACTTTATCGAATGTTTGATTGTTCTGTTCCAGCTTCTTTACTTAAGCCGCGCAAAGTTAAACATTTTTTGAAAATTACTGACTAACTTTGCATTTATGAGATTGCGCTGCCAATGAAAAAACGTATAACCATCAAAGATGTCGCAAGGGAGGCCGGGGTGTCGATAGCACTTGTGTCGATGGCCCTCAACTCCCGAGTCGGCAAGGACGGAAAATCGAATTGCAAGGTCAAGCAGGAGACGATTTCGCGCATACGCGAGGTTTCCGAGCGCCTCGGTTATATACCCAACAATGCGGCAGCCCAGATCAGCAGCGGACGCAGCCGCACCATAGGTGTCATAACGTCCATTATGGACAGCCAGTTCTTTACGGAGATATGCAAGCATATAGAAAGATATGCATATTCGGCCGGCTACAGCGTCATACTCTCCAGTGCGGACGAAAATGCCGGCAAACTGTATGACGCGGTGCACAAGGCGGTCGGCATAGGCGTGGATGGCATGCTGGTCATACCGCCTGCTGCAGGTGCGGAGATTATGGAGGCTGCCAGGGATCTGCACATACCGGTCGTGTTTCTGGAAAGGGATATGCCCGACTACTCCCCTGCCGGCCGGGTGCTGCTGGACAACGAGAAGGCCTGTATGCTGGCTGTCAAGGGACTGATAGACAATGGATATACCAGAATAGAGCAGCTCACGATGGACTTGGAAGTGACGACTGTCATCAGCAAGAAGGAGTACTACCTGAAGGCTATGGATGAGCTGGGGCTGAGCGATTTTGCCCACATAAGCACGGTCCCCGAGGGCATCACGACGGAGGATCTGGTCAAGTTGATCGCAGAGAGGCTGGAATGTGGCGCCGAGGCTTTTTTCATCCCTTCCAACGACCTTACAGTATCAGTCCTCGGGGCACTGAGGAATATGGGGCTCAAGACTCCCGATGACGTCGCCATTGTCGGTTTCGACAGCTGCAGCATTTTCGACCTCCACAGCCCCAGCATAGCCCACATCAAAGAGCCTACCGAGGAATTCGCCCGACGCGGATTCGATTTGCTTATGGGTATGATGAGCGGCGAGGACACCCCGAGGACGCTCCTGCTGGAACCGGAGTTCGTTCCCGGCGGCTCATCGTCCCGGCGCTGAGCAGTACAGTAAGTCCATTTCCCGCCCCTGTCATTCGGCATTCGCCGGAAATCAGCGTGACATGAGATACCTCAGCGTGAAAAGAGATACCTCAGCGCTTCCAGAGGGTGATGAAACAGCATCCTGGGGCCGCTGAAGCGCATTACTTTGCGTATCTTATCCCTCATATCGGGACGGTAGCAGTGCACCGGACATTTGTGGCACTTGGTCTTGGCTGCTCCGAACTTGCAATGATCCAGACGCGCCAGGGAGTAGTCAAGCAGCTCCCTGCACTCACTGCACAACTCCTGCCCTCCGTGGTTCTTCCGGCACCACAGTTCAATCATATGACTTACCGTCCTCTTCTCCCAGGCTATCCGTTCCATACTATAGAATTCTCCGTCTATTTTCAAATCTGCTAGAATCCGGCAGCTATCTGCCAGAATCCAACAACCATTTGCTAGAATCCGGCGGCTACCTGCCTTGCAAGTTCCGTCGTCTCCTCAAGCTTTTCATTCACTTTATCTACAGGCATATAGTCAAGGTTCCAGGCGGCGACCGTAATCACCTCTCCCAGTCCCCAGAGACTTGAGAGGGCCTTCAGGTAGGAACTGCCCTGGTCACGGAAGTCACCTGTCGGGATGTCCATTCCACGGGTTGTGATATACAGGACCTTCCGGCATTTGCAAAGACCGCTGCAGGTGCTGCCGTCATCCGTGAAGGTCACATTGTAGAGCGACATATTCTCGAAGAAAGCCTTGAGTACGGCCGGGAAACTCATATCCCAGAACGGGGCGGCTATGACCAGCCTGTCCGCCAAGGCAATCCTGCCTGCGACGGACAGTGCCTCCTGCGGCACCACTCCTGCGTTTCTCGCCTTCAGGCCCTCAGGTGTCAAAGGTGGCAGCGCAAGAGCATTCACATCTATTGTTTCCACCTCATATCTCGCCGAAAGGACCTCCCTCGCAGCATCGAGAATCACCTTGGTTCTCGACTCCTCCCTCATGCAGGAGTCTATGACAATAAGCTTTTCCATATATCCTAAATAAATATGATTCAGATAGCTTTAAATATACTTCAAATAGCTTTCCAAGGCAGGCCAGAGGGCCTGAGTATCCCGGCATCCCATGTCATAGGCGGCCTGTATCTTCGAATGGTCTTTCTCGAGACGTGACAGGGCAATCGGTTCCGATGGGCGGATAACGAAAATACTTCCCTCCGCTTCCAGACGCTCTATCTGGCTGAGTCTCTCATTGTAACGCCGACTTCGGTGTCTGAAGGCATTCTGAAGAGCCTTGTCCCGAGGATACATAAGCCTGCTGAGGAAGTACATATCCTCATTCATAACGAATCCTTTGGGACGTGTCAGAACGACTACCGTTCTTTCGCACCCTTCGCTGATGCACTTGTCCAGTGGGATATTGTCTGCTATTCCACCGTCAAGGTAACGTTCGCCGTCTATCACTACCTTTCTGGAAAGGAAAGGTAGTGAAGCGGACGCCCTGATACAGTCGATCTGCTCTTTTACGTCAGTGACCTTCATGTACTCGGGCTGGCCCGTACCCGTATTGGTAACACAGGCGAAGAAATCCGTACCGGATTCTGCAAAAGCCTTATAATCAAAAGGATCGAGCTCGTCGGGGAGTATCCTGTATGCAAAATCAGTGTTCACTACGTTGCCGGTAGTCAGGAGCGAACGCAGGCTGAAGTATCTGGGATCCCCGGCCAGCTCAAGGTTGTAGCGCAATACCCTTCCACGCTGTCCTGAAGGAAGGTTGATGCCGAAGGTAGCGCCCGCCGAGGTGGCGCAAATGGTATCAGGACGGAAGGAATGATCCATCATTATATCAAGTACGCCGGCAGTGAAGAGACCACGCATTCCTCCGCCCTCGAGCACAAGCCCTAGTTTTGGACGGCCACTGCTCTGCGGCTGTCTGCTTATCTGTTCCTCCATACCCTCACTACTCTTTTTCGAGAAACTTCACTACCCTGCATGGATTGCCCACGGCAACGCAGCCGTCCGGAATATCCTTCACCACGACGCTCCCGGCGCCTATGGTCACGTTACTGCCTATGGTCACGCCCGGGAGTATGGTCACGGAACCACCTATCCACACGTTGTCACCTATGGTCACAGGCTTCGCCCATTCCCTGCGGGAGTTCCTCTCGACGGGGTCAGTGCTGTGGCAGGCCGTATAGATGCTGACGTTCGGACCGATGAAACAGTCGTTACCGACAGTCACCGGGGCCTCGTCCAGCACCGTGAAGTTGAAGTTTGCGAAGAAACGTCTGCCCACGCAGATGTTGCAGCCGTAATCGCAGTAGAATGGCTGGTTTATGAAGGTATCTTCATCACTTTGTCCGAGGAGCTCCCGGAGCAGTTCGTTCCGTTCCTTAAGCATCGAAGGACGCAGTTTGTTGTACTCCCAGATCCTGTCCTTGGTGGCATTGAGTTTTTCAAGGAGATAAGGATGAGTCGCATCGTACTCCCGTCCGGAGATCATTTCCTCCCAAACCCGCGAATCGTTATCTATCTGACTATTAGGAACCATATCGTGATTTTTTGCCTGCATTGAATTTTATTCCGGGACAAAGATATGAAATCTGCGGTATTTGATTGCTCCGGCGAGGCTTTCTTCGTCGGAGCGCGGTGAGATGCTTCAACTGGGACGGCGGGGAAAAGGGAACAGGATGCCAGATGTCGTTGCGGCAGGGACAGGTGCCACTCCGGCGGCTTTTTACTTAGGATTATGCCGCCTTCGTGGCATCCTGTCCCCGCCTGCGTCCGCCACGGTCATTCTGCAGGAGGGCCGTTCTTCTGCGCAGCTACGATGGTGCTGCAGGCGGGCTGTTCTTAGCTGCAGCAGCGATGACGCTGCATCGATTCCCAAGTTTGACCCTGAAATCAAGAATCGATGCACGCTGGAGGGCATAAACAGGCAAAACCCTGCATTGATTCGCAAGTCTGGCCATGAAATCAAGAATCAATGCACGAAAGAGGGAGGAAAAGGGGAAAACCTTGCATCGATTCGCAAGTCTGAGCCTGAAATCAAGAATCGATGCACGCTGGAGGGCATAAACAGGCAAAACCTTGCATCGATTCGCAAGTCTGAGCCTGAAATCAAGAATCAATGCAGCCGTGGGGTCGTGGCGGTCTGCAGGCGGAACCATTCCCCTTTGCCGCTACGAAAATTAGAATCGGACGCGGAGAATCGCTGCAGAAAGCAGCACCCGCCCAAAAGCCGTCACGCTCGACGGTCAGCCGCAACGAAAACAAACACAAAAAACAGTATCTTTGTTAACCCGGGGCTGACTCTTGGAAGAGTCCCGAAGATGCGTTCCCGAAAGGGAATATGAAGAATGAAACAACTTGTAAACATATAGCATAATGACCAAAGTATATGTAATGGCAAGCTGCCAGGATTGCATTGAAGTCAAGGCAGGACTATCGGGCAACCCCTGCTATGAGATGATGGACATAGGTGAACACGTGAGAAACCTGAAGGAGTTCATACGGCTCCGTGACTCATCTCCGGCCTTCGATGCCATCAAGGCAAACGGGGCCATAGGAATACCCTGCTTTGTGACGGATGACGGACGGGTCAGTTTCGATGCCGGAGAGCACATAGCGAAGAGACTCCCGTCAGGTGCTTCCTGCAGCCTTGATGGAAAAGGATGCTAGTAATATTCAAAACCGATAATCATTTATGACTATGAAGAAGTTCATTGCAATATTCCTTATGATATTCTCTTTCACATCAATTGCCAAGGCGCAGAGCCTTGTCCGTTCAGGAGACGGAAACTATGGAAAAGTGCTCTACAACTGGGACGGAACATATCTTCGAAGCGGAGAAAGCAGGTACAGCACTCCCCTTCTGAACTTCGACGGGCAAAAGATCCGTATGGGAGAGAGCAAGTACTCGACCGTCAAATGGTTTTGGGACGGGACGGTCCTCCATTCGGGTGAAAACAAATACGGAAGGGGCATAGTCTGGTCCGACGGCATAGACATACGCTCCGGAGAAAACAGATATGGAGAGTTGCTCTTCTATAAGGACGGCACCCGAATCAGAACCAATGGAAAATACGGCAAGGCCATCTTCACAATCCAGGGCTCGATTCCGCTTCCCGTGCTGATCTGGATCTGCACTCTCGGATGATGCTGCATAAGTTCTTCAAATGGATGACCTCTAAAAATGTTGCGCTTAAACAACACATTTTAATAAAACTGTTGCTTGTGCGCAACATATTTTGTACATTTGAATCGTAAAAGAAGCTCATATGGATACGTTATTCCGGAAACACGACAGGTTACTTGCAAACACATCAATGGATATTATTCGTGAACAAATGAACCAAATCCATTGGAATGCACAGATTATCAGTATAATGG
>SFMG01000018.1 GCA_004554455.1 Bacteroidales bacterium | reverse complement strand
TCGTTATCAAAAGATAAATTGGCAAAGAATGTTGCCCTCAAACGCCATGGGGGCAACTTGTCTTACTCGCTTTTGATAATAGTATTGTTTGCATAACAGTTGGTTCCTATGATACAAGGATTCTCCAGGCAGCTGCGTACATAGTATTCGTAGGCGGCACCCTTGCCCTCCTGGTCGTTGGTGGTTACCTGTCCCGGATGGAACATTCCCCTGTCCATAGCCCCGAAATGGAATTCCCCTAGCACGACAGGAAGGTCGATTCCCTCCGGAAGCCTGAAGTCACTGCGGTCGAAAGTGTAATTGTTGTAGCTCATAACATCCACATAGTCAGCGGCTATCCTGACCACGAACTCAGGCGAAGAGGAGAAACGGCAGCCCATATAGAGTTTGTCCGGAGCCACCTGTTTGAAGACCTCACGCACAACCTTTAAGTACTGGCGCACAATCAGCAGGGTGAGCTGCTCAAGGTCGGCTTCTGCTTTTTTCGGGAGGGCCTTGCGATTGGCCAGAAGGGCGTTCCAGTCGGCAAAGGAGCTGCCCCAGGCCTTATTGAGCGCCTCTATCCCCTTGTATTTTGCAACAAGGGCGTCTATGAGAACCATCTTGGAAGCCTGCTTAGGGGAGGCCTTCAGGGCAAGTGAGGCAAAATTGGCCTGGTTGCCCCATCTGATTTCATTATCGACATAGAAACCAAGGCACCAAGGGTCCCTCAGCTGCTCTATCTTGGCCTCCAGATGAGCCCTGACACAGAGCGGGAAGGAACTGTCAAAAGGGTCTATGAAAGGCCACCAGCCGCCTGAACCCTCAAGCACGGGCCACTCCGGGTAGCCGGGAACCGGCGCACCCAGGTCCACCCTCTCATTGTACACGGTGCGCTCCATTGCGCATATTTCCGGATCGGAGGAATTGGCCATAGTATTGATGCCCCAGCTGCGGCAGCGCCTGTGAGCGATGTCGGCATATATATCCTTATAGTCTTCTCCATACTTGCGGAAGGCATTGGCAGAGGAGAAATCATAGGTTTCCCGAATACACCTGGCCGTGTAATAAGGTCTGAGCAGAGGGTCAAAGGTATGATAGAAAAGACTGAAAGGATCGGATTCGTCAGCCGGGAGGGCTTCGAAATAGAACTTCCTGTCATCCAATGGGGTAACGCAGCACGAACTGGTCACCCTGACCACGCCGTGAGACCAGAAAAGACAGCCGTCGGGGTCTATCATCCACCACTTCCCATCTACTTTCTGAACCCGGAACTGACCTGTTGCCTCGAACTTCGGGCCATTGGCCCAGCCGCCCCAGCGGTTCCACTCGGCAGGTCCCGGATTATCTGCCAGCTCCTTTTCTTCCGAAATTCTGGCCTTCTCCAGATCCTTGTCACTGTGGATTTTACCCTTCCAGTCAGCGTGCATATACTGTCCGTACCTGTCCACAAAAGGGAAGAACTGACCCCTGTCCATCTTCATGACAGCAGGGATCCTGCGCTTGCCTGGCAGGAAAGCGACATCGGAAATGACGAATTCCATATCCTTGTAGCCCTTCACCGCCGAAATGGCTATGTGACGGACATCACTTAGATCCAGATCATAGGAAAAGAGATTCAGGGCGTGGGAATAAGGAGTGCCTCTCATAAGAGAGAATGCATCATTCACCTCCGGATGAGGCATTTCAGGGGGAAGAGCGAATTCCAGACGCAGTTTCTCCAGGGGTCTGACTTCGTACACGGCTTCAAACACTCCCCTGACTGCCTTGTTCGTACGTCCGCTGAACTGCTTTTTGGGAGAACGGGAATCGAAAATGTCACAGCAGAGATAAATCGGATGAACGGCATCCCTGTTCTCGATAACAAAGCTTATCGCCCTGTAGGCGCTAAAGTCCCAGTTTCCGTTGAAACAGATTCCGGAGGTACTTCCGGCCGCCTTCACGGAGAAAACATTTCCGTCGCCGCTGATGACACTTCCAGAGAGAGGCTTCGCCTCGAAACCATTTTCAGGACTGAGGACAAAAGCTGTAGTGTGCTTTGGTACAGCCGCAGACATCGTCTGGCTGAAGAATAGGGCCGCAATCGCGGCTTTCACAAGTGTTCTGAACTTCATATTGGCTACTTTGGTGCGGTTACTTTGGTGTGGTATAGTGTAACACAAATATAAAAAATGTATCCATTCCGCAAATGTTTTTTCAAATTTTTTGCACCAAAGAGCACCAAAGAGAAATAATTCATATATTTGTATCCGGGACATAAGCTTGCTGACGCTATGGACATTACGATAAGAAACGATAGCCCCGAACCCCCATACAAACAGATAGTCTCCAGGATTGAGCTGATGATGGTGACGGGGAAACTGACGGCCGACACCCAACTGCCCACCCTGTCCGAACTTTCGGAAAGTCTAGGGGTATCCCCCGAAACCGTAAAGAAGGCATATTCGGTGCTGAAAGGCAAGGGCAAGGTCTATGCGATGCAGGGAGTAGGTTATTTCGTCTGCGGGGGCGAACGCAGAAGAAAAAAAATACTGATGCTCATCGACCGTCTCGACTCCTACAAGGTCCAGATCCAAAGGGGGCTCTCAGATGCCCTCGGGAACGAAGAAGAGCTGACCATACTCCTGCACAACCAGGACGTGGATGCATTCATAAGCCTGCTGGAATCCACCAACGGCATGTATGACAGCTACATAGTAGCCCCTCACTTCAGATTGGATAGAAACAGGACCAGCCGCCTGGTGAGCTCCCTGTCGCGCATCCCCGCCGAGAAACTGATAATCATAGACCGCAAGATTCCGGAAATGGAGGGCAATTTCGGCGAGATAGTCCAGGCCTACCGCAACGATGCCGCCACCAGTATTCTGGAACTCAGGGAGCGACTCGAACGTTATTCGAAAGCAATCATCATCTCCCCTGCCGGTGGCCTCTACTGCAGGGAGATTTCAGAAGGTCTGGTCGAGGCCCTGAGCACCCTTCCGATGACAATAGAAAACACGGACCATTACGATTCCTCGATGATGGAACTCAAGACCCTCTTCATAGTCCTGGGACGCACCAGCGGGGAGGTTCCCTTCAGCATTCTCAGGGACTGCGAACGCCTGGGGCTCAAGCTCGGCGTAGCAGTAGGACTCGTAACCTACAACGACGAAGCAGCCAATGAATTCATCTGCGGCGGCATCACCTGCCTCAGCACCGACTTCTACCGTATGGGCTATGAAGCCGGGATGATGGTCAGAAGCGGAAAAAACAGCAAGCTGTGCAACCCTTTCACGATAAATCTGCGAAACTCCCTATAATTATAAATCACATAAAATGACAGGATATATGAAAATATTCAGACTTCTGCCGGCCCTGATCCTGACAGTGGCGGCCTGCAGCGACAAAGGACAAAAGGCCGAGATGCAATATTCCTTCACACTTGAGAACACAAGCATCACGCTCAGGGCGGGAGACAGCGCGAAACTAGGCATCAGGAGCGTCATCGACGGCATCAGTTTCGGCAGCTACGACTTCACCCAGGACAAGCTGAAACTCGCATTCTCCTCCTCCGACGCGGAAATAGCGACGGTGGATGCGGACGGCACCGTCACAGCAGTAGCGAACGGCAAATGCGAGATCAGCGTCACCTCGAAAGTGACCTGGTACGTGGAGAAGGCATATATAAGCGTAGGAATCAGTCCGGACATCAGTTCCGGAGCGCTGGTCAGCGACGTGCACACGTTCAGCCAGGACCTTTCCCAGGCACTGGACGCTGAAAACATCAATATGCCGACGGGAATATTGAATTCGGCGCAGGGACTGGACATCGACAAGGACGGTAACCGCTTCGTCAGCTACGAGAGCGACGGCAGCGTCTGCATAGCCCGGGTTCCGGCGGGAGGAAGCAAGTCCGACGCGATAATGACCTGCCGCTTCGGAGGGCACGGAGACGGTTTCTGCGTCGAGAACACCACCGACGGCGTCTATGTATGGACCGTGGGATGCATGGGAGAGGATGCCGGATATTCAGGAGGCAAGGCCAACAGCAGCGACGTGCGCCTGGTCTGCCGCTACAAGTACCAGGCAGGCAAGACCGTATTCCCCGAAGATGCCATAGACCGCTTCTATATAAATGACAACGGCGCCCGCTGCATGTCGGTGGACCTCGAGCACGGGCAGTTCGGCATCTGGACCTACTCCGGCGGCGACCAGCTCCATTTCTACAACTACGAAGACGTGCTCAACGCCCCGTACAGGACACTGACGGTGACCAGGACGGAGCGAAAGGCGGACAGCGTCAAGGCCCACGACCTCAGCAAACTGACGCCCCTGGGCAAATTCAGCTGGGACAGGAAAGTATATTGCGGAGTCAGCAACGGCAGCACCAACGCCGTACAGGGCTTCTGCATATATGACAGCAAGGCATATATACTCTCCGGCTACAAGAACGACGCATATTCGACGATAAGCATAGCCGATATCGGCGGCAGCTGGCTTGCTACGCGCAGCCCGGTAGGCGTCAGCTCGGACAAGCAGAAACTGATGGACCTCGACCTGTCAGGAGACGGCACCTGGGAGCCGGAAGGAGTGCAGATACACTTCGGCAGGATGTACCTCGTAAACGTGGGCGACTACTCCGTCGCGCCGAAAAAGAGGGTAAGCATAGTAGAACTGAAATAGCGTCTAAGAACGCTTCTCCAGTTCCGAAGGCAGGTGAAGACTGAGCTGAGGGAAAGGGAAATTGATGCCGTTTTCCGGCAGGCACTTGTAAATCTGCTCATTCATATCGAAGAAAACAGGCCAATAGTCCGCAGTCTTCACCCACACCCTCAAAGTAAAGTCCACACTGCTGGAAGACAGTTTCGAAAGGCCGGCGAAAGCGTCTGCCGGTGCGCCCGAAGCCGCATCGGACACACGAGCGTCGGCAGCGGCTATGCCCAGAAGCAGCTCTTTCACCTTGTCGGCATTGCTGCCGTATTCCACGCTGACAACGAAATCCACCCTGCGCCACTCCTGATTCGAATAATTGTTGATTGAGCCGCTGGAGAGGGCCCCGTTCGGCAATATTATCACCCTGTTGTCCACGGTCAGCAGCTTGGTGGCGGTGATATTCATCTCGGACACCGTTCCGGCAAAGCCCTGTGCCTCGATATAATCCCCTACCTTGAACGGCTTGAACACCAGTATCATTATGCCTCCGGCAAAATTCTGGACCGTGCCGCTGAGAGCCATGCCTATGGCCATACCTCCCGCAGCGAGCAGGGCTGCAAGAGAACTGGTGTTTACGCCCAGGGTGCCCACAACTATCATTATGACAATCACCCACGATGCCGTCGTGACCAGGCTGAGCGTGAAGGAAACAATAGCCGGTTCAGTCTTTTTCTTCTCAAAAAGCTTCTTCAGGAAACGCTTGAGAACCTTGATGAGCCAGGCACCCACAGCATAAAGGGCCAGGGCCAACAGGACCTTCAGTCCGAAGCCTATGGCATCCTGGGCCAGGTTCGAAAGCAGTTCCTCGGCGGAAAGGCCGCTGGTTTCCTGCTTGGCGAGTATAAGTTTCTTGGCAATTTCAGACTTGCCCGTGGTGTCAAGGAGTTCAGTGGTGGATATATCTAACATTTCGGCTTCAGTATTAATTGGCAAACAAAATTAGAAAAATAATTCCATATCTGCCGACGATTGACTAACTTTGACCACACTTAACCCAAGTGGGGCATACTTATGTTTAAATTGAAAATAGACACCGAAAGCAAGATAGCCGTTTACAAACAGCTGATGTCTGAAATCAACTCAGCCATACTCGACGGCAGACTCAAGAGCGGCGACATAGTCCCGTCAATGAACGAACTGGCAGACGAACTGGGAATCTCAAAGGAGACCGTCAAGCGCGCATACGGCCTGCTGCGGGAAAAAGGGGTGCTCGAAGCACACCAGGGCAAGGGATTCTACATAGCCGACGAGAACAAGAAGGAGAGTATATCCATTCTCTTTCTCTTCGACAAATTCAGCACCTACAAACAGGAGGTCGTGAACGGATTCCACCGGGAGGTGAAGGACAAGACCGATGAAACCATACTGCTGTTCAACCAGGACCTCGACCTCTTCGAGTATTTCCTCAACGAGAACCTGGGCCGCTTCGACTACTACATCGTAACCCCGCACTTCCCTCTCGACGCAGCCAGCCAGAAGAGGGCGGCAAAAATGCTGAGGAGGATTCCGAACCACAAGCTCATTATGCTTGACAACTGGGTTACCGACGTTCCCGGGAACTATGGCGCTGTTTACCAGGACTTTACAAACGACGTAAGAAAAGGTCTCCAGGAGGGTTGCGACAAGCTGAAGGCCCTGGGCAATCTGAATGTGATTACCCTTCCCTCATCGCTTTACGGTTCCAGGATGAGCAGGACAATACGCGCCTTCTGCAAAGAGAACGGTATCTCGGTGAAGTTCCTCTCGGGAGCCCCGTCCAGGATTTCCAAAGGAGACGTATTCCTTATGCTGAACTCCCAGCTTGACTCGGGCCTCATCGCCCTTTGGGAGAAAGGCAACGCCGCCGGGCTGAAACCCGGAGAAGACTATCACCTGATCTCTTACAACGAAACGCAGATCGACGCCATAGTGCTGAACGGACTCACCACCATTTCCACCGACTTCCTGGAGATGGGACGCGAAGCCGCCCGCATGATCAACGAACGCCGCATGTGGAAGAAACACTGCGGGTTCGGCATGAACAGAAGAAATACTTTTTAATATGATTGTACTGGGCAGAGGAGGACTAAGCATCGAACTTTGCGAGCCGCGCAGCTACTACCGGGGCACCCGCTTCGACGCCTGCGGCGTTTTCCGACGCATCGTAAAAGACGGGTATATATATGCCGACCGCTGGTTTGACGGCGAAGACGCATTCCGCCACGACAACGTATGCGGCCCCTCCGAAGAGTTTTTCGGCGTCTTCGGATACGACGAGGCCCCCGTCGGCGGCACTTTCCTCAAAATTGGAGTAGGCCTGCTGCGCAAAGATGCGGAAAAGCCCTACGACTGGTTCCATCTGTACGAAATCGTGGACGGAGGCCGTTTCGGTCTGCGCATCGGAACGGACACAGGCTGCAATGAAGACCACGCGCCTGACACCTGGGCCGAATACAGCCACATCCTGGAGGGCTGCTACAGCTATGTCAAAAGAATCGAAGTGATTTCTGATGACAGTTTCGAAATCAGCCACCGCCTGGAACTGGCGGAATCCTTTCCATTCCGCAGCGTCGGAAATGGGGGAAAACAGGTCAGCATACTCCAGTACTGTCACAACTTCTTCACCTTCAATGGGGCCCACGTCGGCCCGTCCAGAAGGATGGACTTTCCTGTTCCTCCCCGGGGCGAGTGGCGTGCCGATTCCGTCCACGGCTACCTCGAAGGAAACTCACTGCTCTTCGACGCGCCCCTTCAGCCGGGGGAAATGTCTTACATAGGCAATCTGCAGCTCCTGCCCTCCCCCGGGAACTTCAGCCTCGTGCTGAGCGAAGGCGGCAGTGGACGGGACACCACGGTGCCGGAAGCAGGACACAAGGTCACGATAGTCAGCGACAGGCCTCTTGACCACATGGTAATGTGGGCCTGCCCTCGGGTCGCCTGTCCGGAGCCATACCTCAGATTCGGACTCGACCCCGGTGAATCGGTCAGCTGGAAAAACACCTACATTTTACATTAAGCCAAGTCATTATGAGAAAAGCGATTGCAGCCATCTTTCTGACAATAGTCTCCCTGGGAAGCCAGGCGGGAGAGAGGTCATACGAAAAACTCTACAGGAATCTGCCCGTCGAAATGCAGCAGCCGGAGCAGCCAAATATCCCGTCCAAAAAACTGTATCTGAGTGACTTCATCAAGGGTTCCGGAGCCCTGAGCGGCAAGTCCCGGGAGGAAATACAGAGCAGTGACTGCAGCGACGCGATCGCAAAGGCCATATCCATGCTCGAGAAGATGGGCGGCGGCAGTCTGGTAATCGGAGCCGGCACCTGGGTGACCGGGCCCATAGAGCTGAAAAGCCGCATAGACCTCCACCTGGAGGCGGGTGCCACCCTGCTCTTCACCAATGACAAGAGCGCATACTTCCCTAAGGACGCGGAGGGCAGACCTATCGTCAAAGGCCGTGCACTCCCCTGCATCAGGGCGGAAAAATGCGAAGACATAAGCATCACGGGAGACGGAGTCCTGGACGGCAACGGCCAATGGTGGAGATATGCCAAAAGGGACAAATACGAGAGCGAAGAGTGGAACCGGCTGCTGGAAATGGGCGGAAGCGTAAGCGAGGACGGCAAACTCTGGTTCCCTTACAATCTCAAGGGTCTCCCCAACCTCACCGGCTCTCCCCAGGAAGAGGAAGCCATACGCAACCACATGATCATACTCAAACGCTGCAAGCGCATCAGGATAGAGGGGGTGACGGTGCGGAATTCCCCGAAATTCCACATCAACCCGGCGCAATGCGAGGACGTGATACTCGAGAATCTCAAGGTGACCTGCCCCTGGAATGCGCAGAACGGTGACGGCATAGACATAGGCAACTGCCGTCGCGTGCTGGTAAGCGGCTGCCTCGTGGACTGCGGCGACGACGGTATATGCATGAAAGGCGGCAGCGGCGAAATGGGCCTGAAGGCCGGTCCGTGCAGGGATATATTGATATGCGGAAATACGGTACTCCACGCGCACGGCGGCTTCGTGATAGGCAGCGACTTTTCGGGCGGAATGGAGAATATCGTAGTGCGCGACTGCATCTTCGACGGCTCGGACATAGGCCTGCGCTTCAAAAGTATGGCAGGCCGCGGAGGCAGATGCAAGAATATATATATCAATAACATACGTATGCGCAACATAGTCGGTGCGGCCATCAGTTTCGATTGCGGCTACGCAGACGTGACCTACAAGACCCTGGCGTCAGGCGACGGCAAAGGCGCGGAATTCCTGCCCGAGTTCAGCGACATACACATTAGCAACGTGCGCTGCAACGGCTGCGGTACCGGCATATTCGCGAGAGGAATGCAGGGATACGACTGCGTGCACGACATCTTCATCAGCGACTGCATTATCAGAAAGGCAAAGAAAAACCTGGACGTGGACGAATCCACGACCAGGCTCAATCTTTCTGACGTAAGAATCAGCTTTTAGTCCTTCACATAGCGCAGAGCGGCAAGACCGTAGCGCTTCAGGCTCAACTTGCGGCCCCAGGCTCCCACCTTGGCATCCCCGAGAGTCATGGAATCGGCGTAGCTGTAGCCGGGAACCTCTATTGCAGTGGTGACACAGGCGTCTTTCCACTGGTTGGCGGCCACTATTACCATCTCGTTTCCGTCGGCGCTGACAAAGGCACGGGCATCCACATCCTCATTGCTGTTGCTGAAGCCCAGCACATCCATATAGCGTCCCGCCATAAGACAGTTCCCGTAGGCGGCCTTGATCCTGTTCGCCTGGCCCAGATAGGCCTGATACTTAGGCGTATCGGAGATGATGTCGCGGCAGCGATAGATTTCTATGTCATTGCGCTGACCGTCGAGCAGGGTGTAATTGACGTGATACTCCACGCCCTCGTCGTCCCTCTGTCCCCGGTCCGTGAATATGAGCTCAGGGAAGGTGTAGCGGAAGAAGTTGACGAATCTCTCCGGTCCGTCGTTGGCCGGATAGCCGTGTGTGAAGTCGCAGTACTGGGCAAGCGCATCCACGCTGCCCTCCGCTCCGAGAGCGAAATCCGGGTCCTTCGCTGCATAACGGTCACGCAGCAGCTTGAGGCACTGGGCGCGTTTCAGTATGCCGTGGGTGTCGGGAACCGGGAACTCGCGGGAAGTGTCCCAGTTGGTGCTCTCCTGCTCTATATAGCCGAGCTGGTCGAAGAAGGTCGCCTGAGCGCCAAGTCCGTAGGCCCTGTCCTGAAGGGCGAACAGCACCTTGTTCCAGTCGGGGTCCATCATTGTGGCTACGGCGAAAGTCCTCTGGTCATACTCTCCCAGCCAGGTCCCCTTACCGGTGAACTTGTAGCGTTCGAGAATCTCCGAGCCTGTGTTGTCGTGACGGCAGACCTTGGAGCCCATTCCGCTGCGGTAGAAACGGCTCTCCCTGTCGATGAGCTTGCCGTTGTAGTAGAGAATGAGATGGTTGCCCTTCTCCTGATAGCGGGCTATCGCCTCCTTCAGCGCAGCATCGCCGCCCTGGCTCTCGTCAGGCGAATAGTCCGGGTTGCCGTGGTCCATTCCCTCGGCCCACCAGCCGAAAAGGAAGACGGAATTGCAGCCCGCAGCCTGTCCCGCCTCATCCACCTTTCCGTAGAGATCGGGATATTTGAAGAAATACTCTCCGTACTGATGCTTGAATATGACCCTCTGCCAGCTTGGCATATCCTCCTGCACCCATTTCGGAGCCGGGGTATATTCCCACCAGCTGTCCACCCACTCGCGGTAAATGTCCGCCGCCTTGTGCCAGCTGCCGCTGTACGGCGCCACCACATTGGCCTCGCAGGCCCAGCTCTCCCCGCAGAAGCAGTGAGGATACTTGAAAAAGCCGAATTCCAGGCAATCGAACTTGCCGGACTCGCCCTTGTAGGCCCTCAGACCGTGCCAGGTGTCCTGGAAAGTGGCGTCGTGGCTGCCGAAATACAGGCCCTGCTCCCGTCCGAAGAGGCCGAAGCAGTTCATAAAGACCTTGGCCCCGTATTTCACGTTCTTCTGACGGAAGAACTGTTCCGGTTTCTTGTATGGGGAAGAGTCCAGCTTGCCGAGCAGCTTCTGAGGATTGTCATAGAGACGGCCGCCGGCCTCGGCAGTGTAAAGCTTGTGGTCCTGAGGGAGCACCGCCCCGTGAAGCAGAGGATAATGCAGCTCGCGTATGACGCTGTGCGCTTCATTGTTGGTCATGCTGCTGCAGAAGCGCAGCTTGTCATCCTCGAGAACCACGGCCAGATCGAGGGAGAAAGCGATTTTTTCGCCCCTGACCACGAGAGAGTCGTAGCTTATGAGTATGCTGTCGCCCTGAATGCAGATTTCCGGGGTCTGATCCTCAGCGCTGATCTCAATCTCCTTCTCGGAAGGGCAATCATAGTAGAGTCTCCAGAGCAAGCCACCCGAGGCATAGTTGTGACCGGTCTCGAGATTGCACAGCTCGGAGAGGGAGCCGTCCCCGTCAATGGCGACGCGGATCTTCCCATTGCTGAGACAGTAGCCGCTGTATTCAGTCTGAGAGAGAGACTGCTCCACAGCCGGCGTACAGAGTACCGCGAGGAATGCTATTATGACAAGGACAATGACCATAGGAATGTTCTTTTTCATTTTGTTATGCATACGTCCGCCCAGAGCGGAAAGTGATCTGAAGGGTATCTGTTGTCGTAAAGTGTATTGTTTATGCAGAATTCGTCAACCTGCACCTTGCCGCGGACGAAGATATAGTCTATGCGGTACTTGCCTGCAGCGTTGGAGTAGGCATTGTAGCTGTTCGAAGCGCCGCTGCGTCTGGCAGCCGTTTCGTAGCTGTCCTTCCACCACTCCCTGTATGTGGCGATTGCGGCATATTCCGGTCTGGAGTTCATATCCCCGACAAAGAAAGAAGGCAGGTTTTCAGTATTGTATTTCTTCTCCATATCCACATATACGCCGGCGTAGGCGTCGTTCGGCTCCCTGTTCAGACAGGCGTGGGTGTTCATAAAGAAAAAGCTGATGCCCGTCGCCTTCTCGGTGAAGGTTCCGCATATTCCGCCCCTCTTGAAGTTGCCCTGACTGCCCGTATCGTTCTCCGTACAGCTTTCCGGGGTGTTGGAAGCCCAGAAGAAATGCTTGTCGGAGCCGCTGAAGCGGGATTTTCTGAAGGCAATTCCCTGCGCCCTGTCCCCGCTTCCGCCCTGGGAATACGGGCTGAAGAACCAGAAATCGTAAGTATCCCCGAAATTGCTTTTCAGCCAGTCCTGGGAAGCAGTGCTGACCTCCTGAAGTCCGAAAATGTCGAAATCATTCTCCTTTATCGAAGTGAGGAGCCGCTTGCTCCTCTCGGCCCAGGCATTGGCCGGGTCGCTTTCGGAAAGCGTGGACATCCTGATATTGTAGGAGCCCACCCTCATATTGATACTGCTCATATCCTCCCCTCCTTCGGCCGCCTTCTGGATGACGGCAACCGAAGCCGTGCTGCCTCCGGCGGAGCTGAAACGTATCTCTGCCTTGCGCTGCGCATTGTAGGGGTTCGCAAAAACCCTCAGGCTCAGCTGCGCGCTTCCCTGTCCCTTGGATTTCGAGAGGCTCAGCCAGGATGCGTCTGCGCCGTTTTCGGCTATGATTTCCGCCGTCCATCCGCAATCCGCCGCAACGGAAAGCGTATAGGACGCAAGTTCCGCCTCCACTTCCAGGATGTCGGGATTTACGGACAGACTTTCATCAGCCCGAATGCCCCCGTCGCAGGACAGGAGCATTGCCGGGAAGACAAGTGATGCAAGTGCTTTCTGTAATCTGTTCATTTCAGCTCTTTTGCCTTTCAGTTCCTTATTTGATATATGTCAGCGATATGGAACCCAAGGCTCCCTTTATGCGTCCGTAGAGGAAATATTGCTTTCCGGCCTCGGTGCCCGACAGATTGTAATCGAGCGTTCCGCTTCCGTTCACCTCGAGTGTCTGGTAGCCGCCACCCTGCACGACGCAGGCGGAGTCATCCGCAATCGCGCCGGCCTCGGTGGTCGATTTCGCTATGCTGTCGGTGACACAGAACTTCGGATTTAAGGAAGAAAGTTCGACGTTTCCGCCAATTGCAAGGATTCTTACAAGGGCATAACCGTTGATTGCAGGCACGCCTATATAGCGGTACTGCGCATAGGAGGACAGGTAGCCCGGAGTGTCGCCGGAAGGTGCCTCCCACCAAGGGCCCACCGTGGCGCCAGCATCCACGTCGCATGTGGCAAGCTTAAAGAGATAAGGCTGTCCGTCAAGCACATAGCTCACATCCACACCTCCGTTTGGATAGGTGGCCTCCGACTTGGCAGTGGCCCAGCCCTCCTGAGGGGTACCGGTAAAGTCGAAAGTGAGTTTGAGAGTGTCGGTCTCCGGCTTAGGATCCGGGTCAGGATCTGGGTCAGGATCTGGATCCGGATCGGGTTCCGGCTCCGGCTCGGGATCCTTTCCCGGGTCCGGATTTCCGGCCTGGCAGATGTCTATATAAGCCGTGGCCTCGCCCTCCGGTCCTGCCTTGTAAGTAATGACGGCCCGACGCTCAAGGGAATCGGGATTCTCCAGAATCTTGATGTTCATTCCGCAACTGCCGTTGCCGTTAATCCTGTCAACCTTCACCCAGCTGATGTCATTGCCCTCTAAGTCCGAGCGCACAAGCACCCAGCTGCTGTTGGACGTAACATTGACAGCGTGGACCGAAGTCGCATATTCTGCTTCTATGCTCTGCGGATCGACAGCTATCTCCGGATCCTGCTCCCTGATTTCGTCAGGAGTGCAGGATGCGAAAGCCAATGCCGCAAGGCAAAGAATGGAAAGAAATCTCTTCATATTGCAAATATGTAAATAAATAATTGATAAGCAATTCATTAAAGGACACTAAATCCACTGCCAGCCCTCGTTCTGCCCGAGATTCGGATTCACGTTCGCCGCTGTCACAGGAATAGGATAGAGATACATCCTGTCATCCCACTGAAGCTTGTAATTGTAGATGAGGTAGCCGTGATCCCCGTGCGAAAGGGTGTGGTTCTTGTCATCAGGAGTGGTTATCTTGTAGTTGGTCTCGTTGGTGGTCTTGGTCGTGGAGACGGTATATTTCTTTCCGTTGAACTCAAAACCGTTCTTCACGTCCTCCTTGCTGAGGTAAATGCCCCTCCAGCCCTGATGACGGTAGCGGCGCTCGAGAATGTCGCCCACATTCCACCTCATAAGGTCGTCCCAGCGATGGCCCTCCTCAAGGGTGAGTTCCACTGCCCTTTCGCGGCGTATCTCCAGGGCGGCAGCGCTCAGTCTTGCCGGATGGAGCACATCCTTGGTGTAGTACTCGAGCAGGTAAGGGTCGGGCTCGGCAGGGAACGGTGCGGAAGCTATGCCTCCGTGTTCCTTGCGCAGGGCCGCTATGGTCTTGTTCCATATCTCCGGAGTGAGCTTGCCTATGGCCTCGGCAGCCTCGGCGTAGTTGAGCAGCACCTCTGCGTAGCGTATGGCAGGCATGGCGTTGAAGGACTTGTCCACACCGCCCTCATTCATAGGAGAATACTCAGGCATCACCCACTTCATCCAGAAGTATCCGGTAGAGGTCCAGGTGAAATCCGGGGTAAAGGCGACGGTGTTTCCGGCGGCGTCCACCTTGGTCTGGCCCGGAGCGAGCACCTGGGCGGCGAGACGCCTGTCACGGTTCTTGAATTCCTCTGTCGGGGAAACGGCGCCTCCGACCGCATTGCCGCCGAGATCCAGGAAGTTCATCACATAGTCCTTGGTAGGACCGTAAAGCAGGGACGAAGTGGTGGAGCAATACTTGTATGTCACCTTGTGTCCCACGCTAAGGTCCTCGCTGCAGCTCCTGCCCCAGATCACCTCATCCGCAGGAAGCACCCTGCTTGTGAAGAGTTCACGGAAATTGCCGTGCAGGGAGAAAACGCCGGACCCGACGAGCTCCGCAGAGAAATCCATAGCCAGCTGATAGAGATCGTCCGCCGATTCATATTCCCCGTTCCAAGGATTGCCCGTGGACGGATTCACCGGATGGAAACGGCGGTAGCTGGCCTCGTAGAGGCAGATTCTGGACGCGAGGGCGAGAGCCGTATATCTGTTTATATATATGCAGCCTCCGGTCCTTACGTTCGGGCCGTCAGTCTTGCAGTTCTCGCAGGCGAAGCAGAGGTCCTCGACCACCTTGTGCATTATATACTCGCGGTCCTGACGCGGTCCGTAGAGTATGGTCGAGTCATTCGGGCTGACCACGTGGTCGATCCAATAGACGTCTCCGTACTTCTTAACCCTCTTCGTGGTTATCATTGCACGGAAGAAACGGGCCACGCCCTCGTAATGATTGTAAACGTCCTCGGGGACCGCGCCCTTCGCGTTAGGCATATTGTCGAGCATATAGGCGACCTGACGGAGGAAAGACCATTCGGAATAGGTCCATCCGCCGGCCGTCGCGGCGCTGTATCTGTCCGGCTGCAGGAAGGTCGTCGATTCCTTGGTCGCACAGAAATCCGAGAACCTGTCGGAACCGAGAGCTATGTCGTCGTAGGAAGGAAGAGCGGCATCTATGAGGCCGTTGGTATAGTATCTGAGGTCGGTCTCCGACTTGAAGAAGAGTTCGGCGGCGAATTTGTCCTCAGGCTGCCTGTCGAAGAATTTCTCGCAGGAAGCGAGACTTGCAATGGCTGCAGCGGCGCAAGTAATTGATATTATGATTCTTTTCATTGCTGTCCGGATTTAGAAAGTCAGGTTGACGCCGAAAGTGAAAGTTCTCAGCATAGGGTAGCTGTAGCCGTCACCCATAGTGGTGCTGGTTCCGCTGTGGAAGTCGGAATCGCCGTTCCCGATAGTCTCGGGATCGAACATCCTGGTATATTTGAACATAGGCGACCAGGTGAACAGGTTCTCTCCAGTAAGGTAGAAGCGCAGACTCTGGATACGGGCCTTCTCGAGAAGCTTCTTAGGGAAACTGTAGTCGATAGTGAGAGTCTTCAGACGCACATAGGAGGCGTCCATCAGGAAGCGGTCTGTAGGGAAAGTCATCACACCCTTCTCATTCTCGGCTGCGCCGTAAGTGGCACGAGGCCAGAAAGGATTCTTGTCGGCATTGGTGAACACCCACTCGGAAGTGCTCTGGTCAAGTTCGACCATATCCGCCTGCTGGGTCTTGAGCGCATAGGCGTAGGCACGGCCGTAGGAGCCCCAGAAGAAGTCGGTGCCGCGGGAAGGATACCAGTCGCGTCTGCCCACTCCCTGGATGAAGGCGCTCAGGCCTATGCCGTTCCATCTGAAATCGATATTGAAACCGTACTGATAGCGCGGAGCCTCGTTGCCTATGCGGTCGAGGTCGCCGTGATCGTCAAGAGTCCAGGAGCCGGTATTGATGAGCTCGTCACCGTTGAGATCCCTGAATTTCACATCGCCTGCATAAGGTCCGGAGGCCGGGGCGAAGTGGTGGAATTCATCCTTGTACCAGGCGGCCGCCTCCGAATTGGACATGAAGAGTCCGTCGGAACGGAAGCCCCAGATTTCACCCAGTTCCTTGCCGCTGTAGAAGTTGTATATATTGCCCTTCTGGTTGTAGAACCTGGTCACCCAGGTCCTGCTGTCCCAGACGCTGCCCTTGAAGCTATAGGAGAAATCCTTGCCTCCGAGCTTCACCTGGTCCCTCCAGGAGAGGGTGAGTTCCCATCCCCTTGTCTGGAGTGCGCCGTAGTTGCCCTTAGGGGTACTTTCACCGAAGGTTGCAGGAATCTCCGGACCGGTAATGTAGAGGTCGGTGGTGTTGCGCACATAGTAGTCTCCGGAGAAGGAGAGACGGCTCTTGAAAAAGTCGGCGTCGAGGCCCACGTCATAGGTGGCGACCTTCTCCCAGGTCAGATTGTCGGGAACCACGTTAGGGTCTCCAACCTTGTTCTGGAAGGATCCGTCGAACACCGCGGAAGTCTGGCTGATACCCATTGTGGTCATAAAGGCGTAGGCAGCCACGGTTCCGTTGCCGAGGGCACCGGCGTTTGCCCTGAGTTTGAGGTTGTCCAGCCAGGACTTCGCCCCTGCCATCCAAGGTTCCTCGGAAATCCTCCAGCCCAGGGAGCCGGAAGGGAAGAAGCCCCAGCGCTGATTGGACGGGAACTTGGAGCTGCCGTCCGCACGGGCGGAGATTTCGAAAATATATCTCTTCAGAAGAGAATAGTTGACGCGGGCAAAGAAGCCGACCAGTCCGTAGGACGAACCGTCCTGAACGAATTCGGTGGTCTCGACGCCGTCCATCAGCTCGAAATTCGGGTTGTCCGGGTACAGGATACCGGTGCGGAGCTTGCCCTGGCGGTGATATACGTCATTCTCAAGGTTCCAGCCGGCCACGACATTGAGCTTGTGGTTCTCATTGAGACGCGGAGTCCAGGTAGCGAAGACATTCGCGGTGATATGGTCCCTCGAATAGTCATATCTTCTGTGATAGGAGTCCGCCTGACTCACATAATCGGTCATCACACCCGGAGAGACGCTGTATGCGACAGGAGTTACGTAGCGGTCGGTGAAAGTGTCCACCCGACGGTAGGCGAATTCGCCGCGTATATTGAACACGTCCCTGACCGGCTCGATGGTAACGCCGGTGGAGGTGATTATGGTGATATTTCCCTGCTCCTGGGAGGAATTGCCGTCTTTGAAGGCAGCATAGCCGCCGGCCGCAGCCGCAACGGTGTAGGTTCCGTCCTCGTTGTTCGTAGGGATGCAAGGAAGTCCCATCATCGCTATCTGGCGGAGCTGGCTGCCCACGTTGCCGTCCTTCTTAGAGAAGATAGGCTGGATATAGTCCATCTTGTAGAGGGAGGTGTTGTTGTCTATGGAGAGCCAGTCCGTAGCCTGAATCTTCAGCTTTGTCCGGAAATTGAAGGAGTTGTATTTCTCATTCCCTATCTTGTATATGCCCTGCTGGGTATAATAGCGTCCGGATATTCCGTAACTTACCCTGCCCGACGATCCGTTCACGCTGAGATTGTGCGTCGTGGTGACGTTTGCCCTGCGGTAGAATAGCTTGATGTAGTTCACGTCATCATAGTAGAGATAGCGTCCGTTCCACAGCTCGACATTGTTCGTGGCTCCGCTTTCCACGTGTTCGCGGTAGCGTTGCAGATAGTCGGAAGGTATGGAATAGATGTTCATCTTGGTAGGAAGCTTGCCCTCGGCAGTAGGAGTGGCAGTGTTGCCCAGCCAATGCTTGTAGAATATCTCAGTGTATTCCAGACCGTTGTCCACGACTTCATCCTCCCACTTCACGGTCCTGCTGTTCACGGACACCGAGCCATTGTAATTCACTGAAATCTTGTCCTTCCCGGCATTCTTGGTCGTGATGAGAATCACGCCATACGCGCCTCTGGCACCATAGATCACAGACGACGAAGCATCCTTGAGCACCGAGATGCTCTCCACGTCATCAGGGTTGACCGATGACATAGAGCCCTCGACTCCGTCAATGAGCACGAGGGCGCCACCGCCCTGGCCTATGGAATAGCTGGCCTTTCCCGAGCCGTTCTGATCCTTGGAAATGTAAGAAGTGGAGCCTCCGCGTATATACACCTCTCCCCCGTGGGTCGGCTTGCCGTCAGTCTGGATGATATTCAGACCGGCCACCTGGCCCTGGAGGGAGCGGGTGATATTGGAATTCACCCTGTCCTCGAGCACTTCTCCGGAAACGCTCTCTACAGAGCCGACGAGCTGGGATTTCTTCAGGGTACCGTAGCCCACGACCACGGTTTCCTCGAGCATCTGGCTATCCACGGAAAGCAGGAAATCCACGCTGCTGCGTCCGTTCAGGGACACACTTGTCTCAACATAACCCAGGCAGCTGCAGACAAGCTCGGCATCCGTGGCAACGGTGATGGTGAAGCGGCCGTCCGCATCTACCAGAGCGGCATTCCGGCTGCCCTTTTCCATCACGACCGCTCCGAGTACGGGCTCTCCCGTCTGGGCGTCTTTTGCCGTTCCGCTGACCTGCACGCGCCCCTGTGCGAAGGAAATCGGAGCAGCAAGCGCAAGGCCCGCAAGAATTGCAATGGCTTTTAGAAATAATGTTTTCATATTCGGTCAGTATATAGATATTTATATTCCACGATTCAGTTGCGGCCCGTATCTATGAGAAAATCGGTATAGACAGGGCAGTGGTCCGAAGGATAGAAGCCGTCGTAAAGAGTGTCGTCGCAGACATATCTCAACGGAACTATGCCCTTGCCCCTGTAATAGACGAAATCGATGCGCGGCGCCGCCTCCATATCCGTATTGACGCCGTGATTGTTGAAAGTACCCTTCGGGCCGGATTTCGCCTCCCCATCGAGGCTCAGGAAACTGTCGCTCCACCACTCTCTCAATATGAACGATTCCGGTCTCTCCTCCCTGGTGTTAAGGTCGCCCATAAAGAACGAAGGCAGGCCATCCGGATTATACTTCTTTTCCATCTCGACAATAAGGGGCGCAATGTTCAGCCTGGCTTCCTTTCCCAGAGGGAAATGACTGATCATCACGAATATGCGCCTGTCACCGCGTACGCCCTTCAGTCTGAAGGTTGCGCAGCAGGCCCCTCTCTTGAATTTCATTTCATCCCAGCCGGAACTCATTTTCTCCGGAGTCGGAGAAAGCCAGAAGTGATGGAAATCCAGGGGCTCCAGCCTGTCCTTGCGGTAGATTATCGCCTGGGATTTGACCGAGCCGCTTCCATCTTCCGAATAGGGACTGAACACCAGCCATCCGTACTGTTCCATACGCGAGGGAAGCTCCCGGAAAATGGTGGTATCCACCTCCTCCGCTGCAAAAACATCCATCCCGAGATCCTCTATGGACCTGACAAGCCTGTCCCTGCGCAGTTCCCAACGGTAATCTCCCTTGCCCAGATCGGACCTCCAGAGATTGTAAGTTCCAACCCTAAGGGCAGTGCTGCGTTCGCGGGTCATCGCGGCAGCACCGCCAAACAGGGTCAATGCAAACAACAAAACTAAACTAATCTTCCTCATAAATGATTTCAATCGGGATTACACTGTGGTACACTGTGGTATCCGCTGCAAATATAGATATATTTTTATAACTTACCACACTACACCACACTTATTTTCCAAAAAAGATGCAAATCCGCTTATTTTCACAGATTTGCATCCTTTGAATATTGAATTGCCTAATCCTGTACCGGGAAAATGGTCAGCCTCAAGGTAGTGCTGCCGTAAGGGACCAGTTCGAGAACGGTGTCGCTGCCCTCGACGGTTTTCACCTCGGCCGGAAGTGCCGGCGTGAAACGGTTCTCCTTCAGCTCCCATCCATCCACTTCGGCCGCCTTGACCTTCAGGACAACAGGAGAACAGCCCGGATCGAAAGGATAGCCGGAAACGTCCCTTCTGACGACCTCGACATCCTCCGGCGATGAGCAGGAAAGGGCATAGTTCCACTTGCCGGCCGGGGTCATGCTCCAGCTGACGAAGTCCGGATTTCCGGATTTCTTTCCCGCAAGATTGTCGTAGGTAAGCGTATCGACGACACAGTCCGCAGGGATGGAGTAGCTGAACACAAGAGGGCCATAGCACAGCGAACGGCCGGCCACGGCATTGTCCTCGAACACAGGAGTCATAGGCAGCTCAAGACTGAAGATATCCCCGCTCTTCCACTGGCGGGAAACGGTATTGAAACCCTGCTGCAGTTCACCAACTTCTTCCGCTCCATCCCCGCTGCATCTTGCTTCACCACACCAGAGCGGCACCCTGAAGGTGAAATCCATGGACAGAGGCTCACGTGTTACACGGCCATTGCGGAAGAAAGTGAAACGGAAGTCTATTTTCTCCACAAACGGATATTCGCCAAGTTCCTCTATCCTGACGCTCACCCCGTCTCCAAGATCATACAGGACCTCCGACGGGCCGTAAAGGGCTGCCACAGGCGAGCCGTTGCGGTCCTTCAGCCACATACGGGACACATAGTTCGGGAAGTAGCGATGCAGATTGCCTATGCAGCATTCGGTCTCGTGAATAGGACGGTACTGCATCCAGGTCTTGCCGTACTTGAAGGCATTGTGGTCCGAATTGCCCGTGCAGATGAACTGGTTCGGGCAGGAGAAATACTGCATAGACTTGAAATCCTTGGTTATGCAGCCGAATGCGGCATTGAACATACACCTTTCTATCTTGTCGGCCCACTCCGATCCTCCCGTCGCAAGGAGGAAATAGCCGGCTGTCCAGCTGTAATCAGAAATGTCGCAGGTCTCGTGGCTCGCGAGAGGATCGTTGCCCGCAAGGTGCTCGCTGCTGGAATTTACTCCATCGATGAGCATATTCGGGCCTTCCATCTTCCTCGAGGCGTTCAGGGCCTGGTCGAGATATTCCGTCTTGCCCGTATATTCATATAATATGACAGGCACCTTGAGCAATTCGTTCATAGTGACTCCGTGCATACGAAGAGGGCTGTCATCCGCGCAATTCTTCGGATCGAGCTCCGCAAAAGCGTCATTCCAGGCTCCCTCGGCACGGGCAAGCAACTCATCGTTTCCGGTCAGGGACCAGGTCCAGAGCATGCCCTCTATATTCACAAGGAATCGGCTCATGCTCAGCTCCGAGTGGGTGTAGGAAAGATAATTCTTCTCGAGAGCCGCAGGTATGCGCTCGTCTCCGGTAGCTTCGTAGCAGGCCTTGAGAGCCCTGAAGAAAACAGCGAAAGGCCAGGCCATAGACTCGGTCTCCGGTCCGAGACGCCCCTCCGGACGGTCTGATGCCTTGATTTCCATCATCTTGCTTTGCCTGCGTGCCTTGAACTTGCGATGATCATCCACATTCGGGTCAGCTGTAATCTGAGCCACAAAGTCCTGCATTGCAGCCAGTTCCTCCTCGCTCGGTGCCTGTCCCGGCTTGAACGGCAGAGGATTGGCCAGCACGTGTTCCAGATTTTCCTTCCAGACTGCCAGGAGCTGGCTGTCATCAGTTATATAAGCCAGCCTGGTCAGGCCGTCCAGATAATATGCCGTCTGCTCGAAACGCCACCAGTCGGCTCCCCTGCCCTCGGAATCGCGTTTGATTTCTCCGGCCCAGAGCGGGCTGTTGTAAGGATAGTCCATTGCTTCCGGATGGCCCGTAAGTCCCTCCCTCTGGCGTCTGAGAGTCTCCTCAAGCCAGCCCTTCGGGGTAATGTCGGCAATGAGCCCCTCAGTGAAGACAGAGTGGGCAGGAGCCGGAACAGTAGCGGCCTGAGGACGGCAACGACCATTCGCACAAGACAGTGCCACAAGTGCGAAAAGAATAGCCAAATATCTAAATTTCATATAATTATGTGGTTAAATTGTAACTATCAGAAAGTTTAGTAGGCGTCGTTGTGCACGCCTGCGACCGCCCTGCCGCTAGGGTCGTTCATATTCCGGAAGGCGGCGTCCCACTCGAGGGCAACGGCCGACGAGCAGGCGACACTCGGTACGCTCGGAACGCTGAGAGCAGCCGAACGGCTAGGGAAATGTTCCTCGAAAATGGTCCTGTAGCAATACTCCTCCTTGTTGCGCGGAGGATTCACAGGGAAACGTTCGGCCGCGGCTGCCATCTGCTCATCGCTGACCGTGCTCTCCGCAACGGCTTTGAGCGAATCGATCCAGCTGTAGCCCACGCCGTCGGAGAACTGCTCCTTCTGTCTCCAGGCCACCGATGGCAGGAGATACTCCTCGAAGGCCTCCCTCAGAATCTTCTTCTCCACCACAGCCCCGCTGCACATCTTGGCCGAAGGGTTAAGGCGCATCGCCACATCCATAAACTCCTTGTCCAGGAAAGGCACCCTACCCTCGACGCCCCAGGCGGCCAGGGCCTTGTTCGCCCTCAGACAGTCGTATTCGTAGAGCTTGCCTATCTTCCTTACGGTCTCCTCGTGGAAGTCCTTTGCAGACGGAGCCTTGTGAAAATAGAGATAGCCGCCGAAAATCTCGTCGGAGCCCTCCCCGCTGAGCACCATCTTGATACCCATACTCTTTATCACCCTGGCCAGCAGGTACATAGGCGTGGAAGCCCTGACCGTGGTCACATCGTAAGTCTCTATATGGTAAATCACGTCGCGAATGGCATCCAGGCCTTCCTGAACGGTATAATTCACCTCGTGGTGCACGGTCCCGAGGAAATCAGCCATCTCCTTCGCCTTTATCAGGTCCGGAGCACCCTTCAGGCCCACGGCAAAGCTGTGCAGTCTAGGCCACCAGGCCTCGCTTCTTCCGTCATCCTCGATACGGTTCTGCGCAAAACGGGCCGCGATGGCACTGGTAATCGACGAATCCAGGCCGCCGCTCAGCAGCACGCCGTAAGGCACGTCCGACATAAGCTGGCGTTTCACAGCCCCGACAAGGGCCTCCCTGAGTTCCGCGACATCGGCCTCATTGTCCTTCACGGAGTCATAGTCGAACCAGTCGCGGCTATACCAGCGCACCATACGGCCGTCCCCGCTCCACCAGTAATGGCCCGGCAGGAAAGGCTCATATTCCTCGCAGAAGCCTTCGAGGGCCTTCAGTTCGCTGGCCACGTAAACCGTGCCGTCCGCATCGCGTCCTATATATAAAGGTATGACGCCCACGTGGTCGCGCGCAACCAGGAACGCATTCTTCTCGACGTCGTACAGCGCGAAGGCATATATTCCGTTGAGGTCTTCGAGGAAGTCCAGTCCCTTCTTGCGGTAGAGGGCGAGTATGACTTCGCAGTCGGAGCCCGTCTGGAACTCGTACTCGTCTTTGTATTTCTCTCTGATTTCCTTATGGTTATATATTTCTCCGTTCACTGCGAGCACCTGTTTTCCGTCCGGCGAGACAAGCGGCTGTCCGCCTGAGAGAGGATCGACGATTGCGAGCCTCTCGTGCGCGAGTATGCAGTTCCGGTCTGAGAATATGCCGCTCCAGTCCGGGCCGCGGTGCCTGATTTTCGCCGACATCTTAAGAGCCTTGGTCCTCCAGTCCACAGAGGAGTCCTTCATCCCGAATATTCCTACGAATCCACACATAATTATTGACACTAAATAACTTTCAAAATTAAGAAATAACGGACAATTTTCCTAAATTTGCTATCCTGAATCTGCCTGATAAGGACGGGCGCAACCAATAACACGATGTTTAGACAACTTATTCTTATTACTTTACTCTCAGCCTTCAGTTTCAATCTGAGCACATTCAACATCACTTCGATCAACCGCGCCGGAGCCCGCTCCCTCAAAGGCAGCGTAGTCATAGGCGTGGATAACAAAAGCAGCGACGTGATAATCAGCGACATAAAGGGAACTGTATATCGAGGCGAAACCGCCCTCGTCAACGGCAAGGCCGAGGACGTAACCATTCCGGCCGGAAGCAACAAAGTCTCAGTCAGCGGGATTGCGACCGTATGTCCCGGCAGCTCGGTCTGGATTGCGATGTTCGCCGCCCTCTCCGACATCGACTCCCTGACGGCCGACATCAGCTGCACCCTTACCGACAAGGCCAGCGGCAAATCCACTCTTGTGGAAAAGAAAGGCGTAAGCCTGAAACACTATCTGAACAGTAACAAATAAATATATGAAGAAAATCATAATAAGCGCATTATGCGTTCTGACCGTCCTTGCAGCCAGCTGCATCGACTCCGCTGCCTGGGGAAAGCGGGAACACGCCGCCATTGCCTACATAGCGGAACAGAATCTCAGTCCCAAGGCACGCAAAGCGGCCGAGGAGATACTTCACGGAGAAAAGCTTTCCTCCTACGCTTCCTGGCTCGACTATTACAAGCCCCAGATGCTGATGAAGCTCACAAAACCCCAGAACGGCAAAATGTGGAGGACAATCCCCCACACCTTCCACGTGGATTCGTCCCTCTGCGCCTACCGCTACCCGGAGCACAGCTGTGTGACCGTCTTAGAGGAAAGCGTGGAAAAACTCAAACATCGCAAGGAACTGGACGACTCCACCACCCTGCAGTGCCTGCTTAACATCATACACCTCACCGGCGACATGCACTGCCCTTGCCACGTGATCTACGCCGACAAGCGCGACAGGCACATAGGCGGATTCGACGTCATATACAGAGGCGAAAAAGTGCGCCTGCACAAGGTATGGGACAGTATGGTGACCAACGAAACCCTGGCCGGCGGCGTCGAGGACCTCGCCTATTGGGCAATGACTTCCACACGCAAGGAAGTGAAGGAATATACGAAAGGCAGTCTCTACGACTGGGGCAGCGACACCGCGCAAAGCAGCTGCCAAGTCTTCGAAGTGCAGAAGGGCGACGAGCTCCCGAATACATATATGTACGACTATAGCCGCCTGGCGCTCAGGCAGATAGAAAAGGCCGGCTACCGTCTTGCCGCACTCCTCGAATCGATATTCTGAATTGTATTGATATTTGTTATATATTTGCACGGATGCGGATTCAGGCCCGCTCCCAACAAAAACAGATAAAGAAATGGCTAAAGAAGTAGAAAGCGCCGAGCTCAATGCGGCAAAGTTGAAAGCGCTCCAGGCGACGATCGACAAGATTGAGAAGGATTATGGAAAGGGTACGATAATGAAGCTCGGAGAGCAGCCCAAATGGGATATTTCCGTGATACCGAGCGGCTCCATAGCATTGGACCACGCCCTTGGGATAGGAGGATATCCGAGGGGAAGGATTATCGAGATTTACGGTCCGGAGTCCAGCGGAAAGACCACTTTGGCCATACACGCCATCGCCCAGGCACAGAAGGGTGGCGGAATAGCCGCGATCATCGATGCGGAGCACGCCTTCGACCGCAGCTATGCCAAGAACCTGGGAGTGGACCTCGACACCCTGCTCATTTCCCAGCCTGACAACGGAGAACAGGCCCTTGAAATCGCGGACAACCTCATACGCTCCGGCGCGATCGACATCATTGTCATCGACTCCGTGGCAGCCCTCACCCCGAAGGCAGAGATCGAAGGAGAGATGGGCGATTCTAAAATGGGTCTCCAGGCAAGGCTTATGAGCCAGGCCCTGAGAAAGCTCACGGCGAACATCAGCAAGACCAACACATGCTGCATATTCATAAACCAGCTCCGCGACAAGATTGGAGTGATGTTCGGCAACCCTGAGACTACCACTGGCGGCAACGCCCTCAAGTTCTACGCCTCAGTGCGTGTGGACGTGCGCCGTACCACCCAGATCAAGGACGGAGACGAGGCCCTGGGCAACCGCACCAAGGTGAAGATCGTGAAGAACAAGATGGCCCCTCCTTTCAAGAAGGCCGAGTTCGACATAGTCTTCGGAGAGGGAATCAGCCATGCCGGAGAGGTGATAGACCTCGGAGTCGAGCTGGATATCATCAAGAAGAGCGGAAGCTGGTTCAGCTACGGCGACACAAAACTTGCGCAGGGAAGGGAGGCAGTCAAGCAGCTGCTTAGCGACAATGTCGAACTCTGCGACGAAATCGAGGCGAAGATCCGTGCAGCCCTCGCCGAGATGAAAGACTGAGTTGAACATTAGATGAAGAGATTCATACCAATCATATTAGCAACGTGCCTGACCATACTCTGGTCAGGTTCTTGTTCATTCGGGGACTGGGAATCCCCGGTAAGCGTAAAGGCCTCCGTGATCTGTTTCTATGAAGACAACATAGAGCAGAGGGCAAGTCTGGTCACGGAATTTCCGAATGACAGGCTCAAGAAGGAAGACATAGACCGGCTGATAGAGGACCTCACCGAAGAACTGAGCGAAGGATTCACGGACGCAAGAATGACCCTGGACTTCTTCGACAGCATTGGAGAATGGTTATACAAACAAGTTTACTACATAGATTCAGAGCTTAGATGGGAAAGATCATACTGACCGGAGACCGTCCGACAGGCCGTCTCCACATTGGGCACTACGTGGGTTCACTCCGCAGGAGAGTTGAGCTTCAGAACAGCGGCAGATTCGAGAAGATATTCATAATGATAGCCGATGCCCAGGCCCTTACCGACAATGCGGACAACCCGGAGAAGGTCCGTCAGAACATAATCGAGGTGGCGCTGGACTACCTCTCGGCGGGACTTGACCCGGAGAAATCCACAATATTCATACAGTCGCAGATCAGCGAGCTCACCGAGCTGGATTTCTTCTACCAGAACCTCGTGACGGTACAGAGACTCCAGAGGAACCCTACCGTAAAGGCGGAGATCCAGATGAGGGGCTTCAGCGAGAATGGGGAAGACAATGCCAACAAGGCCGGCACCCCGGTCGGATTCTTCTGCTACCCTATCAGCCAGGCCGCTGACATCACCGCCTTCAAAGCCACCACGGTGCCTGCGGGCGAGGACCAGGAGCCTATGGTCGAGCAGACCAGGGAGATAGTACGCAAGTTCAACAGTCTCTACGGCGAGGTGCTCGTCGAGCCGGAGATTATGCTTCCGGAGAACGCTGCCTGCCTGAGACTGCCGGGAACAGATGGCAAGGCCAAGATGAGCAAGTCCCTCGGCAACTGCATATACCTGTCCGACAGCGCCGAAGAGGTCAATGCAAAGGTCAGGGGTATGTTCACCGACCCGAACCATCTGCAGGTCAGCGACCCGGGCAAGGTGGAGGGCAACACCGTATTCACCTACCTGGATGCCTTCTGCCGCGACGAGCACTTCGAGAAATTCGCATCCTGCTTCGTAGGGCGCAAGAGCAGTTTCGAGTTTCACAATCTCGATGAGGTCAAGGCCCAGTACCGCAAGGGCGGACTCGGCGACGTGATGGTCAAGAATTTCCTTGCCGCCGTCCTCAATGACACTCTCGAGCCGATAAGGACGCGCCGCCACGAACTCGAGCAGAACATTGCCTACGTCTATGATGTGCTCCGCAAGGGCAGCGAAGAGGCTGCAAAGGTGGCCGCGCAGACCCTTAGCGAGGTAAAGAGGGCGATGAGAATCAACTACTTCGACCCGGGCGTACTCGACGAACTGATCAAGGAGCAGAGCGAGAAATACAGCAGATAATAAGAAAGACGATGGAGATACTCGAAAGACAGAGACGATTCTTCAACGAAGGACACACACTGGATATAAGACACCGCAAGAGACTGCTCAAGCTGCTGCGTTCCAGTATCATAGATCATAAGGACGACATACTTGCAGCCCTTAAGGAAGACCTGGGCAAGAGCGAGACCGAAGCATATATGTGCGAGTACGGCCTCGTCCTTTCCGAGATCAGCCACACCATCAGCCACATGGTGCGCTGGGGACGCAAGCGCAGAGTCTGCACGCCGCTGGCCAACTTCCACTCCTCGAGCTACATACTCCGGGAGCCATACGGCAATGTGCTGATAATGAGCCCTTGGAACTATCCTTTCCTGCTCTGTATCTCCCCTCTCATCTGCGCTCTGGCAGCCGGCAATACCGCGGTGATAAAGCCATCCGCCTACGCGCCTGCCACCAGCGCTGCCATCAAAAGGTTGATAGAGGATACATTCACTGAAGATTATGTGGCCGTCGTAGAAGGTGGCCGCGACGTGAATGCCGACCTGCTTGAACAGAAATGGGACTATATCTTCTTCACCGGCAGCAAGACGGTGGGCCGGGTGGTCATGAGCAAGGCAGCCGTCCACCTCACCCCAGTCACCCTTGAACTTGGAGGCAAGAGTCCGGTGATTGTGGATGAGAAGGCCGACCTCAAGATCGCCGCCGCCAGGATCATGTTCGGCAAGTATCTAAACCTTGGCCAGACCTGCGTCGCTCCCGACCATGTTTTCGTACACGAGAGTGTCGCAGCCCGTTTCCTGGAACTCTGCAAGGAGCAGATGAGGGCTATGTACGGCGAGAATCCGCTTGAGAACGAAGACTATGGCAAGATTATCAGCCGCAAGCATTATGACCGCCTCTGCGATGTCCTGGATGACTGCCGCAGCAAGCTGGGAGATGAGGCCATTCTGGCCGGTGGAGTGAAGCAGGATGAGCGCCTCCGCATCTCCCCTACCATTGTGATGGCCGGCCACCTCCCCGCCTCCGATGCTGAGGCCGGGGCTGATGCCGGGGCTGAGGCTGGGGCCGGGGCCGGACGCCCGGCCTTTGAAGAGCTGAAGATTATGCAGGACGAAATTTTCGGCCCGCTCCTTCCGGTCATCAGCTACTCCGATCTCTACGACGTCGTACAATACGTCAACTCCCGCCCGCGCCCGCTCGCGTGCTACATATTCACCAATGACTCTACTGTCCGGGACAATCTCCTGGAGGCTTTGCACTTCGGCGGCGGCTGCGTGAACGACACCATCATTCACCTGGCTACCGACTATATGCCTTTCGGCGGAGTAGGCGAAAGCGGTATGGGCAACTATCACGGCAAATACGGTTTCGACACTTTCTCCCATCTGAAGAGCATCACCGACAAGAAACGCTGGATAGACCTCCCGCTCCGCTATCAGCCATACACAAAGTCCAAGTTGAAGATGATCAGGATGTTCCTTAAGTAGGTTTTCACCGGGCGCTGACAACGAAGATTGATGAGGAACCCAGACGGGGACAGGAACCACTCCGGCGGCTTTAAATTTAGGATTATGCCGCCTTCGTGGCATCCTGTCCCCGTCTGCGTACCACAACTGCGCTGCAGGCGGGCCGTTCTTCGTCGCAACAACGACTGCTGCAGACGGAACTATTTTCTTTTGCAGCAACGAAAATTAGAATCGGAGGCGGGCCGTTGTCGCGGCAGGGACAGGTTCCACTCCGGCGGCTTTTTTCTTAGGATTATGCCGCCTTCGTGGCATCCTGTCCCTGCCTGCACCCCACGACTGCGCTGCAGGCGGGCCGTTCTCCACCGCCACGACGATTGTGCTGCATCGATTCGCAAGTCTGGGCCTGAAATCAAGAATCGATGCACGCAAGAGGGCTTAAACGGGGAAAAGCTTGCATCGATTCCCAAGTTTGGCCTTGAAATCAAGAATCGATGCAGCAGTTTGGCTGTTCTTGAGGGTTTTCTTGCAGCGATTGCCAAGTTTGACCCCTGAAATCCGGAATCACTGCAGCCGTGGGGTAGTGGCGTTCTGCAGGCGGATCCATTCTTCTCTGCGTCAACGAAAAACAGAATCGGACGCGGACCTCGTAGCCGCTACGGCCGCTGCAGGCGGACCATTCTTCAATGCGGCGACGAAGAATGGACATTTTTGAAGGGGCTAAGGAGTTTGGCACTTTTCTTGAGACAAGGGGGAATGCAAATCAAAACCCAAAACGATATGAAAGACATTATCAGACATGCTTTATCAGTAGCATTGGCAGCTGCGGTCATAGTGGCCCCTGCCAGCAGCTTCGCCCAGTCAAGAGGCGGAAGCTCTACAACTTCACGCAGCAGTTCTTCATCATCGCATAGTGGTTCTGCATCGTCATCAAGAAGTTCAAGCAGCGCTTCGAGAAGTTCAAGCAGCTACAATTCCGGGAGCAGCGCTTCAAGAAGTTCAAGCAGCTACAATTCCGGGAGCAGCGCTTCGAGAAGTTCAAGCAGCTACAATTCCGGGAGCAGCGCTTCGAGAAGCTCCAGCATAGGAGTTTCAAGAGGAAGCTCATCAGGAACCACACACGGCACTCCAGGAAGCAGCTACAGCCCAAGCCGGAACAATAATTATGGAACCCCTTCCAGGGCAACCACTACAGGAACTCCTTCAAGAGCAACTGCCGGAACTCCTTCCAGGGCAACTACCGGAACTCCTTCAAGAGCAACTACCGGAACCCCTTCCAGGGCAACCACTACAGGAACTCCTTCAAGAGCAACCACTGCCGGAACTCCTTCAAGAGCAACTACAGGAACCCCTTCAAGGGCAACTGCCGGAACCCCTTCCAGGGCAACCACTACCGGAACTCCTTCCAGAGCAAGCGGGACAGTGTCGAGGAGCAGTTCGAACAGCTCGAGAGTGACAGCAACAGTTCCGGGAAGATCCAACGGAAACAGGAACGGGAACGGACAGGGCACCAGGATTTCATCTGAATACAGAAATTCAATGACTCCGGTCAACCAGAACAGGAACGATAGGCGCACCGCACCACGCGACAGGCAGCCTATACACTACGAGCAAATCGCATGCTTCGGTCACCACGGTCCTCACTACTTCGGATACCACGTACATGCCCTGCCGCCTCACTGCGTTCACCATCACTATTGGGGACATGACTACTGGTTCTACGATGGGATATACTACCGTTGCTGGGATGGCCGCTACTACGTTTCACGTCCTCCTTACGGATATTGGTTCGAGAGAACGGCATACGAACTTGAACTCATAGCCTGCCGTATCGCCTACTACAGCACACTGGACAGGATATATGACACCGTTGACGAAAACTACAGGACCATTACCGAGCAGAACCGGATCATTGCGGAAAACAATGCGACCATAGCTGCACAGAACGCAGCAATCGCCTCCGGACAGCAGCTTGCTAACGGCAGCTACGAACTCGCCAGAAGACTTGGACTCGTCCAGAGCTTTGCAGACGCTTCCCTGGAGTACTATTACGACGACGGCATATTCTTCATTCTCAAGAATGGCAAGTACGTGACCATAGTTCCTCCTGCCGGAGCAATCGTCGAAAAACTCCCTGAGGACTACGAAACCATAGTTCTCGGAGGTCAGGAATACTACAAGCTTGACGACACCGTTTTCAGAGTTATAATCAGTGAAGGCAAGGCACTCTTCGAAGTGCTTGGACAACTCCCTTCCTAATCCTGGCAATCTGCAGGATATGATTTAAGAAAAGTCGGCCCCGAAAGGAGCCGACTTTAATTATCTTCCAAAATATATCCTTCATCGCCTTTTTAATTGCGATTCTGGCAGATCACCTCGTCACCCACTGGATGTGATTCTCGTACTTCTGGCCGCCACGCTGCTTCTCATAGATGACGGACAGCTGGTCAAATCTGTCACGGAAATATCCATACGAGACGCTGCCGACAAGATAAACGGCATTGCTGACGCCCAGGTCGATGAGGGCCTGCGAGAAATCGTGGAACGACTCCGGCTGCCGGGTCATAACGACAATGATTTCCCCTCCCCTGTCGCATATCGCCTTACGTATGGACTTGCCTTTAGGTGCATTTTCTACAAGCCGGCCATTGTCGACAAGCGGATACTGGCGGAAGAAATAGCCTCCGGTCTCGGTCGCTTCCTCAAAGAGAGGTGAGTTGTCTGCCACACCGACGGTGATTTCGCCGTTGATGATTCCGCAGAACCCCTTCTTTGATAGGCCCCACGCTTTCGGCTCACCGGCAAGCACAAATGCTCCGTTTATCTTGCCGTTGTCGGCACGTATGTCGGCAGCCTGCGTAGTGAATATTACATTTTTGTCATTCAGGTCAGGAGTGCCGATGAAAAGGCGTGGTCTGGCATTGTGAGGAATATATATATCCAGATGTATATCGTTCACCGTCATTTCGAGGTGCTCGGTATATGCCGTCGTCGAGTCGCTGTAGTCGCCAAGTTTCTCGAGAGGCGGGACGGCCTCGCCCACAGCGGCAGCGTCTCCGAGTTCTGTTTCGTAGAAATCAGGCGCGATTCCGTTGCGCCGGGAAACTGACAGGCAGACAACAGCGAATATGACACCCGTGATCAGCAGGAGGATTGCGACGGCATAGTACCACCTGAAGCCTCTCCTCTTCGGATTCTCCTCAGAAGGCTTGCCGAGCACTCTCAGCTCATCATCCCGGATATTATCGTCAAGTCTAATCATTTTTTGTCCTTTCGATTGATTCTATATATGCCTTGAGCTTTGCCAGCACCTCTTTCGATGCCGACAACTCGTGGAAACTGCCGTGGAAGTCGCTCAGGATGAGCAACTGCTTCGCAACATCCACCAAGTAAATATATTCAGTATTGATAATAAGGCTGCGTCCCAGACGAAGGAATATCATACCATCATCGCCAAGCTGGTCATTGATGACGTCCTCGATCTGGCCAAGTTGGAACGTGACAATACGCGAGCGGCCGTCGGAAGTCACCAAATTGGAATAGTTCCCATCCGATGAGACATACATTAGACAGTCTGCCGGCACACGTACCAGTTCCGTTCCCTTTGATATGATGATCCGTTTAGCCATTATGCTTCGGATACAAATTTAGCAATATATTCTTACCGCGTGAAACGACTCCGGGGCAATGTACGAAATGAGCGGATAATGTATGAAATTCAGATCCGTCCCGCACTCCGTACACTCCAGGCAATACTCCATACACAGTGTCCACAATTACTTGATTCAAAGGAATTTATATTGGAAATTTGCGAGAGAAAAACAATCAGATATAACCATAATCATGAAGACAATCTACAAAATCGGCATCGCCGTTTCAGCCTGGGTTTTCATCGGGCTCGTCACCATTCCTCCTATCGTTACAAGCTGCTCTTCCGACAATGACAAGATCGTAGAGAGTGCTACCGAATCCGGCCTTCTTCTCGGAGACGATTTGGTTGCAATCAAAAGCTCTGACGGCAAAGTATCAATCAAGAATACGGCAACAGGCAAGGTTACCATCAAGGACATCAAACTCGACTGGACCACATCATCACCTAACGATTCGCTCTCGGTATACTGCACAGAAGGCAAGCGCGGATACTATAATGCATATACGGGCGAGATTGCCATACCGGCCCAGTACCGTCGTGCATGGGTATTCTCAGAAGGCCTCGCTGCTGTCCAGAAGAACGGCATGATTGGCTTCATTGACCATAAGGGACACACCGTCATTGACTTTAAATACCCGTATCATGGAAACCCTCTCAGTGAGTTCACCTTTAAGCATGGCCACTGTGTCGCTGCCGACACCACAGGCAAGTGCGGCGTCATCAACAAGCAAGGTGAATGGATTATCAAGCCAGAATATGATAATGTGAGCGCCTACGAGGAATACGCCATCGTCTCAAAAGCCGGTGTGCGTATGCAGGTGGGTTATGACGGAAAAGTTCTCAATTCCTTTGTTCTCGACGATATCGACCGCCTGACTTATACGGTTCAGGAACGCTACGAAAATCGTGAGGGCGAAATCGAGTACCTCGACAAGGAAATCGACACGGGGCTCTTCTCCTACCGTGTGGGCGGCCGCTGCGGACTGATGGATGCCAACTGCCATCGTCTGACGGAGCCTCTCTACAAGTCAATCACAGCCGTGGACAAGAACATGTTCAGAGCGACACTCATAGATTACTACTCGGAAGTTATCCTCAATGCCAAAGGGGAGGTAATGAAGTAATATGTTCAAACGGATTCTGACAATTCTACTTGTGTACGTCCCTGCAGGATTTGTGGTGACCAGTGTTCTTCTGGTCACCCTCCTGAAGTGGGTACCGGTCACAATAACCCCTCTTATGGTCAGACGCAGCATAGAGAGCATCGGAAAGCCTCACCACACATTTCAACGGAAATGGGTTCCGCTCGAGAGTATCTCCGACAATATGATACGTGCTGTCATTGCAGCCGAAGACCAGAAGTTCCTCTGCCACGACGGATTCGACTTTGAGGAACTTGGCAGGATGAAACAGGAGCACATTTCTGACGGTTCTCCGCTGCGTGGCTGCAGTACCATCAGTCAGCAGACTGCCAAGAACTGCTTCACCTTCTGCACCAGCAGCTGGCTCCGCAAGGGCATCGAGGCTTATTACACCGTCCTGATAGAGTGGATATGGGGCAAGGACCGTATTATGGAAGTGTACCTCAACGTTGCCGAGTTCGGCAGGCAAATCTACGGCATAGAGGCAGCAGCGCAGCACTATTACTCCATCCGCGCGGAGGATCTGACACTTGCAGACGCTACTTCCCTTGCCTGCTGTCTTCCCAACCCGCTTCACCGCGACCCGGACTGGGTCAACTGCCATCTCGCATCAAGGCGGAGCGAAATAGCCGCTTACTCAATGATTTATGCCAGATAAGTCAGAGTCCGAGTCGGATAAGTGATCTGTCTGACTCTGTCTTCTGGGCTGCCTTCTGCTTGAAGGAATTGAAGTTATATGAAAATCCAAACCAGAGCATACGGCTCTTGTTGCGGCTGATATTAGTAAGGTCAAAGATGTTATTGTGCGATGAAACCTCCCATTTTGCTGTCTTGAAAACGTCAGTCAGAAGGATCGATACTGTCATCGCACCTTTCAGGAACCTTTGCTTGAAGCCGACATTCATCTGATGGGTGAGGGAAGTGGTCAGCTGCGGGAAATATTGTGGGGTAGAGACAAAGTATTGACACTGGATATCTCCACCTTTCCATGGAAGAAAATCAAAGAGCACATTGCTGTTGTTTGTCACACCTTTGTTGGATATCTCTGCTCCTTCATACTCACCTGACGTAAACACATAATATGTGTTAGCGGCAAGCGATACATTCATCCATTTCACTGGATTGACGCGAAGAGTGAAATCTACACCTGATTTGAGGTCGGAAGCAGCATTCACATACGTCGTGATCAGCCTTTGCGAATCGATAGCCGTGATTTGCGAGATGTAGTCGGAGGTATGATTCACATATCCATTGAGGAATAGGTTGAATGATCCGCGGCTGAAACTATATCCCAAGTCAAGCTTGGTTGCTTTCTCAGCTTGCAGATGCATGTTTCCTTTCTCATATGTTGTCGCGTCAACCATGCTCATATATGGATTGAGCTGCGGATATGTCGGACGTCCTATAC
>SFMG01000040.1 GCA_004554455.1 Bacteroidales bacterium | reverse complement strand
AGTGCGTGCATCGAATGTGTCGTTCTTCTCAGCCTTAATGGTTATGCTGACCTTCGCATCGGAGGCCTTTCCGCTGGCAGGGGTGACAGTCAGCCAGCTAGCGTCGGAACTTGCGGTCCAATCGGTGTTGCTTTCGAACTCAATAGTCTTTTCGAGTCCTGCAGTTTCGGCGTTGACCTGCTGGTCGCTGAGGGTGAATACTACATCCTTTCCAGCCTGGCTGACGGTGATTGTGTCGTTCTTCTCAGCCTTAATGGTTATGCTGACCTTCGCATCGGAGGCCTTTCCGCTGGCAGGGGTGACAGTCAGCCAGCTTGCGTCGGAACTTGCGGTCCAATCGGTGTTGCTTTCGAACTCAATAGTCTTTTCAAGTCCTGCGGCTTCGGCGTTGAGCTGCTGGTCGCTGAGGGTGAATACCACATCCTTTCCAGCCTGGTTGACGGTGATGGTTGCGGAAAGAGGTCCTGCTTTTACGCTGACCTTTGCAGAGCGTGCATCGAATGTGTCGTTCTTCACGACGCTGACTGTAATGGTTGCGCTGCCATCGGCAGCTGAACCGCTGGCAGGGGTGACAGTCACCCAGCCTGCGTCAGGAGTTGCACTCCAGTCCTGGTTGGTCTGGAATGTCACGGTCTGTTCCAAGCCTGCTGCAGGCGCGGAAATCTCCTGGTTCTTGAGTGAGAGCGAAGGCTCCACCGGCTTCTGGCAGGAAGCGGCGACCAGTACGACCGTTGAGAGAATCGAAACGATTTTCTTCATTTTGTTTTTTGATTGGTAAGTTTATGTTTGTGACTAGTGTTTCTGAATTTCCGACAAGGCGGCTGTCAGCGTATGTCATCGCTATAGACAGCGCCCGGAAGGTCGTGCAGATTGTATCTTGACGCCATCGACATACCGTAGGCCCCCGCCGATTTGATGGTCAGCAGGTCTCCGCGCACCGTCTTCGGCAGGGTAAGGCTTTCATTGAATATGTCCGTCGATTCGCAGGCCGTGCCCACGACTGCGTATTTTTCGTGTTTCTCCTCCTTGCTCGTGAGGTTCTCGATGTCGTGATATGAACCGTAGAGCATAGGCCGGATGAGTTCCGTCATGCTTGCGTCCACAATCACAAGCCTTCTTCCGGTAGCGGTATCCTTGCGGTAAAGCACCTTGGTGATCAGCTCGCCGCATTCGCCCACAATGGAGCGCCCGAACTCGAAATGAATCTCCCTTCCGCCTACGTGCAGATTGCCGTTTATGATTGCGAATACGGACGCGAAATTCGGAACCGGCTCATTTTCAGGCATATCGTAATTGATGCCAAGTCCGCCTCCCACATCCACGAAATCAAGTTTGAATCCCTTTTTGACAAGATTGTCCGTAATTACGTTCACCTTGTCGCAGAGGTACTGGAAGACGTGGAGCTCGCGTATCTGCGAACCTATGTGCAGGTGCATTCCTTTTATATTGATATTTTTGAGGGACTGTATCCACTCCGCCTGTTCCAGCACTTTTTCGTAGGATATGCCGAACTTGGAGTCTGCCTGGCCGGTGTCGATGCAATGGTTGGTTTTCGGGTCTATGTCAGGGTTCACCCTGAGCCCGCAGTCCACCACCTTGCCCATTGTCGCCGCAATCCCGTCTATGACCTCCAGTTCCTGGAGCGATTCGCAGTTTATGGCAAATATGCCCTGCTCGATTGCATAACGTATCTCCTTGTCTTTCTTGCCTACTCCCGCATACACTATGGTCTTCGGATCGAAGCCTGCCTCTATTGCGCACCTGACTTCGTTTCCGCTCGCGCAGTCTATGCCCAGCCCGTACTCGCGTATGACTTCGAGTATGCGGGGGTCATAGTTTGCCTTGATGGCGTAGTGTATCTTGAAGTTATATTTTGACGCCGCCCATACGACACTGTCGAGGGTCTGGCGCAGGAGGTCCATATCGTAGAAATAGAAGGGCGTTTCGTGCCCGGCGAGTTTTTCGCTTACCTGTCTGCTCAGCATATTTCAGTATTCTGTATTTGATATTTCATTCAGTAATTTGAAGATTACTTCAGCTTAGTATCATACAAAGTTAATAGATTTTAAATTACTTGTGCAGGGTACTTTCAAAAAATGCGGCAGAGACAAAAGAGCCTCCGCCGCAACTTAATGCCGGAAATTATCTGACTAGGCCTCGACAGGCCTGTACTTCGGAACGAGTGCCTTCATTATCACCCAGGCCGTGAGATATGCGACGGCACAGATGCAGAAGACTATCATATATCCTCCCTCCTTGCCTTCGAAGCCGATGAAGGAGAAACTTTCCCCGGCTTTCTCGGACCAGGTGAAGAGCGCGCCCGCACCTTTATTTATAAGGAAGGAACCGACACCGCCGGCCATACCGCCTATACCGGTGATAGTGGCGACTGCGGATTTAGGGAACATATCGCCGATGGTGGAGAAGAGATTCGCCGACCAGGCCTGATGCCCGGCGCCTGCAAGGCCTATGATGATGGCAGGCCACCACGCGGAATGGGCTCCGAGAGGCTGGGCGAAAAGGGCCAGCAGCGGGAAGAACGCGAATATGAGCATTGCAAGCATACGGCCGTTGTACGGATTCATGCCCTTCTTCTCTACGAAGAGTTTCGGGAGGTATCCGCCGAAGATCGAAAGCACGGTCACGATGGCGTAGAGCGTGATTATCAAGGCCATGCCCATTCCTGAGGAAGACTTGTAACCGAACTGGTCGGAGAAGTAGGCCGGAGCCCAGAAGAGGTAGAACCACCATACTCCGTCAGTGAAGAACTTGCCCACTATGAAAGACCAGGTCTGGCGGAAAGTGAAGCACTTGAGGAAGGAAATCTGTTTAGAGGCCTTTGGTGCATCAGCGGCGGCGCTGTCCTCGGCAGCTGTGGCGTCATCCTGCTGTATGTACTCCAGCTCGGCGGCGTTCACGTGCCTGGACTTGTCCGGCTTGTCATACATGAAAACCCAGAGACCCATCCAGATGAAGCCGAGGGCACCTATGATGATGAAGGCCATCTCCCAGCCTCCGCCTATGCCCTTGTCCTTGAAAAACTGGGCGAGGAGAGGAATGGTGGCCGGAGCTACGAGGGCGCCGACGGATGCGCCTGCGTTGAAGATCGAAGTCGCGAAGGCACGGTCTTTCTTAGGGAAGTATTCGGCTGTGGTCTTGATGGCGGCAGGGAAGTTGCCGGCCTCGCCGAGGGCCAGTATGCAGCGGGCTGCGATGAAAAGCCATACGCTGATGCTGGCAATCGCCAGGGCAGCGGCGGAACCGGCCTCGACGGCTGCCATTTCCTTGACGGACGCATATCCTTCGATGTGCATTGTGGCCCAGCCGCATGCAGCGTGGAGGCAGGCGCCTGCAGACCATACGCCTATAGCCCAGAGATAGCCCTTCTTGGTGCCCATCCAGTCCACGAATTTGCCTGCGAAGAGCATGCATATCGCATAGACGATGGAGAAGATAGCCGTGATGGTACCGTAGTCGTTGTCGTTCCAGTGGAATTCAGGCGCTATGAAATCCTTCCAGGTGAGCGAGAGTACCTGCCTGTCCATATAGTTCACCGTTGTGGCGATGAAAAGCAGCACTACCATCCACCAGCGCCAATTGGTCATCAGTTTCTTTTGTGTGGTCATATTGCTTGTCTTGTTTTTGTTTCAATGTATATCTGCAACTTTCTATGCTTTGCGTATGTCGCGTATCAGTTCCAGCGCTTCGCGGCAGAGAGCGCTGATCCCGGCCCAGTCGGCTGCTGCGATCTTGTCCTTAGGGAAGAGGTTGCTGCCCATTCCCACGCAGGTGGCGCCGGCCTTGAACCAGCCCTCGAGGTTCTCTTTCACGGGTTTGACTCCTCCCGTCACCATAATGCGGCTCCAAGGCATTGGGGCGAGCAGGCCTTTGACGAAGGCGGGACCGAGCACATCCCCCGGGAAGACCTTGCACAGGTCGCAGCCCGCCTCCTGCGCGGCGCCTACCTCAGACACCGAACCGCAGCCCGGACAATAAGGGATGCGGCGGCGGTTGCAGACCGGAGCGATCTGTGGGTTGAAAAGGGGACCCACCACGAAATTGGCGCCCAGCTGGATATAGAGGGCTGCGGTAGCGGGATCGACCACGGAGCCGACGCCCACAATCATTCCCGGGAGTTCGCGGGTGGCATACTTAACCAGTTCCCCGAACACCTCGTGGGCGAAATCGCCTCTGTTGGTGAACTCGAAAGCCCTCACGCCGCCGTCATAGCAGGCCTTGAGCACCTTCTTGGATATTTCTATGTCGCTGTTGTAGAAAACAGGGACCATCGCTGTGTCCGCAATAGTCGCGAGCACTTCTTCCTTGCTGTACTTTGCCATTTCTATATTTCTGTAAGTCAATTATCTCTGTACCCTTCCGTTGGCGTTGCCTCCGGCCAGACTGAGCACTTCGGCCTCGCTGACAAGGTTGAAATCGCCGTTTACGGTGTGCTTCAGGGCGGATGCGGCCACTGCGAACTCAAGTGCCGCAGCCTGGTCTCCCTCGTATTTGAGCATTCCGTGGATGAGACCTCCGGAGAAGGAGTCTCCTCCTCCCACGCGGTCGATGATAGGGTCTATCTCGTACCTCTTGGACTGGTAGAATTCTTTGCCGTCGTATATGAGCGCCTTCCAGCCGTTGCGGGTTGCGGAATAGGACTCGCGCAGGGTGGATACGACATATTTGAAGCCGAATTCTTCTTTCATCTGACGGAATATGCCTTCGTAGCCGGCTGCGTCGGTGTTGCCGCCCTCCACGTCTGCGTCAGGCTTGAAGCCCAGGCAGAGTTCGGCGTCCTCTTCGTTGCCTATGCATACGTCCACATATTTCATAAGAGGACGCATAACCGAAATGGCCTTCTCCGAGGTCCAGAGCTTCTTGCGGAAGTTCAGGTCCACGGACACGGTCACGCCGTGGCGCTTTGCGGCTTCGCAGGCAAGGCGGGTGAGTTCGGCTGCTTTGTCGGATATGGCAGGACTGATGCCGGACCAGTGGAACCATGCGGCGCCTTCCATTATTGCGTCGAAATCGAAGTCGGCGGGATCGGCTTCCGCGATGGCGGAGTTGGCACGGTCATATATCACTTTCGACGGACGCATCGACGCGCCTGTCTCGGCATAGTAAAGACCTATGCGGGAACCTCCGCGGGCTATGAAGTCGGTTTTCACACCATAGCGGCGCAGTGCGTTCACGGCAATCTGGCCTATCTCGTGAGAGGGGAGTTTGGTCACATAGAATGAATCGTGGCCGTAGTTGGCGAGGCTGACTGCGACATTGGCTTCGCCGCCGCCCGGGATAATCCTGAATGAATCGGACTGGATGAATCTGTCGTTGCCCTCAGGGCTGAGCCGGAGCATTATTTCTCCGAAAGTGATGACTTTAGCCATAGTATGATGAAATTTTCTGCTGCAAAATTAACACTTTTTCCGAAAAATCGTGCCCGTTCACGGAAATTCCCGGAAAAAGACACGAAAGGCATTGAATTCTTTATTAACTTTGCGTTGTCAACTTTGCACCCGACGAGTCTCAAGTTTATGGAAGAGAAGAAAATAACGATATTTGACGTTGCGGCACGGGCCGGTGTGTCGAAAGGCACGGTGGACAGGGTCCTGCACAACAGGGGAGAGGTGTCCCGCAAGAGCGCAGAGAAGGTGCGCAAGGCCATAGAGGAACTCAACTATGAACCGAATCTGTATGCGTCCCTGCTGGCTACCAAGAAAAGCCGTATGATTGCCTGTCTGCTGCCGGAACCCGAGGCGGGAGAGTATTGGGAGAAGGTCCGCAACGGCTTTCTCGCCGGTGGCGCCGAGGTGGCCGGCCTGAACATAGTCACCAGACTGTTCAGCTACGACCAGTACGACCCTTCTTCCTTCGACCGCGCCTGTGAGAACCTGCTGGCCGCAGCTCCTGCCGGAGTAGTGCTTCCGCCGCTGTTCAAGAACGGCACTATGTCCCTGGCTTCCAAACTGAAAGCCATGGATATACCTTATGTCTATGTGGACACCAAACTAGAGGACGGCGACTATTTCGCTTATTTCGGCATGCCTATGTACCAGAGCGGCTACCTTTGCGCCGCGCTGCTGACCGAAAGGCTTGAGCCGGAAGAGGTCAAGGACGTGGTCGTCGTGCGTATCATACGTGACAAGTCGCGTCAGAGCGACCCTACCGTGAGCCGCCGCGAGGGCTTTACCGACTACATACTGGACCATTTTCCGGATTGTTCCATCAGCAATATCTTCATCGACCCGTCCCGTCCGGAAAGCATCAGCAAGGCGCTCAAGGAACTCACTCCGGAACGCAAGCTCGTCGTGATGTTCAATTCCAGGATACATCTCATTGCCGATTTCCTCCGTCGCAACCCGTCGCCCGGCCGCCGCGTCATAGGCTTCGACAATCTGGACAGGAATATGGACGCGCTGCGTGACGGCCTCGTTACCCTGCTGATTGCCCAGCACACCGAGCGTCAGTCCCACAATGCGGTGCTGACCCTTTCGGACTATATACTTGTCGGCAAAAAACCGCTCAACCGCGACAATTACGTCCACATGGACATACTGTCGCGGCTGAACATTGACAATTATTGATTCTCTTTACGGGCTAAAGCGTCACTCCCGTCTTGAATATGGCTATTTCGCGTATGCCGCTTTCTTCGCTGCGTACGGCTTTTCCGTCTGCCACTTCCAGCACAGCGTCTATGAAACGCTCAGCCACGCTGTCCATTGCCTCGTCCTCGGCTATGACTCCGGCGTTGAAGTCGATCCAGAGCGGCTTGCGACGGGCCAGACTGCTGTTGGTGGATATCTTCATCGTAGGCACGAAGCTTCCGAACGGGGTGCCGCGGCCGGTGGTGAAGAGCACGAGCTGACAGCCCGATGCGGCCAGTGCGGTCGAGGCGACGAGGTCGTTGCCCGGGCTGCTGAGGAGGTTCAATCCCTTGGTACTCAGACGCTGACCGTAGCGCAACACATCCCTTACAGTGCTGGCGCCGCATTTCTGGGTGCAGCCGAGAGACTTCTCTTCGAGAGTTGAGATTCCTCCGGCCTTGTTGCCCGGCGACGGATTCTCATAGACGGGCTGTCCGCTGCGTATGAAATATTCCTTGAAATCATTGATCAGACTGACAGTCTTTTCGAAGGTCTCGCGGTCCTGGCAGCGGTTCATCAGTATGGTCTCCGCCCCGAACATCTCCGGAACCTCGGTCAGCACGGTTGTGCCGCCTTTGGAAACGAGCCAGTCGGAGAAACGGCCCAGAAGAGGATTGGCCGTGATGCCCGAGAGACCGTCTGAGCCTCCGCATTTCAGACCTATCTTCAATTCGCTTACGTTGGCCTCGCTGCGTTCGTCGCGAGAGCATATCTCGAAGATTTCCCTGGCCTGGCGCAGTCCTTCCTCCACTTCGTCGCCTTCGATTTTCTGACATTCTATAGCCCTGACTCTCAGCGGGTCACAGTCCGCGATAAGCGAGCGGAAAGAAGACAGCTGATTGTTCTCGCAGCCCAGTGAAACGAAGAGCACTCCTCCTGCATTCGGATGATGGGCCATATCCGCGAGCACAGTGCGGGTATTCTCGTGGTCGTCTCCGAGCTGGGAGCAGCCGTAATTGTGAGGGAAGGCGACTATGGCGTCCACGCTGCCCATATTCCCGGCCTTCTCTTCCCTGAGACGGCGGGCTATCTCCTCAGCCGCACCGTTCACGCAGCCTACGGTCGGAATCACCCAGATCTGGTTGCGTATGCCTATGTTTCCGTCCGCGCGCCTGAACCCCTTGAAGCTGCGGGCCCTGCCGTCCGACGGAATGTCCTTCAGCTGAGGACTGTAGCTGTATTCCAGCACGCCGGAAAGTGCGGTCTTTATGCAGCTGTGGTCTATGAGACTGCCCTTTGGGGCGTCTTTGGTCACGCGCCCTATAGGGAAGCCGTACTTGATCACTTCGTCTCCTTCACGCAGATCTGCGAGGGTGAACTTGTGTCCGGCAGGAATGTCCTGCAGCAGTGTCGTTCCTTCGGCGATCCTGCCTGCGGCAAGGTCTGTGAGGGCCACAGCCACATTGTCCGCGGGGTTTATGTGTATCCAGTCTGCCATATCAGAAGTTGAAATAGTGCTTTGCGTTGTTGTAGGATATGTCCCTGACCACTTCTTTGATGAATTCCATCTCGCTTGCAGGGAGTTTGCCCTTTTCAATGTCCTCTCCTATGACGGAGCAGAGTATGCGGCGGAAATATTCGTGGCGAGGGTAGCTTATGAAGCTGCGGGAGTCGGTGAGCATACCCACAAAGCGGGTGAAGAGTCCCAGAGCCGAGAGGGCGTTCATCTGCTTGCGCATTCCGTCCTCCTGGTCGAGGAACCACCATCCTGAACCGAACTGCATCTTGCCCGGCACGGTGCCGTCGTTGAAGGTGTAGGCCATAGTCATCAGCACCTCGTTGTCCTTAGGGTTGAGGCAGTAGAGTATGGTCTTGGCAAGCTTGCCTTCGAGGGTGAGGCGGTCGAAGAAGCGGTGTCCGGCGGCGGCGCACTGCACGTCGTGGATGGCGTCGTATCCCGTGTCCGGTCCCAGTTGCATATACATCCTGGTGTTGTTGTTGCGTATCGCCCCTATGTGGAACTGCTGTGCCCAGCCGGACTCGGCGTCCATCACTGCGAAGTCGTGCAGACAGGCGCTGCGGAATTTCTCCAGCTCTGCGGCGTCGGCTTCCTTGCCTGACATTACTTTGGAGAATATGGCCTCGATCTCCCCGTCGCTGTAGTCGGCGGCGTAGAAGGTCTCCAGACCGTGGTCGGAGAGGCGGCAGCCCATAGACTCGAAGAAGTCGTGCCTCTTCTGCAGCGCCTCCATAAGGTCCGCGTAGCTGCGTATTTCCATTCCGGCCGCTTCGCCGAGCTTTTCTATATATGATATATATGCCTGCGGGCTTTCGATAGCCATCGCCTTGTCCGGCCTCCAGGCCGGTATCACCTTGGTGCCGAAAGGATTGTCGGCAATCTGCCTGTGCCAACGGAGGTCGTCGGCCGGATCGTCCGTAGTGCAGACGGTCTCCACGTTGAATTTGCGAATCAGGGCCTGTCCGCGGAATTCAGGGGTTGCGAGCTTTGCATTGCACTCCTCGAAGATTTCCCTTGCGGTGGCAGGGGAGAGGAGCTTGTCAATTCCGAACACCCTCTTCAGCTCGAGGTGTGTCCAGTGATAAAGCGGGTTCCTCATCGTGTAAGGCACGGTTTCGGCCCACTTGCTGAACTTCTCCCAGGAGCTTTTCTCTCCGGTGATGTATTCCTCAGGCACACCGTTGCCCCCTATTGGCTCACCTGCAAAGTTCCGTGTTTAAGTTATCCAAAGATCTTATAGATTCTATACATGAAGAAGGTATAGTCGCTTACACCTCGTAGTTGGGATC
>SFMG01000039.1 GCA_004554455.1 Bacteroidales bacterium | reverse complement strand
GCACCTGCGTCCTGTCCGACCTGATTAGTCTCGGTGCGGCGATTGCGGCGTAAGCCGCCGTTTGCTGAGCCTTGTACCGTATTCTCGGACAGGTGGTCCCGCCGCCTCAAGCGGCGTCAGCCCTTCAGGGCTGACTCGGGAAGCACATTGGCTTTAGACAATGTGAGGCTTCACTGTTTCCTCCATATCGTATTTTCTAAATGCGTCTTCCATGACTTTGTGTCTGTTGTTGCTGTTGTTGCTGTTGTTGCTGTTGTTCCACTCTTTGAGCCGGGACGACCTTCTCCGTCTCGGTATTCGGGTTCGCCTCGGCGAACCGCTCGCCGGCTGAACGGCGGGCGGATTCCTTCATCTGACTGCCGTCCGTCTTCCTGGCTTCGGAAGCCTGCTCCGCTGTCTGAAGCCGGTCGCTTATGATGACGCGGCCTATGCCGAGGACATGGAACATCAGTCCCCAGAAGAAACCCCTCACGGACCCTATCTTCCTGTGGCTTCCCATCACGGCTCCCATTATGGCCGAGCCTCCCGTGATGCCGCCCATCACCGCCAGCGTGGCGGTCACTATCTCCGCTATTCCCATGTCATCTCCTCCTGTGTGCCTGTGTGCTGCTCCGGCTGAGGCTGATTGCCTTCTCTGCCTCCTTCGGGTGCTGTATCCTCTCCGCCGCCTTGCGCATCACGCCCTGAAGTCCCTTCTCGTTGTACTCCACGGCCGCGTCCCTGCACATCTTCCTCTCTAGGGCCTCCTGGGAGATGATGCTACCGTCACGCTTGATGTGCTGCACCTCGACGGGGTTGAAGCGCCTGCCCACCAGCGACGGATGGCTGAGGGCATATCCGATGCAGGCGAACCGGTGGCAGTCGGTAGGGGAGGTCTCGGCGCACATCACGGCCTGCCTCTCACCCTTGTGGGCATCGGAGACGATATCCTCATAGACCTTCCTGAAGCCGTCCGTCCTCGTCATCTCCTCATAGGACAGGTCCTTCGCCGGCATGGTGATGAACCGCTCCTTGAAGGCGTACTCGCTGAAGAGGTCCCTGCCGTCCGCTCCCCTCATCGCCCAGCCCTTCGGGGCGTGCACCTCGGCGGGTATGCCCAGGGCCCTCGCCGCCACTATCCCGGCCTCGTCGGCTCCGGTCTGACCGCCGCTGATGATCCCGCCGAAGCGGATCCCCATATCCTGGAGCACCCCGAGGAAGTCATGGACGTAGGCGTTGATCTCCTTCTGGCCTATGCCGCGGGCCGCAAGGGTCTGCATCCCGTTCCCTGCGATATTGACCGTCAGGATGGACGACCGCTCCTGAGGTGTCAGGCAATCGAACACCGACCGGGCCTTAGCCGCCGCCTCCAAGAGGCTGTCCCGGGAGAGCGACACCTGTATGAGCTTATCCCCGGCTGCCTGCTCGGTCACCTTCTCGCCGGCCGTGGAGAAGTCCACGGCGAAGGCGAGAGTCAGGTCGGCCCTGGAGGCGTTCTCCCTCGTCCTCTGGGCGTACCCGCCCTCCGACAGGGTGAACCGCACGCCGTCTCCCTCGAACGGGAGCTCCGTCCTGCGGATATGTCCTCCCATCACATCACCGTTATAGATATATCTTATGCCTGCCTTCTCCAGTGCGCCCTTCAGCTCCTCCTGGTTGAAATGCGGAAACGCCTTGGAGTGCGGCCAGCTGCGCACGTCACGCACCACCGTGATGCCGTTGCGACGGAGGTTGGCCACGAACGCATCCATGTCGAGGTTCGAGTGCCCGATGGTGAACACCGCACCCTTGTGCATGGAACTGTAAAGGGCCTCGTCAAAGGTCTGCGCCTCCGAGGATGCTCCATAATCATGTCTCACCCTCGTCTCCGCCTTCCGCTCGGCCATCTCATCCTGCGAGACGGGCTCGGCCCTGGGTATGTCCCCCTGGATGAGAGCCAGGTCCTCTATCATCAGCTCCATATTCGTTTTCACCGCACGCTCCTCGTCCGGGATAAACCCGTCGTCAAGGCACTTCTCGCCGATCCTGGCAAGCACCTCCGCCGGGCCGTCGTTCTTATGGAACACCCGCTGGTTGTCCAGCGCCGCCTCGAGGTACTCGCCCCCGAAGCGTCCTCCGACGACATTGGTATTGACGCGCATACGTCCCTTCTCATCCAGTCCGAACTCCCCGTAGGCGGTGTCGCCCTTGAAGAGGCGTACACGGTCCCGCTCTATGTCGAGGTACCAGGCGCTGGAGAAGCGCAGGTGCCCCGCAGCCGGGTCGTGTCCGACCTTGCGTTCCTGCGCGTCACGGATCTCCGAGGCCCTGGCGACGAACGCCGCAAACTCGTTCCTTGCCTTCAGCCTGACATCCAGAGGGGTGAACCCCCTGCCCTCGGGGAGGGTGGAAGGGGAGTAGAGCTTGCCATCCTTCAGACGGAAGTACATCCTGTGCAGCTCCGGCCTCTCGGAGTCGATGAAGGTGCCGCCGAGGGCCTGTCCGTCCGCACCTCTGCGGCTCTCCAGACGCTCGACGATACGGGCCATGCCCTCGGCTGCTCGGCCATGACCGGCGCAGACGGGGTCTCCTCCCTTCCTGCACGATCCATCCTGTTCTCGCTCCTCTTGAGGATGTCCTGCCGGTTCCTGTCAAGGTACTCCATCGCACGGTAGGAGATGGTCTCCGGCACGCCGAAGGCTATCTCCGCCAGTCCTCCCGCTAAGGCCGCCACCAGGGCGCTGTCCCCGCCGAGGGCCGCCGCACGCCTGACGGCCTCCTCCCACGAGCGGGACTGCCCCACGGCACAGAAGGCACCCTGCAGGGCGACGCTCTCGTCCGCCTTGCCGTCACCGGGGACATAGGTCCCGTCCCGCTCGGGGATGAGCTGCCCCTTGAGCATGGCCGAGACCACCTCGGCATTCGGAGGGTTGACAAGCCCCATGCGCTCGTACAGGCCGCTTCCCATCTTCCTCTCAAGGCGGTAGGCGGCATCCGCCGCCTCCGTGATATGGGGATGCATCGACTCGGGGAAGAACCGCGCGAACGAAGCCACGGATGCGGCGTGCTCGTCGAAGGACATCCTGTGCCGGGCATCCATGCGGCCTATCACCACGGCCTGGCACATCGCCTCGCCCAGATGCGTTTCCGAAGAGAGGAAGGCATTGATATCGTCACCGAGACTCAGGACCGCATCGGTGATGCGGCCCGGAGCGGCCCTGTAGGTCCGTTCCCTGTAGGTCTTCTCATCCATCACCCTCCTGTCCTCGAAGAGGGGGAAGAAGATGTCGTTGATGTCGGGAAGGTTCTCCTTCCGGAAGGGGGAGCCGATGATCTCCCCGGCTATTATACCTATCATAAGAGTCTGATTGAATTGTCCGTCAAAGTCTTCTGTGGGAATGTGACCTCTGCTGTATCCTCACCGTCCCCGTGTCGCTGCGCCTGGACAGCCGCTCCTCCTTGCGCTTCTGCGCCTTCTCGGCCTTCTCCTTCTCCTGCCTCTCGAGTATCTGGCAGACGTCCACCCCCTTCACCATGTCGAGGCCGAGGACACTGCCCAGGCAGTCCGCCGCCCTCGATGCCTCACGCACGGCCTCGTAGATGAACTGCGGCTGTGCGCCTATATCGTCTATCCATTTCTTCAGGAAGCGCTCCGAGGAGGCATCCATCGTGACGCCGAGCCCCAGCACGGCACCCATAGAGGCCGCCGACAGCTCACTCACCAGAGCCTCCTTCGCCACGTCACCGCTCAGGTCCGACCAGATGCCCCTGTCAAGGCGCATCTCGCTGCCCGTCGAGCGGGCCATCTCCCTCAGAAGGGCGCTGTAATAGGCCCTGTCATCGCTGTAGCGGAACTTAGGAGGCATCCTGATGGAATCCGTCTCGCGGTCATAGGACGCCATCATGCATCCCGGATCGACTCTGATGGGGCAGAGCCAGGAGTCCTGCGATACCATCTCATCCAGCTGAGGGGAGTCCATCCGCTGCCCGCCGTCCGCACCGAAGAGCCTCTCGATCTCCGCCATCGTGTCGGGATACACGTCGGAGAAGGTCGTCTGGCAGATGTTGAACACCTTGTACCACCTGGTGCGGAACACCTTCATCAGGTCCTTCTCCATGCGCTGTTCGTCGGTCATGGCGTCGAACTGCTCCGGGGTGACCTTGCTGCGGCGACCCGTCTCCCTCTCGCGGATGAAGATGTCCGTGAACGAGACAGGGACTCCCGACGTCCCCTTGCGGGGCCATACGGACAGGTCCTGCATCTGGCCGGCGGTCATCCACAGCGGCAGACGGTAGCCCCTAAATGTGGACACCAGGGGAAGGAAGCTGCGGTTGCAGCCCCTGTAGGCGTTGCCCGCGATGTTCTGATGAGGATGGCTGCAGGCATCCACCAGCGGTTCCTCCCAGTGTCCCTCGATATGCGTGAACCGGTCTATGAACTGGTCCGCATACATCCTTGCCAATGTCTCAGTCGCTGTCATGGTCTGTGATTGAAAAAGGGGAGCCGGCGGTCCGGCTCCCCGATGAAAAGCCTATACCCTCCTGGCCCGCGACGGAGCCGCCTTCTGCTGATTGTCCTGCTTCGCCTGCTCCTTCGCCGCTGCCTTCTGCACCTTGGCCTCCGGGGCCGGTGCTGCGGTCTTGTTCGCCTCGCTGCGCTTGCGCATCGTCTCCCTCCAGAACGGGGTGTCCACCTTCACTACCTGACGGGCCACCGCGCTGTACTGCACGACGGCGTCGAACACCTTCCCGTCCTTGGTCTTGAAGTCCTCTATATAGAGGTCCTTGCCCTCGGAAAGGGCCTCGCGCTGCTCCTGTGTGAACTCGTGGCCGTACATCGACGGGGCCACCTTCTCAAGGTAAGCCTGCACATCCGCACAAGGGACGGTGAAGAGACGCTGCGTGCCGCGGATGATCTCGCCCTCCCTGTTGTACACGAAGGCGTCGAAGGACACGAGGCAGCGTGTCTTGGTCTCGGTCCCGTCCGCAGCGGTGCGTGTAAGCGTGATCGGGCTTCCGCCGTTGGCGAAGGAGTGCCTTACCTCCTTCCTCACGGCCTTTCCCTCCTCGTCGCGGACGACGAAGTCGTAGCTGTCCAGCAGCCTCTCGGCCACCTTCTCGCTGCGGAGGGCATCGCCGTAGACGCTCAGGTCGGGGTTCGGGTTGACGGTGAAGTGCTTCACCTCGACACGGTCGCCCCGGAAGTTCGCCTGAAGGGCCATAGGCCCCATGACGGTGAGATTGCCCACACGGGCGTAGCAGTTCACGTAGTCGGTGACCTGGCCGTTGGCGAGCTGGCGGGCGATCTGCTCGTGGCTCATGATGTAGTCCTTCCTGATGCCGTACTGGCTCTCAAGCTCCTCCCAAGGTATCCTGTCCAGTCTCTCCTGGATGAACTTAGGGTAAGTGATCTCCTTCTTCTCGGAGTTCTTGTTCTCTTGTGTTTCCATATGACGATAATTTAAAAGGTGTGTTTCCGTTTGCCTTCAGATAGTCGTTCACATCGTTGTACTCCCTGTACAGGTGCGACAGATCCTCGACGCGTCCCGGGACGGATGCCGACTCCATCGCACGGGCAATCTCCGCAGATGCCTTCTTTCCCGCAGCGTCATTGTCCAGATACAGCTCCACATAGCCGTGGGCGAGGATGAATGGGAGTGCCTTGTCAAGGTTGGTCACGCTGTTCAGAACGCACGCGTCGCAGTCCGGCACGGTCCTGCCGCAGAGCTGCAGGAGGGACATAAAGTCGAAGAAGCCCTCGAAGACGGCCACCCGCCCTGCGGACGGGGCCCTGCACAGCGCGCCGTCCGTGCCGATGAATGTCGGATAGGCACTCGTGCAGCGCTTGCCGTCGCTTCCCGGAAGGGGACTGCGCAGCACATAGCCGCCGTCACTGTTCAGGAAGCCGATGTAGGTGCTGAAGGACCGCCCCCTGCGGACCGTCACCTCCCGGCAGTAAGCGCTGAGGATCTCGGGGCTGATGCCCCTCGAGGCCGCGTAGGATATGAACTGCTCCGAACTCAGCGGCTCTTCGGAATAGACCGACAGTGACGGCCTCCTGGCCGGAGTCTGGCGTCTCTCCCAGAACGAATCGGCAGTGAACACCGCCCCGCCTGTCCTCATCTCCCGGAGCCTGCCGATGGCGGTCTCCCTGCCGCAGTTCTCCAGACGCATCACGAGGTCTATCACGCCGCCCCCGCTGCCGTCCCCGAAGTCCTTCCAGGCATAACCGTTGGAGAGGATATGGAATGACGGCGTGCGCTCGTCCCGGAAAGGGGAACGGATGAGGCCGAGACGAGACTGGCTGAGGTCCTTTCCGTAATGGAGAAGGACATCAGCCACTTTCAGACGGTCTCTGTAAGGTTGACCGTTGTTACCATTTGATAGCATAACTCTTTAATCTGCCGCGTCGCGGGCTGTCTTGCTGCCGTCATCCTCCGTTTGTGGATAGATGACACTGAACACATAAACTGTTGTACAATTGATATAGTATATGCTCTGTGTAAATTTTTAATAAAAACTTTGTAAAGTTTCCATTTTTTCCTACATTTGAAGTTGTCAAATAGTATTGATTTACATAAAGAGCATTATTTGTTTACAAAGTAAAGTATTTCTATCCTTTTAAGCAAGGATCTGGAGAAAAATTTGTTGTATATGGAAAAGAGAGTATTGGCAGAAGGTGCCGGACGCTATGAAAACGGGCAGTGGAATGTGAAGAATCTGAAGTTCCTGACTGAGTTCATGAAGAAGATGGGCCTGACCACCGGTGACTTGGCGAGAGTGGTGGGACTGATGAGGGCATCGGTCACCAGATGGTTCATGGTCGACGATACCAGCTACTCAAAGGTGGAGATGATTGCCAACCATTACGGATATGACTTCTATGTGCACTATGAGATTCCAGATGTTCCGATCGAGCGCACGAAACTCAGCATCGACCAGGCACTGTACGTCCTCGGCGAGGTGGGCAAACTTGACAGCAGGCTGAACTTCCTGAGGCTGGCCATCTATCAGGCCGGTATTACCAAGTCGGATTTCGCCAAGAAGCTGGGACTGTCCAGGATGGGACTGAATCTCTGGTTCCAGAAAGACGACATCACCTTCAGATACATCTACGAGATTGCGGAAAAGATGGACTGGACTGTAAATATCCAGTTCAAGCTGAAGGAAAAGAAAGAATACTAAGGTGTATTTGAGAGATGCTGTCTCATGACCTTAATGTGAAAGATTTCAAATTACCTGTTGATGGTAAGTCGGGTACAGGTGGTCTATGGATGACATACGTAGTACCGCCTGTACTTTTAAATCAAGGGTACTCCCCTCCTTGTAAATTCGGTTATACAATTTATCTTATGTTAACTAATGCTTCCTATCAATATCTTCTCCAGCTGGAATGTGTCAAGTGCTCAAGTGTCAATGACACAATAACACGGGAAATTTGACTAAATCAATGATTCTCAGCACTTCCCTAACATTAACGTAGCGGTAAATAGTTTATGTCATTATCGCCATACAGGTAACCAAAAAATTCTGAATACACAGAGCTAAATCCACTTTTACGGCAAGAACTTTTCCAAGTAGAACTCACGTTCATCCGTCTCTATCCGTGCCAGTTCCAAACTAACCACCTTACATGTCTTTTCACGCATATTCTCCATGCCCGTAGTGTCTTCACCAGACTCTTCCATTGCTCGGCCGTGAGATGTCGATTCGGATTATGGGCCTTATTTCTCAATCATTATTGCTGTGAGTCTTTCAGATTCTTTTATAAGCCGGATTGCATCCTCATCAATGATGTCACCGTATGACAGGATTAGATCATAACGATCCACTTTGCATATTTCTCCAAGTTCTTCGTCATAGAAATCCTCCTCATAAATCCTGCAGATGGCGGACAACACTTTTTTTCCTTTATAAAGGTCTATGTTTTGGGGGTCTATATGCTCTGCGATGTCCAAAGGTTCTCCGTTGATTCCATAATACTCAACACTGTCGGAAGTTAATTTTTCATAGATGCCATCAAATGCATTCCACACCCAATCGATTTGATGGTTTGCCGGCTTAGGAGACACCGGCATAGCATATGGGCAGTCATCGCAACCAGGGTATCGATAGAATTCTTCCCAACAATGATCATCCCAATCTATGAATTCATCTTCAGATGGAATACCATCGTTTAATCTTTCCCCGTTTTCATTGATAAAATACCGCTCACCATCCTTCTCTACAGGAGCCCGGCCGTCGTTGAACTCACCAACCTCATCATAGACTGCCGGAATCGCAACCTCTGCATTACAGTTCAGATACCCCTTGTGGCCACTCCATCTGCGCTCGTCACCGGGAGTCAATTCAACGAACGCGCAGAAGCCCCCATGGCAATTATCTATTTCCTTGCAAAGCGGGCTCATAATATGTGTGTCTGAAACAAGGTAAGTACCAGAAGGGCCACATATCAACAGCAAAGGTCCATCAACTACACCTCCATAAGGAGCATGAAGAACGTTTCCCAAACGGTCTGTAACACTCCATTGCCTGCAAGCTAAAAACAACCCGATCCCTGGTTCGCATTCCCAGAAGAAAAAGCATGGGACGTGAGATAACTCAGGGTGTAGTTTCCCTTCAGAGTCGATGACAACAAGTTTTCCATCCAGGATTGCGATGGTCCTGGAGTTGTCCTTCTCAAACGGCCAAACATAGTCGAATATACATGGAACAACTTCTTCTCCATGAATATTAACGAATCCCGCTTTATTACCTTTCTGAACTGCCAACAGCCCCGGTACTGAATATACCGGTGCTATTTCATCATAAATGAAAGCCGGGTTTGATATTCCTGAAACCTGCCCCCATTTCCCGTCATGCTTTGCCCACACAATGGTGTATGAAAAGATCTTGACTTCGTCATATATGGGGGCAATGTTTTGTGTTAGATCATTCTGTTTGGATGCTCCCATCTTGCCATTCTGGCATAGTATCTTGTATGGAGTTGTCATGTTGAACGTTATTATATTTATGAATTTATGCTTTTGAAAGCTTTTCGGTGGGAATTTGTATCATATAATGTTCCCCTTTGTTTAGACAGGGGTTAAGTCCTCTTAAGTTAAATTATGTTCTATTTGTTGTAGCAGAGCCTTACGATAGTTTGAGCTCTGCGTATAGGACTTTCGACAAAGGTAGTGCTTTGATTTTACTTATAGGGAAGGCTACATTTTAACATCAACTATTCGTTATTATCTATGTAGCAGAAGTATTTGTTTCTTTCGTCTACTTTGTAGACATAATCTTGGTCGAAATATTGGCTATCAGGTATCAAATCAGGATCCAGATCAAGATATGCGGTTTCCTTGAAATACTTTATATAAGCACCTTTGGCTGCGTCAATAGTATGACAGTAGAAATATAAGTAGTGTTCTATGGGAGTAGCAGTTTCTCGTTCGACACACCATAAGCCTACAACAATATATGGATATGAGGTTTTATCCAGATGCCTGTCTACTTCTAATCTAGTAACAGTAGGGTACTTGTTATCTATTTTGAATAAGTCGTCTGAGTTTATGGAAATGGTATGAATCTTATAAACGATGTGCTCAGTTTTATTGATTAAGCCATGCCAACAAATCTCAGAGGATTCTAGTTCTTCAAGATTCTCATTTTGGTACGCTAAACGATACCAGTTGATTTCGTTTCTGAAGTCAGATTTTGCGCTTTCTAGATATAGGTAAACGTCCATAACGCCCAAGGACAACTTGTCTGAAGATGCATTGTACGACCCCTCTAATATGGCATAAACAGTTATATCAATCATATTCAAAGAATCAATGATTCGTTAAAAAATTTAACAATTATATAGCTTTTAGTTCAGAGCAAAAGTAGCACTACTACAATACTACCGTTATTTAACTAATGTTTTCCCAATCAGTTAGAGTATATTGATTTATTGGGCCGTTCCGGCTTCCTCTTTTCCGGTTCTTCCGGCTTAGGAAGGCATGTCAAAGACCCTATTCGCCCACTCCTACGGCACTTCCATGCCCGGAGTGCTTCAGTGGCTATGCCACGGTTCCAGTAAGGTATCACTATCCAGTAGCCAATTTCGGCATCCTCCTCCCCTATCGGGATGTTGCTCTCGCCGTGGATGAAGTACCCCATACAACCTACTGCCTCCCCGGTCTCGCGCAGAGTGACAGCCCAGGTGCGGTCATTGGTGAAGATGTTCCGGATCACTCTCCTGCTCTCCTCAATGGCCTTGTGCGGCGGACATCCCGCCCTAGGGCCCACGTCCGGATCGGAAGCGTATCGAAAAAGTGCCTCCGCATCGGAGTCCTCCCACGGACGGAGGATGAGTCTATCTGTTTCGATCATGATTCAAGTCCATCAGCGATTCAACAAACAGTCAATTTTTCGGCATCAAAGTGCTCATTGATATAGTCTTTTACAAATTTCTTGAGTTCTTCACCCTGAAGAATCTCCACATGGTCAAGGAGCCCTATCACAAACCGTCCCGGAGCCTCGCACCTGTAGACGTCGGTTGAGAGTATCCACTCCTCTCCATCGTTGATTGATGTAAGGAACTTTGCGCTTAGTGGGTGCTCGTCCTTCAGGATGTTGCAGGCCAGATTATCCATCCGGAGCTCTATATGCATTGCCTTGTCCCCGCTCCAGTTGAAGATATCGGTTTCAAGGGCCTTGTGTTCCCTCTGATGCGTCCAGGCATCGTTCAGCAAAATGATGTCTGCTGCCCGGGATATGCTGTACTGCTTACATTTCCTGTCCACAAGATCGTAGCACCATACGAACTTGCCTTCTCCCGTCACCTTGAACGGCTCCACGTGGCGGTCGCGTATTCCGCTGGCGGAAGAGTAGCGTTTGAGGCAAACGCATTTCTTCTCCACGACGGCCTTCTCAATCGTTCCGAGCTTGCCGCCGTCAGCCTTTCCGGAAGAAAGCTTCATGGAAATCATTCTAGCCTTCTCATCTTCGCGCATCGGTTCGGACTCTCCGAAGTTCCTCTTGTATGGGATCTTGTCCATATACACGAGTCCATCTGGATAAGGCCTGACCTTGATGGCAACAACCCGACCTTCGAACATCACTTCGAAATCCAGGAAGTCAAGGATGCTCTGCTCGAAAGCCTGTTTTGCCTCGTCCTGTATGAGCCGGATATAACTGTCCAGAGAACCCTTGACGAAATCAAGGTCATTGTCCAAACCTATAACATATCCCATATCGTTGACTCCGAGGTACAGTGTTCCTCCAATCGTCGAATTCAGAAATGCGCAGACTCCCTTGAAGACGTTCCTGCTCTGCAACTTAATGTTGGCGGACATGTGCTGCGACTTGTCCGCAGGGAAGATGAACGACGATTTGAACTCCTTGGTCTTGTCCTCCATTCCCAGGTTCTCATCCTCGTCATCATCGAGGGAGGACTGTGTCTCGCTGTCAAGTGACAGTTCCTTGATCATCTCCTGCTTTAGGTCCGACAGCGTCTTCTCAGGGACAATATCCTTGATTCGGTTGTATGACTGGAGTATTCTGGCAAGTTTGATGACGAGAGCGTCGTTCTCACTCAGTATGATCTCGGAAAGCAGTCTGGAGTCATCCCCTGATGTGTTAATCTCCTTCAATACCCTCACGATGTTTACGCTCCTTACAACAGACTTCTCCTGCGCTATGTCTGATGAAGGAACCAGGTCTTTCATCTCGGAGTACTGACCCTTTGTGAAGAGTACAAGCTGTTCAAGGTAACTTGCCTTCAGCTCGAGATAATGTAGTTCCCTCTCATCTTCCGTGAGCTCGGCCAGCATCTGGCAGAAACAAAGGGCCTTGTATATCTCGGATGCCCTGGAAAGTGATTTCTGATAATTGTACAGCACTCGTTCGAAGATTCTTACTGCATCCTTTCCGATGGTCTTGTATTCCTGTTTCTGAGGAACATCGTACTCGATGAGAAGGCAGTTACTTATGAACCACCCTCTATAGTCATCAAAATCCTCATTCTCAATATCAGTCTGAT
>SFMG01000017.1 GCA_004554455.1 Bacteroidales bacterium | reverse complement strand
GAAAAAATTATATCCAGGTGCCCACTTTCTCCCGGCAAAGAGCAGGAAAATGAACAGTGCCATAAGCCCTGAAGCAAGAGGTAATTTCCACCTTTCTATAAGAATAGCAAGTTTCTCCATGTACAATGCAACAGCAACGCCTGTCGGATATGCCAGTATTGTATCATACCACCACCTCTGATTTCCTTTAGAAATGCTTAACAAGACAACATAGAGAAGGCATAAGACCAAAACTATCATAAGGTGAGCCTCTTTTGAGTGTTTACTGCAAAGAGACGCCACAAAAGAAAAACAATAACACCAAAGGATACAGAAGATGTACCAGTTGCTGTTTCCTACGCTATCCCATCCGCTTAATGACAACAGACACTGAGCCAAAGAAGGACGGAATCCAAGAATTAAGTTGACTGCAATGAATATGCAAACGGCAATGTCAAAATTGAGAAGAGTGGGTAGTATCCTCGCCGACGGAATCTTTTTGGCATAAGCATTCCCTTTTTCCATAATGGAAGTCGTTACACCATATCCGGAGAATAAGAGGAAGGGAACAACAATATACTGCCCGGACCAGCCGATAACACTCGCATACAGATTATCAAATATCGTCCAATGCCCCAAGGCAGGAGCAATATACTGCCATGCATGGGCAAAGAACACCATGATTATAAAAATACCGTTTACAACGGCGCAAGTCTTTTTCGAAAGGAAATCTGTATTCATCCTATCATCTTCAACCTCAGGAACCTGCGTCTTTGTTTGCCGCGGAGGAGCCGGAGGCCGCGGAGGAGGGGGTAGGCGTCGAGGCGGGGGCGGTAGAGGGGCCACCATTGCTTTTTCCAGGCGGGGATGTGACGGCAGCGGGTAAGGAAGTAAGTGAGGCTGGCCAGGCGCTGGGCATCGATAAGCGGGCAGAGCTCGGGCCAGTTGGCAAGGGCATCCTCATACATGCGGTCGAGGTTGGCCAGGCGCTCGGGGGCCTGGGCCTGGGTTTCGCTGGTACAGAGACTGCCCGGGGTGTCACGGTAGCAATAGAGCAGCGAAGGCAGATCGACAATCTTCCAGCTGCTGCCGCGCAGGGCCTTCACCAGCTCGTAGCCCAGGAGGGTGTCCTCGTCGTGGCGGAGATTGCGGAAACGGACCCAGTCGAAAACCTCGCGACGGAAAAGTTTGGTGCAGAGATAATGGTTGGTCTCCCCTGAGAGGGAAGCGGCCGCATAGCCGGGCACATCGCGTATCACATAGTGGCGGGGATGCCTGTGGCGCGACATTTTGCGCAGGCGGCCCTTGCGGTCCAGACGGTACAGGCCTGCGTTGGCGATAAGCACGTTGTCCGTAACGGAAAAGCCACTGTAGAGGGTCTCCAACATATTCGGAAGCACCACGTCATCCGCATCCACAAAAGCTATGAAACTGCCCTGCGCGGACTCGATGGCCCTTTGCCGGGCCTTGCTGACGCCGCTGTTGGGGCCATGAAGGACCTTGACGCGCCTGTCCCTGCGGGCATATTCCTTGCAGATGCCGAAGCTGCCGTCGGTGCTGCCGTCGTCCACCAATATGACTTCCAGCCGCATCCAGGTCTGGGCGAGCACGCTTTCGAGGCACTCGCGCAACCAGCGTTCGGCATTGTACACCGGTATTATTACGGATATAAGAGTTTCATTCATAGGCAGTCAGCAATCAGTCTCTCTGGCGCAGCAGACGCTCTATCTGTTCCAGGTCCTCCCTGTAGGTTACTTTCATATTGCATACGTCGCCGCGTACGACGAAGACCGGCTCGCCGGGCAGGTAGCGGAAGACCACCCCGCAGTCGTCGGTGGTGCGGAAGGCAGGGTCGGCGAGGGCGATTTCGTAGGCCCTGGCTATGACTTCGCGCCTGAATACCTGCGGCGTCTGACCGTTTCGCAGCACGGCGCGGTCAGGTATATTGCATATACAGTTGTCGGAATTCACCTGGACTATGGTGTCGGTGGTGTTGAAACCCACGTCCACCGCGTTGTAGCTCTGCATCGCTTCGAGGCAGTCGTCGATGATGCGGCGGCTGACGAGGGGACGGACGGCGTCGTGGAAGAGCAATATGTCCCCGTCCTGCGCCTGGGCTATCGCGGCAAGGGAGGAATGGTACCTTTCCTTGCCTCCGGCGAGCACCTTCTCGACCTTGGTGTAGCCCCGGAGACGGACTATCTCCTTCACCTCCTCAATGAAATCCGCACGTGAGACTATGAAGATGGCGTCGATTCCCCCGTGTCCTTCGAAGGCCTCGACCGAGTATTCCAATATGGTCTTTCCGTCGATCTGCAGGAACTGTTTCGGAACATCTGCACCCAGTCGGGAGCCACTTCCGCCGGCAAGTATCACGGCAATCTTTCTGCCCCTGTCTTCCATCATAATAGATATGTCTTTTGCTGAAAAATTGTATAGCTTCGCCAATGGACGGTCCCAAAAACGCATGGCATCCGAGACTGTCCACAAGGGAAAGTATTGTCTTACAAATATATTAAAACTTTACAGGATTTTCCCGTAAAAGTCCTTGCATCTTTCAATCATTCTCCCGTAGGTGAAGTTGGCGGCATAACGCTGCGCCGCACCGAGGGAATATTTCTCTGCATCTTCAAGCACGGCCAATATGCAGTCGGCGAGGGAGCGTGGGTCGCCCGGCTCGGCATTCAGGCCGGAAACGCCCTCCTCGTTGACCCAGGAGACACCCGACTCCGGGATGCGGGTCGCCACCAGGGGCTTGCCCAGGGACATCGCCTCTATCTGGACTATTCCGAAGGCCTCGGTCTTCCATACAGAGCTCATACAGAAAAGGTCGCAGGCGTTGTACCAGAGATCCGTTTCTCCGTCCGGCACGCGGGACAGGAGGCGGACCTTGTCTTCCAGTCCCATATCACTGACCTTGGCACGCAGGCTCGCTTCCAGCGGCCCTCCGCCGCCGATGACCACAATGCAGTCGTCCGGCAGCAGGGCAGCGGCCTCGATCAGCGTTTCATAGCCCTTGTAAGGGATGAGCCGGCCCAGGGAGAAGATTATGCGCCGTCCTCCGAGTTCCGAGCGCAGCCTGCCGACTTCGGCTGCGAGAGACGCGTCTGAGGCGGCGTTACGCAGCGGCCTGACTCCAATAGGGAGGAAGGATATGCGTTTGTGCGAGGCACGCGCGGCAGCCAGGTGGGGCGACTGCTCCACATAGACAGGAGTGGTGCCCAGAATGAGGTCTGCGCGGCGTATGAGCCAGTTCTGCAGGGGTTTGTAGAAGGCCAGGAAAAATTTCTGGCTGAGTATGTCGCTGTGCCAGTGGAGCACGACCTTGCCCTTGTAGCCGCTCAGCAAAAGGGAAAGGGCGGCCATAGGGTCGGGATGGTGGACGTGTATCAGGTCGTAATTCTCCTCCCTGACAAGGCGGCGCAGCCTCCGCGGCATAGATGGGGCAATCATAGTGCCAGCGAGCTTGGCCAGGGCCTTCACGGCCACGAGACGGCCGCTGCCTGCGGACGGGACGCACTCCGGAGTTCCCTCTTCTATGCGGGCGCAGAGCATATCGCAATGTATCCCATCGGCATTGAGGCCTTCGAAAAGGTCGTACATAACCTTTTCGACGCCCCCTCGCACGGGATAGAATTTGCCTAGCTGCAGTACCTTCATTTCAAGCCGGGATCAGAATTTCTTGCCGAAGACTATGCTTACGAAGGTCTGGAAGAGTATCTTGATGTCGAACCACCAGGAGCGGTGACGCAGATAGTAGAGGTCGAATTCGAGACGGCGGAGCATCTTCTCCATCGTGTCGGTGTAGCCGTTCTTGAGAGTGGCATAGGAAGTGACTCCCGGACGTATCTGGTAGAGATAGTAGTAGCGCGGGTCCTGCTCCATGATCTGGTCTATGTAGAATTTGCGCTCGGGACGCCAGCCTATGAAGGACATATCCCCCATAAAGACGTTCCAGAGCTGCGGCAGTTCGTCGAGATGGTGCACCCGGAGGAATTTGCCGACCTTGGTCAGGCGCGGATCGTCGTCGCCGGAGTACAGTGCCGGGCCGGCCGCCTCTGCGTCGGTGCGCATGGAACGGAATTTATATATATTGAAAGGCCTGCCGAAACGGCCTATCCTTTCCTGCTTGTAGATGGCAGGTCCCTTGTCGTCCAGCTTAATGGCCAGGAAGCATATCAGTATGAGCGGGGAGAAGACGATCAGAAGCAGGCCGGACAGAGCGCAGTCCGCAATGCGTTTTGTGATGCGCCCGAAGGAGCTCATTCCATCGAGGATCATTTCCTGGTTGCTCACGGCCTTGAGGGCCTCCCCGGAGAGGGAGCCGAAATGGGTCTCGGCTATGCGCGGGGTGTTGAGCACGTGTATGCCGGAGTGGACGCACATGAGACTCAGCTCGTCCTTGCGTGCCGCTTCTGCGGCGTCGTGGTCGGCAAACAGCACACATTCGAAGCCGAGACGGTTGCGCAGGTCGGCAAGAGAGGCCTCGTCACTGTAGGTATATACGGGCAGATCGTGTATGATAAGGCCGGAGTTGGCCTTCAGGGGGCTGAGAAAACCTATGACATTGTAGTTCGGGGAGGTGCTGAGACGGGTGACCATTGCCACCGCTTTGTTGCTGGTGCCATAAACCACTACCGGCACTTTCTTCACTTCCTCGGCATAGTCCCGGCGGAAGCTGTCATAGGCGTTGATGATGAGCAGACGCGTCAGAAGAGGGAGTATGAAGGAAAGCATCAGGTCCAGGAGCAGGAGTATCCAGAAATAGTTGGAAACGGGCACTTCGAAGTGATGGAAAGTTCCCAGCAGCCACACTGCCAGGAAAAGCAGGCCCTTGCATAAGGTGCTGACAATGATTTTGTTGACACTCTTCAGCGTGGAATGACGCACTACCACGCGGAAAGATCCAGAGATCAGAATTCCGGCCACCGTGGCCAGCAGGGAAGTCAGCAGCCAGATGGTGCAGAGCCGGTTGAAATAAAGGATTTCGCCGTAGATGACACGAAGCACCAGCAGCGCAAAAACCGATGAAATCACCGACAAGATGAGGTCCAGCAGAAATATGCTTATGTTGTGAGCGAATCTCCTGTTCATAGTTTTTCCAGATATTGTGTAGGTATTTCAACCTTGGCCTGTATGAGCCCGCAGAGTGACAGCACGACGTAGTTGTGTCCCGAGATTTCAAGAACCTGCCCCTCGACTCCTTCCAGAGCTCCTCCGATTACCCTTACCCGGCTGCCTTTTTCGAGCTCCGGAAGAGTTCCGTCTATGCAGCCGCTGTCGAGCTTTACCGCTCTCGCGAAGTCGTCCATCTGCTTGTCGGGAACGACGAGTAGGGTGCGGGTTACGCGGTCGATGAGGTAATAGACGGGAATCACGGAGTTTGCCAGTTCACAGGCCCTGGACTTTTCCGCGCGGATGAAGACCAGATTGCTGATCAGGGGCTTCTCACACTTGCGGCGGCGGCCTCCGCTGATACGTATGGAGGGCACGGTAGGGATGAAATGCTCCACTCCCGCTTTCAACAACTTGTCACGGACAGAGATTTCCTGCCCGTGACGAGTTCTTGCGGCGAACCAACTGAGGGGTTCGTTGTCTTTTTTAGTGCTCAATTATCACGGAGCGGTCAAGGCGTGGATCCGAGAACTTGTTGGATACCTTGGCGTCCTTGATGATAAGACGGTCGGAAGAGATTCCGTACTTGTCCATGATGAGCTTCCTTACAGTCTCGACACGCCTCTTGCTGAGTTTGGCGTTGACTGCCTCGGTACCGGTTGCGGAGTCGGCGGTACCGGTGAGGTAGAACGCGTGGTCCGGATCCTGGTTGATGATGTTCTTGACGTAGAAGTCAAGGTGCTGAAGCTCAGTTGCATTCAGGGTGTAGGAGTTCTTCGCGAAGTAGAGGGTACAAGGTGCGGTACCAAGCTTAAGGGTTACGTAAGTCGTATCGTTGATGTAAACCTTGTCGAGATTCTGGGCAGCCTTCTCGAGGGAGTCGAGCTGGTCCTTGAGTCTGTTGATGTCGTCGTTGAGAGCCTTGTTGTCGGCTGCAATCTCACCGTTCTCGACTGCGAGGGCGTTGTTGGCCTCCTTGGCGGCAAGCAGGGCTGCCTCTGCGGCTGCCACTGCAGCTGCTGCGGCTGCTGCAGAACCGTTATCCTTGGATCCGCGCTCCCAGCCTACCTTGCCGAGGTAAACGCCTATGCCGGCGGTAACTGAAAGGTTGCTGCAGACTCCGCCGAGGTCGCTGACACCGGTGTAGCCGTGGAAACGTGGGGAGAACATGGTCTCACGGACGTCGATGGTTCCATATACCCTCTTGCTGAAACGCAGAGTATTGTAGAGACCCACACCGAAGGCAAGCTCGTTGTCGTGTGCGTTCACGCGCTTGTCCTCGCCATAGGCCGGATTCTCGTGATCGAAGATGCGCATTGCACCGAAGTGTGCGTAAGGGACGAAGTTCCAGAAGCGGGACTCCTTGTAGCCTCCTATGGTGTTGGAAATGTTCCACATAACATCGCCGTGGAGATACCAGAACTGGAATTTCTCGACGAGCTTGTCATCGACGCCTGCAAACTCGGCACCGTTCATACGGCCGGTGAGACCCTGATAGCCGATGCGCACGCCGAGATCGGGGATGAACCACTTGCCTACATAGATGTCGAGGGCACCGCCTACACGGCCGGAATAGCCGTTGGCACCGTTCATAAAGATGTTTACACCGCCTGCAGCTCCTACGAACCAGTTGGCGCCAAAACCGTTGGAGAGATAAGGACCGCGTACGATCTTGCCGTTCTCATCCCTGTTCTCTGCAGTTGTTTCCTGTGCGCTGACTGAAATGCTGAAGGCGCTTGCGACAAGCACTGCCGCCAAAAACTTGAACACTTTCATTTTAATTTTTTCCTAAAAGGTTAACCTGTTGGTTGTTAATAATAAAAGTTATATGTTAGTTCGAAAATCCGTCAAGGCGCAAAGATATTAAAAAAAAGTCCAAGTTATTCTTCAATACCGGACTTTTTTTTAAAATTTGCCTATTAGGCTCTTCCGTCAACTCACTGACAGTCATTTCCGTAGAGATAGAGGCGCTGTTCCTCGCTGAGCTCATCTATGCAGTAACCCCAGGATTCCAGCTTGCGCAGAGCCACCGCACGGTCGATTTCCGCCGGTATCTCGTGCACCATACGGCCCTTTTCGCGCGGGAGCGAGTCCCTGTTTTCGACTATGTAGCGGGCGCTCAGGGCCTGGATGGCGAAGGACATATCCATGATTTCGGCCGGATGGCCGTCGCCTGCGGCAAGGTTCACGAGCCGGCCTTCCGCGAGTATGTAGATGCGGCGGCCGTCGGAAAGGGTGTAGCAGACTATATTCTTGCGGGCAGGAGCGGCATTGACGGCTATGCGCCTGAGGGCCGCTACGTCCACTTCGCAGTCGAAATGGCCAGCATTGCAGCAGATGGCGCCGTCCTTCATTGCGAGGAAGTCGCCCTCGGCAATCACGCCTTCGCAGCCGGTTACGGTTACGAATATGTCTCCCTGCGCAGCCGCTTCGCGCATTTTCATCACCTTGAAGCCGTCCATCACCGCCTCTATGGCCTTGACCGGGTCCACCTCTGTGACAATGACTTCGGCACCCAGGCCCTTGGCTCTCATCGCAACGCCCTTGCCGCACCAGCCGTAACCGGCCACCACGACGGTCTTGCCGGCGACTATGAGGTTCGTGGTGCGGTTGATGCCGTCCCATACGGACTGTCCCGTGCCATAGCGGTTGTCGAAGAGATGCTTGCAGTCGGCATTGTTCACCAGCATCATAGGAAAGCGGAGTTCGCCCGCACGGTTCATGCGTATCAGGCGCAGTATGCCCGTGGTGGTTTCCTCGCAGCCGCCTATGACCTTGTCCAGGAGCTGGGGGAATTCGCTGTGAATCAGGTTCACCAGGTCTCCGCCGTCGTCTATGATCACATTCGGACCCACTTCTATGACCCTGCGGCAGTGGGACATATATTCCTCAGGCGTCGCGTCGTACCAGGCGAAGACGTTCAGCCCGTCGTGCACGAGGGCCGCTGCCACGTCGTCCTGGGTGGAGAGAGGGTTGCTGCCGGTCACGTACATTTCGGCCCCGCCTGCGGCGAGCACCTTGCAGAGATAGGCCGTCTTGGCCTCGAGATGCACCGAGAGTGCCACTCTGAGCCCGGCAAAGGGCTTTTCGGCGCTGAACTGCTCCTCAAGGGAGCGCAGCAGCGGCATGTGATGTTTTACCCATTCGATCTTGAGCCGGCCGTCCTGCCAGAGTGAGAGATCCCGTATTTCGCTTGCCATAAATCGTGTGTTTCTGTTGATAAGCTGTTGAAAAATTGTCTGCAAATTTACTGTTTTTCAATTATCTTTGCAAAGATGCGAGAGCGTTTGCAAGTATGGAAGAATTGAAAGCAAGTGCAAGGAAAATTGCCTTCTGCCTTTTGTTTTGCCTGATTCCAGGCGCAGGCAGCGACCCACACAGTTTCTATTCGGCGGCTTCGGAACCAATGAAGACTGTCGAGGAGGGACCGGTCAGTTCCGCCGTACCCTCAGGCAACGCCGCTTTCATTCTTGTCTCCAAGGAGGATATGTGCCTTCAGCTGTACAGTTCCTGCTCCGAGCTGCTCTTTTCGGCTCCCATTTCCTGCGGCAGCGAATACGGCGACAAACGCACCAAGGAGGACGAGCGCACTCCGGAAGGGGTTTTCAGCATCAGGCGCATAGAGCCGTCTTCGGAATGGACGCACCTCAACCCGGAGAATGGATGCAGGGAGAAGGGCTGCTACGGCGACTGGTTCATACGCCTCAACACCCCTCTGTCCCTCCGCATAGGCATTCACGGAACCAATAAGCCGGAAGAGATAGGCCTGCGCACTTCCGAGGGTTGCATACGTCTGAACAACAAGGACATAGACCGTCTCGTGGAAATGGTTTACGTGGGTATGCCGGTAATCATCACTCCTGCCGCCGAGGATATTGCGGCAGACACAAAAGCTCTGTAAATAATTGCTCAGTCGCGTATGTAGCGGCAGCCGCCTATGAACCTGGTGACGAAGTAGTCTTCGTTGCTCAGGGATATGCGCACGCCCCCGGAACTGCTGGCGTGGATGAAGCTGAAAATGCCGCGTTCCCTGTCCACCGCCACCACTATGCCCACGTGGCCTACGCTGCGCCAGCTGCGGCGGGTGCCAAAGAAGACCAGGTCGCCCTCGCGCAGGTCGGTAGGCACTTCGATGTGCGGTCCCTGGCGGTACTGCTCTCCCGAGTGGCGGGGTATGTCTATGCCTATCTGGCGGTAGATATAGCGTGTGAAGCCGGAGCAATCGAACTGGTCGGGACCGTCGGCAGCCCAGCGGTAGGGCTTGCCCAGGTGTTCCCTCGCGAGCGAGACGGCCAGTTCCCCGAGATATGTGCGGGGACGGAGGCGGGCGAAGGCGCTGATGCTGTCTATCTTTGCTACCAGGGCGCTACTGAGTTCCAGAATCTCCAGTTCCAGCCCCTCATAGAGTTCCTTCTCGCACTCGGCCCCGTATGCGGCCACGGAGTCGGCCAGGTCGCTCAGCGACACGCTTATGCGTATGCGCGCCGGCTCTTTCTTCGGCTCCTTTTTCCGGGCCTCGGAGGAGGCGGAGAGGCAGAGCGCGGCAAGGCAGAGCAGCAGCGGCAGGAGGCAGCGTATGCGGGAATATATATGCATATCAGAAATATTTCCTCTCTTCGCGGTTGAGGGCAAGGAAGATGAAGAGCAGTATGGTGAAACCCCACATCGACGAGCCGCCGTAGCTGACCAGCGGCAGGGGTATGCCTATGACGGGCATAAGGCCTATGGTCATACCTATATTTATAATAAGGTGCATGAAGAAGCAGGAGGCCACGCAGTAGCCGTAAACCCTGATAAAGCGCGAACGGCACTGTTCGGCGTCGTGGATTATGCGGAATATCAGGAAGACGTAGAGCAGCACGACGGCTACGCTGCCCGCAAAGCCCCATTCCTCGCCTATGGTGCAGAAGATGAAGTCGGTGCTCTGCTCTGGAACGAAGCCGAAGGTGGACTGGGTGCCGTTGAGATAGCCCTTGCCGAAGAGGCCTCCGGAGCCTATGGCAATCTTGGACTGATGCACGTTGTAGCCCCAGCCGGATGGGTCCTCGGTCATTCCGAGCAGGACTTCGATGCGCTTGCGCTGGTGCTCCTGCAGCACGTTGTTGAAGACCAGGTCCACGCTGAAGGAGGCAATCATGCAGGCCGCTATCACTCCCGCGCTGGCCATGCGGAAGGAATCCCTGCGAAGGAAGCCGAAGACAAGGTAGCATATTATCTGGACGGCCATCAGCGGCAGCAGGAAATAGAGAGGCTTGGGCCAGAAGATTATCCACACAATCATCAGGGCGATGAGCGGGATGTTGATGGCGAGCCAGAGCCACTTGCGGCCCCTGAGAAAATCGTTGGCGAAGCTGGCGACGATGAAAACCGTCAGCAGGGTCGGGACTATGCCGAAGCGCAGGGTGATTATGAAGAGGGTTATGATGCTGCCCAGCAGGGCCAGCCACCAGCCGGATATGCCTTCGCGGTAGAGCACGAAGATGAAGCCGACATAGACGAGCATCGAGCCGGTTTCGTTCTCGGCGACTATGGCCGCCATAGGCAGCAGGAGGACGGCGCCGGCTATCATATAGTCCCTGAAGCTGCGGAAATGGAGGTCCATCTTGCTGATCACGTTGGCGAGCATCAGGGAACTGGTTATTTTGGAGAACTCGGCGGGCTGTATCTTGACCGAGCCTATCTCTATCCAGGAGTTGGAGCCCTTGGTGTCGTTGGAGATGAAGATCACCAGCACCAGGAGGAAGAACATCAGCACGTAGGCGGGCAGGGAGGCGTTCTCGTAGATGCGCGAGGGAACGGCGAAGAGTATGACCGCGGCCATCAGCACGGCCGTGCCTATCCACACCAGCTGCTTGCAGGCGCGGCTGCCCCACACGAGCACTTCCGGGTACTCGTAGTGCACGGTGGAGTAGATGTTCAGGAAGCCGATGAAAACCAGTACAAGCCAGCAGCCTGCCAGCCACCAGTCCACGGTTCCGCCCACTCCTCTCTGACTTGTTCTCCTTTCTATCATTTCCTTATTCTCACTCTGTCCATAAGATTGCCTTCGAGCATACGTTTCTCGAGATATTTCCTTTCTTCGGATATCTCTCCGTTGAGATAGCTCTCGACCAGCAGGGAGGCGATCGGCGCAGCCCAGGTCGCCCCGAAGCCGCCGTTCTCTATGTAGGCCACCACGGCAATCTTAGGATTGTCCATAGGCGCGAAGCACATGAATACGGAGTTGTCGGCCCCGTGCGGGTTCTGCGCCGTTCCGGTCTTGCCGCAGATCTCCAGGCCCGGCACCGCGGCTATGCTGGCCGTTCCTCCCGAACCGAAACCGCTGTTCACGGCCCTGTACATACCCTTTACCACCTTCGGGAAATGGGTGGTATCGACGAGGGTGTAGTTGCGTTCGTGGTATTTCGGGTCTATGCTGATGTCTTCGGAGTCCTTGACTATGTGAGGGGTTATGTACCAGCCGCGGTTGGCGACTGTGGCGCAGAAGTTCGCCAGGTGCAGCGGGGTGCAGCCTATCTCTCCCTGGCCTATGGATATGGAGATTATGGTGTTGGCCTTCCAGTGGCCCCTGCCGTAGATTCTGTTGTAATATTCCGGAGTAGGGATGTTGCCTTTGAGCTCGGCCGGGAAGTCGCTGCCCAGAGGTCTGCCGAAGCCGAAGCTATAGACATAGTCGTCCCAGGCCTTCATAGACTCATCCATACTGGAGTATTTCCTGTTCTCCAGCAGGGCCTTGAGCACATAGCAGTAGTAGGCGTTGCAGGACATCATTATGGATTCCTCCAGGTTCAGAGGCGAGCGGTGGGCGTGGCAGCCCAGCTTGTGGTTGCCGAAGTGGTAGCCCATACTGCAGGGATAGCAGCTTTCCGGAGTGATCACCCCCTCCTGGAGGCCTATCAGCCCGTTGACGACCTTGAAGCAGGAGCCGGGAGGATAGGAGGCCTGCACCGCACGGTTGAACATAGGCTTGTAGGGGTTGGCGGCTATCTCCTTGTAGTGGCTGCCTATGTCGGCAAGCTGATCCACGTCTATGCCCGGGCTGGAGACCAGGGCGAGTATCTCTCCCGTGGCGGGCTCAATGGCCACCAGGGAGCCCACCTTGTTCTGCATCAGCGTCTGGCCGTAGTGCTGGAGCTCCGCATCTATGGTGGTGGTGATGTCCTTGCCCGGAATGGCTTCGACATCCTCCTCGCCGTTCTTGTAGGGGCCTTCTATCTGGTTGCGGGAATTGCGCAGGTATATGTGTTCACCCTTGACGCCCCTGAGCTCCTTTTCGCGGGCCGCCTCGAGCCCGGTGCGGCCGGCATAGTCGCCGGGCCTGTATTCGCCCGGATGGCGGCTGATGTAGTCGGCGTCCACTTCGGAGACGTAGCCGAGCAGGTTGCCTCCGGCGTTGTAGGGATATTCGCGTATGGTCCTGGCCTGCCCCCAGAAGCCCTCGAAGCCGCCCTTTGCCTGCAGTTCGGCGAAGGCGGTGTATTTTTCCGGACTCAGCTGGCGCAGCAGCACCACGGACTGGTAGCCTATGCGGCGCATATTGCGTCTGTATTCCTTGAAGCGCTCGCGTATGTAGAGACTGTCCACCCCGAAGTTGCGGCAGAGCGCGAGCGTGTCGAACTCTCCTATGGTCTTGGGCGTCACCATCAAATCGTAGCAGAGCTTGTTGCCTACCAGCACCTTTCCGTTGCGGTCGCGTATGACTCCCCTGTTCGGGTATATGGGCACCCGGACCGTGGACTGGTTGCTGGCCGCATCGCGGGAGCTCTTGTCGGACACCTGTATGCAGAAGAGCTGCACGACAAGGGCGGCCGCCGCTATGCAAAGGCCGATCAGCAACTTGTCTTTACGCTCCAGTGACATCGCCTACCTCTTCTCTTTCGGATTCAACACATTGAAACTGAGCAGGCCGACCAGCAGGGACGGCGGGAAGGAGACGACGAAGCGGAGCAGGTTGAACCAGAAACTGCGGGTGCCGGCATTGTCGGCGAAGAGATATATCGCCAGAAAGAGGGATATGACTATGCCCAGCGCGCCGGCTATGCGGAAGAAGCCGTTTTTGTATATGCTTATGCTCTCCCCTCTCTCGACAGTGTCGCTTCCGAAAATAGAGGCGAGCAGCATCCTGCGGACCAGGGCGACCGGCACTGCGGCAAGGGCGTTGAGGCCGATGAGCCCGTCACCCAGCAGATCGACGAAGGCGCCCGCCGCGAAGGCGATGAGCATAGCCCATACCGTAGGAAGGGTGGCAGGCAGGCAGAAAATTATGGTCGGCAGCAGGGTGAGCACGAGCAGGGGGCTGATATACAAGTAATTGCATATCACCAACTGCAGGATGAGCAGTAGCAGCCACAGCATTATGTTGTTGCCTTGCACTTTCATTGCCCTTCTTCGTTAAGCAGATTTTCTATTTCCGCGCGGTCGTTGTTGGAGACTATGGTCACGTAGCGCAGGCGGCGTATGTCTTCGAAGAGGCGGACCTTTATGACAAGGGTGGCACCGTTGACGAGCTTGCTCTCTCCGGTGAGTCCGAGTGGGATGTCGGCCGGGAAGATGGAGGAGAAGCCGCTGGTGAAGACCGTGTCACCGGGCATCATCCCCTCGTAGGGAGGAATCTCGCTGAGCACGGCTCCCGTGGAGCTGATTCCGTCCCAGCGCATCTGGCCCACCGCCCCGTTGCGTCCTACCCTGGCGCTGACCACGGTGCTGCTGTTGCAGAAACTGAGCACGTGGGCATAGTGTTCGCTGACGGCGTCTATTATGCCTACCACACCCTTCTCGCTGACCACGCCGGAACCGGCTATGACATTGTCGATGCCGCCCCTGTCCAGCAGCAGCACGTTGTGCTGGCTGTTGCTGCTGTGACGCACGATGCGGGCCGGGATGGAGTGGAAGGAGCCGACGATGCTGAGATCTTCGGGCATATAAAGACTGCTGTCCAGACGGGCGAGCTGCTGGCGGAGACGGAAGTTCTCCACGGCCAGGGAGTCATTCACCCGGCGCAGGCCGAAATAGCCCCTGACTTTCTCCCAACTGCCCCAGACGCAGGCGTTGAAGCTGTCCGCACCCCTGGAAATCCAGTTGTTCTGAACCTCGGAAGCGTTACGCAGCATAGCCAATGCAGCTACCTCCAATGCGATGAAGATAGCTGCAGTAAACAGATAGCCGGATATGCCCTTGCGCTCCGCCATCCTATCTCATCAGGAAGGAGTAGTTGGCGGTGTTCTTGAGTGCTATGCAGGTGCCCCTTGCCACGGCGCGGAGAGGGTCCTCGGCCACGTGGAAAGGAATGTTCACCTTCTCGGTGAGCCTCTTGTCCAGACCGCGGAGCAGGGCGCCGCCTCCGGCGAGGTAGATTCCGTTCTCGACTATGTCGGAGTAGAGCTCTGGAGGAGTCTGCTCGAGGGCCTGTATGATGGCGTTTTCGATCTTTACTATGGTCTTGTCAAGGCACTGGGCTATCTCCTGATAGCCGACCACCGCGTTGACAGGATGGGCGGTGATGAGGTTAGGTCCCTTCACCTCGTATGGCTCCGGTTCCTCATCCAGGTCCTGGATGACCGCTCCGACGGCAATCTTGATCTTCTCGGCGGTAATCTCGCCCACCTTGATGTTGTACTGCTGGCGGAGGTACTCCTGTATGTCCTTGGTGAATACGTCACCGGCGGTGCGTATGCTGTCCTGGACCACGATGCCTCCCAGGGAGATCACCGCGATTTCGGTCGTGCCGCCTCCTATATCCACGACCATATTTCCCTTAGGCGCCTCGACGTCGAGGCCAATTCCGAGGGCGGAAGCCATAGGCTCGAAGATGAGATAGACCTCGCGGCCTCCGGCGTGCTCGGTGGAGTCACGCACGGCACGTATCTCGACTTCGGTACTGCCCGAAGGTATGCCCACGACTATCTTGAGGTTCGGGTTGAACAGCGAATGGCGCTTGCTGTTCACCTGCTTGATGAAGCCCTTTATCATCATCTCGGCGGCGTTGAAGTCGGCGATGACGCCGTCACGCAGAGGACGTACGGTCTTGATTCCAGGACTGGTCCTCTCGTGCATCATCTTGGCCTTTGAACCGAGGGCCATGCACTTTCCGCTGGCATTTTCAATGGCAACGATGCTCGGTTCGTCAAGCACAATCTGGTCATTCTGGAATATGATTGTGTTGGCCGTTCCGAGGTCCATTGCAAGTTCTTGAGTCAAAAATGAAAGTCCCATATTTATCTTTTGTACAATCGCGGTAAAGGTACGAATTTTTTTCGCAAAAAAATCAATATCTTCGTATAGTCATATCAACTGAAACGATGAAGATTTTTCTGATAACGACGGCCGGGGGCAGCGGAACGCGCATGGGAGCCGGCAAACCGAAGCAGTTTCTGGAACTGGGAGGGAAAAGCGTACTGCAGCTGACTCTGGAACGCCTGAAGGAGGGCATACCCGACGCGGAGCTGATTACGGTCCTGCCGCAGGACCAGATATCCGTCTGGAAACAAATGTGTTACGATTCCCGTTTCAGCTGCAGGCAAACCCTGGTCGCAGGGGGAATCACCCGTTTTCATTCGGTGAAGAATGCCCTGGCGAAGGTTCCGGACGGGGCCATCGTGGCCGTGCACGACGGGGTGCGCCCGCTCATCAGCCCCGCTTTCGTGAGGCGCCTGCTCGACGAGGCCCTGGAGTTCGGCTCGGCCGTGCCGCTGATGCCTTGCGTGGAGACGATGAAGCTTATGGACCCGAAAACCCTGACTCCCTGCGGGGGCTATGCGGACCGCAGCCGTCTCTTCGGCATACAGACCCCTCAGTTCTTCCGTTCGGAAATGCTGAAGGCCGCCTACAGGCAGCCTTTCGATACGGCTTTCACCGATGATTCGTCTGTGGCCGAAGCCGCTGGAGCGAGTCTTCACTACTGCCCCGGCGAGCGCTTCAACATAAAGCTCACCACGCCTGACGATATGCTTCTGGCGGAGGCCCTGCTGAAGCTCGGTCAGAAAGTCTAGTCGTTCTCCGTCTTGTCCCTCTGCTGCACGCCGACCTGACGCTCGATTTCGTTGTCGAGCGAAATCTGGGTCTCGGTGGACTGGACGTATGGGATCTTCTGAATCGTGTTCAGGAGGATGTCCATAAGGTGGTCATTGTCATAGCAGTAGAGCTTGACAAGCAGGGAGTAGCGGCCCGTCACGAAGTGACATTCGACTATCTCCGGTATGGCTCTGAAGGCGGCGATCACCTCAGGATACTTGTTGGCCTCGGAAAGGGTGACGCTTATGTAGGCGCAGACATTCAGGCCGAGGGCCTGGGGTTTGACGAGCAGGCGGGAGCCGGTGATGACCCCGTTGAGCTCGAGTTTCTTCACCCTCTGATGAATGGCGGCTCCGGATACGCCGCACTCGCGGGCTATCTCCAGGAACGGCATCCTCGCGTTCTTGATCAGGAAGCCCAATATCTTCCTGTCTATTTCATCCAAATGATAACTCTGCATATTCTTGACGTCTTATTGCTCTGTTGATTTCACCCCGGTTCAGCGACGCGGGCTCCTGCGTCCCCTTCTGGCTGCGGTCGGCTGACCTTCGCTGACTATCCTGCGGCAATCCTCTTCGCTGAGGGCGGAGGCGTCGCAACCCCTTGGCAGCTTGTAGTTGCGTCCGTCGCATTTGATGTACGGTCCGTAGCTTCCGTTGAGCAGCTGCAGATTCCCCCACTCGGCAATCAGCTGCTTTTCGGCGCCTTTCTGCCCGGCTGCCCCTATGAGGGCTATGCAGCTGTCGAGGTCTATGGTCTCGGCGCTCTTCCCCTTCGGCAGCGAGATGTTCCTGTCTCCGTATTTGATATATGGTCCGTAGCGTCCCTTTGTCGCTATTATGTCTATGCCTTCGTAGCTGCCCACCGTTCTCGGCAGGGAGAAGAGGCGCAGTGCCTCCTCGAGGGTGATGCTTTCTATGAGCTGTCCGGCCGACATGCTGGCGAAAACCCTGTCTTCTCCTTCGCCTTTCTGTATATATGGTCCGAACTTTCCAAGTTTGGCAATCACAGGCCGGCCGTCGGCAGGGTCGTTGCCGAGCACTCTCTCGACGCGGGAATAGCCGCTGGCGTTCAGGGCGCTGTCAATTTCGGTCTTGAATGGGCGATAGAACTCGCCTATGACGTCGTTCCAGCGGGCCTGGCCGGCCGCGATGTGGTCGAATTCCTGCTCTACCGAGGCTGTGAAGCCGTAGTCGAGTATGTTGGCGAAGTTCTCCACCAGGTAGTCGGTCACCCTCATTCCTATCTCCTGAGGGATGAGCTTGCCCTTCTCCGCACCCACACATTCGTTCTTGCGGCTTACGCTTATGCGGCTGCCGGACGCCGGAGAGGAGAGGGTGAGGTTCTGGACAGGGATCTTCTCCCCTTCCTTGCCTCCCTTGGTGATGTAGCTCTTGGTGAGGGTGGATATGGTCGGGGCGTAGGTAGAAGGACGGCCTATGCCCAGTTCCTCAAGTTTCTTTACCAGGGTGGCTTCCGAATAGCGCGGCTGTGGCTGGGTGAACTTGCACTCGGCGCTTATGCTCTCGCGGAGCATCCTGTCACCCTCGTGCACTGCAGGGAGTATGACTTCGTCCTCGTCGGCCTGCTCGTCGTCGCGGCCCTCCATATAGACTTTGAGGAAGCCGTCGAACAGCACCTGCTGGGCCTGGACGTTGAATATGGCGTCGTTGCGGTCGTTGGATATGGATATGGAGGTGCGGCTGACCTTTGCGTCGGCCATCTGCGAGGCGACGGTGCGCTTCCATATCAGTTCGTAGAGCCTCTGCTCCTCCGGACTGCCCTGTATGCCGCTGCGCTCTATGTAGGTAGGGCGTATGGCCTCGTGGGCCTCCTGGGCTCCCCTTGCGGTGGTGTGGTACTGGCGCACACGGGAGTAGTCCGCTCCGTAATTATCTGTTATATAAGCCTTTGCAGTGTTGATTGCGAGACTGGACAGATTGGTGGAGTCGGTACGCATATAGGTGATGAGTCCGCTCTCGTAGAGCTTCTGGGCCACTGCCATTGTGCGGCTCACCGACATGTGGAGCTTTCTGGACGCCTCCTGCTGGAGGGTGGAGGTGGTGAACGGGGCGGACGGGGTGCGTACTCCGTCTTTCTTCTCCACGGCGCTTACCCTGAATTCGGCGTCGATGCAGCTCTCCAGGAAGGCGCGGGCCTCTTCGATGGTCTTGAAGCGGCGGTCGAGAAGGGCCCTCACCAGCACTCCCTCCGGGGCATTCCCGGGATGGAAGAGGGCTTCGACGCGGTAATATGGCTCAGGCCTGAAGGCGATGATCTCGCGCTCGCGATCCACCACCAGTCTCAGGGCCACGGACTGTACGCGGCCAGCGGAGAGACGGGGCTGAATCTTCCTCCACAGCAGCGGCGAGAGCTCGTAGCCGACCAGGCGGTCGAGCACCCTGCGGGCCTGCTGGGCATAGACCAGGTCCATATCTATGGAACGCGGGGTTTCAATCGCGTGGAGTATCGCGTTCTTGGTGATTTCGTGAAAGACTATCCTGCGGGTGCGGGCAGGGTCGAGTCCGAGCACCTCGGAAAGGTGCCAGGAGATGGCCTCTCCCTCGCGGTCTTCATCGGATGCGAGCCATACGATGTCCGCTCCGGCGGCCGCCCTCTTCAAATCCTCTACCACCCTGCGCTTGGCTGCAGGTATTTCATATTCAGGCTCGAAGCCGTGTGCTATATCTATGCTTTCATCCTTGTCGGGAAGGTCGCGGACGTGGCCGAAACTGGATTTCACAGTGTAGCCGTCGCCAAGAAATTTCTGAATGGTCCCCGCTTTCGCAGGAGACTCGACTATAACAAGGTTTCCCGCCATATCTTACAATTTTTCATTTGTCGGTGCAAAGTAAGGAACAATCGGCGGAAAAATCCAAATTTTGTTCCTAATTTTGTAGTTCTGCTATTAAGCATAACGCTGGAAAAATGAAAGAAAGTACTCAGACCAAGCTGTCGAAATTGCTGTGGGGTGTTGTTCTCGCCCCGATTCTGATTCTGATATGTTCGCTGGGCCTGGTATCGGCCTGCGCCGATATCCCTTCCTTCGAAGAACTGGAACATCCGGAAAACAAGCTCGCCACCCAGGTGATTGCCGACGGCGGGGAGCTGCTTACCACCTACCACCTGCAGAACCGCTCATACGCGAGCTATGAAGAGCTCGGTCCCTACCTGGTTGACGCTGCGGTGGCCACCGAGGACGTGCGCTTCTACAGGCACTCCGGCATCGACTTCAAGAGTCTCGGGCGTGTGGCTGTTAAAACCCTGATGCTGCACAACTCCAGCCAGGGCGGCGGCAGCACCATCACCCAGCAGCTCGCCAAGACGCTCTATCCGCGCGAGGACATGAGTTCCTACGGCAAGCTGCGCAAGACCTTCAAGCTCGTGGGAATAAAACTCAAGGAGTGGATCACCGCCGTGAAGCTGGAGCGCAACTACACCAAGGATGAGATTGTCACGATGTACCTCAACTCCGTGGAGTACGGCAGCAGTTCCTTCGGAGTGAAGGCGGCCGCGCGCACCTTCTACGGCAAGAACCCCGAAGAGCTGAACGTGGAGGAGGCCGCAATGCTGGTGGGAATGGTGAACGCCCCTACCCGCTACAACCCTGTGCGCAACCCGGAGAAGGCGCTCGGACGCCGCAACTTCGTGCTCAAACAGATGTACAAGGCCGACAGGCTTCACAATCCCGACGGCAGTCTCTGCACCCGCGCCCAGCTGGATTCGCTGCAGGCCATTCCGGTGGACTGCCCGGATTACAAGCTGCAGGACCACAATGCCGGCTATGCCCTCTATTTCAGGGATATGCTCCGCCGCACGATGAATGCGAAGAAGCCGCAGCGCTCCAATTATATATATGAAGAGATGTACAGGTCCGATTCCCTGCGCTGGGAGAACGACGACCTCTACGGCTGGCTGGAAAAGTACCGCAAGGCGGACGGCAGCAAGTACAATCTCGACAAGGACGGCCTGCGCATATATACGACCATAGACCTGAAAATGCAGAAGTACGCCGAAGAGGCGGTGGCCGAGCATCTGGGCAAGGACCTGCAGAAGAGTTTCTGGCGCGACCTCAGGAGCAAGACGAACCGGCCTTTCGCCAATGACGTGGACAAGGAGACGGTGGACAAGCTTATGAGGCAGGCCCGTCTGAGCAGTGACCGCTACCGTGCGATGAAGCGGGACGGCGCCTCCGACAGGGAGATAAGCAAGAGCTTCGACACCAAGGTGAAGATGAGGATTTTCACTTGGGACAGCCCGGGATACATCGACACCCTGATGACCCCGAACGACTCGATACGCTGGTACAAGTCGCACCTGCGCGCCGGCTTCGTGGCCATAGAGCCGGTCAGCGGCTATGTGAGGGCCTACGTGGGCGGTCCGAATTACCGCTATTTCAAATATGACAACGTAAGCCAGAGCTCCCATCAGGTGGGTTCCACGATCAAGCCTTTCCTCTATACCCTCGCGATGCAGAACGGAATGAACCCGTGCACCAGGGTCTTCAACGTGCCTCAGACCTTTATCGACGAATACACGGGCGACACCTGGACTCCGAAAAGTACGGACAAGGACGAGTGGATAGGCAAGGAGGTGACGCTGAAGTGGGGTCTCACCAAGTCCAGCAACAACATCTCGGCCTACCTGATGAAGCAGTACGGCCCTCACGCAATGGCTAACCTGATGCGCGAGGCCGGATTCAAGAACCATATTGACGAAGTGCCCGCCCTCTGCGTCGGTTCGGCCGACTTCACGGTGATGGAAATGGTCGCCGGCTACTGCATCTTCCCTTCGGGAGGCATCTACGCCGAGCCGCTTATGGTCACCCGCATCGAGGACAATATGGGCAACGTGATCACCAATTTCTCGAACCGCAAGCGCGTGGCTATAGACCAGCAGACGGCCTATCTTATGGTGAACCTGATGCAGGGCGTCGTGAACGAGGGCACCGCCGCCAGACTGCGCGGAAAATATGCCCTGAAGGGCCCTATTTCCGGAAAAACGGGCACGACGAACGACCACGCGGACGGCTGGTTCATTGGATATACGCCTAAAATCTGCGCAGGCGGCTGGGTAGGCGGAGAGAATCCGCAGATACACTTCCAGTCGCTGGCACTGGGCGGCGGCTCGAATATGGCCCTGCCTATATGGGGTATATGGATGAAGAAGATAATGGAGGACGGCACGCTGGGCATAAGCGAGAACGACAGTTACGCCGTGCCGGCAGGGGTGCAGACGGAATATAACTGCGACGGCTCGGATGCGGATGCGGAAGATGGCGTGCAGGACGAAGGCGACAGCAATTTCTTTGAATGATGATAAAAAAGATAGCAGTGATTTATGGCAGCGACTCTTCCGAGTGGGAAGTTTCCTGCCGCAGCGGCGTCTTCACGGCGTCGCAGATAGACAAAGGAAAATTCGACGTATATGAGATATTCGCCCGCTTCGGCTCCTGGAGCCTGGTCGCATACAGCGAGGACGGCGGGGAAAGGGTGGAACTGGAGGAAAACAGGCGCCCGCAGGTCTGCAAGGACGATTTTTCCGTATCGATAGACGGCCGCAAGGTGAAATTCGACTACGCCTACGTGATGCAGCACGGCACCCCGGGCGAGAATGGGCTTATGCAGGGATATCTGGAGATGCTGGGCATTCCGCAGAGCAGCTGCAGCGCCTTTGTGTCGGCGATGACCTTCGACAAGTTCTCCTGCAAGAATTACCTCAAGGACGTGGATTTCGTGCGTTGCGCGAAGGATATGTTCATACGCCGCAACGAGCTGGACGCCTCTCTCCCTTCCCGTATCGTGGAGAAACTCGGCCTGCCCGTTTTCGTGAAACCTACCGACAGCGGTTCCAGCTTCGGAGTTACCAAGGTGAAGGATATCAGCGGCTTCGACGAGGCCTTCCGCCTGGCCTTCTCCGAGGGCAAGACCGTGCTGGTGGAGGAGGCGGTGCCCGGCCGCGAGCTGCAGTGCGCGGTCTATAGGGGAAGCGACGGCGCTCTCCGCGCCCTGCCCGTAATCGAGATAGTTTCGGAGAATGAGTTTTTCGACTATGACGCCAAGTACAACGGCAAGAGTCAGGAAATCTGCCCGGCGCGCATCAGCGAGGCGGAACGCGAACTCATCCAGGAGGCCTCCCGCAAGATTTACTCCCGCCTGGACTGCTCCGGCGTGGTACGCATAGATTTCATTCTGAACGGGGATGAGCTTTTCTTCCTCGAAATCAACACCATTCCGGGCATGACCGCCGCCTCGCTGGTCCCGAAGATGATACGCACCGCAGGACTCAGCATCAGCGGTTTCCTGAGCGAGGTCATTGCCGCCACTTCCGCCAAATAGCGGATTTCCACCGTGCTGCTGAAGGATTTCATAGTTTCATCGAGACACGCCCTTTCGGAATTGTATCCCGAAGGGGAGGCGCGCTCGCTGGTGGACGGTCTCTGCGGCAAGATTCTCGGGGTGACTCCCCAGACCCATATCCTGCAGCCCGGCTTCTGCATAGATCCCGCCCGGCTGCCCCTGCTGGAGGACGGTCTCTCCCGTCTTCTGCGCTGTGAGCCGCTTCAGTATGTGTTGGGAGAGGCCTGGTTCCTGGGCCGCCGCTTCAAAGTGACTCCGGCCGTGCTCATCCCCCGCCCAGAGACCGAAGAGATGGTGGATATGGCTCTCCGGAAAGCTGGGAATCTCAGCCGTGGCGCCGGCAGACCCCTGAGGGTTCTGGACCTGTGTACCGGTTCCGGATGCATTGCCTGGAGCATGGCGCTAGGCCTCCCGCAATCCGAGGTGACCGGGCTCGACATCTCTCCCGAGGCGCTCTCTGTCGCCTCTTCCCAGTTTGACGGAGACGATGCGCTTTCCGGGGCTGAGACTTGCAACAGGCCCCGCTTCGTACTTTCGGACGTACTGGACCCGGACTGCCTGAAGGACGGGGGCCGTTTCGACATATTCCTCAGCAATCCGCCATACGTGCGGGAAAGCGAGAAGGCACTGATGAGCCGCAACGTTCTCGACTGGGAACCCGGGCTGGCGCTTTTCGTGCCCGACGGAGACCCCCTCCGCTTCTACCGCGCCGAGGCGGCCCTGGCCGCCCGCCTGCTCTCCCCGGGAGGCTTCGGGCTTGTGGAAATCAACGAGGCATACGGTCCGGAGGTCGCCGGACTGTTCCGGGATGCGGGCTTCCGGGACCCGGAGGTCCTGAAGGATCTTTCCGGCCGCGACCGTTTCGTTCTGTTCTCAGCAGAAAAATGAAATTTCTTGCGTGTACTTTTCGGTACACGCAAGTTTCTTTTTCTCTTTGCCCCAAAACATTGAGAAAATGAAAAAGTCTTGTCTTTATCTGCTGATTCTGGGCGCAATCGCCTGGACAGCCTGTGAAAATGTGGACACGAATCCCAAAGAGGATTCCAGGGTGAACGTACGGCTTGACGACCTGGCCAGGCTGCTGGCGGGAGCGGGCATAGGCGAGGAGCAGCTGGGCGAGGTGCACGATGCGGTGTCCTCCTCCAGCGCAAACGGCTACGACGAGGAATACACGATGAGGGACCTGTTCAGGAACCCGGGCTACGGAGTGGGGGACAATCCGACAAAGGCATACGGGAAGGAATATGACAGACCGCTGCGTGTGCTCCTGCGCGAAAGCCTGGAGGCCTCGGCGACAAAATCCGGAATAGCGGCTGGCCCGGGAGCGGCTGCCGTGGACGGAGCGGACGTGGACTCATACCTCGAGGCCCTGGAAAAATCCGACCTGCAGATCTACTGGCCCTACTACGAAAACTGGGATGGCAAGAGCGAACCCATCATCAGCTTCGCGCCCGATGACGACTCGGAGGTAAATGTGGGATACCGCTATGATGCGGCAAGCGGGCAGCTCGAAGAAGTGCTGGTGGATGAGGAGCTGGCTATGGAAAGGCCGGTGTGGGTGGTGAACCGCAACGACGACAGCTCCCTTACCACCCTCGAAATGCTGCGCAAGGAAGACCCGTCCTGGGGAGAGGGCGGTGGCGAAATCATAGTGAAGCCGAAGGAGGCCGGTTCCACCAAGGCGCTCTCCGGACACAAGATGCTGGTACTCAAGGACTTCAGAATGAAGAAGAATTTTGACAGCTGGTTCGCCGGCGGCAGCGAATTCAACGTGCAGGTGGGTTCGGTGGACGGATTCTACGCATCGACCGAGGCGGAACTGAAACTCTACCAGCCAAGCGTCACCCAGTTCTCCATAGTGATACGCAGATGCAAAAGGGACAGGCCTGTGGACTTCAACGCGGTGCTGATTTCCGACTGGACCGAACAGATCGAGAACTGTGCCCTGCTGGTTACCGAGGACGACGGAGGGGAGCAGACGAACTGGAAGTGCAGCATCGTGGGACGCATAAAGTCGAAGAGCTACGGATTCGAAATCGACCTGCCCTACAGGCAAAAGGACGATATCGTGTGGAGAGGCCAGCTCAGCCGCGCCTACATCGAGGCGAACGACGGCGACGCGGGGCACTTCGGAGATATAGACCTAAGCTTCGAACTTGTTGACTATTGACGAATTTTTTCCTACATTTGCAAATTGTGTTGTGCGCAATCGCAAGTATTGTAAATTTAGGAAGAAAGATGAGAAAATTCCTCTACGCGGCACTGTTGCTGAGTCTCGTTTTCGGAACCCAGTCGTGCTCCTACCGGAAACTGGCCTACCTCCAGGATATGGAGGAGCTGAAAACCTATGACGTCACGGAAGCTCCGGACGTAAGAATCCGCAAGAATGACAAGATAAAGATACTCGTGAGCTGTACCAACGCGCCTCTGGCGGCACCCTTCAATCTGACGGGAGGCGCCACGGACGTGAATATAGTCACGGGCAGCATAGGCAGCGCAGCCGTGAAGGAGGAAGGCGTGGAGTATCTGGTCGATAACGAAGGGTGCATACTCTTCCCCGTACTGGGCAGCTTGCGCGTAGAAGGAATGACCCTCAAGCAGCTCAAGGAGGAGATCAGCAATCTGATTATCGAAAAGAAGTACATCAATGACCCTATAGTTACGGCCGAGTTCACCAATTTCCAGATCACGATTCTGGGCGAGGTCGGCTCCAAGGGCAATTACATTGTCAAGGACAACAGGATCACCATCCTGCAGGCCATAGCGATGGCCGGAGACCTCACCACCTACGCCCAGAACGACAATATCTGGGTGATACGTACAGAGGGCGGCGAAAGGCAGGTCTATCCTATCGACCTGAGGAGCAAGTCCTGCTTCGACTCGCCCGGCTTCTGGCTGCAGCAGGATGACGTGGTCTATGTGAAGCCGCGCAAGGCCAAGCTCGACGGCGGCAGCCAGCTGGCCCTCACCATAACCTCCACCGTACTTTCAGGACTTTCTGCACTGGGCTCCATCCTTTACTGGACCGGCGCCTTCAAAAACTGATAATCAGAGACCATGGCAAAACAGAATTCCAAAAAGAACAATTCGGTCAACCTGCTCGACCTTTTCTTCTATCTGCTCAGCTACTGGTACTGGTTCGTGCTGGGCATACTGGTCTGCGGAGGCATAGCTGCCTACAAATATGCGACCTCGACCTTCATATACCGTGCAGACGCGACCGTAATCATCAAGGACCCTTCGACCAACAAGTCCTCGGCCCGTCTGGACACCTACAACAACCTGATCAACAAGACCTCGGTTTCGAATGAGATCCTGGAATTCAAGTCCAGAAAGCTTATGAGCGAGGTGGTCAGGAGACTGAATGCCGACGTGAGCTACAAGCTGGGAGTGAAGCTCCGCAAGATAGAGCTCTACCGCAGCGGCTCCCCTGTGAACGTGATATTCCCTGAGAGCTGCAAGGAGCAGTCGGTCGGGACTTTCACCGTGACTCCGCAAAATGCCAGACAGGTGAGCGTGAAGATGGGTGAGAAGGTCAAGCTTGTGAATCTTGGGGACAGTCTCGATTGTCCTTGCGGCAAGCTGGTCATCGTTCCCAGCTCCATCTACGGCGAGGAGTGGTACGGACGCAGCATAGAGGTCAGCAAGAGCACTCCGACCGCGATGGCCGCACAGCTGCTGTCCCGCCTCCAGATCCGCCAGACCGAAGAGGAGAGCACGATTCTGCGCTTTTCCCTTCAGGACCTGTCCAGGGAGAGGGCCAGGGATGTGCTGAATATGCTCTTTGTGGTCTATAACGAGGAGGCGATTGCCGACAAGAATCAGGTGGCAGTGAACACTGCCGAGTTCCTTGCGGACAGGATAAGCGTCATTGAGCAGGAGCTGCTCGACGTGGAGAGGGAGCTGGACGCGTTCAAGACCCGCAACGTGATGATGAGCGCAGAAGAGGCGGCTTCCCGCTATCTGAGCGAGACCCAGGCCTCCACGGCTGTCATAGCCGAACTGGAGACACGGCTCAGACTTGCCAATTACATAAGGGACTACCTCAACGATGCCGGCAAGGCCGAGGATATGATTCCGAGCAACATAGGCCTCGACGATATGCGCATCGAAAGCCAGATATCCCAATATAACCTGACAAAGATGAACCGCGACCGCCTGATGGCGGACAGCAGCAGCGAGTCTCCGGTTGTGCAGAGTCTGGATATGTCGCTCAAGTCGATGAGGGAGAGCATACTCCGTTCCATAGACAATCTCGTGATGAGTCTGGAGGTGAAGAAGGCGGATGCCGAGGCCAAGGAGACGGAGGCACGCAGCAAGTTCATCCAGATGCCGTCCACGGCGAGGGAGATGATAAGCATAGAGCGCCAGCAGAAGATCAAGGAAAGTCTCTACGTGTTCCTGCTGAACCGCCGCGAGGAGAATGCCCTCACCCAGGCGATGGTGGACAACAATGCCAAGGTCGTGGATGAGGCCGACGGTCCGGCAACCCATATAGCCCCGAGCAAGGCCAAGTGGCTGCTGCTGGGCGTGCTTATGGGCATAGCCATCCCTCTCGTGCTGCTTATCGCCAGACTCTTCCTCGACACCAGGGTATGGACACGCAAGGAGATAGAGGAGAATGTGAGCGCGCCTTTCGCTGGCGAGATACCGGAATACAAGACCAAACGCAAGGCAAAGCGCCGCCGCAAGAACAAGAAAGACACTCTCGGCGACGTACTGGTATATGACCGCAAGTCCAAGGGAATCATGACCGAGTCCATGCGTATGCTTTCCACGAACCTGGATTTCATACGCCCTGCCGAGGCCAAGGGACACGTGGTCACCCTTTCTTCCTTCGTGACCGGTTCCGGCAAGACCTTCGTGGCAGTGAACCTGGCGGCCTGCGCTGCCGACGGAAAGAAGCGCGTGCTGCTCATCGACGGTGACCTCCGCAAGCGTACCCTCTCCAGGCTCTTCGGCCTGCAGCACAAGACCGTGGGCCTGTCCAACTACCTCTACGACTCATCCGTCAGCACGGAGGACATCATACACGCGGAAGTGTGTCCCGGCGTGGCCCTGATTCCTGCCGGAATGGTTCCGCCTAACCCTGTGGAGCTGCTGCGCAGACCGCGCCTGGATTCCCTTTTCGCAGAACTCAGGGAGGCATACGACCTGATACTCATAGACAACGTGCCTTGTGACGTGGTTGCGGACTCTATGGTGATAGACAGGGTAGTCGATACCACTCTCTTCGTCATACGCGCCGGCAAGATCGACCGCAGGATGCTTGACAATCTTGAGGATATGGTCGATGAAGGCAAGTTCCACAATCTCTGCGTACTGCTTAACGGCTCCGTTATCCGCAGGACATACGGCTTCGGCGGCAGCTACGGCTATGGCTATGGTTACGGCTACGGCTATGGTTATGGCTACGGTTACGGCTACGGCTACGGAGAGAATAACAAGGAGGAAAACTGATGACCATTGCTGTTGACTTCGACGGAACCATTGTCGAGCATCGCTACCCGAACATTGGCAAGGAGCGTCCCTTCGCCTTCGACGTGCTGAAAAAACTGCAGAAGGAAGGGCACAAGCTGATACTCTGGACAGCCCGTGAAGGCCGGCTTCTGGAGGATGCTGTCAAATTCTGCCACGATAACGGGCTTGATTTCTACGCGGTGAACAGCGACGGACCGGCCATTACCGATTTCGCAAACGCCGGCATCACCCGCAAGCTGCGCGTGGATCTTTTCATAGACGACCGCAGTCTGGGCGGCCTGCCCGACTGGCCGACCATATACCGTATGGTGAAAGGCAGAATGAACTGGCCCGAGCTGTTCGGCCATGAGGATAACTCAGAGGAGGAAGAGGGCTTTTTCAGGCGTCTGATACGACGTTGCAAGAGCGCACGCTCCCGGGTGAAAACGTCCCGGAAACGCAGCCACTGGTGATTTTACGGACGGGAACCGTCTTCTGGCAAGCGTCAGAAACACTCAATCAAAGAAAGCGCTGGAAGCGTGGAATTCCACGGCGCCCGTATCGGCAGCGATGCGGGCTATGTTGCTTCTGCGCACTCCGCAGCCGGGCATCACTATTATCCTTCCCGCAGCCCTTTCCACCAGTTCAGCTATGAAGAAGCGGCCCTTGAAGGCGTCGGATTCGTGGCCGGAGGTCAGCAGCCTGTCGCAGCCCAGGGCGAGTACGTCCTCAAAGGCGGCGAGGGGATCAGCGCAGACGTCGAAGGCGCGGTGGAAGGTGACGGACATTCCGGACGCGGCATCGCAGAGGCGCCTCATCAGAGGCATATCCACATCTCCCCGGCTGTCCAGGGCTCCGATGACGACGGCCGCGGCACCGGCTTCGCGACAGAGTTCTATATCCCTGAGCATAGTGTCCGCCTCGGCGGCGCTGAAGACGAAATCGCCTCCACGGGGGCGAACAAGGACGTTCACCGGAACCTTGGCGACGGAAATGGCGGCTTTCAGCAGTTCGGCGGAGGGGGTGACTCCCCCGACAGCAAGCTTTTCGCAAAGCTCTATGCGGCGGGCGCCGGCTTCCTGGGCGCGGCGTATCTGCTCTACGTCAGTACAGCAAGATTCGAGAAAATATTCCATACTCATAGCCCCGCAAAGTTAGCTCAAGTTTTTCTGAAACTTTGTTATTTTTGCATAAAACGATAAAACTATGCCTAATCTCAAGACCACATTGACTACGGTTCTTCTCTGCTGTATCAGTCTGATTTCCATCGCACAGCCCGGCTACCGCCCGACGTCGGAAATTCTCGAGGCCCGCAGGGAGTTCGACGAAAGCCGCTTCGGCATTTTCATCCACTGGGGCATATATTCAATGCTCGGACAGGGCGAGTGGGCGCTGCAGACCAGGGACATAAGCCATAAGGAATATGCCCATCTGGCCGACGGCTTCTGTCCTTCGAAATTCGACGCCCGCGAGTGGGTGAAGGCAATCAAGGCTTCCGGAGCAAAGTACCTCACGGTCACCAGCCGCCATCACGACGGCTTTTCTATGTTCAAGTCGGAGGCGAGCGCATACAATGTAGTGGACGGCAGCCCTTTCGGGCGGGACGTGATAGGAGAACTCGCCGAGGCCTGCCGCGAGGAGGGAATAAAGCTGCACCTCTATTACTCCCACCTGGACTGGGGAAGGGACGATTTCTTCCCGCTTGGACGCACGGGTCTGCATACCAGACCGTGGAGGTCCCAGGAGGGTATGGAGCCCGGAAAGGGAGAGCAGTGGCAGCATTACCTGGACTTTATGGACAGCCAGCTCACCGAGCTGCTGACGAATTACGGGCCTATAGGCGCAATCTGGTTCGACGGATTGTGGGATATGGATATGTATCCTTACGAGAAGCAGCCTGAGATTTGGAATCTCTACGCCCAGTACGAGCTGATACACCGCCTGCAGCCGTCCTGCCTGGTGGGCAACAACCACCACATGCTGCCGTATCCGGGAGAGGACATACAGATTTTCGAAAGGGATATCCCGGGACACAACGAGTTCGGCTACAGCGGACAGGACATCAGCAGCCTGCCCCTGGAGACCTGCCAGACCATGAACTGGAGCTGGGGCTACCGCGTCACCGACAAGGACTACCGTTCGCCGGAGGATCTGGTGCAGTACCTGGTGCGCACGGCCGGCAAGGGAGCCAATCTGCTGCTGAACATAGGCCCGAGGCCGGATGGAACCCTGCCTGACGAAGCGCTGGAGAGACTGGAGTATATGGGCAGGTGGCTGGAGCGCAACGGCGGCAGCATATATGCCACTAAGGCCGGAATGGTGCCGGAGCAGGATTGGGGCGTGAGCACGCGCAGGGGCGACAGTCTCTTCGTGCACGTGCTGGACGGGAAGCTGTCCGAAGTGGTCTTCGACCTGAAGGCGGACGTGCTTTCGGCGAGCGTATATCCCGAAGGGACTCCTGTCGCTTTCTCCGCCGAAAAGGGAAAGCTTAGACTGGAGCTGCCGGAGGCGGAAGAGAAGTGCCCGGACCGCATAATATGCCTGGAAATTGCCGACGAGGCCCGCAAGCTCTGCGACTGGCTGTACGAAAGCATGCCTCTGCCGGACAGTCTGGGTTTCAGCCGCGAGTTCTGGCGCAGGAATGTGGAGAAGACCCTGGAGGTGAGGGAGAGGATGGGCTGGAACATTCCGGAGAGGGAGTTCCGCCATTTCGTGCTGCCGCTCAGGGTGAACAATGAAGACCTGGATGAATTCCGCCTGACTTACGCCGACACGCTCTGCAGACGCGTGCAGGGAATGAGTCTCTACGATGCCGCCCTCGAGATCAACCACTGGTGCCACGAGCAGGCCACCTACGAGCCGTCGGACGGCAGGACCTCCTCCCCTATGGCTACGGTGCGCCGGGGCAAGGGACGCTGCGGCGAGGAGTCCGTGCTGGCGGTGGCGGCGCTCAGGGCAGCCGGCATTCCGGCAAGGCAGGTATATACCCCGAGATGGGCCCACACCGACGACAACCACGCCTGGGTGGAGGTCTGGGTGGACGGGAAATGGCATTTCATGGGTGCCTGCGAGCCTGAAGCCGCATTGGATATGGCCTGGTTCAACGCACCCGTTTCCCGCGCCATGCTGCTGCACACCAAGGTTTTCGGCGACTATCACGGCGACGAGGACGTGATTCGCCGCAACAGCTGCTTTACCGAGATCAACGTGATCCGCGGCTACGTACCTGCCAGACGCGCGGAGGTGCTGGTCAGGGACAGCGAAGGCCGGCCGGTCGAGGGGGCGAACGTATATTTCGGGATATATAACTACGCCGAGTTCTACAAGGTTGCCGGCTACCTCAGCGACAGCAACGGCGAGGCGGCTCTCGACTGCGGACGCGGAGACATATATATATTCGCTTCAAAGGACAGAAAGTTCGGCTTCGGGAAATGCCCGGCGGACGGAAGGGCCGAAATCGTGCTGGAGCATAGCTACGGCGACTGCTTCACCGCGGATATGGACATAGTGCCGCCTGTCGAGAATCCTATCGCCGCGAACGCAAGCGAAGAGGCCATTGCCGCAAACCGCCTGAGACTGGCGGAGGAGGACCTGATACGCGACTCCCACGACCACGGGAATCCGGCCATTGAGGCCTTCAGGCAGCGTCACGGCAGCCGCAGGGCCCTGCGCAGACTGGACAGGATACTCGCCTGCCTCAGCGAGAAGGACCTGGGCGACGTGAGTCTGGAGGTGCTTGAGGACGCCTTCGGCAACTGCCGCTCCCGCGACCCTTACGTGCTGGGACAGAGGATAGACAGCGAGAGACTGCTGCCTTTCCGCGAGGAGATTCTCGCGAATCCGGAACTGCGCAGGCTGCGCAATCCGGACGCGGTGCTGGAGTGGATAAAGAAGAACGTCGAATATGTAGAAGGACGCAATGCGCAGTGGCTCAGGACCGCGCCGGTACTTGTGCTGCGCAGTCTCAAGGGCGACGAGGTCTCCAGGGATATGCTTTTCGTGGCTATATGCCGCAGTCTCGGAATGCCGGCGCGCATAGACTCCGTGACGGGCAAGACGCAGTACCGCAAGGGACGCAGCTGGGTGGACGTGGATTTCTACGGATATGTCCCTGCCGCAGCCCCTGTGGGCCATCTGCGGCTGACAAGGGCTGCCGACAACGCGGATGAGCGACTGCTCTACTACCGCCACTTCAGCATTATCAGACTCTACGACAACGGCGAAAGAAGGCAGCTGGGCTTCGGCAGCGACCTGGACGAGACCCCTGTGGAGCTGTTCAGCGAGGGCGTGGACCTGGAGGCAGGATATTATATGCTCTGCACCGGCACCCGCCTGGCCGACGGCGGCGTATTGAACCGCTGCGTCTTCTTCAATATAGAAGAGGGTAAGGAGACGCTAGTCGAGATAGGGCTGCGCCACAGCGACAATGCCATTGCGGTGATTGGCTCCATGGACCCGGAACGCCTCTACAGCGATGCGGAGGGCGAGAAGAGCATACTCTCCACCACAGGCAGGGGCTGGTTCCTGCTGGCAGTGCTCGGAGAAAGGGACGAGCCGAGCCTGCACGCCCGCAGGGACCTCGCATCTTCGGCTTCGGAGCTGAAGGCCTGGGGCTGTCCTCTGGTGCTGCTCGGCGCAGAAGGACAGTGCTCCGTCATAGACGGCCTGGAGTCCGCGCATTACGGCATAGACAGCCACGGAGTTGCGGAAATGCTGTCGTCCGGCTGCGGCAAGGAAAAATATACCCTCCCGGTCATCGCAGTCTGCGACAGCTTCGGAAGGGTGGTTTATATTTCCCAGGGCTACAATACTTCCCTGTCGTCCGATCTTAGCCGCGTTGTCAACGGGCTTTGACAGTAAGAGGGGGCCTATTCCGCAGGGAGCAGGCCCTTTTCTATGAGCTTGAGGGCGATCTGCACGGCATTGGTGGCGGCGCCCTTGCGTATGTTGTCGCTCACGCACCAGAGGTTGATGCCGTAAGGGACGCTGGTGTCGCGGCGCAGACGGCCTACGAAGACGTCGTCCTTGCCCCAGGCATAGAGAGGCATAGGATAGACATTGTTGGCAGGGTCGTCCTGTATGGTGACGCCCGGCATAGAGGCCATAAGCTCACGCACCTTCTCAAGAGTGAAGTCCCTGTGGAATTCCACGTTCACGGACTCCGAGTGGCCGCCCTGAACAGGTACCCTGACAGTGGTGGCGCTCACGGCTATGCTCTCGTCGCGGAGTATCTTCCTGGTCTCGCGCACCATTTTCTGCTCCTCCTTGGTGTAACCGTCCTCGAGGAAGCTGTCGATGTGAGGAAGTATGTTCTGGTCTATTGGATAAGGGAATTTCATCTCGTACTCCCCTTCCTTTGCCCCGGAGCGCTCCGCATTCATCTGGTTGATGGCACGGTAGCCGGCTCCCGTCACGCTCTGGTAGGTGCTCACCACTATTCTCTTGATACCGAATTCCTTGTGAAGAGGCGCGAGGGGGAGCACCATCTGTATGGTGGAACAGTTGGGGTTGGCGATGATGTAGTCGTCTTCGCTGAGCACGTCGGCGTTGATCTCCGGCACCACGAGTTTCTTGGTCGGATCCATTCTCCAGCAGGAGGAGTTGTCCACGACGCGGCAGCTCACGGCCGCAAACTTAGGGGCAAGTTCCCTGGAAGTGTCGCCGCCTGCGGAGAAGAGGGCGAGGTCCGGCTTGCGGGATATGGCTTCTTCCGCGCTTACGACCGTCCACTCGCTGTGACCCTCGACGCCGTTCACGACGCCCTCGTAGGCCACCTTGCGGCCTATGGAGCGCTCCGAGGCCACAGGGATTATTTCTGTTACAGGAAAGCGGCGCTCTGCAAGCACCTGGAGCATCCTCGTTCCAACGAGTCCTGTCGCTCCCACTACTGCTACTTTCATATCTTCGTTTTATATTGTTTATTTCATATATATCGCGTTATCGCGTCTATATCGCGTCGCCGCTACAGCGTCTCCAGCACGGGTTTCAGTATCTCCGTCAGCTGCCCGTATTCCAGCAGGAAGCCGTCGTGGCCGAAATCGGAGTGGACGACGTGGAAGGCGGCTCCCTCTATCGAAGCTGCGAATATCTCCTGGTCCTTCAGAGGGAAGAGGCAGTCGCTGTCTATGGCTATCACGTCCACCGGCAATCTCAGGCTGGAAAGGGCTTTTTCGACGCCGCCTCTGCCACGGCCTACGTTCTGGCTGTCCACGGCATAGCTGAGGTACCAGTAGGAATAAGCATCGAAGCGCTTGACGAGCTTTGCGCCCTGATATCTTTCGTAGGAGGCGGCACGGTCGGCGAACAGACAGTCCTCAGACTGCTCGGCCTGGGTGGAGGCGTAGCCGTCGAAGTGCCTGTAGCTTATCAGGGCCTGGGCCCTTGCACAGGCCAGACCTGCGGCCCCACCGTTGAGGTCGGCTGCCTCACGGAAACTCGGATCGGCCTCCAGGGCCATTCGCTGGGCCTCCATTCCGGCTGTAACCCAGGGACTGACGCGGGATGCCGTCGCGATGAAGGCGGCGCGTTCTATGAGCTCCGGTTCGGTCAGGCACCACTCCACGGCCTGGAAGCCGCCTATGGAACCGCCCAGGAGGAAGTCTATCTTTTCTATGCCCAGATGCTTGCGTACCAGGATGTTGGCCCGGACTATGTCCCTGACCGTAGTCTTGGGGAAGTCGAAGAAGAAGGGGCGTCCGCTCTCAGGGTTTATGCTCGCGGGGCCGCTGGAGCCGTAGGGAGAGCAGAGCATATTCACGCAAACGACGAAGTAGCGTTCCGTGTCGAAGAGTCTGCCCGGTCCGACTATGGAGTTCCACCAGTCCTCGGGGTCCGAATTGGCTGTAAGCGCGTGTGTAATCCATACGACCTTCTCACCCTTGCGGTATTCACGGGGAGAAGTGTGATAGGCGACTGTCAGAGAGGGGAGGCTTCCTCCGGCCTCGAAGTCGAAGCGCCCGTAATAGTGCAGGTAATGCAATTCCATGCGGCAAAGATAGCAATCTTCGTGCAATTCAGCGCATCTGTTTGCTGAACGGCTTCGGCCTGCTTACCGTTTCGCTCCAGCTGCGGCCGAATATGTCGGTGACGGTCACGGTCAGTGTGGAGCTGGCGGAAGATGCCCTGGTGCGGAAGAAGTGAGGGCAGAGCGTCGGCTTGGCATACTTGTCCGGCCAGCGTTTCTCGCCGTTGTCCTCCCAGGAGGCCTTTGGTATCTGGTAGCTTATCACGAACTGGGGATTCTCGGCCTTGAGGGCCTCCACAGGCAGTTCGCGTCCTTCTTCTTCGACCTTTATGCTCCAGCCGTTCTCCCAGGCCCATACGTGTATGAGCACTTCGTTGTCCTCAATCTTTGAGTAATCCTCGCGGCCCGGGTAATGCTTGCGCCAGGCCTTTACCTCGCCGTTGCTGTTCCAGTAGTTCCTGACCTCGTTCAGGTCGAAGACACGGAACTGACGCTCCGCTCCGTCATCGGTGGAAACGAAGTACCATTCCAGCTCCCTGCCATTCACGATGAAGGTCTCGAAGCCGGCCGGTGCGCTGTCCGGGGAAAGGGTGAGGCCTCCCCTGCTCGCCGTCTGCCACCAGACTCCGCATACTCCGCTTACATTGTGGTCGGTGATGTTTGCGAGGTCCGGGAAGGTGGAAGTGTCGTCCGCTCCCTTGGTGGTCCTGATCTTGTGGGAGTGGCCGGAAATGAAATGAACCTGGTCGAAGCCGCGGAACACGGCCGAGAACTCTTTCAGCAGTTCCTCCGCCGTGCTTCCGTCCTTTTTCATACGGGAGATAATCGGGGCGCTGTCCACTTCGTTCTTGTGATTGAACAGGGGCGCGTGCATCAGCACGACCAGAGGGGTGCCTTTGTCCGTGACGGTCTCCAGGTCGCGGCGCAGCCAGTCCATTTGGTCGTCGCGTATCCAGCAGTCGTAGTTGCGCTTTCCGCTTATGCCTTCATAGCTGTCGATGCGGCCTTCGTCGTTGCGGTAAACTATGTTGTCCAGCACTATGTAGTGCACCTGGCCTAGGTTGAAGGAGTACCAGGTCGGGCCCATGGTCCTGCGATAGCGCTCCGATGCCTTCCAGTCCACGTCTCCCTCGCGCTCCACTCCTCCGTCGTTGTCGTGGTTGCCCATTGCGGAGAACATCGCCATAGGGAAGTCCACGGAGGCGAGGGACTTCGGGAAGTCCTCGATGGCATAAAGATACTCGTACCAGTAGCGGTCGTAGCTGCTGTCTCCCCCGTTCAGGCAATAGACCGGCAGGCCCTTGGAGATGTATTTGTCCCTTTCTTCATTGATCCTGGACATGAACGGGCCGCTGAACTGCGCCGCATCGTCGTTGAGATTGGCCAGATGTATGTCACTCACCGCCAGGAAGGCGTAGTTGTCATTGGAGACCGATTTCAGAGTGAAGTCGTGGCGTTCCACTCCGGCGTCGTCCGTGTCGAGCGGCTGCCAGAATTGCGGCATTCCCTTTTCTACCGGGACTTCCGTGCCTCCGGGGAAGGATACGAACACCGTGGATGAACTCTTGTCTGAAGCCATTGAGTACCAACCGTTTTTGTCAGTCCACACAATATTCTGGCCGTCAGAGACATATATTCCCTGCGCGGCCTCGCCGTCCAGAAGGACGCGTCCATAGACAGTGGTGCCCTTCGGCAGTTTCGGCGTCTTCGGCGTCTTTGCGGCAGCCGTCATCAGCCCCGCCAGGGCTGCAATCACTAATATGACTCTCTTGAGATTTTTCATATCAATATTATTTCGTTCGTTTATATACTCATATCTTTCCGTCCGTATACTTATATCATTTCTTTCGTATACTCATATCATTCAGTTCGTATACTCGGTGCGGCCGGCTGCCTCTATATTACTCGCTGCGGCCGGCTGCCTCCATATTACTCAGTGCGGCCGGTGTATGCGTCGGTGCCGGAGGCGATGTCCGTTGCCTGGAAGAAGCTGTTCTCCGCCTCACGCAGGGCATCGTACCATATATTCGGGCTGTCGGTGATCTGCACGACGAAGAGTTTGAGCTGCTTGCGGTGCCAGTTGACGGAGCAGTTGGTGCACCAGGCGCCGCCGTGGCCGAACCAGGAGTCCTCGCTGTCCACAGCAGGAGCGCTGAGGCCGAGGGAATATCCCTCCATTCCCTCAGGACGGGTGGAGACAGCGAGCAGGGACTTGACCGTCTCTTCCTCAAGAATACGCACTCCGTTGTCGCCCAGGCCGAGGTTCATAAGCATCTTGTAGAATTTGAGATGGTCCTCGGCCGTGCTCCAGAGGCCTGCGCCGGCCGATGCGAAGACGTGGCCGTCATTGTAAGGACGCTGCTGCCAGGAGTTTTCCTCCACCCTTTCGCAAGGTCCTTCCTCGAAGACCTTGTACATTTCTATCTGATTCTCAAGCTGCCTGTCGCTTGGCCAGAACCAGGTCGATTTCATTCCGAGAGGATCCAGCACGCTCTGCCTGAGGTAGTCTTCCCATTTCATTCCGGTCACGACCTCGACCACGGCTGCGGCTATGTCTATGCCTGTGTTGGAGTATTTGATGTCCGTGCCCGGCTCGAAGAGTATGGGACTTTCGGCCGCTACCGAGGCTATCTGACGCAGAGGTCCCCCGCCGGACCAGCCGCCGCCGCGCACGTCACTGCGCTTGGCGCTGCATTCGAACGGGAAGCCGCCGGTGTGGTTGAGGCACATTCTTATGGTGAGTGGATTTCTGGCTTTCCTGAGAACTCTGGTGCTGTCGTTTTCGCTTTCGAGTATCCAGAGCGTACCGAATTCCGGAAGGTATTTATAGACTGGATCATCGAGGTTGAGGCGGCCTTCCTCTACCAGCTTGGCCACGGTCACCCCGCAGAAGCCCTTGGTCTGGGAGCATTGCATGAATACATTGTCCATGGCAATCGGTCTCTTGTTTTCTACATCGGCATAACCCAGGCAGCAGGTCTCCTGGACACCGTTGTTGTAGAATATGCTGATGACTCCGGGCATTCTTCCGCTCTCTACGAGCGGCCTGAGAGCATCCTCGGCGAAGTGGGTTCCTGAGTCCTGCACTCCCTCCCTGCCGCAGGACAGCAGGCAAATGAGGGCAAGGGTAAAACTGGCTATTCTTTTCATATCTGTTGTGGTTATCATTAGACAATGTCCGTGCTCGTGTCCCCTCCGGGAACGATTGCAAAGATAAGAAAAACCGCTTTCCCTGCAGTCCGGATAATTCATTAGAATACAGTACGCAGAGCGTCGTTGCGGCAGGGACAGGTGCCACTCCGGCGGCTTTTTACTTAGGATTATGCCGCCTTCGTGGCATCCTGTCCCTGCCTGCGCCCCACGACTATGCTGCA
>SFMG01000005.1 GCA_004554455.1 Bacteroidales bacterium | reverse complement strand
GATGCGAAACAGTGGTTTCCGAAATGGCCGTTTCGCAAGTGCAAATATAATGAAAGTTTATATTTTTTTCTTTTTATTTATCCAATGTATATTTTTCCCGCTGTTCTCTATATATGGAAATGAGAAAAAGTATGATCAAATGTTTGAATATGTCCCAAATAGTTTATAAACTTGAGCCTTAGGAGGTAACTATATGGTTAACAAAGATAAGAAATATGTGGGTGTAGGGTATGCAAACAGAAATCACATCGTTTGGAAAAATGTTAACTTTGAAATGATGAGGTGGTCATTATTTGACAATGGAACAAAAATGAGAATAGCAATTGGTAAAAAAGATGATTTTGCAGGTTCTGTTTACGTATATTATATTGATGAGAATAAGCATAACTACAATACATCTTATGTGACGTTTGAACTGGAATACAAAAAACAATAAAACATGAGAAAAATTATACGTTGCACACTTGCAATATTGCTACTGATTATGTGTGCATGTACAAAGGAGTTCGATGTAGAACCTTTTCTGGGACAATATGATTTTTCAATAGCGGGACGCGCCAGCGCTTATGAACTTAAAGTTGAAGAAGGCAGTAATCCTCAAATAGTTAATACCGATGAAGTTGACTTTATTGTTGGAGAGACTTCTGGCTCAATTCAAACTTATCGGATTACCGGAACATCTGTCAATGAGTTGTCATTTCTTATGAAATTTAATGATGGCTCATCTATCATCGTTAATGCTTTAGTGAACAGGGCCAATGGTATTGACCTTATGCCATATACTCAAGTAATCACTTTGTATGACGAGAAACATGAAAATGTGATGTATCACGGACCTGTAACAATTGATGGAGAAGGAGGACTTGTTGATAATGTACTTTCTCTAAATTTAAGGATACAGAGCGTTATTGAAACATCGGATAAATTCTACGGATATTTTGTGAGCAACATCATGCTGGTTGCAAACAAAAAATAATCTTTGAATCAGGAAACTACCGGGAAATTGCAGTGATTCGCAGTTTCTCGGTAGCAATAAAGCCAGTTAAACTTGGTAAAAGGCTGTCTGAAATTGACCGATTCTTCGCGACAGGGATATTAAGCGGTATGGATATGAGTGGGCAGAGCTCTATCTTATTGCGACATTCCCAGCTCGTCACCAGCTCCCTCACCTCGATGACCAGGTCATCAACCGCTACATCAAAGAAATCGCCCAGGCCGCAGGGTTGGCCGAGAATCTAAAGGTCGTCAAGAAACTAACCGACAAATACTACTACTTCAAGTAAAATGCCTCATTCTAGTTTTTTCTGCATCATTTTACGAAATTTGATGCAGATAATTCGTTTTTGAGGCAAAAAAATCTATAGTCGCCCTGCTGACCCGCCTCCACGAGTGCCGGGGGCGCCAGGACCTCTTCATCGAAGCAGAGCCGGACGTCCTCACAGCTTTACTGGAAGTCGCAAAGATTCAGAGTACCGGCGCTTCCAACCGTATTGAGGGTATCTATACAACTGACGAACGCCTGAAGGCCATCATCCAGGAAAAGGTCAAGCCCCGCAACCGTAACGAGGAAGAGATTTCCGGCTATCGTGACGTGCTGGCAACCATCCACGAGTCCTACGAGTACATAGCTCCGCGCCCCAATAACATCCTGCAGTTGCACCGGGATCTCTATTCCTTCAGCAGCAGCGCTGTGGGCGGCACTTACAAGAGCTCCGACAACATCATTGCGGAAAAACACGCAGATGGTTCTGAAACCGTCCGCTTCCGTCCGGTCCCTGCTTTTCAAACAGCAGATGCTATGCTGAAGCTCTGCACCAAATACAACGAGGCCATCGAGACCGGCACTTACGATCCGCTTCTTCTGATGCCGGTATTCATCCTGGACTTCCTCTGTATCCACCCCTTCAATGACGGTAACGGCCGTATGAGCCGACTTCTGACGCTCCTGCTTCTGTACCGCGCCGGATTCATCGTGGGCAAGTACATCAGTATCGAGATGCTCATCGAGAAGAGCAAGGACTCCTACTACGAGGCCCTTCAGGCCAGCTCCCAGAACTGGCACGAAGACGGGAACAATTATCTTCCCTTCCTCAAGTATATGCTGGGGGTCGTGGTCAAAGCTTACAACGAGTTTGAAGACCGAGTGGAGCACCTTCGCTATCGCAAGGTGTCCAAACCGGAGAGAATCAAGGCCATCATTGAACGAACCCCGGGCAAGATTACCAAGAAGGAAATCGCCCAGGCCTGCCCGGACATCAGCCTCACCACCATCGAGCGCACCCTGGCAGACCTCCTTGCCGCCGGATACATCGAGAAAACCGGCATCGGCAGAGCCACAGCATATGTAAAGAAGTAATCCGACTACAAGTCAATGATGCCGGATACCGCGAACTTGAACAAGTAGTGAAGTATTTCCGCCGGAATTTTATATAGAAAATGCCCATGGAGTAACTCCATGGGCATTTCTTGAGGTGCGTAGCGGAATCGAACCACTGTAGCAGGTTTTGCAGACCTGTGCCTAGCCACTCGGCCAACGCACCATCGTCGATTGGATTGCAAAGATACGGTTTTTTCCCGAAACTGCAAATATATTCTAAGAAAATAGAAGAGTGCCGTGAAACGGGCTACTCGACATAGAGGAGGAGGCCCTTGAGGTACTCCCCTTCCGGATGGTATATGTTCACGGCGTGGTCGGCTGGCTGGTTCAGGCGGTCGAGGATGCGGACGCGGCGGCCGACGGAAGCGGCGGCGCTGAACACGGCGAGGGCAAAGGCCTCCTTATCGACGACCTGCGAGCAACTGTAGGTGAAGACCAGACCGCCGGGAGCGACCTTCGCAATGGCAGCGGCATTCAGGCGCTGATAGGCGCGGAGGGCATTGCGTAGCACTCCCCTGTGCTTGGCGAATGCAGGAGGGTCCACCACAATGAGGTCATACTTGCCATCAGGGGATTTCTTGACGAAATCGATGGCATCCTCGCAATAGGAAGTATGGCGGGAAGGATCGAAGCCGTTGAGAACCACATTCCTGTCAACCATAGACATTGCCTTGCCGGAACAGTCCACGGAATCCACATGGAGAGCGCCGGCGGCAAGGGCGTATATGGAGAAGCCACCGGTGTAACAGAAGAGATTCAGGACATTCCGGCCTGCCGCATAGCGGCCCACAAGGGCACGGTTCTCGCGCTGGTCAAGGAAAAAGCCCGTCTTCTGCCCGCTGGTCCAGTTCACATAGAAACGGTGGCCGTTCTCAGAAACTATCTGCTCATCGTCATTGAAGGAATCGGCACGGTAAAGATAACCGTCAACCAGGTCCAGGCCGGCCTTGAAAGGGGCTGTGCCGGAACTCTTGTCATATACGGCCTTCAGAGTCGGGCCATATACGGTCTTCAGAGCCTCGCAGATGCGGTTCTTCGAGCGGAACATGCCAACCGAATGGGCCTGCATCACGCAGACGCCGTCGTAGTAATCTATGATGAGGCCCGGGAGGTTGTCCCCCTCCCCGTGTACCAGACGATAACAGTTGGTCACCCCGGCAGAACCGGCAGACTCGGCAGCCACCGGCACCCCGGCGAGGCCGACGGTACGGCGCATGGCAAGGGCGGCGGCAATGCGCTGCTCAAAGAAGTCGGGACGGAGTGCAGAGTCATCGAAAGAAAGGACACGTACGGCAATGGAGCCGATCTGGTAATGGCCATAGGCAAGGAGAGTACCGTCAAAGGCGTGTACAGCCACGATATCCCCCTCGGCGGGTCTGCCCTGTATCTCCGCGACGGCACCCGAGAACACCCACGGATGGAAACGGCGCAGGGATTCCTCCCTGCCCTTTCTGAGTATAAGCTTGATCATAAGACTGGTTCTTCTACAGGAAGAGGATTCTTCTCGCTGGCAAGCAGCTTGCGATACATCTCCAGGCACACCCAGGCATCGGTGGCGGCATAGAGCTGCTGGGCATCGGAAAGACACTCCGCCTCCCAGTTGGAAAGCTGCTGGGACTTGGAAATACGTATTCCGAGTATGATTCCGGCCATCTTCTTGACGCTTTTGTCACGTATGCCCCACTGCGCAACCTCCTTCTGCAGATCCACGAAACCGCCGGCATTGAACTGGGAGTGCTTCTGCAGTCCCCTTATGTCGTCGTGAACGGCGGCGCCCACCTTGATTATATTCGGGTCGGAGAGCAGGGAGCAGAGGCGTTTGTGCATTCCGAGTTTGTTGATGCGGAAGAGATATGCATGTTCGGAACCTGAAAGCTGGAGCAGCGAAACGTCGTATCGCGGCTGGCGTGGCATAAAGGTCGGACGGGTTTCGGTGTCGAAGCCTATGACCTTTTCACGGCGCAAATAGCGTATGGCCCTGTCGAAAGCGGGTCCCACCTCCGTGATGACGTGGATCCTGCCTTTGAATGCAGCCATTTCCAATTTGCCGATTTCCTCCGGCGTAATACTTTCGTTGAACATAAGACGCGCAAAGGTAGTAAAAATAATGTATATATTTGCGTATATGGCTAAACGGAAAGGACGACGCAAAGGCAGAAAGAAGGTACGGCGCATCAAGGTGGGCCCGGCTGCAACAGGCATAGCAGTAGCGGTGCTGCTGGCACTTGTATGCCTGCCACTGATATGCAACCGCGTCAACGAAAGAGGGGCTGCGGTGCCGGAGGGCTCGTTCGCCTTTGTCGTGGATATCTCCCACCATCAGAAGACGGTGATATGGGACTCGCTTGCAGTAATGACGGATGCGAAGGGAAGGACAGTGCGCTCTCCAAAGAAAGCCGTCAGAATCCGGCAGCCCGACTATGTCGTGATGAAGGCCAGCGAAGGCGAGAAATATCGCGACGAATGCTTCGCGGAGCGTTGGGAGCAGGCGGCAGGCAGCGGATTCAGGCGCGGTGCCTATCACTACTTCCTTGCCGGCAAAGACCCGGTGCGGCAGGCGCAGAACTTCGCGCAGACCGTAGGGCAGCTCAGTTTCAGGGATATGGCTCCCGTGCTGGACGTAGAGGAGAAGGCGGCGGCTATGGGCAGGAAGGAATTCAACGACAGGGTGCTGCTCTGCCTGCAGGAGACGGAGCGTCTATTCGGACGCAAGCCCATAGTATATGCCCCCGACAGCTTCTTCAACGACATATTCGACGAAAGGATATCGGAGGGCTACGACCTGTGGGTGGCCAGATACTCGGACGAAAAACCGCTCTGCGGGAACTGGACCTACTGGCAGTTCACCGACAAAGCGGTAATATACGGTGTGGAAGGCAAAGCCGACCTGAGCGTAATTCGTTGATTATTTGCGTACTATCGCAGCAACTATATTCTCGAGCACATAGAACTTGAGCAGCACCAGCGGAACGAAGCTCCAGTGCAGACGGCAGACGGCTGCGACAACGACGGTGACAAGCAGCGCCGCAAGGAGGATGTAGCGCTTGACATATTCGGCCGAACGCAGATTGTCCCCCTTATGGAATTTCAGGGAGAACATAGGCAAGTCGCAGACAAGCAGAGCCGAAAGTATCACTGAAACCAGAGGTATGAACCACAACGAGGAACATATATCCCCTACGAACTGGCAGGGCGAGACGCTTGCGAAACAGATCATGGAGCCGCAGAGGATGGCGCAGGCAGGGGTCGGAAGCCCCAGGAAACTGCTGCTCTGACGGGTGTCCACATTGAACTTGGCGAGCCTGAGTCCGGAGAAAACGGCTATCGACAGCGGAAGCAGGCAAAGCAGCCTGACCCACCACGGGCCGACACCCATCACACCGCCGTGGGAAGCGCTCATATAGCAGAATAGCATCAGGGAAGGAAGGACTCCGAAACTTACCACATCGGAGAGGGAGTCGAGTTCCTTGCCCAGGTCGGAATAGGCATCGAGAGCCCTGGCTGCAAAGCCGTCGAAGAAATCGAAGACGGCGGCCAGGAGCATCAGCAGGAAGGCCTGCTGGAAGTAGCCCTGAAACACGGCCACAATGCCCAGAACCCCGCAGAGGAGGTTCAGGCTTGTGATTGTGTCAGGGATGTATTTCTTGATGGACATAACAAGCAGCTACTTGATTCCAAGCTTCTTGGCTATATGCTTAGGAAGAGCGTCCTTGTGCAGTATGAGGTCGATGCTCTGATTCCTGACGAAGGCCTCGGTGGCGTACCATATTCCCTTGTACTTGCCAGTCTCGCCCCAGGAGTTCTTCACCATATAGTATTTCTTGCCGAACTGATCGTGGGCGATGCCGTAAATCTGCATTCCGTGGTCATCGGTGACGGTCTTGTTGTCGAAACCTTCCTGATGGCTCTCCTGGGTGGCCTGCTTCTCCACTACGCTGTCCAGCACTGCGGCCTTCTCCTCGGCCTTGCCCACCCAGTGCTCCTGATCGGAGCCGGCGCTGTTCTTCTTCTCCATATCCACGAGTATGGCCAGACCGTCGCGGGTAAAGCCCGGATCGCTCACGTCCGCGCCCCAGGCCAGGGTAAAGCCGTGCTCGAGAGCATAGTCCAGAACCTCGATGAATTCATCCAGAGGCAGGTTCCAGGCGCTGTCCCATCTCCAGTTGTCACAGATTTCCAGCGGGAAACTGGTATAGAAAGGATGGTGGGTGAAGGAGGAAATGGTCACATAATCGTCAGGATTGAACTTGAGGGCATCCCTGTACTCGGCAGGGGTGTAGCTGCGGCCGTCCACTTCGAAGCTCTCCGGGCACTCGCCCAGGAAGGCGTCGCAAATCGCGCTCACACCCTTCTTCCAATATGGAGAGAGGGTTCTGGCCGGATTCTTCACGATTGCCTCCACATAGGCCTTCGTGGCGGCGTCGAGCTCGGCGTGCACCGGCTTCTCGTAGAGGCCAGGCATAGCGGCCTGAGGCACAAGCCCCCAGTCGCGTATGATGTGGAGCACGTCATCGGCCTCGCTGCCCGCTGCGAAATTGAGATGGCCGTCGAGACGCACGTATTTCTCGGCACGCTCCTGATAGGACTTGGACACTACGAACATCTCTGAAAAGTCCGGATATGCGGCAGGGTCCTTGATGCCGTTGATCCTGATGACCTCGGACTCCACGAAAGCTAAGGTGGAGAAAGCCCAGCAGGTGCCGCTGCGGTACTGGTTCTTGATTGGGGTTATCGGATTCTCCTTGTCACAGGTGAACTGATAGTCGGGGAAAGTTGCCTTCTGCGCCTGTGCCAGTACAGAGATGCCGGCAAACAAGGCAATCGAGAGTGAAATTATTCTCTTCATATTCTGTTGTTTTTGATGCATTGGAGAGCAAAATTATAAATATTAACGGAATATTCCTAAATTAGCGGAGAAACGCATTATACAGAACTGATGAAAATCAAAAGACTCCTTACGCTTGCGGCAGCCGCGGCAATCATAGCGGCCTGTGACGAAAAAATCGAGCAGCCGAACAACGGAAACAATGGCAACAACGGAAATAACGGGGGCAACGGCACCATAGTCAACGAAGTGCCCCTGCTGCCCGCAGCCCGGATGAGAGGGGCGTGGATGGCGACGGTCTGGGGCATAGACTGGCCTATGGGCGACTACAGCGAATCGGGCCAGAAGAAACTCTACACCGACTATCTCGACCTCTTCAAGTCATTGGGAATCAATGCAGTATTCTTCCAGGTCAGGGGTATGGCCGATGCCTTCTACAAGTCCTCCTATGAGCCTTGGAGCCGTTACATCACAGGGACCTTAGGAAAGGACCCCGGCTATGACATACTCGGCTTCCTCATCGATGAGGCCCACAAAAGGGATATGGAGTTCCACGCCTGGATCAACCCTTACCGGGTCTCCACGACCTCCTATTTCGACGAGGGCCTGAACCCGATGATTCCTGAAAGTATGGTAAAGAAATATGAAGGCATCTGGGTCTATAACCCGGCGCTTCCGGAGGTAAGGCAGCGCATCGCAGACATAGTCAGGGAGATAATCTCCAAATATGATGTGGACGGCATACACATGGACGACTACTTCTACCCGTCCAGCGGACTTGGCAGCAGCGGCCTCGACGACTCGGCCGAATACTCGAAATACGGCAGCGGCTATTCCAGCATAGAGGATTTCCGCAGAGGGAACATCTACGAGATGGTGAAACTCGTGAAGCAGACCATTCTCTCCACAAAGCCCGAAGTGGCCTTCACCATAGGCCCGCAGGGCAACTACAACAACAATTACAACAGCCAGTACATCGACATTCCCAAAGTCTGTCAGGACAAGCTGATAGACGCGGTGATACCTCAGCTCTACTGGTCCACCACAGCCAGCAAGGACTATTACACACCGAGACTGGAATGGTTCTCACAGAACATCTCGAGCGTTCCATTCCTCGTCGGACACACCCTCAGCGGTTTCGCCGGCGACAAACCCGAATGGAGTGATGCCGGCGAATTCGAAACGCAATGCAGTCTGGCGGAACAAAAGAGCAACTGCATAGGCCATCTGATTTACAACAGCAATACCCTTAAGAAGAATCCAAAGGCCGTTCAAATCAACATACGCAACGCCTTCAGCGCCAAGGCGCTGATGCCTCACCTAGGCGGAGACGGCTCCGTTCCGGCACCGGCCGCTCCGGAAAACCTGGCAGTGGCCGGGGGCGAGCTCCACTGGGATGCGGTTGACGGGGCACGCTACTACGCCGTGTACAAAAGCAACGGCAACAGGGTCAGGGCGACGCTGCTGGGCACCACAGAGGAACAGAGCTGGAAGCTCAGCGCCAGTGGAAAGTATTTCGTGACCGCCCTTGACGCTCACAACGCCCAGAGCAAGATTTCCGTAGTGATACAATACTGACGGTCTTGAGCTGCATACTCTATATACACGGAATGGGAGGAGGTGAGGACAGCCGCACCCCGAGAGCCCTGAACGAATTGCTTCCGGAATGTCCCACGGTCATTCGGAACTACAGTTTCGACCCGGAGACAGCGGTCAGGGAGATAGAAGCCTGGGTCGAAGAGCTGAAGCCCTGCCTGATAATCAGCGAATCAATGGGGGCCAACTACGGCATACTCGTGGGCAAGGGCATAGCCCACATCTACCTCTCCCCTGCCTTCGGCGCACCGGTATGGATTGCCAATCTATGCTGGTTCTCCCTCATCCCGGGTGTGCCGGCGCTGCTTTCACGCATATTCAGGCCACGTCCGGGCAAGCGGCAGGCCCTGGACTTCCACTTCCGTCCGGCATATCATTTCGTCGCCCTCAGACGCCGTGTGCGCGCTGCCCTGAAAGAGGGTGACAACATGTCGCAGGCCTGGTTCGGCAGCAAAGACGGCTACCGCCGCTGGGGAGTCGTGAATATACGAAGATGGCAGCGCTTCTTCGGAAAGAAGTGCTGCCATATAGATGACAATTCCCATTTCTGGGAGAAGGAGAGGGTGACAGGCAGCGGACTCCTGGATGAAATCCGCCGCCTGACAGAGCCATATATCACTTCAGATAAGCGTCCTTGACAACCTTTGCGCTGCGGGAGATGAAGTCTGCGAGAGCCTTGCCCTTGAGCAGACCGTTGGAGAGCAGTGCGAGGTCAGCGAGCTGGCGGAGCAGTTCCTTGTCCTCGTAATTGCCCTCGACAAGCTGCTTAACCAGAGGGTGCTCCATATTCACCACTACATTGTAGGACTCAGGCATCTGGCCGTAGAAATTCAGGCCGCCGCCCATCGAGCTCATCTCACGGTAACGCCTCATGAACTCGTTCTGGGTAATGAGCACCGCATCATTGCTTTCTCCGAGATTCTCAGCCTCGACATAATAGTCGTTACCTTCCGGCATTACCGACTTCACAGCCTCGTCCAGGGCCTTTTTGGCATCCTCGGAGAGCTCCGGTTTCACGGCCTCCTCCTTGGCTATGAGCCTGTCTATGGTGTCTGAATCGACACGGGCGAAGCGGCTGTTCTCCAGCTTGGTCTCGAGCAGGTTCACAAAGTGGGCATCGAGCTGGCAGTCCAGAAGGAGCACGTCGTAGCCCTTGTTCTTTGCGGCCTCGATGAAGCTGTACTGAGACTCGGTATCAGTAGCATAGAGATAGACCAGCTTACCGTCCTTGTCCTTCTGCTCTGTCTCTATGGCCTTGCCGTAGTCCTCGATGCTGAAGTACTTGCCGTCGGTATTCTTGAGCAGGCAGAACTTCATCGCCCTGTCGCAGAACTTCTCGTCGCTGAGCATACCGTACTCCAAGAAGAGCTTGAGGTTGTCCCATTTCTTTTCGAGCTCCTCGCGCTCATTCCTGAAAATCTCTTCGAGCCTGTCGGCCACCTTCTTGGTAATGTAGGTGGAAATCTTCTTCACGTTGGCGTCGCTCTGGAGATAGCTCCTGCTGACGTTCAGAGGGATGTCCGGAGAGTCTATGACACCGTGGAGCAGGGTCAGGAAGTCAGGGACGATGTTCTCCACCGAATCGGTCACGAACATCTGGTTGCAGAAGAGCTGGATCTTGTTCTTCTGGATGTCGAGATTATTCTTGATCTTAGGGAAATACAGGACACCGGTGAGGTTGAACGGGTAATCGACGTTCAGATGAATGTGGAAGAGAGGTTCCTCGGCCGCCGGATAGAGGGCCTTGTAGAAATTGTCATAATCCTCGTCCTTGAGGTCTGCAGGGGCCTTGGTCCATATAGGGTCGATGGTGTTGATTACGTTGTCCTCTTCGGTATCGACATATTTTCCGTCCTTCCACTCCTGCTTCTTGCCGAAGACGACAGGCACAGGCATAAACTTGCAATATTTGTCCAGAAGCAGCTGAATGCGGCCCTTGGTAGCGAACTCCTTCTCGTCCTCCGCGAACTCGAGGGTGATGGTGGTACCTCTCTCGCTCCTGTCGGATTCGCCCATTTCGAACTCAGGGTTGCCGTCGCAGCTCCAGCGCACGGCCTTGGCGCCCTCCTTCCAGGACAGGGTGTCGATGGTTACCCTCGATGCAACCATAAAGGCAGAGTAGAAGCCCAGTCCGAAGTGTCCGATTATGGCGCCTATGTTATCCTTGTACTTCTCGAGGAACTCGCCTGCGGAAGAGAAGGCTATCTGGTTGATATATCTGTCAACCTCCTCTTCAGTCATACCTATGCCGTTATCGCTGATCTTCAGCGTGGACGCGGCCTCGTCGAGCTCCACATTTACCTTCAGCTCCCCGAGCTCGCCCTTGAACTCGCCGCTTGCGGCAAGGGCCTTCATCTTCTGGTCGGCATCGACTGCATTGGCGACCAGCTCGCGCAGGAAGATTTCGTGGTCCGAATAGAGGAACTTTTTGATGACCGGGAATATGTTCTCGGTGCTTACTCCGATTTTACCTTTGTTTTCCATATCTGTTTATATTATATATATCAAAAAACCGTCCCGAAGGACGGTCATTTGAAAATCAAAATATATTCCAGTGCCGCTATTGTGACAAAATGTCACTGTACGTCTGCGGCAAAGCAAGACGTCAGAAGCAGAAACGCACGCCGGCGGACGCCAGGCCCTGGCAGCCGAAGCCCAGATCCACAAAACCGCGGCAGAGTCTGCCACCGAAATCGGCGCAGACGGGGCTGACCTGGAACGCGACGTTCGCACCGGGCTTTTCGCCTCCGAAATGCAGCAGCAGGCCGGCAGCAAGCTTCGAATACATAGAGAAATGCGGGCGGTTGAACCAGAGAAGCTTAAGCGAAGGCATTATGCTCACCATATCGTGATGGTTCGTCTCCCCTTCCGTGTATATCTTGTTGCCGTCTTCGTCGGTTCCCGCGGCCTTGTCGAAACGCATGATATAGTGTTCGTAGCTGCAAGCGGCTCCCACAGCCACAATCCTGTGGACAAAGCGCTGATATTCAAGGTTTATGGCTCCCGTTGAAATCATTTTCGAAGGAGTGGCGGTCCCGAAGGACAGACCGGCCCCGAGCACTCCGCCTATAGTGAATGCGATCTCCGGATAAGACACGCGTCCGTAGGAAAGAGAGAACTCATTCGCCGGGAACTCATAGCCCTGGGCAGAGACGAAACTGCGTGCCGGAGACGCCGCCTGAAGGGGCAGGACGGCAAGGGCGGCAGACAGGAACAAGAGAAAAGCCTTGCGTTTCACGGAATATATCATTTGAGGATTACTTGTAATCGAAAGAAGCTGTGCAGCGTATGTCGGTAGCGGAAGAGCCCACATAGACGGTAAAGCTTCCAGCCTCCGCCTTCCAGCAATGCTCATCCGCATCGAAGAACTGCAGGTCCTCTTCGCCTATCTCGAACTTCACTTCGGCCTCTTCCCCGGCTTCCAGCCAGACCTTGCGGAAACCCTTGAGTTCCTTCACTGGACGCAGGACGGAGGACTCGTCGTCACCTATGTAGAGCTGCACGACCTCGGCACCGGCCCTGTCGCCCGTATTGCGCAGCACAAGACTCACGTTGGCGACTGCTCCGGAACGACCGCGGCTGACAGCAAGAGGAGAATATTCGAAGCTGGTGTAACTCAGGCCGTGACCGAACGGGAAGAGCACGTCAATGCCCTTTGCATCGAACCAGCGGTAGCCCACGAGTATGCCTTCGCCGTAGAAACACTTGCCATCGTTAGGGAAGTTCATACCTTCCTGATGGGCAGGAGAATCTCCGAGGGCCAGAGGGAAGCTGAAAGGCAGCTTGCCGCTTGGGTTGACATCTCCGAAGAGCACGTCGGCAATGGCCTCACCGGCTTCGGAGCCGATGTACCAGGCCTGGACTATGGACGGCACATCCTCCACCCAAGGCATTGCGACAGGATTGCCGCTTACCAGAACCACGGTGAGATGGCTGTTGACCTTTGCCAGGGCCTCTATGAGCTCATCCTGAGCATAAGGGAGGCCGAGCTGCTCGCGGTCCTTGCCCTCGCAGTCCTGATGGTTGGACTTGTTGAGACCGCCCACGAATATGACGTGGTCAGCTTCGGCGGCCTTGGCGACGGCGTCGGCAATCAGTTGTCCGGCACTGCGGCTCTCGCTGAGGTCCTGACCGGTGCTGACTCCGTTGTAGTTGCCACCGGTGTCACCCACATAGCCGCGCTCCCATTCAACCACGGCGCCCGCAGCCTCAGCCCTTGCCCTGATTCCGGCCAGAGGGGAAATCTCCTTCTGGACCTTGAGTGAGGAGCTTCCTCCTCCCACGGTCATCATCTTGACGGCATTCTCTCCTACTACCAGTATCTTGCGCACGCCGTCAGCCAGAGGCAGATTGGAATTCTCGTTGCGCAGGAGCACTATGCCCTCTCCGGCAATGCGGCGTGCAGCACTGTAATGGGCCTCGGAATTGATTTCACCGAAAGGCTTGCCGCTCTTCATAGCCGTCCTCATAATCAGCTTGAGCACGCGGGAGGCCTTCTCATCAAGTTCTTCAGTGCCCACCTTGCCCTCGCGTATGAGTTCGAGATAAGGCGCTGCCATATAATAGCTGTCGTAGGAATTTGTCCTGCCCATAGTCAGGCCGTCCGTCCAGGTGCCGAATTCGAGGTCCAGACCATTGTGGATGGCCTCCCAGGTGTCGTGGCAGCCGCCCCAGTCGGTAACGACGGCCCCGTCGAAGCCCCACTCCCCTTTCAGTATGCCGTTCAGCAGGCGCTCATTGTGGCAGACGTGCTGACCGCGGTAGAGATTGTAGCTCGCCATTATCGACCAGCTGCCGCCTTCCTGCACCGCCTTTTTGAAGGCAGGGAGATATATTTCGTAGAGGGCGCGGTCGTCCAGATCGACGTCTATGGTATGGCGATACGTCTCTTCGTTGTTGAGACAGTAATGCTTGACGCAGCAGGCGACTCCGTTCTTCTGCACTTCGCGTATATACGGCACCACCATTTCGCCGGCCAGGTAAGGGTCTTCGCCCATATATTCGAAGTTGCGGCCGTTCAGCGGCGTACGGGCTATGTTGACACCCGGGCCGAGCAGCACGTCTTTCTCGCGGTAGCGGGCCTCCTCGCCTATGGACTTGCCGTAGAGGGCAGCCATTTCCGGGTTCCAGGTGGCTGCAAGGCAGGTCAGGGCCGGGAAGGCGACTATGGAGTCATTGGTCCAGCCGGCCTGGTCCCACTCGTCCCAAAGCACCTCCGGGCGTATTCCGTGGGGGCCGTCAGTGGTCCAGAGTTCGGGTATGCCGAGGCGGGGCACACCGGGGCTCGAAAACTTGCTCTGGGCGTGGATGATTGCGATTTTTTCTTCTGTGGTCATACGTGAGAGCGCATCAGCGACTCTCTCGTCGAGATCCCTGCTTTCGTCCTGATAGACAGGAAGATCCTGTTTCGGGGTGCAGGCGATAAGGGCCATTAGGCCTAAAACGGGAAGAATAGATTTGATTTTCATGTGGTTATAATTGTTATTCCATACGTTCACACTACTGTTCAAGCACTCAAATATACGGCTTTTAGCCCTGTCTTTCAATACTTTTTGCTATCTTCACGGAAATTTGTAGAAAGATGGTCTGTCATCCTCCCGTAAAGATAAATCTCGGCCTGAACGTGCTGCGGAAAAGGCCTGACGGCTTCCACGACCTGGAAACCCTCTTCATACAGTCCGGGCAGTTCAGAGACAGTCTGGAAGTCATAAAGGCGGATGACTGGAGCCGCAGTCTTGCGGAGCTCGGCGGCCTGTATCCCCCGGAATGCATAGCACAGGACATTTCTCCGGACGGCAAGCTGATGATTACGGTGGCCCGTCGCGAGGGCGTGGACTGGCCTGTGCTGAAAGACCTCTGCGCGAAGGCATATTTCCTGCTGGACGGGGACTTCGGCCTGCCGCCGGTAAAAATATATCTTGAAAAGAAATCGCCGGTCGGCGCCGGACTCGGAGGCGGTTCGGCTGACGCCGCCTACTGCCTGAAAATGCTCAACGAACTCTGCGGCCTGGGGCTGGAGCGCGAACAGTTGCTTCCCTATGCGGCACGCCTGGGCAGCGACTGCGCCCTCTTTCTTTACGACTGCCCCGTTTTCGGCGAGGGCCGCGGAGAAGTGCTGCGTCCCTTCAGCCTGCCTATAGGGATAGGCGGGGAATACAGACTGGAAATCGTCGTCCCGGAAGGGATAAGCGTCTCCACTGCAGAGGCCTACAGGGGCATAGTCCCGGCCATTCCGGAAATACGTCTGGAAGAGGCTTTGAAAAGGCCGGTCGAAGAATGGAAAGACCTGATTGTCAACGACTTCGAAAAGAGTGTCTTCAAAGAGCACCCCCAGCTGGCAGCCATCAAGCAATCCCTCTACGATTCGGGCGCCGTCTATGCCGCGATGTCCGGCAGCGGTTCAGCCCTCTTCGCCATATACAGATCTTAGCGCATTAGAGAAATGAAGAAACCCATAGTAGCTCTTATTTACGACTTCGACGGAACACTCTCGCCGGGCAATATGCAGGAATTCGGCTTCATACAGGCAATAGAAAAGAGTCCGGAGAAGTTCTGGAAGATGAGTGACGAGATTGCCATCGACCAGGATGCAAGCAACATACTCAGCTATATGAAGCTGATGTTCGACGAGGCCCGCAACAAGGGTATCAGGCTGAGAAAGAAGGACTTCCAGAATTTCGGACGGAAGGTGGAACTCTTCAGCGGGGTAAAGGAATGGTTCCAGCTGACCAAACGCTACGGCAAGGAGCACGGAGTGACGGTGGAACACTACATCAACTCTTCCGGGCTTGCAGAGATAATCGAGGGCACCCCTATCGCCGGGGAATTCAAGCGCATTTTCGCCTGCTCCTTCCTCTACGATGAGAACGGCGAGGCGGTATGGCCGGGAGTGGCAGTGGACTACACGGCCAAGACCCAGTTCCTATTCAAGATCAACAAGGGCATACTCAGCATCAGGGACAACAAGCTGGTCAACGAAAGCCAGTCCGAGGACAAGAAAAGGATACCCTTCCCTCACATGGTCTATTTCGGAGACGGCCAGACGGATGTGCCCTGCATGAAGATAGTCAAGATGTTCGGAGGGCACAGCATTGCGGTCTATAACCCTGAGATTCCAGGCAAGAAGGCCAGCGCAAAGAAACTCCTGAAGCAGGAGCGCGTGAATTTCATTGCCCCTGCCGAATACACGGAGGACAGTCTGAATTACAAAATAGTCTGCTCAATTATCGACAAGATAAAGGCAGACTATGAATTGCAGCGGCTGAAATCAGCCAGATGATATCAGTGCGAGAGGCGTTCGCGGGCGTAGTCAGCAGTGAGATGCCACTCTTTCTGCCTGGATGACGGGGCCTCGTACATCGCGTCGGTCATAATCTGTTCGCAGATGCTGCGCAAACCCCTGGCGCCCAGTTTCTTCTCTATGGAAGTATCGACTATGAGGTCGAGCACCTCCGGGTCGATCACCAGTTTCTTCCCGTCTATCTCGAACATCTTCTCGTACTGCTTGATGATAGCGTTCTTCGGCTCGGTAAGTATGCGCCTGAGGGCATCCCTGTCGAGCTGGTCCAGATAGGTGATAACAGGAAGACGCCCTATTATTTCCGGGATGAGTCCGTAGGCGCGCAGGTCCTGGGCCTCCACATACTGGAGCAGATTGTTCTTGTCGATGGTCTGCCTGCTTTCGGCGCCGAAGCCTATCACCTGTGTGTTCAGTCTCTGGGCTATGCGGCGTTCTATGCCCTCGAAGGCGCCGCCGCAGATGAAGAGAATGTTGCGTGTGTCCATGTGGACAAACTCCTGCTCGGGATGCTTGCGGCCACCCTGGGGCGGTACATTGACGATGGAGCCCTCGAGGAGTTTGAGCATTGCCTGCTGCACTCCCTCACCGGAGACGTCGCGGGTGATGGAAGGATTGTCGCTCTTGCGGGCGATTTTGTCTATCTCGTCTATGAAGACAATACCCCTCTCCGCCTTCTCCTGATCATAGTCGGCCTCCTGAAGCAGACGGGAAAGTATGCTCTCCACGTCCTCGCCCACATAACCGGCCTCGGTGAGCACGGTGGCATCGACTATGGTGAAAGGCACGTCGAGGAATCGGGCTATGGTCCTGGCCAGCAAGGTCTTGCCGGTACCGGTCGGGCCCACGAGCAGTATATTGCTCTTCTCGAGCTCGACTCCGTCCCTGCTTTTGTTGTCGAGATTGGCCTCGAGTCTCTTGTAATGGTTATATACGGCGACAGCCAGCATTTTCTTGGCCCTGTCCTGGCCTATGACATATCTGTCCAGTTCGGCGTGTATCTGCTTCGGGCTGAGCTTACGCGCCGCGGATTCCGCCTTTCCGTCAGCAGGCTTTGCTGACTTCCGGGCCTTTCCGCCCTTGGCTACAAGACCGAATTCGGCAAGGTAATCATACGCCTGCTCTACGCACTCGCTGCATATATATCCCGAATTTCCCTGGAGCATGAGAGGAACCTGGTTCTCTCCCCTGCCGCAGAACATACAGATGTTTCCGCTGCCCTTCTTTGCCATTATTTCTTCTTGCTGAGGATTTCGTCTATCATACCGTATTCGAGGGCCTCACGGCTGCTCATCCAGAAATCGCGGTCGGCATCGGCAGTGATCTTCTCTATGCTCTGGCCGCTGTGCTCCGATATGATCGAATACAGTTCCTGCTTGGTCTTCAGAATCTCGCGGGCGGCAATCTCTATGTCAGATGCCTGGCCCTTTGCTCCGCCGAGAGGCTGATGTATGAGGACCTTCGAATGAGGCAGGGCGGAACGCTTGCCCTTGGCACCGGCGCAGAGCAGAACGGAACCCATGGAAGCAGCCATTCCTGTACAGATGGTGGCCACGTCGGGTGCGATGATCTGCATCGTGTCATAGATGGCCAGGCCGGAAGAGACCTGGCCACCCGGTGTATTGAGATAGAGAGAAATATCCGCCGAAGAATCAGTGGAGGCGAGGAAAAGCAGCTGGGCCTGGATAATGTTCGCGACGTCGTCGTCAATAGGCACGCCGAGGAAGATCACCCTGTCCATCAGAAGTCTGGAGAAGACATCCATAGATGCCACGTTGAGCCTGCGTTCCTCTATGATCGAAGGATTGATGTAGGATGCGATGGCACTGCGGTAATCGTGCAGCGTCAGAGAGCTGATTCCAGCTTCACTGCGGGCGAATTTCTCAAAATCTGTCATGCGAGTTCACGGAATTTTGCGACAGAAATCTTTTTCTTCTTGAGAGTTACAAGAGCGCGTGCGGCGGCAATGGTCTTCTCGTTCTCAACCTGCTCGGCAATCCTGCGGCTCTCCTTCTCCTGGGAAAGAATGTTCTTTGCAAAGCTCTCGAGCTGCTCGTCAGGCACGTTGTTCATACCGTACATCGCGAACTGGTATGCGGCGAAACTCTTGGCGCTGGCAAGCAGGTCTGCCTGCTCTACCTTTACGGAGAGCTTATCCATAAGGTAGTCGCGTATGAGCTGCCACTTGTAGTCAGCCACGAAGGAATCCCACTCCTTCTCTATCTCCTCCATAGTGAATTTGCCCTCGTTGATGGTGAAAATCCACCTCTTGAGGAACTTCTCAGGAAGCTTGAGGTCTGCCTTTGCAAGCAGATAGTCCTTCATATCCTTCTGGAAGCGCCAGTCGGCCTCGGAAGCGTACTCGGCCTTGAGTCTCTCCTCTATCTTGGCATCGAAACCGGCCTCGTCGCTGACATTGCCCTCACCGAAGATCTTGTCGTATGTTGCCTGGCAAAGCTCGGCGGCAGCGAAGGTCTTCACGTTGATGACGGTCATCTTCCACTCAGGATCCATAGCGGCGAGTTCCTCCTTGCTGCACTTGAGCATTGAAGCGCGGTCATTCTCATTCTCGAAGGCCTCGTTCACGTTGACATTGAGCTCGTCACCCGGCTTTACGCCAACGAATGCCGGACGTACGGCCTCTGCAACGCTCCTGAGGGCTACATAGGCACCCTCGACGGCAGTCTCGCCCTGACGGAAGTCGGCGATGATGAAGTCATCCTCCTTGGCGGCCTCGGCATCGACGAGCTCGCCGTACTGGCGGAGCAGGTTGTTCTTCATCTCCTCCTTGGCCTCTGCAGTTGCAGTGATGGTGTAGTAAACCACCTCGTCGCTCTGACCGAGTTCGAAATTCAGCTCAGGGTTCTGTGCTATGTCGAACTTGAACTCGAAGTCGTTGCCGTCCTTCCAGTCGGCCTTAGGAGAATCCTCGCTTGGGAGTGGCTCTCCCACAACGCGGAGCTTGTTGTCCCTGATGTAATTGTTGAGAGTCTCGGCAATGACATCGTTCACTGCGTCCACGAGCACCTGAGGACCGTACATCTTCTCGATGAGAGAAGCGGGAACCATACCTTTGCGGAAGCCCTTGATCTCTGCCTTGCGGCGGAAATCGGCAAGTTTCTTCCTCTTTGCCTCTGCATAGTCGGCGTGCTCAATCTGAAGAGTGAGCTCGAGATTGAGTTCGTCAATCTTGTTTTCTTTGATATTCATATATTCTTTCGATTAATTATTTTCCTTTCTTGCCTTCTGCGGGTTCCGGCAGGGCCTTTCCGCAAGGGGCGCAAATTTAGTCAATTTCCACTTAGTTTCAAAATCGCTCTTTGCTGCCGCCTTTGCGCTTCGGATAAACTATCCTCGCGTGGTGCATATTGGCTATATATTCCTTCAAAGTGGACTTGATTATGCCTATCTCCCTCTCGGTAAGGGCCGAGTCGGCGAACTGGCCTTCCTTGAGCTTGGAGCTGAACACACGGTCCACGAAATCGGAAACCGCGTTGCGGGAAAAATCCGTGAGGGTCCTGGAGGCAGCTTCGAGGGTGTCGCAGACCATCACTATGGACTGCTCCTTGGTACTCGGCACCTGACCCTTATAATAAAAGGTATCGGTCTTGTCCGGGTCTCCTCCCGCGTTGAGATACTTGGTCAGAAAGTAGGCGGCGCAGCTGGTGCCGTGATGGGTGACGATGAACTGTTTTATCTCGTCAGGCAGCCTGTACCTGTCTGCAATGGCGACACCGTCGCTCACGTGCTTGATTATGTCCCTGGCGCTCTCTTCGGGCGAAAGCTCCTCGTGATATTTCACTCCCGGGGTCTGATTCTCTACGAAGCAGAGAGGGTTTTCCATCTTTCCTATGTCGTGATAGAGGGCTCCAGCCCTGGTAAGCAGCACGTTAGCGCCTATGCTCCTGGCTGCGGCATCCGAAAGATTCATTACCTGGAGGCAGTGCTGGAAGGTTCCAGGCGCCTTCTGGGCGAGAAGCTGCAGCAGTTTGGAATTGGTGTCACAGAGATCCTGAAGCCTGGAGTTGGAAACGAGGTTGAAGAGTTTCTCGAAGAGGAAAATCATAGGATAGCCCAGCCAGCAGGCAAGGGAACCGATGAAAATCTTCAGCAGTTCGGAATAGTCGAACAAGTTCGGGTCTCCGTTTATGAGCCTGTTGGTCAGCAGCACGAGCGAAGCTGAGATGAAAATGAAAATCGCATTGACGAACTGCAGCCAGCCGTGGTTGAAATAGCTGAACGTGAAAATGCAGACCATGCCGGCCACCAGATGCATCATAAAGAGGCCCTCGCCGCCATTGGTGAAGAGCAGCAGCGGGATGAGACTCATTATATAGGCCGGCATCACCACTCTCTTCTTGAAGAAGGCCATCAGGTAAATGGCTATTATTGAATAAGGTATGAAGAAGATGGAGTCCGGATTGAAGCGGTCCACGAGCAGGGTCGCGACAGCGGAAAGGAGGAAGATGAAAAGCAGGTAGAGATAGCGGTTATAGCTGTCCAGCACATTGGCGTTGCCGTAGCATATCGACAGGAAGAGCAGCAGCACGATGAACAGGGCCATGAGGGCGTTTCCCAGCCATAGCAGGGCAACCGGTCCGTTGTAGCTGACATTGCTGTTGAACTCAAGCCTGTAGGAATCCAGCATCTGCTTTATCTCTGCCGTCACCGTCTCCCCGTGCCTTACTATCACGGTGCCGGCCGGCACTATTCCCGAGGTCGTGCTGATATAATCCACCGACTTCTGGTGCATCAGTTCCGTGGCCTGCTTGTCGTAAACCAGGTTGGCACGGAGCAAGGGGTAGATATTGAGCACCTTCAGCAGGGAGTCGGCGTCGATCTGCGGGCAGGCCTTTGCCAGTTCATCCCTGAGGAAGGCTTGACTTTCCTCCTCGCTGAGATACTCCGACGAAGAATGCCTCTCGACCCTCTTCTCGACCTGGATGAGCAGCAGGCGGTCTGCTCCCGAGCTGCTGCCCGAAAGCGCATCGGGAAGGACGCCACGCTGGTAGAGTTCCGAGATAGCCTCCATAGTGGCCGTGCGGGCTCCCGGAGCCTGGGCGAAATCCAGGGCGGAAACCTTGGCCAGCACATCCTTGGCTACGCTGCTGGACAGGCGGCAGTAAGGTATGCTCTCCGCACCCAGACTCTCTCTCTCGCTCTGGAGCTGTTCCTCCGTCTTGAGCAGAGGGAAATCGAAGTCCGCCACAAGATTGTCATAGACCCAGGGCGAACCCTTGCGGTAGTCATAGGAAAACTTGCCGCTCCTCGGCAGGAGCAGGAATAGGACTGCGAAAACCGCAATCAGCGGCAGATATATGTTTATCCTGCGCGGAAACCTGACTTTTTCCATAACGAATCATTTGAAGGGACTGTTCTTTTCCCTGGATATGTATCTGTAAGTGATAATGTCGTCCAGCTGGGGGATGATCTGCCTTCCTGCAGCTGTCAGCTTGCCCAGAAAGGTCAGGGTCACCCTGGAACGCCTGTGAGAAAGGGCCCTTGCAAGGTGCTTCGCACAGGTCTCTGCACTCATCAGGCCGTCCTCGTGCAGAGGCGTCTCCCCCTGGGAGCTGCCGTCTGCCACAAGGGCGGACTTTCGTACGTCGGAGGCGACGTAGTTCGGGGCGAAGGCCAGCACGTTCAGCCCGTCCTTCATGTGTTCTATCCTCAGAGAGTCCAGAAAGCCGCGCACCGCATATTTCGAGGAGGAATATCCCGTTCTCGCAGGCAGGGCGGAATAGCCGGCAATGGAAATGATGCCAGCTACAGTCCCCCTGGATTCCAGCAGGGCGGGCAGGGCATATTTCGTACAATAGACAGTACCCCAGAAGTTCACGTCCATAAGGCGCCTGAGCACATCCAGGTCCACATCCCGGAACATTGCCCGCATCGAAAGGCCGGCGTTGTTGACCAGGATGTCTATCCTTCCGTAATGCTCCAGAGTCTTCTCCACCAGATTTCTGCACTGCTCCTCAACGGTCACGTCGGTAGGTACGCAAAGCACCTCGGCAGCGCTTTCCTGCCGTATCCGTGCGGCGATTTCCTCAAGGAGAGAGGCCCTGCGGGCCGCCAGCACGAGCCTGGCTCCGAGCCTGCCGAATAATTCGGCAGAAGCCAACCCGATACCCGAGCTGGCTCCAGTCAGAATTATCACCTTATCCTTGAAGTATGACTTTCTGTACATCTTACATACAGGATGAGTTTACTCGATCTTCATTGCGGCCAGATCCTCGCCGTCGTACTCGCCGGCGTCAAGCTTGGCCTTGATTTCCTTGAAGGCTTTGAGAGTGTATTCCACGTCCTCCATAGTGTGGGCGGCAGTGGAGACGATGCGGAAGATTATCATTCCCTTAGGGATGACAGGGTAAACCACGATAGAGCAGAAGATGCGGTAGTTCTCACGCAGGTCCTTTGCCATCTTGGTGGCCTGTCCCACACCGCCGCGGATGTGTACCGGGGTAACGCAGGCCTCTGCCTCTCCGATGTCGAAACCTTCCTCCTTGAAACCGTTCTGGATGGCGTGGGTGATCTGCCAGCACTTTGCGCGGAGAGCATCGCCCTCAGGGGAATCGATGATTTCCATACGCTTGATATTGCCTATAACCAGAGGCATAGGGAGACTCTTGGCGTACATCTGGGAGCGCAGGTTCATCCTCAGATAGTTGATGATCTTGTGAGGACCGGCGACGAAACCGCCTATTGAAGCCATAGACTTGGCGAAGGCACCTATGTAGAGATCGACCTCGTCCATCACTCCGAAATGCTCCGAAGTTCCGCGTCCGTGCTCTCCGAGCAGGCCGAAACCGTGGGCATCGTCTATCATTATGCGGAAATTGTATTTCTTCTTGAGTGCACAGATCTCGTCGAGTTTGCCGAGTGCGCCGGTCATTCCATATACGCCTTCGGTGATGAGCAGCACTCCGCCGCCCTGTTTGTCAGCCTCGGCGCAGGCCCTTGCGAGCACCTTCTCGCAGTCTTCGATGTTGTTGTGGCGATATTTGTATTTGCTGCCCACGTGCAGACGTATGCCGTCCATAAGGCAGGCGTGGCACTCTGCGTCATATACGATGACGTCGTGACGGGTGGTCAGAGCGTCTATGGTCGAGAATATGCCCTGATAACCGAAGTTGAACAGGAATGCGTCCTCCTTCTTCTCGAAGTCGGCGAAGATTTTTTCGAGTTTCTCGTGATAGCGGGTGTGACCGGACATCATTCTGGCACCCATAGGATAGGCAAGACCCCAGTCGGCTGCACCCTGCGCATCAGCTTTGCGGACCTCAGGATGGTTTGCGAGTCCAAGATAGTTGTTGAGACTCCAGTTGAGCACCTCCTTGCCGTTGAAGACCATGTGAGGACCGAGTTCTCCCTCGAGACGAGGATACATGTAATAGCCGAAAGCCTGCTCGAAGTACTGGCCTATAGGGCCACCGGCATCTTTCGCGATTCTGTCGAAAATGTCTAACATTTGGTGAAGTATTAAGTTTATGTTACAGTTGTTTACTTATGCATCGATGTTTGCAAAATGGGCGTTCTGCTCGATGAACTCGCGGCGAGGCGGAACGTCGTCTCCCATAAGCATCGAGAAAGTCCTCTCGGCCTCGGCGGCGTTCTCTATGGTCACCTGGCGGAGAAGTCTGGTCTCCGGATTCATCGTAGTCTCCCAAAGCTGCTCGTCGCTCATCTCGCCGAGACCTTTGTAACGCTGTATGCCCACGCCCTTGTCGGAGCCGTTGCCTACCTCGAGTATGGCCTTCTTGCGCTCCTCCTCGGTCCAGCAGTAAACCATATTCTTGCCCTTCTTGACCCTGTAGAGAGGCGGGGTTGCAAGATAGACGTGGCCGCCCCTGATGAGGTCGATCATATAGCGGAAGAAGAAGGTGAGGATGAGGGTGTCGATGTGCGCGCCATCGACGTCGGCATCGGTCATGATCACCACCTTGTGATAACGCAGCTTGCTGAGGTTCAACGCCTTCGGATCCTCCGGAGTGCCCACGGTAACGCCGAGGGCGGTGTAGATGTTGCGTATCTCCTCGCTTTCGAACACACGGTGCTCGAGGGCTTTCTCCACATTGAGGATCTTGCCTCGCAGAGGAAGTATGGCCTGAATCCTGGAGTCACGGCCGCTTACGGCCGTACCGCCTGCGGAATCTCCCTCGACGAGGAAGAGCTCGCAATGCTCAGGGTTCTTGTCGGAGCAGTCGGACAGCTTGCCTGGAAGGCCTGCGCCGCCCATTACGGTCTTGCGCTGCACCATCTCGCGGGCCTTGCGGGCTGCCTGGCGGGCAGTGGCGGCAAGCACTATCTTCTCGATGATGGACTTGGCCTGCACCGGATTCTCCTCGAGATAGCTCTCGAGAGCCGATGATATGGCCTGGGATACCAGAGGACGCACGTCGGCATTGCCGAGCTTGGTCTTGGTCTGTCCCTCGAACTGAGGCTCGGAAACCTTGACGCTGACCACGGCGGTGAGTCCCTCGCGGTAGTCCTCCGCAGCCAGCTCGCATTTGAGCTTGGAAAGGAGGTTGTTCTTCTCGGCGTATGCCTTGAGTGTGGAGGAAAGGCCCCTCTTGAAACCGTCCAGGTGGGTACCGCCCTCTATGGTGTTGATGTTGTTTACGTAGGAATAGATCTTCTCGGCATAGCCGGTGTTGTACTGGAAGGCTATCTCGATAGGGATGGTCTTGTCGGTTTCGAGGTAGATAGGCTCGCCAATAAGGCTCTCGGCCCCGGCGTCCAGGTACTTCACGAACTCGCGAAGGCCGTCCTCCGAATAGAAGATCTCGCTGCGGTAGTCGTCATGCTCCACTCCAGACTCGTCTATGCTGGCCACCTTCTCCCTGAGGTCGGTGAAGCTGATCTTGATGCCCTTGTTCAGATAGGCAAGTTCGCGCAGACGTCCTGCAAGTATGCTGTACTTGTAAACCGTATGCTCGAAGATGCTTGCATCCGGATGGAAGGTAATGGTGGTGCCGGTGTCGGAAGCCTCGCCTACGACCTCCACCTGGGAAGTTGGATGACCCTTGGAGAAGGTCTGGACGAAGATCTTGCCCTCGCGGTGCACCTCCGCCTTGAGGAAGTCGGACAGGGCGTTAACGCAGGACACGCCCACGCCGTGGAGACCTCCGGAAACCTTGTAGGAATTCTTGCTGAACTTGCCGCCGGCGTGAAGCACCGTGAGCACGACCTCGAGGGCGCTTCTGTGCTCCTTCTCATGCATACCGGTAGGAATGCCTCGTCCGTTGTCCCTGACCGTGATAGAATTGTCAGGATTGATAAAGACCTCTATATGGGTGCAGAAGCCTGCAAGGGCCTCGTCTATACTGTTGTCAACCACCTCATATACCAGATGGTGGAGTCCTCTCTCACCTATGTCTCCGATATACATTGACGGCCTCTTGCGCACTGCCTCAAGGCCTTCGAGGACCTGAATGCTGTCAGCAGAATACTGATTCTCCGCCGCGGTCCTGTTTTCGTTTTCCATCATATTGTGTTCTCTGTTGTTTAAGCGATATCCGTTTAGCGTATAAGCGCGCAAATATAACAATTTCCGCACTTATCTGCAAGAAAAAACATCAGAGATTGAAGCTGAGGCCTATGGTGCAGTTCACGCCGTTCTCCGAGTAGCCGGGACGGCGCTGTATGGTCTGGTGGAGCAGATTGCCGGCCCTGAGCCAAAGGGAGAGCCCGTTGCTGAAGCGGTATTCGAAATCCGCCCCGAGGTCCAGATACCAAGGCACGAATACCTCCATTCCGCCACTGTGTCCTCGGCGGTTTACGGAAGACTCGCAGTCGAGGCCGACCGTGATTCTGCGGTTCCAGTTGTATTCCGCGCGAAGTCCGCCCACCAGACGGGATGGCTCTATGGCATCGAGACCCTTCGTCCATACGTCTGTCCATTTGTAGTCGAGATAGGCGTCCAGGTCGAAAGGATTGGTATCGAGTCCCAGCCTGAGGGAGGCAAAGGCGCACTGGTACTGTGCAAAGCATATAGACGGGAAGAGGCCCGGCACGTCCGCTGCACGGGCCGTCAGGGCGTCAAGAGGGGCGCTTGCGTTGAAAAGCCAGCCTCCGTTCAGGTCGTAGCTGAAACGGCTTCCTATGCGTCCGCGCAGTCCCGCCATAGCAGACACCCTCTCGACACTGTTCTCCAGCAGCGGAAGGCCTTCGCCGAGCCAGGCGGCCGAGAAGAAGTGATTGCGCTCAAGCATTGAGGAATACGGATTTATGTCGTTTCCGCCGCCAACCCTGGCATAAAGGTCCAGGGCCCCCTCTATGATGCCGAAGTTCATATAGACGTCAGGATAGACGATCTGGCCTTTGCGGCGGTTGAGCGGAGTGCCGAGCAGCTCATTGAGCTCGTCGGGACGCTTCATCAGGTCTATGCGTATGCCGGCCTTGACGTTGAAGCGGCCGTTGACATAGCAGTATTTAGGAGTTATGACCAGGTTTGCGGCGTGGCTGGAGAGACTTCTGCCGTAGGTGGCGACACGTCCGTCCACATCCACGAGCACCGCGTGCTCACCGGCTATCACGGGACCGAAACTGGTCCTGAGGTCCAGCAGGGTCTCGTTCACCGCCGGGATTTGCGGAATCAGGGCGCTGCCGCAGGAATAGTCCAGGCGATCGACTCCGTAACGCAGCTTCAGGGCCGCGTCGTAGAAGAAATAGCTGTAGTCGTCCCTGACCGAACGCACCCTCGCCGAGACGTCCAGGGCATCGTAATGACGGGTGTTCACGCTGTCGCGGGTAGCTATGCCCAGATAGGACACATCGTAGCTGACGCAGCCTCCATCCCAGTCGTAGCGGCCGTCCGTACCTATGCGGGTCTGAAGTTCATATCCCTTGAAAAAACTGCGCCCGCCATCGGCTTCGCGGTCGGAGTCCCAGGCCCCGTAGCGACTTCCGGAAGAGAGCAGGCCGCCCACATTGCGGTAGCGCCCCACGTAGGAATCGTGGCTCGCATAGACGCTCATACGGAAATTCCCCTGCAGCCTCGGAGACCAGACGAAGTCGAGGGTAGGATGGAGACCGTAGCCGGCACCCGCCCTGAGCCAGAGGCGGCTTTCGCGGTAGGCATCCGGTTCAGGCCTCATCTCAAGGACGTATGGAGTGAACTCATAGGCACCCTTGTAGGGCTTGCTGAGCACTGAATAGTCGAAATCCAGGTTGAAACGGGTCACGCTGTCGGGAACCTCCATGCCCAGCGACGGCTTTTCCGCCTCGAGGGCCCTGAGTTCAAAGTCCCTGCTGACATTCACCGTAGGGTCAAGATTCTGGGAAAAGCCCGGCAGGGCTGCCGCAAAGAGCGCCAGAAGCGCCGATATTCGGAATATGTTGACAGTTTTCATAGCGATCATTTTTTCAGATAAGACAGACGCTGCTCCACTTCTTCGATCACGCCGTCATCCTTGACGCCGTATCCCTCTTTTATGCTCTCGAAAGTGGCCTTGGCCTGTACCATTTCCCCCTTCTCGGCATAGCAGTCACCCAGAACCAGGAAGGCCTTCGCCAGCCAGTACTGGCGGCTACCGTCGGAGCGTTCGGAGAAGTCGAAGCAGAGATTCATGGCCTCGTCGAACTCTCCCCTGTCGTAGGCGTCCTGAATCAGCAGATATGAGGCTTCGGCACCCTCGTCGGTATCCGGGAAACGGGAGAGTTCCCTGAATATGGCCAGAGCCTCGTCCCTGCGGCTGGTCTGCATAAAGGACTTCGCCCTTATCCAGTCCGCCTCCCTGAGCAAGTCCTTCTCGCTTCTTATATCCTCCTTGAGCGCATCCGCAGCGTCTATGGCATCGCTGTAGCGGCGCGCCTTCCAGGCCGAACGCATCATACCCACAAGAGCCGTGTAGCGGTTGGCCTCCATACGGCCCTTCTCCCGCAGACGGGCATAGGCCCCATAGGCATCCTCATAGCGCTGCAGCGAGTAGGAAAGCGCGGCGAACTGGAGCATCGAAATCTCGCTGTAGGATTCGGAGCCGAGTTCCACGACCTTCGAATAGGAGTCGCAGGCAGCTTCCTTGCGTCCGAGATTGCGCTGACACTCAGCCATATAGAAGTAGGCGTCCGCCATGAGAGCAGAGCGCGGATAGGCGGTCATGAATTCTCCCAGAGCCTTCAGCGAACGTTCGTAGTCGTCCGAGAGATAGAGCTGCTCGGCGGAATTGTAGAACATCCTCTCCTTCTCGGCCTCGGACTTCAGGGAAGAACGGCCTATGGAAGCCAGATAGTCCAGATAGCCCTGAGGGTCGTTGCGCTGCTGGTAAATGGATTCCATGGCGGCGAGGGCGTCGTCGGCCGACTGCGAGAGCGGCATCTTCGAAACCACGCTCCCGTACCAGGCAAGGGCGGCATCCATGTCGCCGGAATTGCTGCAGAGCATACCGAGTTCGATGGCCGACTTCGCGAAATAGACGCTGTCCACCGGATTGTCCACCAGCCGCAGGAAGCAGTTTCTCGCCTCGTCGTTGCGTTTAGCCGCCACGAGGGCGCGTCCCAGTTCGAAATTGGCTTCCGAGTAATATTTGGACGAGGCATCTGCCTTCTGCACGGGCGCGAGGGCGCTTACCTTGTCCGAATTGCGGCCCAGCAGGCCGTAGCATATACCTGCCTGATAGTAAGGATATATATCGTTGATGTTCGGATACCTGGACGACACTTCTTCGTAGCCGCGTATGGCGTCCGCATAGTTGCGCGTAAGGAAGTCGCAGTCAGCGCGGCGCAGCATCGCGCCCTTGCGGTAGCCGCTTTCCCCGGTGGAGATGTATATGTCGAACCACTTGCGCGCATTGGCGTAATCCGCCTTGCGGAAGTGGCACCAGGCAATGTTGAACGGGATGAGATTGCCTTCCTTGCAGCCTTCGAGAGCCGAGGCGTTGTAGAGTTCGTTGAAGACTTCGAGGGCGTCGTTGAACCTGCCGCTGCGGAAGTAGGACTCTCCGAGCCAGTAACGGGAAAGCTGGCGGAACGGACTGTTCTTGCGGGCATAGTAGGCCGCCGCCTTCAGATAAGGCACGGCATCGTTCCAGGACTCGTCGGCAACGAGTTGCGAAGCGCGCAGATAGTTGGATTTCATATAGTTGCGCTTCATAGTCTGGTCGAGTTCGTCTATTTTGTCGAAGGCCTCGACCGCTGCGGCGTAGTCCCTGTTGCGCAGAGCCGCCACTGCGATGTAGCTGTAGATGCGGTCGTTCTTGTCTTCTACAGGATAGCGGTTCATATATTCCCCGAAGACGGAGGAGTCGCTATTGAGGTCGAAGGCGAGCTTCGCGTAGTTGAAAAGGGCGTCCTCGGTAATGTCGGGTACGAAATTCTGCTTCGAGGCGTCGCGGAAGCAGTTCATCGCCTCCACCTTGTTGCGTGTACGTATGTTGCAGTAGCCGAGATTGTAGTTCGCTATCTGGCCGAGGGAGTCGCTGCGGTCGCCCATAGCCATATACTTATCCCTTGCGCCCTGCCAGTCCTGAACCGCGTAGAGCAGCGATGCAGTGAAGAAGAGGCCCGAGCGGCTGGTGTCCGGACTTTCGGCGAGCAGGCCGTCGTAAATAGCCTTCGCCCTGTCGGCCTTGCCCAGCACGAGGCAGGACTCGGAGAGTATGCGCGCCACGTGTTTAGCGCGTTCGTCCTGGAATTTCGGCAGCAGCTCGTCGCCGTTGGCCACCACATATTCATAGTCCTTCAGCTGAAAGCGGCAGTCCAGAGTGTAATATGCGGACAGGTCCGCGAAACGTTTGTCGTTGGCCTTGCCGAACCAGCGCAGAGCCTCGTCGAAGCGGCCGTTGTCGTAGTTTATATATCCCAAAGTGAAGCAGGCCGCGCCCGAATAGGCAGGCGATTTGAGACCCGCAACCTCCCCGAAACGTTCGGCGGCACGGCTCTCATTGCCGATGGCGAAGTCGCACCAGGCCCGCTTGTAAAGGAATTCGGGACGCTGCCTGCGGCTTACGTCTTTAACGTCGATATACGAAAAAAGCTTGCCTGCGCCCTCGTAGTCGCGTCTGTCGAAGAGCAGCAGGGCATATTCGTAACGCAGCCGCGGAATCATAGGGGAATAGGGGTAGAGCAGGCAGTAGTCATCGAAAAGGATGTCCACGCCCTCGCTCTGCATCCCTATGGCGCAAAGCAGGCGCCAGCCCTCGACCATAGAGTCCTCGCCCTTGAGCGACAGTTCCTCGAATTCCTGCCTTGCGCGCTCGTACATGCCCTTTTCACAGAACGAGCAGGCGTGGTCGTAGAGCTTGCGGGAAGCCGGGTCGGAGAGCGGCCCGGAGGAGGATTGGGCGAAGAGCCCGGGGGATACGGAAAGCGCCGCCGCAAGCAGTGCGGAAGCGAGCAGATATAGGGTTGACTTTTTCATACTTTCAAAAGGCACATATTTTTACAAATTTACTCAATTTCATCTATATTTGTGCATTCTAAGCCCATAAAATGCAGATGGAGAACAGAAAAAACCTCATCGATTTCGAGAAAGCGGACATAATGAACGGTGAAAGCACCGTCATCTTCGGCCTCGATCTCAGCATAGACGAAGGCGACTTCGTTTACATCGTAGGCAAGGTCGGAACGGGAAAGACCTCCATAATACGCACGATCATCGCGGAAAACCCTCTCGGGAAGGGTGAGGCCCGGGTCTGCGGCTACGATCTGCGGAAGATACGCAGCAAGGAGATTCCTTTCCTGAGAAGACGCATAGGAGTTGTTTTCCAGGACTTCCAGCTGCTGCTGGACCGCAGCGTCCACGACAACCTGGAATTCGTGCTCAGGGCCACGGGCTGGAAGAACGGTGCTGAAATCGAGGCGCGCATAGCAGAGGTGCTGGACGCAGTGAAACTGGACAGCAAGGCCCACAAGATGCCATTCCAGCTCTCGGGAGGCGAACAGCAGCGTGTGGCCATAGCCAGGGCCCTGCTGAACAGGCCGGAGCTCATTGTGGCGGACGAGCCGACCGGCAACCTGGATGCAGAGACAGCCGAGGGCATAATGCAGCTGCTCAAGGCAATCAACGCCGAGGGCACGGCAATCATAATGGTCACCCACAACAGGGAGATTCCGCAGCGCTACCCGGGCCGCATACTGGAGTGCCGGGATGAAAGCGCAAGGGAACTTACGAAAGAGGAGAAGGAATGAAAACTGAGGAACGCTATGCCGGAGTGCTCGGCTGGTTCAGGGAAAACGTTCCCGACCCCAGGCCGGAGCTGCACTACGACTCTCCCTTCCACCTGCTGATAGCCGTGATACTCTCAGCACAGTGCACAGACAAAAGGGTCAATATGCACACCCCGGAGATTTTCAGACGTTATCCGGAGCCCCGGGACCTCGCAGCCGCAAGTTTCGAAGAGGTCTTCGATCTGGTAAAATCCATATCATACCCAAACAGCAAGGCAGCGCATCTTATCGCGATGGCCCGCATGCTCGTCAGCGAGTTCGGCTCAGAGGTGCCGGACGATGTGGACAAGCTTAAGAAACTCCCCGGAGTCGGCAGGAAAACCGCCAATGTCGTGGCATCCGTGATCTATGACAAGCCCGTTATAGCTGTGGACACGCACGTGTTCCGGCTTTCGGGAAGGCTTGGGCTTTCAGATGGGAAGACAGTCGAGGCCGTGGAAAAAGACCTGAGCGCGAACATCCCGCCGGAAGAGCGCCCCAAGGCCCACCACTGGCTCATACTGCACGGGCGCTATGTCTGCACTGCGCGGAAGCCCCATTGCGGGGAATGCGGCCTGAGGGAATGGTGCCGGGACTATTCCGCCCAGGAAGGAAAGGGAAGACGGAAGGACAAAGCTTCCGAAGTGGCCGGGTGAACGAAAGCCAGGCTTTCCGCAAGCAGACGCAGGGGGTTGTCGGAATGGCTGCCGTAAAGTCTGTCACCGGAAATGGGTGAGCCTATGCCCTGAGGATGGGCCGAATGGACACGCAGCTGGTGGGTGCGGCCGGTTTCCGGTCTGAAACGCAGCAGGAGGCCGCCTCCCTCATACGACTTCAGGACCTCGTAGGCCGTCACGGCCCTCTTGCCTTCTTCGAAATCCACCTTCTGACGCGGCCTGTCTGCGAAATCTGAAAGCATAGGCAGATCGATGAGTCCGCTGTCCCCCTCCTTCAGGGCCAGGTTATCCGATGCGTCTATACGGGCCAGATAGCTCTTTGAGACCTTCCTCTCCTCGAACTGGCGTCTGAGTGCCGCCTGCGCCGCTTCCGTTCTTGCAAAGACCATGAGTCCGGCCGTGTCCATATCCAGTCTGTGGACGGGATATATTTTAGGTCCACTGTGCGCCGTACAGGAATTGAGGGCGTTCTCCCTTCTCTGAAGCAGGCCCAGCAGGGATTCGCTGCCGCTGTCCTTCCCCGGGACGCTCAGCAGGCCGGAAGCTTTGTTGACCACAAGCAAGTGCTCATCCTCGAAGATTATCGCGTATGGTGCCGAGGGCTTCTCCCCGGCGAAGTCCTCAACATCCAGTCCCTCGAGCATGAACGGTAGTATGAAAGCGCATTTAGAGCTGCAGGAAGGATAGAAGCGGCCTTTCAGCCGAAGCGAGGCACTATCCGGCGCCCCGTACCAGAATTCCCCGAAAAGGCGGGGCTTCAGGCCGTTGGCATAGGCGTATTGGAGCAGCTTTGGCAGGGCACAGTCGCCGGTCCCGCCCGGAGGAAGGCCACCGGCGCTTTCCGCCAGGGAGGAGATGCTCCTGCGCTCTCCCCTGGCGTTGAGGAGTTCATAGTGATCGAATATCCATTTCTGCAGATACTCGGAGAGCTCACGCCTGCGGCTTTTCATCCTCTCCAGTTCTGCGGCCGCTTCCGGGCTCGGATTTCCGGCCTTTTCGGCCTTGTGTATCAGGAAATTGAGCTCGGATATTTCCCTCTCGCCGGCTTTGAAACGTCCCTCAGGATCGAGCAGGTCGCAGACGGGCGGCACGAAGCCGGGCAGGAAATTGCTCAGGCAGGGCCTGCCATCAGCTCCGGGTACGGTGACGCTGCCGGAAAAGGCATAGAGAGTGTGAATCTCAGCTGAGGAATCTTCCGCCAGCATCACTCCAAGCATCTTCCCTTCGGAGAAGGCGCCCCTGAGCAGAGGGTCGGAGTCTATGCGCGAAAGCATTCGCCCCGCAGCCTCTCTGACGAGGGGATGCGGAGCGTAACGGAAAGGGTTGTTGAAACGTTCAGGAAGCGATTCCACTATTTCTCGTCCGGAGCGTATATGAACGGAGTGAGTACAGGCTCGTAGCAGCAATAGTCGGAAGCCACGAAGAAGCGGTCCAGTTCTATTCTAGCATTCTCGACGGAATCGGAAGTGTGTATGATGTTCTCCTGACCGCTGAGTGAATAGTCACCGCGAATGGTGCCGAACTCGGCCTTGCGTCCGTTGGTGGCGCCGGCCATCTTGTGTACCACATCGACTGCATCCTTGCCCTCGACGCACATAAGCACCACCGGTGCAGCTTTCATCGAGGCGAGCAGCCAAGGGAAGAATGGCCTGTCAACGAGATGCGCATAGTGCTGGCGCAGTATTTCGTCGTCGAGCATAGCCATTTTCATTGCCGTGATCCTGAGGCCCTTGCGCTCAAGTCTGGTGATGACTTCGCCGATCAGTCCTCTCTGGACCGTGCCTGGCTTGAGTATTACGAGTGTCTGTTCCATATCTTCGGTAAATTATTTGGCAAACTGTTCCTTGAGCTTTTCGATCTTGGCATCCGCATCCGCGCCGTGAGCGCCGAAGTAGAACTTGATCTTCGGTTCCGTTCCGGAAGGACGCACGGATACTACGTCTCCGTCAGCGCTGAAGAACTGGAGCACGTTGGACTTAGGCATGCCGGTCTCCTCAGGCTTGTTGTAATCGATCACCTTCACGACAGGTGAGGATGCGAGGGCTGCAGGCGGATTCTGACGGTAGTCAGCCATTATGGCGGCAATCTCCTCAACGCCGGCCTTGCCCTTGCGCACGAGAGAGACGAGACCCTCGCGGTAGTAGCCGTATTCCTCATATATCTTCTGGAGATACTGATAGAGGGTGAGGCCCTTTTCAGCGCACCAGGCTGCGCACTCGGCTATCATTATGCAGGCCACAGGCGCATCCTTGTCGCGCACGAACTCGCCTATATTGAAACCGTAGCTTTCCTCGCCGCCGCAGACGAACACTTCCTTGCCTTCGTTGCGCTTGACTATTTCGGCTATATACTTGAAGCCCGTCAGGCAGTTGTAGGTTTTCACTCCGAAGCTGTCGGCTATGGCGCGCAGCAGTTCGCTGGTCACTATGGTCTTGACTATATACTGTCTGCCGTCCAGCTTGCCGAGCTCTTTCCAGCGGGTGAGGATGTAGTGCGTCAGCATGGATGCAGTCTGATTTCCGTTCATAAGCACCATACGTCCGTCGTTGTCGCGTACGGCTATGCCCATACGGTCTGCGTCCGGGTCGGTTGCGAGCACCAGGTCGGCGCCCACCTTGTCGGCCACCTGCAGCGCGAGGGTGAGGGCGGCCGGCTCTTCCGGATTCGGAGATACGACAGTAGGGAAGTTGCCGTCGCTGACGTCCTGCTCCGGAACGTGATATACGTTCCTGAAGCCCACCTTCTCGAGCGCCTCCCTTGCTATGCGCACGCCTGTTCCGTGGAGAGGGGTATAGACTATCTTCAGGTCGCTGTGCTTTGCCACGGCCTCCGGAGAGAGGGTCAGGGAACAGATGTCGCGCAGATAGAGTTCGTCCACGTCGGCTCCCATTATCTCTATCTCACCCTGCACCTTGCTCTCGGCAGGATTGAACTTAACCATGGAAGGGTCAGTGATGGCATTGACTTCGGCCACTATGTCCTTGTCCACAGGAGAGGTTATCTGTCCTCCGTCAGACCAGAACACCTTGTAACCGTTGTACTCTTTCGGATTGTGGGATGCGGTCACCATCACTCCGGCAGTGGCGCCCTTGAGGCGTATTGCGTAACTGAGCTCCGGCGTAGGCCTGATGTTGTCGAAGATATAAACGTGTATTCCGTTTGCGGACATGACGTCGGCAGTTATCCTCGCAAAGAGTTTGCTGTTGTTGCGGCTGTCGTAGGAGATGCATATCTTCAGCTCACCCTCGCAGTTTTTGAGCATATAGTTTGCGAGGCCCTGGGTAGCCATTCCTACGGTGTACTTGTTCATCCTGTTGGTCCCGACGCCCATTATGCCGCGGAGGCCGCCTGTACCGAATTCGAGATTGCGGTAGAAGGCATCCTCGAAGCCCACAGGGTCATTGTTCCTGAGTTTGAGGACTTCGCCCTTGGTTTCCGGGTCAAAATTTCCGTCCAGCCAGCGCTGGGCGACTTCTTTGTACGTTTCAGCCATGAGTGTAAAAATAATTTGGTTCTGTATATGTTATCAGTATGCGATTACTAAGACTCACACGGACGCAAAGTTAACAAATATTCCCGAATTTTTCTAACTTTGCATAGACCATCAGAAACTCAAAATGATCAAAATGAAAGCACTGTCACTGATTCCTGCCATTCTTCTCTTCACAAGCGGCCTGCATGCACAATCCTATGTTCATAAGCCCAACAACCCCGACATACTCCAGAACACGATGAGGGCCGGAGCAGTCAGGCACGAAATAGTCATTCCGGACGTGAACGGTTACAAGGTACTCAAGGCCGACCTTCACATACACACAATATACTCCGATGCGGATGTCACGCCTGAATTGCGTGTCAAGGAGGCCTGGTTCGACGGACTGGACATAATAGCCATCACCGACCACATCGAATACAGGCGCCAGGAGGATAAAATGATTGACTTCCTCAACGCCAGGGTTCTGGACGGGGACAAAGCCGTCAACAGCAATGTCATCAGGAAGGATGCGGACAAGCGCGGAATCGTATCCGACCTCAACCTTCCGGTAAGACTTGCCCAGAGTGCTGCGCAGAACTACGGAATCACTGTGATTCCAGGTGCCGAAATCACCCGGGAGCCGGTCAGCATAGGCCATTTCAACGCTCTTTTTACAACGGACAACAATCTGATATACGACAGGGATCCGCTACAGGCACTAAGGAATGCGAAAGCACAGGGAGCCATAATAATGCACAACCATCCCGGCTGGAGGCGCACGAGCGTGGAAAGTCCGGAGACCGAGCAGAAGGCCTATGACGAGGGCCTTATCGGCGGAGTGGAGACAATGAACGGTTCCGAGTTCTATCCGAAGATTATCGACAGGGCAAGGGAACGCGGACTTTTTGTGGCCGCCAACACAGACATACACGACTCTGCTACAGAAACTTACCGTGCTCAGGGCCAGCTCCGCAACATGACTTTGATTCTGGCTGCTGACAATTCAATCGAAGCCGTGAGGGAAGCCCTTGAAAACAGAAGGACCCTGGCCTGGTCTTTCGGAACCCTGGCCGGAGAGGAACAGATGCTGAAGGATTTCTTCAAGGCCTGCGTCAGTGTAAGGGAGATAGTTTCGGACGGAAAGTACACAACCTACGCCGTGACCAACAACTCATCCCTGGAATTCATGCTCCAGGGCTCAGGCACCCCTTTCCGCTTCCGTCCGTTCACCAGCTTCACCGCAAAGGTCCGTAAGGGCGAGAGTCTGAAGTGGACCCTCCTCAACTGCTGGTGCGGTGAGAACTCCAACCCTGTCGTCGAGATGTAGCCACCGCTGCCGTAGGTTGTGCGGCAGGGACGGCCCAGCTCGTCGTAGGCGATGGAGACTGCAGAAATTATTCAAAGAGATTTGCGGATGGACCAGGCGTTCAGGGATTTCATCATTGCACACGCGGACGACGACTGCGACAGGCTGCTGCTTTCGAAGGAGAAGTGGCCGGATATGGATGTCCGTGCCGCCGTGAACTGCATAATCTCCCGGAGGAAACTCAAGGGCAAATTGCCGTCCTGGTGGGTGGAAGAGGAGCTGTTCTATCCCAACACCCTTTCCGCGGAGCAGTGTTCCGGAGAGGAGGCGGCCGCACTCAAAGCCGGAATAGCTCTTGGCTTATTGAATGAGGACATACCCCTTGACATTTCGAATGAGGAAAGCGCCCTTGGAAAAGAGCACAGGACTCCAAGGATAGCAGACCTTACCGGGGGTCTCGGAGTTGACTGCTGGAGCTTTGCCAGAGCCGGGGCTGAAGTGCTTTACAATGAAATGAACCCGGAGATCTGCGGGGCGGCGCAGCACAACCTGCCCCTGCTCGGGGTGAAGGCGGTATTCCGCAACTGCGAACTCAGGAAGGACAATGTCGGGGAAATCCTGGGAGATTTCAGACCGGATCTGATCTATCTGGATCCGGCGCGGCGTTCAGCAGGCGGAAGCAAAGTTTTCCGGCTTGGGGATTGTTCGCCCGATTTGAGCACCCTGCTCAAGCCACTTCTGGAACGCGCTCCTAGGATACTGGCCAAGCTATCCCCTATGGCTGACATAAGCCGGCTGCTCAAAGAGCTGGAAGATGCGGCGGGCTACCCCTGCGTCAGCCGTATACACATAATCGGCAGCGGAGGAGAATGCAAGGAACTGCTGGTGGAAGCAGGGCGGGAGGCCGAATACAATCCCACAATCTCCGTTCACGACAGGGGAAGATGCTTCAGTTTCTGCATTGAAGAGGAAAGGAATGCCATCGCCGTAGCGGCTTCCCTGCCGGAATTGCAAGCTGCCGCAAGAGCCGCTTCTTCCGGGGAAGAGAGCAGACTTCTGCTATTTGAACCCGGCAGCGCCCTGATGAAAGCCGGACCCTTCAAGCTGCTCTGTCGCGAGGGAATGAAAAAAGCCGGGCGCTCGACCCAGCTTTATTTCACTGACAACCGGAGTCTTGAAGGACTCGGCAAATATTTCCGCATACTCGCTGTCCTGCCCCTGAACAAGCGCTCGATGAAAGAGCTTGCCGGACTCTGCCCCAAGGCCGGGGTTAGTGCGAGAAATATTCCGATGGGCAGCGACGAACTGCGCAGGCGTCTAGGCGTTAGAGCCGGGGACGGCCATCATATCTTCGGCATACGCTGCGACTTCAGCGACGCTCCGTCAGCCAATTACCTGCTCGTGACGGAGACGCTGTGAGCGGACTCCGGTCGTATCTGGCAATTACTTGACCGGGAAGGTATATCTGACCTTGATTGGCTTGCCTGTGTCGCAGAGCATATTCTCCACAAAGAAGCTGACGGTCACCTCCTCTACGCCCTGGCTGGCGAAGCTCGCGGTATTGTTGATTCCGGTCACGCTCCAGGACAGCTCCTCTCCCGCATTTACTATGGTCATACGCGGATATGAGACCTTGGAGCTTTCCCCGTCCACGGCCTTGGTGATAACGAATGGCAGGGAGCTGGTGTTCCGTATATTGAAAGTGCACTTCTTGGCGCTGCACTTCACGTTGCTGATTTCGAATGCAGACTCGAAGAAGAGCTTGAGCAGATCCTCGGGGCCGTACATACAGTTGTCCGCGATCACGCAGCAGCGGCGATTGTCCATCGCCTCACGCAGGCCTTCGAGTGAGCGCTCACGGGCGAAAGCCACAGTCACCGGACGATATTCGCCTTTCTCGTAATCAACCAGCTGAAACATTGGCTTGTGGCAATCGGTACCTGCGCTGACATTCAGATTCTTCTCAACGCACCAGTGGAAGGCCTCCGGGTCAAAACCGGTGAAACGGTTGACTATCTCGATGCCGTCCAAAAGCCCGGCATCCAGCACCTGGCTGTGAATAGGCCACCACACGGTCTCGTTAGGGGCCTGACGTTCCCAATCCGGATGATTCCACTGGATATATCCGCCCTGGGCGCGGGCCTCTGCAAGGCCTGCGAGAATGGCGGCCTCCTCCTGGGCCTTTGCATCCGCCCCTTCGGCCTTAGCCTTGTCGGCGGCTTCCTCGGCGGCTATGGCGATACGGTTTCCATCCTTGATGAAAAGCGTGTTGAAGTGACCCGGGAACATCCAGTTCCCCCTGGTAAGCTCAGCCCCGTGAACGACAAGGATGCCGTATTTCTTTGCGGCCGCAGCAGCAATCTCGTAGGAGGTATTGCGGTCCACCTTGGCTCCGTTGAAGGTGCCGTTGTTGACCATCTTCTGGTGACGGGTGTCGCAGTGGTCGGTGATAGCGATGAAATCGAGTCCGTCGTATGCGGCCTCGTCAACCCTGGTGGTCGGCCAGGAAGTGTCATCGGAGAAAACCGTATGGATGTGACAGTCTCCCAGCAGGAGCACATATCCATCCACCTTAGGCATAGTCTGGCGGTGCGGCACAACCGCGAAGGCTGCAAACGGCAGCAGAGCGAGACAAAGACTGGTAAGTATCCTTTTCATATCTATTATGTGATTATGTTGTTACTGAAGCAGATAGCGGGTCCAGAACTCCTGGTCGGACTTCATCGAATGGCGGGCCTGGTCGCCCCTGTATCCGTGCATTCCGTCAGGGTATATCATAAGTTCGAAACGCTTGTCCAGTTTCTGGAAGCTGTCTATGAGCTGGAGAGTGCTCTGGAAATGGACATTGTCGTCACCGGTGCCGTGGGTGAGCTTGAGCATATTGGAAGGCTCGCCACCGTCGTAAGACACGGGATAGTCCTTTGCCCACTCGAGCACGCTGGCCACACGGTAGCCCTCCGGATTGTTCTGAGGGGTGTCCATAAAGCGCTCCGTATAGTGGGTGTCGTATAGTGTCCAGTCATATACACCTCCGCCGGCAATGCCGCAACGGAAGTATTCAGGGGCCTGGCACAGCAGCATCACGGTGGTGGTCCCTCCAAAGCTGAATCCCTCGACGCCTATCCTGTCGGCCCTGACATAAGGAAGGGAGCGCGCCCATTCAGCCCAGGCCACGTAGTCCCTGATTTCCCACACGGTGAGCTGCCTGTAGGCCATATCCTCACCGGCCCGGCCGTTGTGTCCGGCAGAACGTGGATCGACCACGAGGTGTATGATTCCGTTCTCCGCGAACCAACGGCCCGTCTCGCCCGGGGTGCGCCAGCGGTCCCTCACGTAAGGGGTGTCAGGCCCTCCATATACCTCGAAATGAACAGGATACTTCGCTACGGCAGTGGAGTCGAAGTCCAGAGGCAGGGTCATGAGTCCGGGCAGGCGGAAGCCGTCTTCCGTGACTATGGAGACCTCCTGCGGGAGACTATAGCGGGACGGGTCGTAGTCCTCGCCGGCCATATCCCTGAGCAGCACGCCCTGATTCAGCTGCGCATTGCGGCGGCGATTGCGTTCCAGGGCCTTCCCCCGCACCGAGGCGTCCTCAGGCAGGCGTTCGCTTGAGAAGAGCAGCAGGCGGGTAGGGGTGCGGGCGTTGTCGAGAGTGGCCACGAAGTGCTTGAAATCCGGAGACAGGCTCACCCTGTCAACATTGTAGTCCGGGTCGGTCAGGGTCTGGATTTCTCCGCCGGAGACCAGCTTGTACAGGGTCTTGCGGGTGGTGGAATGACGGTTCGCGGTGAAATAGAGCTCGTCCCTGTAGCGGTCGAGGGCAATCAGCCGTATTCCCCAGTTCTCCCCTTCGGTGAGTCTCACGAGGGTCTTGCCGTCGTATGAAAGGAAATAGATCTGCTGCCAGCCCGTCTCGAAGGCCCTGGCCATATAGAGGCCCTTGTCGGTGAATATCACCCCGTCCATCCAGTCCAGCCAGGTCGGATAGTACTCGTGGTATATGGCCTTCTTGCTGCCGTCCGCCGCATTGACGCTGTAGAGGTCCAGGGTGTTCTGGGTGCGTGGTTCAAGGCTGACGAAGAGTTCCCTGCCGTCAGGCCCCCAGAAAGGTGTACCGAAGTACTGGTCCTCATTCTCGTCGAAATCCGCCCACACTATCTTTTCCGGCTCGGCCATGTCTATGATGCCTATCTTCACCTTTGGATTCTCCTGCCCTGCCATAGGGTAGCGGGTATTGTTCAGGGAGCCGCCTCCGCCGAAGGGCGAGTAGATGGGGAAATAAGGCACTCCGCTGTTGTCGAAGCGGTAGAAAGCCAGATGGCTGCCGTCCGGTGACCACCAGAAGGCCTTGTAGCGCGAGGCCCGGCCGAAAATCTCCTCGTAATAGACCCAGGAGGCATAGCCGTTGAGTATGAGGTCGCTGCCGTCGAAAGTCAGGCGGGTCTCCCTGCCGCCGGCCACTTCCCTGACGTACAGGTCGTTGTGCCGGGTGAAGGCGATGCGGCTGCTGTCCGGAGAGTAGTGCGCGTTCAGCTCGTCGGCACCGGCTTCCGGCTTCGAAGGCAGGCGGTCCGGACAATTGACGCCGTAGCTGAAACTGGCTTTGCGTATATTGTATATGAAAGCTTCTTCGTCGCGGAAGCTGCCGTCGTAGCTGAAGGCGGCCTCGTTTGGCGAAAGCCATTTCCATCTGACAGGCAGGCGGTTGAACTCGTCTGCAAAGGCGGCCTTGCTGGCAAGGCCGGACAAAAGGGCCGCAATTGCAGCGGCACGGAATATATATTTCATATTCATAAGTTCCGCAATTTACGAAAAATTCGCTCAGTCCGCGAAGCATTCGTCCTTGAAATTGACGAGATATATTTTTTCAACTGCGCGGGTAAAGGCGGTGTAAAGCCATTTCAGGTCCTCGGGAGTGAGGAAATCCTGCCAGAAGGGATTGTCTATGAAAACGCAGCTCCACTGACCGCCCTGGGACTTGTGGCAGGTGATGGCATTGGCGTATTTGAGCTGCAGGGCATTGTAATACGGGTCTTCGCGCACAGCTTCCATCTGCTTGCGTCGGCTGCCCAGGTCGGCATAGTCGGCGCATACGCCTTCGTAGAGGGCCTTCTGCTGTTCGTAGCTGAGGGAGGCGGCGTCCGAATCGAGGGTGTCGAGTATGACGCGCGCCACTATTTCGCGGTCGTCGTAGTCTGGCAGGCGAAGGCGGGCCCTGGCGAAATGCAGGCCGTAGCGCTCTTCGAAGGAAGATATGTTCAAAAGCTTGACTATGTCGCCGTTGGCTATGAAATCCAGGCCTTCGCAGTCGCCTTCGAACTTGTAGCAGTTCTTGACCGCCATCAGCTTGTCGTCGCGGACGAGGCGTTCCTCCTTGAACTGGACGGCGCCGCGTATGCCTGCATTGTAGCGGTTGGCCCTTTTGTTCGAACGGCAGAGAACCACGGTATCATCCTCCCCGTAGCGGGAGAAGGCGTCCGAGAGGGCATCTATCAGCTGGCCGCCGTCTATCCTTTCGATCTCGGGATATGGGGCGCAGCTGAGACCAAGTTCATCCAGAGGAATCTCGATGTCCTCGCAGATAAGCTCCCTCAGGGCAGTGGCGTTGGCGAGTATCCCAGAGTCCTCCTGCTGACGCACGACCGTGCCGAGAGTGGCGAAGCGGGTGGCCCCGAGACTGCGCATATAGCCCTCGTGCAGGGCCGGGCTCACTTCGGCCCCGACGGGAGGTAGCTGAGCCGAATCCCCGGAGACTATCAGCTTGCAGTTCACTCCGTTGCGCACGAACTGGAGCAGGTCTTCAAGCAGATTGCCCGAGCCGAAGGAGGCGGCGGAACGCTCCTGGCTGTCTATGCCTATGAGCGAGGCCTCGTCCACTATGAACAGGGCGTCCTTGAGCTTGTTGGGTCCAAGGGAGAACTCGGCCAGGCCGCCGGATTTCTGGCGGTAGATATGCTTATGGATGGTGTAGGCGGGTTTGTGCGCGAAAGAAGAGAGCACCTTGGCGGCACGGCCAGTAGGAGCCAGGAGCACGCAGGGCACATTGAAGAAGTCCAGGGTGGATATCACCGCCGCCAGAGCCGAAGTCTTTCCGGTACCGGCATAGCCGTTGACCACCATCAGGTCCTCGTCACCGGTGACGAAAGCGGCGATTTCCCTGAAGAGCCGGTCCTGGCACTCCGTCGCCTCGAAGCCCAGGTTCTTCAGGAAACCGGCATACAGAAACGCGCTTCTTCCCATCTCCTAGCGGTCTTCACCCTGTATCTGATCCCTGAGCAGTTTGATGCGTTTGCGCAGTTCGACATTCTCCTGGGCTATCTCAGAGATGTCACGGTTCAGTCTGTGAAGCTCGTCGTCGCCGTCGAATTCATAGGAATAGCGGCGGCCGCGGCGTATGTAATCCTCCATACTGTCCATCATACGGCGTATCGGAGTGATGTAATAGGCGATGATGTAGAAAAGCAGAAGCAGGAGGAGCAGAAGTCCCGCGATGACGGTCACCAGGCCCGGGATGATGCTGCGGTAGAAGCCCGAATGGAAATCCTCCGCCTTCACGGCAAGGTCCTCGTGGATGTCCTCGTTATAGGCATCTATGGTGCGGGTAAGAGTGTTGTAATAGGGCTGCAGCACATCGAAATACCAGCGTTTGGAGTCATAGATGTCCGAAGGGATGACGGAAAGGCAGTTGCGGGACTCCGCCATATAGGCCGAAAAGGCGTTCATAAGGGAATCCGTCAGTCTCATCTTCCTCACCCTGTCGAGTTCGAGAAATATGTCACGGCATTCCTGGATGGCAAGGTCGAGGTCATAGCTTTCCACCGCCTCCAGGGAGTCGGAAGATGTCACCACGTCGAGTATCCTGAGGTTGAAGCGCTCGCTCGTGGCGGCTATCTTCTGGGACACGCTGATATTGTCGATGTCCTCCGTGATGAGTTCCGAGACGCGGGAGCTCATCTGTCTGTACTCAACCACTGCAATCACCCCCGAAATCAGGAGCATCGCAGCGATTACGCCCAGAGCAAGTGCAATCTTCTTCCTCATAGCCAAGCGCTTGTAATTCAACTAAAACTTGAAAGAGTCCTTCAGCGCGACAGTCTTGTTGAACACCGGCTTTTCAGGGGTGCTGTCCTTGTCCCTGAAGAAATAGCCCACCCTTTCGAACTGGACGGCTATGCCGCTTTCATCCTCTGTCAATGCAGGCTCGGCCCAGCCGGTCACGACCTCCAGGGACTTCGGATTGAGGAAATCTTTGTAGTCCTTGTCCTCCGGAACCTGACTCATATCTGCCAGGGTGAAGAGGCGGTCGTAGAGGCGCAGTTCCACAGGCTTGGCATAATCCGAGGAAACCCAGTGGATGGTGCCCTTGACGGAACGCCACTCCCCTGCTCCCGGACGGGTGGACGGATCGTAGCTGCACCTGAGCTCCACCACCTTGCCTTCGGCATCCTTTACGACTTCGTCGCATCTGATTATATAGGTATATTTCAGGCGCACCTCTCCGCCCGGTTTCAGGCGGAAATATTTCTTCGGCGCGTCTTCCATAAAGTCGGCCCTGTCGATGAGCAGTTCGCCGGTGAAAGGCACCTTGCGGGAAGGGCCCTCCGGTGCCGACGGGTTGAGCGGGCAGTCGAACCACTCCACCTTGCCTTTCTCCCAGTTGGTTATCGTCAGCTTGATAGGGTCGTCGTAAACGACCATATAGCGGTTCGCACGCTCGTTCAGGTCCTGACGGACGCACCACTCGAGCAGCTGTATGTCCATAAGCTGGTCCCTCTTGCTGACACCGATCTTGTCGCAGAACATCTTGAGCGACTCAGGGGTGTAGCCGCGACGGCGTACGCCGCAGAGCGTAGGCATGCGCGGGTCGTCCCAGCCGGCCACGAGTCCCTTCTGGACGAGCTCGAGCAGCTTGCGCTTGCTCATAAGGGTATAGGTGAGATTCAGGCGGGCGAACTCGTACTGATGGGACGGGAAGATGCCCAGGGTCTCTATGAACCAGTCGTAGAGCGGACGGTGCACGTCGAACTCGAGGGTACAGATGGAATGGGTGATATGCTCAATGGAGTCGCACTGGCCGTGGGTGAAGTCGTACATAGGGTAGATGCACCACTTGTCGCCGGTACGGTGATGATGGGCGTGCTTGATACGGTAGAGTATAGGGTCACGGAACATCATATTCGGATGCGCCATATCGATCTTCGCGCGGAGCACCTTCTCGCCGTCGGCATATTTGCCGGCCTTCATTTCCCTGAAGAGGCGCAGGTTCTCCTCGACGCTGCGGTTGCGCCATGGGCTGTCCTTGCCCGGGGTCTCGACCGTGCCGCGGTTCTCCCTCATCTCCTCCTGGGTCTGGTCATCAACGTATGCCTGGCCCTTGAGTATCATCTGCTCGGCCCACTCATAGAGCTGGTCGAAATAATCGGAGGCGTAGCATTCCTTCTCCCACTGGAATCCCAGCCACTTGATGTCCTCTTTGATTGCGTCCACATATTCGGTGTCCTCCTTCGTCGGATTGGTGTCGTCGTAGCGGAGGTTGGTCTTTCCGTGATATTTCTGGGCAAGGCCGAAGTTTATGCAGAGACTCTTGGCGTGGCCGAGGTGCAGATAGCCGTTCGGCTCCGGAGGGAAACGGGTGAGTATGCTGTCATACTTGCCGCTGGCAAGGTCCGATTCGATGATTTCTTCGAGGAAATTCAGTTTCTTCTGGGCTTCCGCCTCATTCTTAAGTTCTTCCATCTTGAATAAGTTTCTTTGTTGCAAAGCGTACTGTAGTCATACAATCGGGCAAAGATATAAAAATAATTCGTACTTTTGCCGCGCTCCGGGATGCGGGGCATAAACTATACGGAACTTATGGTACAATCAATGACTGGATACGGCAAGGCGGAGGCCCTGCTCGAGAACGGAAAGCTCGGGATCGAGATACGTTCCCTCAACGGAAAGAGCGCTGACATCAACATACGCAGCTCCCTCCTCCCCAAGGACAAGGAGCTGGGCGTGCGCAGGAAGCTCGCCGAAAAGCTGCAGCGCGGAACCATAGACCTCTATGTCAACTGGGAGCCGAATGCCGTGGAAAGCGCCCGCAGGATCAACAGCGACGTGGCCCTCGAGTACTTCCGCCAGATGAACGAGCTGCGCAAGCTCATCAGCTACTCGGAACCGGGTTCCCTCAGCCAGGGACGCAGCGAGGCCATCGACACCCTTTCGACCCTGCTCTCGCTTCCGGATGTCATCGAGAGCCGCAAATCCGAGATAATCACCGAAGAAAACTGGCCTCTGGTCGAAAAGGCCATTGACGAGGCGACGGATATGCTCATAGCCTTCCGTACGCGGGAGGGAGCCATACTCGGTGCCGACGTAAGTTCCAAGGTCGCAAAGATACTCGAGGCCTCACACGAGATAGAGAAATACGAGAAGGAACGCAGCGAAGCCGTGCGCGAGCGCATACTCGCCCGCTTTGCGGAGATAGGCGCCAGCCCTGAGCCGGAAAGGCTGGAGCAGGAGATGATATATTACCTTGAGAAGCTGGACATCAACGAGGAAAGGGTACGCCTGCGCCAGCACTGCGCCTACTACCTCGAGACCCTCGGGAAGGAGGCCTATCCCGGCAAGAAGCTCGGTTTCATCGCCCAGGAAATGGGCCGCGAGATCAACACCACCGGTTCCAAGGCCAACCACAGCGAAATACAAAAGCTCGTCACCTCTATGAAGGACGAGCTCGAAAAGATTAAGGAACAGAGTCTCAATATACTCTAATTCACCTTGATATCTCCTACATACAGGCCCCAGCGGTAGTCCTGTACGATCATCACCGGCTTGCCGTCGAGGTCATTCACGTAAGTCGCTTCGGGCAGATAGGTGTGCGAATGCCCGCCTATCACCATATCCACTCCCCTGCTCATCGCTGCCATTCCGCAGTCGTGGTCATCGCTGCCCGGACGGCCGTCGTAACCCAGATGGCTCAGGACTATGACCAGGTCGCAGCCCTTGCGTTCGCGCAGATAGGCTGACCAGCGGTTCACGCATTCCGAAGGGCTCAGATATTTCAGGCGCGCCGCCGTCTCCGCCGCAACCACCGAACGCACGTTGGTCAGCAGGCCTATGACGCCTATCTTCAGACCGCCGCGACGGTATATGGCATAGGGTTTCACGTATTTGCCGAGTTCGAATTCCGAAAAATCGTAATTCGCGCAGAGCACGTCGCCCTTGAAGCGTTTCATACGCTCGCAGAGGTCCTCTATGCCGTTGTCGAACTCGTGGTTGCCCAAAGCTACGGCATCATAGCCCATATCGTTCAGCAAGTCCACCTCGACCCGGCCCCCGAGCACTGTGAAATAGGACGAGCCCTGGTCGAAATCGCCGGCATCCAGCAGCAGCACGTTGCGTCTCCCGTCGGCAGTGCGTACGCTGTCGATGAAGGCCGCCCGCTCTATGACGCCCAGCTTTCCGTCGTCGCGGCCCCCTCTCTGAGGGTCTATATGGCTGTGGGTGTCGTTGGTATGCAGTATGGTAAGTCTTTGGGCATCAAGGCTCTGCGCCGAAAGGAAACAGAGCGCCGCCACAATGGAAAAAATTCTTTTCATATATACCTTATGATAAAGTGCTACTCGAAGACCACGCGTCCGTCCTCTGCGGCATCGAGAGTCTTGCCGGCCGCAGTGAGGGCGTTGATTCTGTCCATAATCACATCAAATACCAGCACCTGGGTGCGGCGTATGTCCCTGGCTCCCTCGGCCAGACGCATGTTGTCGCCGGAACCGAGCAGGAAGTCTATGGTTACCAGGCGGTAGATGGCGTCGGGGTCTATGGCCTTGCCACCTATGCTTGCGGAAACCAGCTTATGGTCGCGTATATGCATTTCGACGCCTGCGACAGGCTGTGGATAACGGACGGCCTGACGCTCAAGGTAGTTCAGGAGCACACTGCCGGGCCATTCCACGAGCACGACGTAGTTGCGGAAAGGGAAGATGGAGACTATATCGTCCTTGAGCACCTTGCCCTTGGGAACCGACGCACGTATGCCGCCGGAATTCAGTATGGCGAGATCTGCCCTGACACCGAAGATGCTTTCGGAGCTTTCCAGCATAGCATCAGTGGCGAAATTGGCCAGAGGGGTATTGGCACCCCGGGAAGACATTCCACGCTCGGAGAAACCCACCACCTGCTTGAGGTCGGCCATAGCCGGCTGGGCGGCGATCACGGTCGCGGCCACACGCGGGACGGAGCCCTTTCTGTAAACGCGTCCGTTAGGGGCGTAATAGCTCCTGCCCTCCACCCTGCCGAGAGCCTCTTCCACATTGTCGGCCCCCGGAGCGGAACATCCAGTCCTGCTGCCGTCCATTTCGACGGTCTTCCACGCGAATTGCTGCGCCCCCATAGAAAGGGAGAGCAGCAGCACAGAGAAAAAGACAACTGTTCTTTTCATTTTGCTTCTATTTCTGTTTCTATTTCTGTTTCAACCACTTCCAGAGATCCTTGAAGCTGTTCTTCTTGCCGTACATCAGCACTCCGACCTTGTAGATCTTTGCAGAAGCCCAGGCGCAGGCGATGAAGGTCAGCAGGAGCAGCAGAATCGACACTGCCAGTTCCCACATCTGCACGTCACCAGAAGGTATCCTGGCCAGCATCACTATAGGAGAGGTGAACGGGATCATGGAGCCCCAGAAGACAACCTGGCTTTCCGGCGCCTTGAAGGCATAGAAAGCGATGAAGAATGAAATCAGGAGAGGGATGGTCACCGGAAGCTGCAGCTGCTGAGTGTCGGCTTCGTTGTCGCCGGCCGAGCCTATGGCAGCGAAAAGGGAGGCGTAGAGCAGGTAGCCCAGCACGAAATATATCACGAAGGCCACGATTATCTCCAGGAACGGCACCGACTTGAGGGAGAGCAGCACCTCGTCTATCTCCGCATTGCCGGTGGTGAAGGAAAGGCTGTCCACCATGGCGGTAGGGTCCATTGCGCTGATCTGGCTCATCGCCTCGGCGCTCTGACCAAGGGATTCAGCCCCGAGCACAGCCCCGCCTATGCCCACCAGGGCTCCTGCGAGTATCACCCAGAGGAAGAACTGGGTAAGGGCCACGAGTGCCACACCAATGATCTTTCCGAACATGAGCTCGGTGGACTTCACAGAGGAGATGAGCACCTCGACTATCCTGCTGGACTTCTCCTCGATCACACTGCTCATCACCATTCCCGAGAACATCGCGATGAACATATATATGATGGTGGAGAGAATCAGGGATATGATCATTGTGACGTCGGTGGAGGTGACGCTCTCCTCGCCATCAGCATCGAACTTGGAGGTCTTGATGTCTATCCTCGGCTCTATGCTCTCCATTATCTCCCTGAGTCCTTCAATGCCGGTGCGGTCCATCCTGGCCTCTTCCACAGCCTCCTTTATCTGGGCGGAGACGGCGTCCTTGAGATCCATGCTCACGGACTTGTCCGAAGCCATCTTGACAGGCACGTTGAGAGTGGAATCGGCCTTGCCTATGATCATATAGGCATCTATCTCCCCGGAATTCACCTTCGCGCGGAGCTGTTCCTCATCCACGAAATCATAAGGGAAATAGGTAACGGCGTCCGTGTTCACCAGCTTGGCGCTCACGAAGCCGGACTCGTCCACATAACCCACGGTCTGGGCCTTGTCCTTTGCAAAAAGCATTATGATGCTCGGCAGCATGCACAAAGCGGCAAAGAGCAGAGGCACCACGAAGGTTATCACAAGGAAGGATTTCTTCTTGACCCTGGTCATATATTCGCGTGAGATGACCACGCCCACAGTTCTCATATTCATAGTTTAGTCCTCCTTTACAAGTTTGATGAATATATCGTTCATGCGCGGCATCAGTTCGCGGAAAGCGTTGACTGTCACACCTTTTTCAATATAATCGCGCAGCACTCCGTTAGCGTCGGCACCTGCCGGCAGCACTTCGGTGTGGCGGCCGTCCGCGTCAGTATATACGATTTCGACGTTGTTGTTGCCGTATTCGCGGCGTATATCCCCGACGCCCCCGGACAGCACGACGTGCGACTTGTTAAAAAGGGATATGTTGTCGCAGAGTTCCTCGACGGATTCCATATTGTGGGTGGAAAGCAATATGGTCGCGCCTTCCTCCTTGAGACGGAGTATCTCCTCCCTGATTACCTGGGCATTGACCGGGTCGAAACCGGAGAAAGGCTCGTCCAGGATAAGAAGCTTCGGCCTGTGCACTACCGTGGTTATGAACTGGAACTTCTGGGCCATTCCCTTGGAGAGTTCCTCTACCTTCTTGTTCCACCAGCCCATTATGCCGAATTTCTCGAACCAGCGTCTGAGTTCCGCCTCGGCATCCCTGGAGCTCATTCCCTTGAGACGGGCCAGATACATGGCCTGCTCCCCCACCTTCATCTTACGGTAGAGTCCCCTCTCTTCCGGGAGATATCCTATGCGTGAAACGTCCTCCTGGGTAATGGGTCTTCCGTTGAAAAGCACCTCGCCCGAGTTGGGGATGGTGATTCTGTTGATTATTCTGATCAAAGTGGTCTTGCCGGCCCCGTTCGGTCCGAGCAGACCGTAAATCTTGCCCTCGGGAACAGATACGCTGACGTGGTCTAGCGCAACCTTCTCCCCGAAATTCTTGCAGACTTCCCTGCATTGGATGATGTAATTGTCCATATAGTCCGTTATATTCTGAATTATCTTTCTGTCTTTGACGCAGAGGCTGCCCGCTTTACTACAGTCTCAGGCCAATATCTTTGCAGTCAGTTCCACGAGAAGGTCGCCCTGGGAGGCCTCTCCCTGCTCTCCGCCCTTGCCCTTGAAGTCATATTCCCTGAAAAGGGCCACTATCTGCATCGTCTTTTTCAGGTTGTACCAGCGCGCAGCCGTCTCGTAGTTCCGCAACAGATATGGAGAGATGCCGAGCTCGGAGGCCATATTGTAGGAATCTATGCCCGGCTTCTTCAGTTTCACTGCGTGATAGCGCAAGAGGTTGTAGAACTGCGCGAAAAGGCGTCCGGTAGCGGCCGGCATCGCGAAACCGGCGGAACTGCCCACCAGGGAGGCAATCCTGAGGGCCTTGGCCGCATCGTGGTGGAACAGGGCGTCGGAAAGTTCGAAGATGGTCCACTTGCGGCTCATTCCCACATTGGTCTCCACATCTTCGGCACTCACGTCCACAGTTCCTTCCGGCAGGTTCCTGAGCATCTTGTCCGTCTCTATGGCTATCTTCGAGAGCTCCATGCCGGCGAACTCGATGAGGAGCTGGGCAGCGTCCGGAGCGAGCCTAAGGCCCCTGGAGGAGAAATAGGACTGGAGCCATCCGGCCATTTCATATTCCCTGACGGGCACCGAATCCACGACTGCACCGAACCTGGAGGCGCTCTTATAGAGCGCGCGTCGCTTGTCGGCCCTTGCGCCCTTCATGCAAATGACCAGCACGGTGGAGTCGAGCGGCGTCTCGCAATAATAGTGGAGGTTCTCCACATCCTTCATCATCTGGGCCTCCTTGAGCACCACCAGCTGCCGTTCGGAGAACATAGGGTAACGTCTCGCGGCGGTAATGACCTTGTCGGCGTTCGTATCGGAGCCGTAGCATACGAGCTGGTTGAAGTCCCTGTCCTCCTCGGGTATGCAGTTGGCCATCACCGCATCGCAGACCATATCCACGTAATATGGTTCGTCGCCCATCAGCAGATAGACGGGTCTGAATATGCCTTTCGAGGCCTCGCTGACAAGCGTTCGGCAGAGCTTGTCGCAGTCCAAGTAGTTCTGTTTAGCCATATATCATTTCTTGCCTGCCCTCGGGAAGCTCTTTTCATATACGGCCTTCAGCTGCCGTATGTCCCCGTGGGTATATATCTGTGTAGCGGCTATGGACGAGTGCCCGAGATAGCGGCCGACCGAATAGATGTCGGCGCCCTCCTTGAGCAGTTCCGTAGCCAGCGAATGTCTCAGAACGTGGGGCGATTTGTGGCCCGGACAGTCTTCGCGCCCGCCCAGCTCCGTCTTCACGGCCCTGTCCACATATACGGGATAGAGCTTCCTGCCACTGAAGGTCACGAAGAAGGGATCCTCCGCCCCGTTGCCGGCCGACGGTACCATGGCGGCCACGGCTTCCCTGTAGCGGCGCAGTTCCCCGAGCAGGGGCCCGGTCAGCGCAAGCTGCCTGGTCTTCCCGCCTTTTCCGGTGACCGTCAACACCTTGCGTTTCCAGTCCACCGCCTTTAGAGGCAGGGATATGAGTTCCGAGCGGCGGAGTGCCGTCCCATACAGAAAGGATATTATCATCCGTCTGCATATACGATCGTATATCTCCTTGCGTTCTTCCCCGGCATAGAGTTCAAGCAGGGTGCCGTCGGCGGCGGAGCGGGTCTCTTCGAGATAACGCTCCAGGGCCTCATCGGAGAAGAAAGTCACCCTCTTTTCCTTTTCATCCCTCAGCTTCACCCCTTCTATGGCGCTGTGACCGCCCCTCTCCATCAGGTCGAAGGGGTTCTCCTGCAGAACCTCCCTGTGGAAGAGCCAGTGGCAGAATCCGCTCATTGCCGAGAGATGCTGGTTCACGGTCCTGGCCGAGTAGCGCTTCTCCGTAAGCAGGTAATGACGCCAGTCCCTCAGGGTTTTCAGGGTCAGGATTCCAGGCATATCCGCCTCCGGAATTTCCATAAGTCCGTTTCCCGCGGCCGAGCCATACCCGGAAAAATACCAGGCAAAGAAGGAACTGACCGCAGAACGGTATATCTCCTGCGTCCGTTCGGAGCGACGTCTGACCGGACCCACGTAGTCTATGAAAGCATCGATAAGCTGCATCGTCAGTTCTCCTTCGGGAAGAGGCCCATTTCGGCGGCCTTTTCACGCATCAGCCGGTCCGCAGCCTCGAATTCGTTTGGTATCTCCCCTTCCAGTATGGCTTCTTTCACATATTCCTTGAGTATGCCTATCTCCTTGCAAGGTTCGATGCCGAATAGCTGCATCACATAGTCGCCTGTGATCGGGTTCTTGAAGTTGCGTATCGCATCCTTCTCCTCGACCTCGACAAGCTTGCGCTTCACGATTTCGAAGTTCTCCCTGAGACGCTGCACCTTGTACGGGTTCTTCGAGGTAATGTCGGCATTGCAGAGCAGCATCAGGTCGTCTATGTCGTTGCCGGCCTCGAAAAGCAGCCTGCGCACCGCGGAGTCGGTAACCTCCTCTGTCACAAGGGCTATGGGTCTGAGGTGCAGACTCACGAGCTTCTGCACGTATTTCATCTTTTCGTTCAGCGGCATCTTCAGCTGCTGGAATATTTTCGGGACCATGCGCGCGCCCACCACTTCGTGGCCGTGGAAAGTCCATCCCGTCGCTGGGTCGAAGCGCTTGCAGACCGGCTTGCCAATGTCGTGCAGGAGCGCGGCCCAGCGCAGCCATACGTCCGGAGAACGGCGTTCGGACACCACCTCGCAGTTGTCCACAACAGTGTAATCCATCAGCTTGCCCTCGGCGATGAGTTCCTCTTCCGCCACTGCGACATTGTCCAGAACCTGCAGGGTATGGGAGAAGTTCTCCTTGTGGCCTTTCCCCTCCACAGTCTGGACGCCCTTGAGTTTCGTGAGCTGGGGAAGTATGTAATCCAGCAGGCCGCAGCTGTCCATCAGTATGAAAGCCCTGGACGGGCGGCTGGTGACCAGCATCTTGTTCAGTTCTTCCGCAATCCTTTCCTTGGAGAGTATGAGCAGGCGCTCCCGGTTGCGGCTCATTGATTCGAACGCCTCCGGGACTATGCGGAACTTCAGTTCCGGACTGCTGAGGCGTGTTGCGAAGCGTATGGCCCTGAGCATACGCAGAGGGTCGTCGCTGAAGGTGGTGTCCGGATCGCAGGGAGTGCGTATGATGCCCGCTGCAAGGTCCCTTATGCCCCCGAAGGGGTCCACGAGCGCGCCGTAGTCCTCTTTCTGAAGACTGAAGGCCATCGCGTTTATGGTGAAGTCCCTGCGCAGCTGGTCGTCTTCGAGACTCCCGTCTTCGACTATGGGATTGCGGGACTCACGGTGATAGGATTCCTTCCTCGCGCCCACGAATTCCAGCTCCGTGCCCCTGTACCTCAGCATTGCGGTGCCGAAGTTTTTGAATACTGACACATTCGTGTGCAGCTTAGCCGCCACCGCCTCAGCCAGCCTTATACCGCTGCCCTCGACTACTATGTCTATGTCCTTGGACGGCCTTCCCAGGAAGCAGTCACGCACATAACCGCCTATCACAAAGGCACGTACGCCCAGTGATTCGGCGGTGTCCGAAACGATTCGGAATATCCTGTCCTCGAGGAAACCCTGTGTGATTGTGGAGTTCTCCTGCATTATTGTCGTATTTCCCATAGAAAGACAAAGATAGGAATCTTCCAAAGAACTCCGATACAGTAATCCCCAAAAATTTTCCGGACCCTGCGGTCAAAGTCCGAGGAGTTCCTCGTAGGAAGGGAGGCGGTCCACAAAGCCGAAGCTATTCTGCCCTGCGGAGTCACGCAGCGCCACGCAGGTCCGGGTGCCATTGGTAACGACTATACAGCGGACCCCGAGCACGCTGTCATAGCGTATGGCCTGCTCCAGCACCTCCTTCGAGAGGGCGAGTTCCGGACGCTTGCACTCGACCACCATCAGAGGAGACGAATTGCGGTCATAGACGAGGATGTCGGCCCGCCACTGCTTCGCGCCCAGACGCAAAGATGCTTCACTCATCATAAGATGCTGAGGTACGCCGGCCGTATCGCGAAGAAGGGAGATGAACCACTGCCGGACCTGCTCCTCAGGCGTCAGTGCGACCATCTTCCTTCTCAAAGGGTCCCATATTTTTCCTCTGTCCCCCATAGGATACGGATATCAGGCGGACTCGCGTATGTCGAGTATCCTCCAGAGCTGGCCGCCGGCCACGTTTCCGAGGCAGGCCATAAGCCACTGCAGCGGATCCATCCTCAGATAACCGCACTCTGCGATACAGTGGGGAAAGCCGCAGAGTATGAAGAGCATCACACCAAGCACGGCCACCACGAAGTTCTTGGACTTGTAGGCCGCGACCATCAGAATTCCGGTGCCGGCGCCTCCGCAGAATATCCTGAACAGAGAGAGCGTGCAGGGAGCCATCTCAATGCCGAAGAGAAAGTGCGAAAACAGCCCTCCGACGCAATTGCCAGCCAATATGGCAAGCATATTCCACTCAGGTTTCTCCGCCACTATGCCCGTGAACAGAGGCAGTCTGAATTGTATGATGGTCGTGAGCCCGCAGGCAAAGAGCAGGGCTCCCACCACGCCTCCGACCTTGGCATTCACGGCGCAGCCCAGACCAATCAGGACACCGGCAAGGAAAGCCCGTGCAAATTTTACCGCATAATTTCTCATAACCGAACCCTCAAGGCATCAAAGACAGATCAGTGAACCTCGCTGAAATGCCTGATGAACTGGGTACGCATCAGACAGTCGGCATTCTCCGGGTCGGAAGCGTTCAGCCTGCCCCTGTAAGCCTCGATGGAAGCGAAGCCCTTCTCCTCCTGCCAGCGCCTCAGGCCCTCATTGGCCTCGGAAATCCAGGACGCTCCGTTACGTATGACAGCGCTGGCGACCTCCACGGCTGAAGCGCCGCTGAGAATAGACTTTACTACGCCCTTCCAGGAATCGACACCTCCCGAAACTGCAAGAGGCAGAGCCGGCACCGAAGAAGACACTATGCCAGCCCATCTCAAAGGCAGGGAGAGGTCCGCTGACGAAGTGAACGGATTGCCCGTGGTGAAATCCATCCTGTCAATGTCTATGTCCGTAGGATAGAACCTGTTGAAGAGCACTACTCCCTTGGCGCCATTGGCAAGCAGCCTGTCGCAGAGTTCCACCGGATTGGTCAGATTGGAGCCTATCTTGGCTATGACCGGTATGCCTATTTTCCTGGACACGTGGGCTACGATGTCAACATTCATCTTCTCGAAAGCGCCTGCGCTGTAATTGCGGGCAGTGCAGAGACTCATTATGTTCAGTTCGAGGGCATCGGCTCCCGCCTCTTCTATCCTCTTGGCAAACTCCTCCCATTTGCCGTCGGTGTGGCAGGCTATGGATGCGATTACCGGAATCGTGCAGACCTTCTTGGCTTCCCTTATGAGGTTCAGATAGTCGGAGAGCACCTTCTCGCCCACATATTCCGAGATATAGTCATAAGCCTCAGGATGAATATCCGTGTCATTGGCAGCTATTTCCATAGTGATGCTTTCCTCGAAGAGAGACTTGAGCACAAGCGCTCCGGCCCCCGCCTTTTCGTATTCGGCCAGTCTGGTGACTGAAGCTGTCTGGCTGCTGCTGCCGACGATGACCGGCGATTTCAGCTGAAGTCCTGCGAATCTGGTAGCTATTGTTTTCATTACGTAGCGATATATTTTAAAATATTACTGTCCTCAAAAGTACGCATTTTTGTGCGATTTGAAGTGAAAAATATGAATAATTGAAAAAAGCATCTGCCCGGAAGATTGCCGGAGAGAGGAGGAGGCGGTGCAACATCCCGGGCAGAAAATGCATCTATAGGCCGCTTGAAAGGAATATATGAACAGAAGGATAATAGGACTTATAGTGGCCGTGGCATGTTTGCCCTGGCTGAATTCGTGTATGGCAGACATGGCCGAGGCTGATTCAAGGTTCCCGGACCAGTTCATAATCAGCGGGACCGTATTGGACAAGGACAGCGCTGAATCGCTCCCGAATATGGAGGTAAAACTCACGACCTACTCGAGCGACGGTTCCGTTAGACGGGAGGAGAATTCGTGCAGCAGCGGCGCCGAGGGTGAATACGTCCTGGTTTCGGAGAAATGGACCAGGGGCGACTTCTACCGGATAACGGTCAGAGACCCAGCCGGCAACTATGTATATGCCGGCGATGCCGGCCTGACGATAGAGAGGAACGATCCCAGCATAAACATACTGCGGAACCAGACGATTTTTATGGTGAAATCCGGGCAATGACCCGGATTTTTTGATGAAAGTTTTGTACTTTTGTCATACTATGCCGACACTGGAAAAAATCACCATATCCGACTACCGCAACATAGAGATGCAGGAAATATGCTTCTCGCCCAATGTGAACTGCATCTGGGGTGACAACGGCGAAGGCAAGACCAACCTGCTGGACGCGATATACTATCTGTCCATGACCAAGAGCGCGATGAGTCCGGGCGACCGCTACAACTTCCGCCACGGATGCAGCCGCTTCGCCATCTGCGGACAATTCCGTATGCCGAACGGGCTTTCGAAGCGCATATCGGTGGAAGTCGATGCGGACGGCAAGAAAATACGGCACGACGAAAAAATATGCCGTACGCTGGACCATATAGGCCAGCTGCCTGTGGTGATGGTATCCCCTTCCGACATATCCCTGGTGAGCGAAAGTTCCGAAGAGAGACGCAAATTCCTCAACGGAGTGCTGTCCCAGCTCGACAGACGCTACCTCGAATCGCTGCAGCAGTACAACAGACTGCTGGCCCAGCGCAACCGTCTGCTCAAAGAGGAGCGGATTGACGGAGCCCTGCTCAAGGTGCTGGACGAGAGGATGGCAGCCTGTGCTGCGCCGGTTTACAAGGCCAGGAAGGAATTCGCAGCCAGACTGGAAGATGCGGTAGGACGGCTGTACAGGGACATAAGCGGCGGGACAGAGGAAGTCGGCATCGCATATTCCTCAGATCTGGACGACGGAACGCTTGACGAGATACTCTGCAGGCGGATGGACAGGGACCTGGCCCAGCATTTCACGACTGCCGGCATACAGAGGGACGAGCTCATATTCAATCTGGACGGACATCCGATACGCCGCTGCGGTTCCCAGGGACAGCAGAAATCCTTCCTCGTGGCACTGAAATTCGCGCAATACGAAATAATGAAGTCCGCCTACGGCTTCGCGCCCACCTTGCTTCTCGACGACATATTCGACAAACTCGACCGGGGACGCATTTCCAACCTGCTCAAGATGGTGTCGGGACAGGATTTCGGGCAGATATTCATTACGGACTGCAACAAGACGCGCATAATGGAGACCATAGATGCCATCACGGCTGAAAGGTCATATTTCGAAACGCACGGAGGCTGCTTCTCCGAGGGAGGCAGAAAAGATATGTCCGAAACAGAGGGATAAGATGGCACAGGCAGGCAGAATGGGCAGAAAATTCCCCATTGGGATAGACAAGGCCGTGGATGATTTCATCCGGGAAATGAAAATCGCCTCAGGACTCAACACCCGTATCATCTTCAGTGCCTGGGACGAAGTGTCGGGAGCGGCGGAATACACGAACTCGCGGTTTTTCCGGGACGGGATACTCTACATAGGGCTCAAATCCTCTGTAGTGCGCAACGACCTCTACTATCGAAGCGACTCGATAATCAAGGCAATAAACGACAGGATAGCTGCCGACCCGCTTTTCATAAAGGACGACCCGAACTGCCACGCCGTAGTGAAACTCGTATTGAAATGACAAGTGAACAGAAAGAAAGACGCCCGATCAAGATAGTGGCGGACAAAGACATACCCTTCCTTCAGGGAGCACTCGAGCCATATACCGAAATAATCTACAAGAAGGGGGATGACATCTGCAGGGAAGACCTCCTGGATGCGGATGCCCTGATTACCAGGACAAGGACCATCTGCGGGGAGAAACTGCTCTCCGGTACTGCGGTAAAGGCCATAGCCACCGCGACCATAGGCACGGACCACGTGGACCTGAAGTGGTGCGCGGCAAATGGCATAGAGGTGCACAACGCCCCGGGCTGCAATGCAGGTGGAGTTATGGAATATGTTTTCTCCGCCCTCTACGGCCTGGCCGCCCGCAAGGGTCTGCTGCTCGACGGGCTCCGCCTGGGCATAGTGGGCGTAGGTCACGTGGGCAGGCGCATAGAAGAGATGGCCCGCTACCTCGGCTTCGAAGTGCTGCTCTGCGACCCGCCGAGAGCCGCGGCCGAGGGTCCGGAAGCCTTCTGCAGCCTTGAGGAACTGCTGGACAGGTCGGACATAGTCAGTCTCCACGTCCCGCTTCAGGAAGACACGGCCAATATGGCCGGGGAGGCCTTTTTCTCCAGGATGAAACCGGGTTCCATATTCATAAACGCATCCAGGGGCGAGGTGGTCGATGAGCAGGCCCTGCTGGAATACCTTCCGAAATTTTCCGGAGTGATAATAGACACCTGGCGCAACGAACCGCATATCAACCGCGAACTGCTTTCCAAGGTCGATATCGCCACTCCCCACATAGCCGGCTACTCCTACCAGGGCAAGCTGAACGGCACCGCCTCCGTAGTGCGTTTCATAGCCGGGAAATTCGGCATAGACGCCCTGCTCGACTTCTATCCCGGACAGGAAGCCGGACACGAGGCCGTCAAGCTGGACCTCAGCGGCATGTCACAAGGCCAGATAGCCTCCATACTCCAGTACAACTACCCCATATTCACGGACGACTTCATGTTCAGAATGGACCCTGCAGGCTTCGAGAACCTGAGGAACAACTACAGCTACCGCAGGGAAATATATTTCTGAAAAACACATAAAACACTACAGATATGATGACCAAAGAAGCACAGATTGCACGTTTCAAAACAGGGTTTCCCTGGATGAAAATCGAGGCTCCGGCCACCCCGGGGCACGGTATCGAAGTACTCGGCAAGGAAGAGGCCGAAGCCGCCGTGGAATACTGCTCCAAGGCGGAGGTAGCCGGAAAGGCCAAGTTCGTACCGGCATCGGGAGCCGCCTCCAGAATGTTCAAGGATCTCTTCTCGGGCCTTGAGCAATCCAATGAAAAGTCTGCGAAATTCGCCGCTTCCATCAAGGACTTCGCTTTCTACGATCCGGCGATATTCCCGGAAGGCGCCTCCGAGAAGGAGATACTCGAGGCCACGCTTCTGGACAAGGTGGAGGGAAAAGAGATTGCCGGCCTGGGCTACGGCAGCAAGCCGAAAGGCGTCCTGAAATTCCACAGATATGCCTCAGGAGAGATACGCACCGCTCTTGCGGAGCATCTCGTCGAAGCTCAGGACTATATGCGCAACAGCGACGGCAGCGTCAACCTTACCGTCACCATATCTCCTGAACACCGTCCGCTCTTCGAACAGGCCCTCGCCGACATCAAAGGCGAATTCGAGGCCCGCTACGGAGTGAGGTATATTGTGGACTTCGTCTATCAGGACAAGGATACCGACACCTGGGCAGTGGATATGGAGAACCGTCCTTTCCTCAAGGAGGACGGCAGCGAGCTGAGGCGCCCTGCAGGTCACGGAGCGCTTATCTACAACCTCAACGCTCTCGACTGCGAACTCGTTTCCATAAAGAATATAGACAACGTGTCCAACGAACGCATGCTTCCTGTCACGGCCCTCTGGAAGAAGGTGCTGATGGGGCGCGCCCTTGAACTCAGGGACACGATTTTCTCATACATCAGGGAACTAGACTCCGTGAGCACCCCGTTCACCGATCCCGGAGTGATGCCTTTCATCCCCGGCTTCAACAACACCCTCTACGATGACCCTTGCACCTCCGAGGAGTGCCAGCTCCTGTGCAACGACATAGAGAAATTCCTCCTGGAGAAGCTCTGTGTACGCATTCCCGAGTGTGAGACCTGTATGGAAAGGGTTCAGGCAATACGCGAGAAACTCAACCGCCCTATACGTGTCTGCGGAATGGTACGCAACCAGGGCGAGCCTGGCGGCGGTCCTTTCATCATACGCGAGAAGGACGGCAGCACCGGTCTTCAGATTCTCGAAGGAGCGCAGATCAATCCGGACGACCCGCAGGCTATGGAGGCCCTTCACAGCGCCACGCATTTCAACCCTGTGGACCTGGTATGCTGCCTCAAGGATTATGAGGGCAACAGCTTCGACCTGCTGGACTACGTCGATGAGGACGCAGGCTTCATCTCAAGCAAGAGCTACCAGGGCCGCGAGCTGAAGGCCCTCGAGCTGCCGGGACTCTGGAACGGATCGATGAGCCGCTGGAACACCCTTTTCGTAGAGGTGCCTCTGGAGACCTTCAACCCGGTCAAGACCGTTCTCGACCTGCTCCGCCCCGCCCATCAGGAAGTCAGGTAGAAGACATCACGGCTCCGTAGAGCATATAAGATTTACCGCCAGCGCAATCAGAAGGCTGAGTACGCAGGAAACTGTGAGACATATAGCCCTGAAGACCGCGCTGGCGGTCGGTATGCTCAGGCTGAAGACGGAGGCAAGACCTTCCACTATGCCGGGATTGTAGGCGAGCACTCCCATAAGGAGGGCACCCAGCAGGGAGCCGGCGGCAAAACTGGCGAGCAGGGGTATGCACTTGCTGCGTCTGCCCGCGGCATCGTGGTTCCTCAATGCATCAATTCCCCTTAGCCTGAGTTCCAGGCTTTCGGCAAATTCAGGGTCAGTGTCGTTTTCCCTGTGATATGAGCCGAACATCCTGAGGAGTTCGGCATCTGTCATTACTTTCTTTTCTCTTTCTTTCTTCATTGCTGTCAATCCGTTGGAATATCACTTGCTGCTGTTCTGAATAATGCCCAGCTGCTGCTTCAGGCGTTCCCGGGCCCTGGAAAGCTGCATCTTGACTGCAGGGACGGTAGTCCCTGTCATCGAGGCGATTTCCTTCTGGGAATAGCCGGCTACATAGAAGAGGGAGATTATGCTGCGGTCCTTGACGCTGAGGGCCTTCAAGGCCAGGTCAAGCAACTCCGTATCAGTCATTTCCGTCCTTTCTTCCGTCCCGGGAGCGGGCAGGCCGGAAGCTGATTCGAGGGATAGCGCATCCCCCTTGCGCCGACGGGTCCAGTCTATGAAACAGTTATATGCGATGCGGTGCAGCCACGCCTTGAACTGGTGGCGTTCGGAATAGCTGTCCAGGGAGACATACGCCTTCAGGAAAGTTTCCTGGGCGAGGTCGTCTGCAAGAGCGCAGTCTCCGCAACAGAGAGCCAGCAGGAACCGTCGTAACGGTCCCTGCAGCAAGACTATCTGTTCGGAGAACTGCTCGCGTGTCACTCTTTCCCGCTTGGATTGTCCAGACGTCTGGTAGCGTTATGATAGGCGACGAGACAAGCCGCACCTATGGAAAGCAGGAGACTGTCCAGGAAAAGCATAAAGACCATAAATGAGAACAAATCTGCAAAGCCTTTCTTGAGATGGGCAAAAATGAATATCAGAATAATGCAGATGAGCAGAAATATGCCCAGCAGAAGGCAGGCCCAGCCGACCGCCTGCAAAGGGACGAGCCTGCGGGCAGGATCGGATTTCCGGCTTTTGTCCTGTCCAGCGTTGAGCACAGCCACGAGTTCCTGCAGTTCCGAGTTAGGCATCTCCCCCTTTCTGTCGAGGATGTTCAGCAGAAGTCTCTGTTTGCGCTCCTCCCTTTCACTTCTGTAACGAAGAATCAGCCAGGTAATTAGCACAGGAAGCACTACGCAGATGCCGAGCGGCAGCAGCAATCTGATCATTCCGGTAAAAAAAGCATACATAATGTCTCAAGTTTTGAAAATATAACGCAAACACAGTGGCAAAGGTAACCGGAAGGGGTGAAAAAAAATCACTTGTGAACAAAGAAAAAAGCGACCTGAAAGAACAAGTCGCTTTTAATTGTGGAGAATAAGAGATTCGAACTCTTGACCCCCTGCTTGCAAAGCAGGTGCTCTACCAACTGAGCTAATCCCCCGAATGCGGATGCAAATATGATATTTTTTTTTGAAACCGCAAATATTTTCTTGCTTAGTCGTCGATTTCCACGAGACGGAAGTGCTTGTCGTACTTCAGTTCAAGACGGTTCGTAAGTTCAATCTCGTAACCCTGTCTGTACCTTTCGATTTTTTTGACACCGGCATCCGGCCATCTTGATGCTATTGAAGCGAGAATCTCTTTCGGAATGTACTTGGTGTCAATGAGAGCTGTAGCGTTGCTGATTTCTTTCCACTCACCCTTGCTGTTGAACTCGAGTTTCAGTCCATTCGTGAAATGCACGTCATAAGTCGTATCCAGAAGGTCTGCATCACGGGTGATGAACGAAATTGATAGAGAAGGGAAGTCGGATTGGATGAATGCCCTTGCGGCTGCAGGAAGCTGCTCATAATCAATAGGTTTGTCATCTGCCTTTGCTGAGAGGGCAAATACTGACAAAGAGAGAATCAGTGCAATTATCTTCTTCATATCTATCGTATTTTGGGGTTATAATGTAATATTTATGCAAAAATCGCACCATCCGCAGGGAACGGCGAGGACAATGGATGCGGAGGCCGACCACGAGGAACGGCGGGGACAGGCGCCCCTCCGGCGGCTTTAAACTTAGGATTATGCCGCCTTCGTGGCATCCTGTCCCCGCCTGTCCCCGCCTGCGTCAGGCACGATCATTCTGCAGGCGGGCTATTCATCTGTGCCGACGACAACCCTTGCAGCGATTCTCAAATTCACCCCCTCAAATCAGGAATCACTGCAGGGTTAGGACTGTTTCTAGGGAAAATCTTGCAGCGATTGCCAAGTTTGACCCCTGAAATCCGGAGTCACTGCAGTCGTGGGGTAGTGGCGTTCTGCAGGCGGAACCATTCTCCGTCGCGGCAGCGAAGAATGGAATTAGACGCGGACCTCGTTGCCGCTACGACTACTGCAGGCGGAACTATTCTCCTTTGCAGCAGCGAAGAATGGAATCGGACGCGGACCTCGTTGCAGCTACGACTACTGCAGGCGGAACCATTCTCCTTTGCAGCAACGAAAATTTGAGTCGGTCGCGGAACATCGCAGTCGCAAAAGATCGCAGTAGGCGAAACCATTCCCCTTTGCAGCAACGTAAATTAGAAACGGACGCGGAACCTCGTTGCTGCTACGGCCGTAGCAGGCGAAACTATTCTCCGCTGCATCGATTCTCAAGTCTGGGCCTGAAATCAAGAATCGATGCACGCAAGAGTGCATAAACAGGCAAAACCCTGCATCGATTCCCAAGTCTGGGCCTGAAATCAAGAATCGATGCACGCAAGAGCGTGTAAACGGGGAAAACCATGCATCGATTCCCAAGTCTGGGCTTGAAATCAAGAATCGATGCACTCAAGAGGGCATAAAAGGGGAAAAGCTTGCAGCGATTCCCAAGTTTACCCCATGAAATCAAGAATCGATGCATCACCAGGGAACCAGAGAGAGAGTATTATGCCGTGTTCGAGGAATGCCGGATGGGCAGGGACTTCGGACGGCGTAGCCGCCCGTGGCTTCGTGAACGGTGAGGGGCCCACCGCGCAGCGGTGGGAGGGAAAGCACCGAAGGTGCGCACCGGTCCGAAGTCCCTGCCCGCAGGCAGAGTCGGACGCGGGAGCACTATCCTGCCTGCAGGCAGTCTCGACGCAGTTAACCTCCCTGCCCGCAGGCAGCCTCGACTCAGGAACACCATCTTTTCACTGCAGGTAAGCTCGGTCTGAGACTCTGCTTAGATCAGCCACTCCTGGGGGTTGGTGTTGATAGATGTCTTGACTATTTCAAGTTCCGGGAATGCTCTTTCGAGTGACTCTTTGAGAAGGTCCTGGGTGAACTGCTCGCTTTCATAGTGCCCGAGTTCGATCAGCAGGGTGCCTGGGTCGAAGTAATCGTGGTAATGGAACTCTCCGCTTATGAAACAGTCGGCGCCTTTTGCAACAGCCTGAGGCAGAAGAAAGGCTCCGGCTCCTCCGCAGAGGGCTACGCTCCGAATTGTTGTTGCAGATGACAATGGGCTGTGCTTCAATGCTTTGACATCGAAAACTGTCTTGACGGTATGGAGGAATTCCGCTGCGGCAACAGGTTCTTTCAACTCACCTATGAGTCCTGAACCGCTTGTCCTTGCCACTGCATCTACCCCTCCGCATTTCTCTTCTGTTGCTCCTCCGCACTTCCCTTCTGTACCTTCTCCGCAGCTCTTTTCGGCTGCCCCTCCGCACTTCTCATCGCATCCTTCTGCGCTCTCCCCGGAATCCAGCCATCTGAGAGAACTCAGCCCAAGCAGGGAGGCGATCTTGTGGTTGACGCCCCCGAGTATGTTGTCCAGACTGGTGTGGGCGGAATAGACAGCGATGTCGGAAAGAATTGCCTTGCGGACGCAGCGTTCCTGGTAAGTGCTCCCGGAAATGCTCTTCAATCCCTTGAAAATCAGGGGGTGGTGAGAGATTACCAGGTCTGCTCCAATGGCTTCTGCCTCATCCAGAACGGCCTCGGTCAGGTCCAGACAGACCATTACCTTGTGTATGTCCTTATCGGAACATCCTATCTGCAGGCCGGAATTGTCCCAGCTCTCCTGAACTGCAAGAGGGGCCATCCCCTCAAGAAATGATTTTATCTCCTTGAGTTTCATATATTCAATGGTTGTCGTGTTACTTATAATATGATCAATGATATTCCTTGAGTTTGAGCCTGTATTTGCGACTCTGTTCCCCGTTTTCAAAGACTTTGACTCCCTCGCTGACGAAGCCGAGCGACTCATATACCTCGCCGCTGAAGTGGCGCAGGGGGACATAGCTCATTATGTCGTCCGGATGAAAGTCCTCAATGAATCGGGCAAGGATCCGCCCCATTCCGCCCAAGACCCGCAGCTCCGGCAGTGAGGCGTAACGCAGCCATTCGTAGGAGCATATTGTTTCCTGTTCGCCGTTTTCGCCTTTCTTTGACCAGCGCCTCGCCTTCGAAAAGCTTGCCACGGCCACAAGTGTCCCTATTGGATATGTCTGCCTCCCCTCGGCAGCCCCCACGGCACTACCCTCGGCACAACCCTCGGCAGCCCCCACGGCACCACCCTCTGTATCACCCTCAGCACCCTCCGGAACACAACCCTCGGCAGCCCCCTTGGCGCCTCCGGGGGAGCGGCTGACAAAGAGACCGTAGCGGTAGGCGGCAGCACAGTCGCCATAGAGGTGGCAGACATTCAGGAAACTGGCCGCCAGTTCCCTGTCGATGCGCCGTATTTCGCAGTTCCTAGCGAAAACACTATGGAATTTCTCCGGTCCGCTCATAGCTTAGAATCAATGTATAGCTGTCCGCTCATAAATTACTCATTTTCTGGGACAAAGCTTCTCAATCCTCAGAATGTGCTTGCGCAGGCCTCGTTCATTGTTGAGCAGCATTTCCGTGTGGAGGCGCTGGAAATCCTTCAGAACGAAGCCATTCTCGCATATCGATTTGTAAAGGCAAAGGCGGAAATTGAGCTCCTTGAGCAGAGGAAGGGCCTGCTCCTCGAAGGCCTTTTTGTTGTCCTTGTTCTCTATCTTGATGAGAATCAATGGCTTGAGCAGGGGTACCATTGCTCTGAAATGCTTCAGGTAATATGCGGCTGCCTTGGCAATACGCTCGTTGAGAAGTACAGTGCAGCCCTCAGCCGACATACGCCGAAGCTGCTTGATGAAAATACGGGAACTCTCGCAGAGCGCCTTGATCCCCGCAAATTCCTCCGGCTTCCCGAACAATCCGGGGACAGAAATCTCCTTGAAGGCTGCGGCCTGGGAAGAAAAGGAATTCGGCAGATTGACCTGATAGACGCGGTTCACGCGGTTGTAAAAGTAGCGCAGTCTGTCCAGGTCGAAAGCCGCGCAGAGCTTCTCCAGGAAATATTCGCTCTTCCACTGCTCGAAAATACCTTTCGCCTGCTCAAATGGGGTATATCCTTTTTCGTAGTTGCAGACCTCGTCGCTCGAAAAGGCGCTGTCGCCAATGATAGGCGAACTGAGGACTATGCCTTCGAGGCTGCGGCAACGCGACAGCGCGACATATACCTGCCCGGCCGAAAAAGCCATCGCCGCATCGATAAGCACCTTGTCGAAACTGAGTCCCTGACTCTTGTGTATGGTGATAGCCCAGGCCAGACGCAGCGGAATCTGGCAGAAGGACCCGTCCACCACGGCTTCTATCTCTTTGCTTTCCGGGTTGAGCTCGTAGCGTATGTTTTCCCAGGTCTGCATCTTTACTTTGATATGCCGGCCTTCCGAATCGACGACGCTCAGTTCCGGTTCCACCGACTCGACTGTTGCCAGTTTCCCGTTGTAGTACTCGTTGGCCTGACTTGCGTCATTGCGTATGAACATCACCTGTGCGCCCGGCTTCAGCGTCAGCTTCTGCTCGGCGGGGTAGGAGTTCTCCGGAAAATTGCCTTTGACTATGCAGTCATAGTCCCTGGACTTGCCGTTAAGCAGCGCCATTTTCCGCCTGTTTATCGAATCGGCCTGGGCGTTGTGGGTGCAGAGCCGTATCCATTTTTCGTTGTCGGGCGGGTCGAAAGCCGTGTCCAGCCGCGAGTTCAGACGGGCTATGGTTTCCGCAGACGGCCGTCCTCCGCGCACGTCGTTCAGCAGTTCGACGAAACGCAAGTCGCTCTGTCTGTGCACTTTGCTTAGTTCTATAACTATATACGGAAGTTCGGCGAGCGCCTTCGAATTGAAGAAGAACGGCGAGGGATACACTTTGTCGAAATATATCTTCTCAGTTTCCGTGACAACGGGCGGCAGCTGCTGCACGTCGCCTATCATCAGCAACTGCACGCCTCCGAAAGGCTTGTCGGCACGGCGGTAGCGGCGCAGCATCATATCCATAGCGTCCATAAGGTCGGCGCGCACCATCGAGACTTCGTCTATTATCAGCAGGTCCAGCGACCTGAGTATGTCTATGCGTTCGCGGCGCAGGTGCGTCTTGTGCTGAGGCAGCTGATATTCTGTCACAAGTTCCTTTACATCAGGGAGATACGGACAGAGAGGCAGCTGGAAGAAAGAGTGTATGGTGACGCCTCCGGCATTGATTGCCGCCACCCCGGTAGGAGCGACGACTGCGCAGCGCTTGTCGCAGTTTTCGACAATATGGCGCAGGAAAGTCGTCTTTCCCGTACCCGCCTTGCCGGTAAGGAAGAGACTCAATCCTGTTTCACGAACATATCTTTCCGCGAGCAGGAAACTCTCGTCTTTCTCAATCACCATAGCTTCGGCAATTTTGAAGATGATAGGGCTGATTTGCTCAGCCGTTGTTGATCTGATGTACCTCTTCGACTCCGTTCACTTCCCTTATGCGGGCTATCGCCTCGTTCAGTTCGTCGGCGGAGTGCACGGAATAGCTTATGCTGCAGCTTACTATCTCGTCATGCGTCTCCGATTCCAGCTTGCGCATCGACATTCCGGCATCCTTGGATATGCATTTGAGCACGTCCCTCAGGAGGTTCGGCCTGTCTATGGCGCACATGGAAATGGTGACAGGATAGAGCACGTTTTCCTCTGCCTTGAAGTCCTCTACAGCCATAATGGTGTGTCCCTTTTCACAGGCCATACGTATGGCGTCGGGACAGTTGCGGCTGTGGACGGTAATCTGCCCGCTTTCGTCGAGGAAGCCGATTATCTCGCTGCCCGGAAGCGGGTGGCAGTGGGAGCAGAGCACGTATTGTGACTTCGGTCTGTTTTCCAGCCAGTCGCCTATGCAATTCCTAGCCTTGAAGGTCACCGCCGCCTCCATCCAGTCCTCTTTAGGGTGTATTGCCGGGTCGGTGAATATTTCTATGCGGTCGCCCCTGTGAAGCACGGTCCGTATGGAGGCGAGGCGTCCGTTGATCCGGGCATATTTCGCGTGCAGGCCGATTTCGGGGCCTATCTCGAAGGCGAAATCGAGGGCGCTGGCACCTTTCGGCAGGGTGACCGGCTCGCTTTTTACCGTATATACGGACACGTCTTCGTTGTAGAGCGAGTCGTGTATGCCCGGAATCAGTTTCTCCGGGTTGTCGGCAAGCTCCTTCAGGACCTCCGTAAGTCTCTTCATCCACTGCTTCTTGCCCTCCACTATGCAGCCGAAATAGGACTGTTCGCGCATTACGTCTGAGGATATGTGGAACTCCTCTATATTCCCGTATGGGTTCAGCAGACGGAAGTGTACCGAACGGTAGCCGTTTGCCTTCGGCTGCGTCATGTAGTTCACGAAGCTGCCTGTCTGCTCGCGGTAGCTGTTGCCCAGCACCGAATATATCTTTAAGACTATATCCTGTTCGTCGAAGTCGCTGCCCGTGACGGCGTCCACCTTTTCGCGGTTGAAGACGGCACGAATGTAGTGCTTGAACGGCACGTGGTAGAAGTCGCACTTGCGTTCGTGCATCTCACGCCATATACTGAAGGGCTTGCGGTAACGTATATCCCAGGAAATGGTGCTGCCGAAGACGGCTGCGACCTTTTCTTTCGCTTCCGACATAAAGGCTTCCACGGCCTCCTGGGTCCTGATGCGATCCTCTTCGAGCGCGGAGTCCAGGTAGGCGTAGGTGTTCGGGTTAAGGAAGCGGAAGGCCAGGTTCTCGAGCTCCGATTTGACCTTGTACAGGCCCAGACGTCCCGCCAGGGGAGCGAAGAAGAACTGGGTTTCAGAAGCTATCTTCCACTGCTTCTGAGGCTTCATCGAATCCAGGGTCCTCATGTTGTGGAGACGGTCCGAGAGTTTGAGAATCAGCACCCTGATATCATCGTTGACCGAGCCGAGTATGTGCTGGAAGTTATCGACCTGCTGCTTGTTGGGCTTGGTGACGGCCGCCACCAGCGAAGCGACATCTCCGCCGAAGCGCTGGCGTATCTCCTCTATCGTGTGGTCAGTGTCCTCCACCACATCGTGCAGCAGGGCGGCAGCCACGACAGCTGCATCTTTCTGCCGCATTTCTTCTACTATTATTATAGCCACCGAAAGGGGGTGAAGTATATACGGAACCCCGCTCTTACGTTTCTGTGGGCGGTGTGCCTCCTCGGCCAAAGCGTATGCATCCCTGATAAGGGCCTGGTCTTTCTCCGAACCGAGGCCGTGATGCCGTGCGGTCTCAAAGAGATGGGCGGCTGTTTCTTCTATAAGCTGCGCGTAGTCCATAAGCAGAATTTGAACGATAAAAATCTCCCAAATTTACAAAAATTCATCCGATTTAGGAAATTTTCGCGAACTCATATTGAGTAGTTTTGCGGCCGGATTGCGGAAAAGCATATTTTCCGATAACGATAAACGTATTATCAAAAAAAACGAACTTGACAGATGGAACTCAAAGGACAGAATGTACTTATCACCGGAGGGGCGTCCGGTATAGGCCGAATAATGGGCGGAATGGCCCTCAGAAAAGGAGCGGCAAAACTCATTGTCTGGGATATCAATCAGGCAAGCATAGATTCTGCCGTCAGCGAATTGTCAGCTTACGGCGAGGTGCACGGCTATCGTGTCGATGTTTCCGACAACGATTGCGTGGAGCGCAGCTATGCCCTCGTGAAGCAGGAGTGCGGCTTTGTGGATGTGCTCATCCAGTGTGCCGGAGTCATCACCAGCAACAGGACCTTCGACAGGAACAGCGTGGATGAGATCCACAGGACCATGAGCATCAATGCCGTGGCCCCTATGCTCGTCGCCCACGCGATGATAGGTGATATGATCGAGCGTGACCACGGACACATCTGCAGCATCGCATCCGCCGGAGGAATGATTTCCAATCCTAAGATGAGCATCTACAGCGCCTCGAAATGGGCTGTGATCGGCTGGTCCGACTCGGTACGAATCGAACTGCACCGTATGAAAAGCAAGGTGCGGATGACTACGGTCGCACCTTACTATATAAATACGGGAATGTTCGATGGAGTCCAGTCCAGGATTTTCCCTATTCTGGACCCGGTGAAGACCTCGCGCAAGATCATCCGCGCCATAGAGAGGAACGTCGATTTCAGAGGCATTCCGTGGAGCTTCCACTTCATCCGTTTCTGGCAGGGCGTGCTGCCTACCGCTGTCTTCGACTGGTTCTTCGGGGATGTCTTCGGCATCTATCACACGATGGACAATTTCACCGGCAGGAAATAATTGATATAACGAAGTCAATTCGTTACCTTTGGAATCTGTCCTGCGTTATATGGCAGAAAAACAGATTCCAATGGGAAAACACTCCGTCAGAAAAATCCTTGCGGCCCTGACCGCAGTTCTCCTGGGCGGCATATATGCAGAAGCCCAGGTCATCAGTTTCGATATAAGCCAGTACGAGAAAACCCTCAACACCAGACTTGTCCTTCACGTGGCAGAATCCGGCAGCAACAACCCGCTGGGCTATGCGACAGTCTATCTGGTGCCTGCGGGCGACACCACCATAGTCCACTTCACACTCACCGATGAGCAGGGAAAGGCGGAAATCAAGAAGGTGGTGCAGGGCAAGTACGTGGTAAACGTGGAAAGCATCGGCTACAAGCCCTTCAGCAAGGTCTATGAAATAAAGGGCTATGAGAAGGACCTCGGGCTTATAAGTCTGGAGGAGAATCCGGAATACATCGATGCAGCCACGATTACGGCCCTTGCCGACCCGATGACGGTCAAGGGGGATACTCTGGAATACAATGCCGCCGCTTTCCGCGTAGGCACCAACGATATGCTTGAGGACCTGCTGAAGAAGATGCCGGGAATGGAGGTCGCAGAGGACGGAAGCGTGACCGTGGGCGGAGAAAAGATAGACAAGATAACTGTCGGTGGCAAGACCTTCTTCTTCAATGACCCCAAGATGGCGGTAAAGAACCTTCCGGCCAAAATAGTCGACAAAATCAAGGTCATAAACAAGGACAAAGACGCCGCGGCCTTCTCGGGAGTGGCCACCAGCGAAGACAAGGAGAAAGTGATGGACGTGGTGCTCAAGGAAGAGTACAAGCAGGGCTGGTTCGGCAATATGAAGGCAGCGGGAGGCGGAAGCCCTGTCAGCAGGGAGAAACGTCTGGAAAGCGGGCAGCCGGCCGTTCTCTTCGATGCGAGTGCAATGGTTTCCCGATACAACGAGGACGAACAGCTGGTCATGCTGGCGAGCGGAAAGAACGTGGACGGAAACTCTATGGTGTTGATAAGCTATGACACTATGGAGAGCGGCGGAATGTCCGGCAAAAGGGGCATAAATACTGCTGCGCAGGCCGGTGTGAACTACAACACGGACAAGCCCAAGGCAGTGGAGGCCAGTTTGAGCGCGAGTTACAACTACGGCCGTGTGGACGCAAGGGAAAAGAAGAACCGGCACACCTGGCTGAAAGATGACGGTAAGCTCGAAAACGGCAGTCTGTTCGAAGGCGTATCCAACACCCACAACGCCGTTATAAACTTTGAAATAGAAAACAAGAACAGGAAAAAATTCCGTTTCGACCTGGACGGCGGTTTCAAATATTCCCGGAGCAGCGAGAATATGCATGAGAACAGTTTCACCCTCGGAGAGAGCGGAATCCCTGAGAAAACGGCGAGCGGGATGGATACTCTGAACAGGGGCAGAAGCAGCCAGAATATACTCTCCGACGTTTTCCAGACCCGTGGCGCATTCGCAGCGGGAGTGAAAGACCTCGCGAAGGAAGGACGCAGTCTCAGCATCGGCGGTAATGTGATGTGGCGTAAGATAGCTTCCGGAATGGACGAGATTTCACTCACAACTGTATCCGGAAGCGAACTGCTCAAGAACCTCAGCCACGACAAGGACAGGGACTATGTCAATCTCGACGCACAGATGGACTATGTGGAACCATTCGGGAAATACTGGAAGATACTGGTCAGGGCGAGACTGCGCTTCGTGTCCGACAGCAACGACGACAAGGCGTTCAACAACATACTGATGGCGGAAGATGACTACTACAGTTCCGTTTCGAGGAACAGGGACCTCTGCATATCCGAAAGATTCGTGGTGCAGTACAAGAAGGACATCTACAACCTGCAGTTCGGAGCAATGGCCGAACAGGAGCGTAACGAAACCTATGCCAGGGCCTTTTCCCTGGAGAGCCGTAGCGGAGTGGACGAATGGCTCTACAACTGGTCCCCTTACCTGAACCTGCGATTCAGCCCCGGAAACCAGCGTGTGAACATAGACTACAACGGCCGCTCGATGACGCCTTCGGGCCTGAAGATAAGCCCGGTGCTCGATCTTACCAATCCTCTTTACATAAGGACGGGCAACATCTATCTGAAACCTGAATACTCTAACAATTTCAGCTTCAACTTGCGTGGCAACAGCAAGGACAACAGGTTCAATTACAGTATCTACGGATACGGGGGTCTCGGACTCAGGGTCAATGTCGAGGCGAGCTGGTTCGATACAGACGGCATAAGGTATTCGGTACCTGTCAATTCCGACTCCCCTTCCCTCACCGGTAGAGTGTATGTGGACTGGGGAGTCATATTGGACAGGAAGAGGCGCTTCACCCTGGACATAAGTATGAACGGAAGACTGGGCAGGTCGGTCAGCTACCAGTCCATCTCCAGAAACAGTCCACTCGACCGCGACGCCTTCGATTATAATGACTTTATGGAAGAGTTCTGGGGCGATGCTTCCGGAAAGCGTTTCTACGGAGGCGAGAGCGGATTCGGGCGCAGCATTACGGGCAGCGGCTCCTACGGCTCCAACCTTTCCCTGCGTTTCCGCAACGACAATTTCGACGTGGCGGCTGAAGCCGGCTTCTCCAACAGCATCAGTCACTATTCACTCGACTCCAAGGCGAATACGAACTATTGGTATTACATGGCCGGTGTCAACGCCAAGTGGGAGAATGAAAGCGGTTGGAGCGTAGCCAGCGACATCGCATACACAGGATATGCCGGCTACTACGACAACACCCCGCAAGTAATCTGGAACGCATCCCTGAGCAAAAGCATCAAGGCGGTCACCCTTAGCATCAAGGCGGTGGACCTGCTGAACCAGACCAGACGCATAAGCCGCAGCGCCAACGCCGACTATGTGGAAGAGACCTGGAGGAACGCGATTGGCCGCTACATAGTATTCGGAATCAGCTTCAATTTCGGGAAAATGAATGCCAAACAGAACAACAGGGTCAGGAACGCAATGTTCAATATGATATACTGAGCAATCTTCAAAAAAAACTGTAATCCATTGGAAATCAACGGAGCGGATGATCGGCTGCAAAGGCGGCCATCCTTTCGTCGAGAAGCGGATAGAGTTCCTCGCGCATACGGCTCACGCAGGCACGGACTCCCGGACGCGAACTGCCTGTCGTAGCGAGATTGATGCTGCTTACGCCATATTTAATCAGCTCGCAGAGCAGTTCTCCGCCGTCCATATCGCCGTAGCCGAGCGAGAAAAAGAAGCCGTCGCCGACTTCGGCGCTGACGTCGCGGTCATAAACTATATGGAAGCCGTGACGAAGGAATATATCCTTCATTCTGCGCGCCCTCAACGCATATTCGCGAGTGTCGGCGACAAAGTCGAGGCGGCCGTCGCAGGCGAGTTCGAGCATACGCGCATATCCGAACTGGGTGGAATACGTACAGCCGCTCGTAATCATATAAAGAATTGACGCAGTGAGTGTTACGCCGAAAATACCGGCATCCGCGTAACGTTCGGCAAGAGCCGGGTAGCGGCGACGGTAAAGATCGTCGCCTATGCAGAGCAAGGCTATGCGCTGGCCGGCGTAACTGAAGATCTTCGACGCAGAAAGCATCAATATGTAATTGACGGTGTAGCGGGCCACACTCGGCAGGAAAGGCGGCTGGAAAGGCTTGCCCAGGTCGCGGCGGTAGTCCATACAGAAATAGGCCAGGTCCTCCATCACGATAACGTCGTAGCGCGTCGCCAGCTCACCGATGACACGGAGTTCCTCCTCCTCGAGGCATATCCAGGCCGGATTGTTGGGATTGGAATATACTATCGCGGCTATATCCCCTGCGGAAAGTTCCGCCTCGAGGCGGGCACGAAGGGCGTCCGCACCCCTGTGGGCATATACGTCGAAGGCCCTCCAGCCAATGCCCAGCACCCTGAGCTGGGATTTCTGGATAGGGAAACCGGGGTCTATGAAAAGCACCTTGTCCTTGCCGGGAATCCTCTGGGTGCAGGCGATGAACGCGGAGAAGGAACCCGCCACCGAACCCGTAGTAGGGATGCAGCCTTCAGGGCTGATGTCCAGGTCGATAAAGGCCTTGACAAAACGGCTGGCAGCCGCCTTCAGGGGAGGATATCCCTCCGCGGCGGGATACTGGGAGCATATTCCCGAATCCAGGGCCTGCTTCTCGGCGAGAATGCCGTACTCATTTATCGGCAGACCGGGCGAACCCTGGTCCATACGAATGAAGGGTATGCCCGTCTTCTCTTCCAGATAACGGGCGACGAGCAGAACCTCGCCGATAGTGGCGTCGGAGAGTCCGGACACACTGGAGGCCTCACAGGCCTCCTTCACAAGGGCATCACTGAATAAATTCATCTGGGGAGTAGTTCGAAAGGGTCGGCATCATTCTGGGCCGGGAACTTGCGGCGGCATTCCTGCACGAGTTGCAGCTGAACCTCGGCAGAGCATACGCTCTCGCTTCCGTCTGGACAGGAAGCCAACAGCGCTCCCCATGGGTCCAGAATCACGGAACCGCCGTCATATTCGCAGGAAGGATCGCTGCCGACGCGGTTCACGCCTATCATATAGCTTTGATTTTCAATGGCTCTGGCCTTCAGAAGGGTATCCCAATGGTAACGCCTCAGGGCAGGCCAGCTGGCAACGCAGAGTATGGCATCGTAGTCCCCGCGGTTGCGCGCCCAGACCGGGAAACGCAGGTCGAAGCAGACCAGCAGCAGGAAACGCATCCCCCGCCATTCCACGACCTTGCGGCTGCATCCCGGGACACAGAGCTTGTCCTCCCCGCCGTTGGCGAAGAGATGATGCTTGTCATAATGTTCCTCGGAACCGTCGGGCTTGACGAAGTAGAAACGGTTATATACACTCTCCCCTTCCCTGACAGCCACGCTGCCCGCAATGGCACAATTACCGAGGGCGGACAGTTCACGCATCAGTCCGAGAGTCACGCCGTTCTCCTCGGCTATGGAATTGAAACCGGTGGAGAACATCTCCGGAAGCACATAGAGATCGGCTCCGGGATCAGTTGCAAGGGCCTTGCGCAACTTCTCGCCGTTTGCGCGGGGATCGGCCCAGACAATGTCACTTTGTATAAGCGTAATTTTCATTGTTACTTGGAATTATATGCCTCAAGGGCCTTGCGGAGCACAACTATGGCCTTGCCTAGATCCTCCTTGTTGAGCACATAAGCCATGCGGACCTGGTCGCGTCCCTCGCCGGGATCTGTGTAGAAGCCGTTGCCCGGAGCCATCATGATGGTCTCCCCGTTGTACTGGAAATCGGTCAGGCACCACTCGCAGAACTTCTCTGCATCATCCACAGGAAGTTTCACCATAGTGTAGAAGGCACCCATAGGGGTAGGGCTGAACACCCCGTCTATCTTGTTGAGTTCGTTCACCAGAAAATTGCGGCGGTCCAGATACTCGTCATAGACCTGCTCCATATACTCGTGAGGAGTGGAAACCGAGGCCTCAGCGATGAGCTGCCCGATCAGAGGCGGACTCAGTCTGGCCTGGCAGAACTTCATCACGGCCTCCCTCACCTCCTTGTTCTTGGTAATCAGGGCACCTATGCGTATTCCGCACTCGCTGTAACGCTTGCTGACGGAATCGATCAGAACCACATTCTGCTCGATGCCCTCGAGGTGGAAGGCGGAGATATATGGCGCCTTGGTGTAGATGAAATCGCGATACACCTCGTCCGAGAAGAGGAACAGGTTGTGCTTGCGTACTATATCGCGTATCTGGCGCATCTCGTTGCGGGTGTAGAGATAGCCGGTAGGGTTGTTCGGGTTGCAGATGAGAATGGCCTTGGTCTTCGGCGTGATCTGTTTCTCGAACTCCTCCACAGAAGGCAGCCTGAAGCCGTCCTCGATATTGGTCTTGACGCTCTTCACGACTGCGCCGGCACTGATGGCAAAAGCCATATAATTGGCGTAGGACGGGTCTGTTACAATGATTTCGTCACCCGGGTCCAGGCAGGCCATATAGGCGAACATAACGGCCTCCGAGCCGCCTGTGGTGATGATAATCTCGTCCGGGCTGAGGTCTATGCCGTATTCCGCGTAGTAGCTGACCAGCTTGGTGCGCAGGCTCAGATGGCCCTGCGACGGACTGTATTCGAGTATCTTCCTGTCCAGATTGCGGGCAGCTTCCAGGCCGCACTCCGGAGTCAGAATGTCGGGCTGCCCTATGTTCAGATGATATACTTTGACGCCGTTGCGCTTTGCTGCATCGGCATATTTCGCCAGCTTCCTGATCGGGGACTCCGGCATATTGTGGCTACGTTGAGACAATTCCATATTTGTGCATATATGCGAAAAAGGCATATATGCACAAATATATCGAATTTGGCCGTAATATCAAAAAATTGGTCTCAGGCGCGGCTGAGCCACTCGTCCACCTTGAGCGCGACGTCGCGTCCGGAAGCCATAGCCCTGACGACGAGAGAGGCACCGTTGGCCGAGTCGCCGGCTACGAAAACGCCGTCCGCATACTCCGGATGCAGCGGTCTGAGGAAGCCCATCGCCAGCAGAACAACCTGAACGTCAAGCAGTTCCGGCTCACCGACCTCAACCATGAGAGGACGCCCGCCTTCCGGATTCGGCTTCCAGTCTATAGGCTGGACGCGCACCCCACTCAGAGAGCCGTCCTTGCCGACGAACTCGAGAGTGTTGATATTCCAGCGCCTGGTACAGCCCTCCTCGTGGGAGGAAGTTGTCTTCAGCGTACGCGGATAGCCCGGCCACGGGTTCGCAGGATCCTCCGGCCCGACAGGAGGCTTTGGCATTATCTCAATCTGGGTGACGCTGCGGCAGCCCTGACGGTGGGCAGTGCCTATGCAGTCGGAACCGGTATCCCCGCCGCCGATGACGAGCACGTCCTTGTCCCGGCAGCTTACCAGGTCCTCACGCGCAATCTCGCAGCCGTCGAGGACACGGTTCTGCTGCGAGAGCAGCTCCAGAGCGAGATAAACGCCCTTCAGTTCCCTGCCCGGGATGTTCAGGTCGCGGGCCTGAGGGGTGCCGGTGCAAATCACCACCGCGTCGAAATCCTTCAGCAGAGCCGGCCTTTTGGAGCCTTTCGCGAGAGCGGAAGTATCGACGCAAGTGTTGAAAAGGAATTCTATGCCCTCCTGCTCCAGCAGGGCGAGGCGGCGGTCGATTATGGCCTTGTTGAGCTTGAAATTGGGGATGCCGTAGCGCAGCAGACCTCCGGCCCTCTCGTTTTTGTCAAAGACGGTGACGCTGTAACCCTTGAGATTCAGGCGGTTGGCAGCTACGAGACCGGAAGGGCCGCAGCCTATCACAGCCACCTTGCGGCCGTTGCGTACAGGACTGGCCACGCGTATGTAGTTCTCGCTGAAAGCCATCTCGGTGATGGCGGCCTCATCCTCGCGGTTGGTGGTCGGCTCGTGGGTAGTGAGATTCAGCACGCAGGCCTTCTCGCAGAGGGCCGGACAGATGCGTCCGGTGAACTCCGGGAAGTCATTGGTGGAATTGAGCAGCCTGTAGGCCAGTTCCCAGTCCCCGTTGTAGAGGGCGTCATTCCACTCCGGAGGCCTGTTTCCCAGAGGGCAGGCCCAATTGCAGAAAGGCACGCCGCAATCCATGCAGCGGGAGGCCTGGAGGCGGCGGTCCTTGACGTTCAGAGTCTGTTCCACCTCGCCGAAATCGCGCACTCTGTCGTGCACAGGCCGGTAACCGGCTTCCTGCCGGTGTACCGTAAGAAATGCTTTGGGATTGCCCATATCTAGTATTGCAGCTGAATGTTCTGTACTTTTTCCTGAAGCGCACGCAGTCTCTCCTCCTGGAGCACGTGCTTGTATTCGATAGGAATAACCTTGATGAAGTCATCCACATAGCGGTTCCAGTCGTCCAGGATGGTCCTGGCGAGATGGGAACCGGTGTAGAGATAGTGCTGGCGTATGAGTTCGTGCAGTTCCTTGCGGTCCAGGCCGTCCTCGACCAGGCTGATTTCGACCATATCCATATTGCAGTAATAGTCGAAATCGTGCTTGCGGTCCAGCACGTATGCCACTCCGCCCGACATTCCGGCTGCGAAGTTCTGCCCGACGCGGCCCAGCACGACGATGCGGCCGCCGGTCATATATTCACAACAATGGTCGCCTGCGCCCTCGACGACTGCCGTAGCACCCGAGTTGCGGACTGCGAAACGCTGGCCGACCTGACCGTTGACGTAGAGTTCGCCGGAAGTCGCGCCGTACAGGCCCGTATTGCCGGCAATCATATTCTCTTCCGCAGCGAAAGTGGCGCGCACTGGAGGCAATATGGATATGCGTCCGCCACTCAGGCCCTTGCCGAAATAGTCGTTGCACTCCCCTTCCAGACGCAGGTTCACGCCCTTTACGAGGAAGGCGCCGAAACTCTGGCCCGCCGAGCCCTTGAACTTTATGTTTATGGTCGAATCAGGCAGGCCGGCCTCCCCGTATTTCTGGGCAATGCGGCCGCTGAGCATAGTGCAGAGGGCGCGGTCGGTGTTGCGTATGACATAGTCCAGATTGACTTCATCCTTCCACTCTATGGCCGCCTGGCAGGCCTTTACAATCTCATTGTCAAGTACTTGCGGCAGGGAGTTAAGTTCCGGCTCCCTGTGGCAGAGCACCGACGAGGCATCGCCTTCCTTGAAGAGCAGGCGGGAGAAATCCAGTTTGGAAGCCTTGCTGCCCGGAGCACACGGACGAACGCTGAGCAGCTCGGTGTGGCCTATTATGTCCTCGAGGCGGCGGAAGCCCATTTCGGCAAGATACTCGCGCACCTCCCTTGCGAGGAAGCGGAAATAGTTCACCAGATACTCGTAGCGGCCGGTGAAATGGCTGCGCAGCTCAGGATTCTGGGTCGCAACGCCGGTAGGACAGGTATTGAGACTGCACTTGCGCATCATAACGCAGCCCAGCACTATAAGCGGCAGGGTGCCGAAACCGAACTCGTCGGCGCCGAGCAGGGCCATCAGTATCACGTCGCGTCCGCTCTTGAGCTGGCCGTCCACCTGCAGGCGCACCTTGCCCCTCAGGCCATTCTTGACCAGGGTCTGCTGGGCCTCGGCGAGACCTATCTCCGGGCTTATGCCTGCAAAACGCATCGAAGAGGCAGGCGAAGCGCCCGTGCCGCCCTCGGCTCCGGAAATTACGATTATATCGGCCTTGGCCTTGGCGACTCCGGCCGAAATAGTGCCTACACCGCTTTCAGACACCAGCTTCACGCTTATTGCAGCCTTAGGATTCACGTTCTTCAGGTCGAAAATCAGCTGGGAAAGATCCTCGATGGAATAGATGTCGTGGTGAGGCGGCGGGGAAATCAAAGATATGCCAGGGATGGAATTCCTGGTCTTGGCAATCACCTTGTCCACCTTGAAGCCCGGGAGCTGACCTCCCTCGCCCGGCTTGGCGCCCTGGCAGACCTTGATCTGGATTTCCTCCGCATTCACCAGGTACTCTGCCGTCACGCCGAAGCGTCCGGAAGCGACCTGCTTGGTCTTGCTGGAGAGAGAAATCCCGTCCACGCTGCTGTGGTAGCGGGCATTGTCCTCGCCACCTTCACCGGTATTGGACCTTGTACCCAACTTGTTCATAGCCAAGGCAATGGCCTCGTGCGCCTCTATGCTCAAGGCACCGAAGCTCATGGCGCTTACCACAAAATGCTTCACTATCTCATCCTCGGACTCGACCTCGTCTATGCTGATAGGATTGCGCTTGAAATCGAGAAAGTCCCTGAGGAAGATAGACTCCGGGGCATTGTCCACAAAGGAAGTGAACTCCTTGTATTTCTTGTAGCTGCCAAGTCTGGTCGCAATCTGCAGGGTGGATATGGTTTCCGGGTTCCAGGCGTGGGATATGCCGTCCTTGCGATAGTGGAACTGACCCTGATTCTCGAGGAAATCCCTGTTCAGGTCCGGAGCCCAGGCCTTGTCGTGGAAGCGTACCGCGTCGCGCGCAATGGTCTCCAGTCCCACTCCGCCCACGCTGCTTCCCGACGTTCCGAAATATTTCTGCAGCACTTCGTCGCTCAGACCTATGCTCTCGAAAATCTTCGCACCGCGGTAGGAACGAATGGTGGATATGCCCATCTTGGCCATAATCTTCAGCAGGCCCTTCTTCAAGGCCTCTATATAATTGGTCCTGGCAGTGGCGTAGTTGAGCTGTATGCGACCTTTCTTGACGAGTTCGGATATGACTGCGAAGCTCAGATACGGATTGATTGCGGACGCACCGTAGCCCAGCAGCAGGGCGACGTGCATAGTCTGCAATATCTCTCCGCTTTCGACGATAAGCGCCGTCTGCACCCTCTTTCCAACTGATATGAGGTAATGGTGCACTGCGCTGACTGCCAGCAGCGACGGGATTGCGGCATGCGTGGCGTCCACGTCGCGGTCCGACAATATTATATAATTGAAACCGTCGTCCACGCACTGTTCGGCCTTGCGGCAGAGTTCGTCGAGGGCACGGCGCAGATTCGAAGCGGCCGCCTTGCCTTCCGCGATATCGAAGAGCATAGGCAGCTTTATGGTATTGAAGCCCTTGTAACGAATGTTGCAGAGCATATCCAGCTGCGTGTTCGTCAATATAGGGTGCGGCAGACGTATCATCTTGCAGTTGTCCTCATCTGGGGTGAGAATGCCTGTTCCCACACGGCCTATGTACTCGAAAAGGGACATCACATTGCATTCCCTGATGGAGTCTATGGCCGGGTTGGTGACCTGGGCGAACTGCTGGCGGAAATAGTTGAAGAAGACCTGGGGACGTTCTGAAATCACGGCCAGAGGGGTGTCATTGCCCATTGACGAGGTAGGCTCTATGCCCTTCTCGCACATAGGCTTGAGAGCGCCCTCCACATCCTCTGCAGTGAAGCCGAACAGGGTTTCCTTGCGTATCGGGTCCTCCTCCGAATGTTCTACCTTGCGGCCGCTGCGCAGGTCCTCGAGCTGGATGCGGTTGGTGTCGAGCCACTGGCGGTAAGGATGCTCGGAGGCCAGTTTCGCCTTGATTTCCCCATCGTAATAGACCTTGCCCTCCTGGGTGTCCACGAAGAGCATCTTGCCGGGTTCGAGGCGGCCCTTGGAAGCCACTTCGGACGGGTCGAAATCCATAACGCCCACCTCGCTGGCCACTACCATCATATTGCGTTTGGTAATGGTATATCTGGCAGGACGCAGGCCGTTGCGGTCGAGCATTCCGCCGACGTAGCGTCCGTCGCTGAAGAGCAGGGCGGCCGGGCCGTCCCAAGGTTCCATAAGTATGGAATGATACTCGTAGAAGGCCCTGAGGTCCTCTGAGATAGGGTTGGTCTGGCCGAAGCTCTCCGGCACCAGCACCGCCATCGCCTGAGGCAGGCTGAGACCGCTGAGCATCAGGAACTCCAGCACATTATCCAGACTGGCGGAATCGCTCATATCCGGCTGGACTATAGGGGTGATATCCGATATGTCGCCCAGGGCGCCGCTGCCGAGCACGCTCTCACGGGCACGCATCCAGTTGCGGTTTCCGCGTATGGTGTTGATCTCGCCGTTGTGGCAGAGCAGGCGGAACGGCTGGGCGAGGCTCCAGCGCGGGAAAGTGTTGGTGGAGAAGCGGGAATGCACGAGGGCCATGCCACTGGTGAGCCACTGGCTGCTCAGGTCGGGATAGTACTCCCTGAGCTGGCGGCTGGTAAGCATACCCTTGTACACAATGTTGCGTGTGGAAAGCGAGCATATATAGCAGTCCGCAGCCCTTCTTTCGATATGCTTGCGTATGCGGTAGAGCTTGCGCTCGAACTCCGCCTCTTCGATGAATTCGTCGGAGGTGACGAATATCTGCACTATATAAGGTTCGGCCTCGGCAGCCTCCTCTCCGAGGCAAGCGGAATTGACAGGGACGTCTCTGATATACGTCAGGGAACAACTTTCCCTTTCAATCTCGGCCTTCATGCGCTCTATTATGGCCTTGCGGCTTCCCTCCTCTTTGGGAAGGAATACGAGGCCGGTACCGTAGCTGCCCTTTTCGGGCACGGGTACGCCCTGAAGGAGTATGAATTCGTGAGGAATCTGGAGCATAATGCCGGCTCCGTCCCCGGTCTTTCCGTCGGCACCTTCCGCGCCGCGGTGCATCATATTCTCAAGTACCTTGAGGGCATTTTCGACAAGTTCGTGGGTCTTGTTGCCGCGGATGTTCACCACCATACCGACACCGCAGGCATCGTGTTCATTCGCCGGGTCATAGAGTCCCCGGCGAACGGTCAATTGGTCAGTCATCTGATTACAATAAATGATTCTGCCTGACGGCAGCTTTTTCTTATAAGATTAACTAGCTGATAAAGAGCAGTTCGCGATACTTAGGCAGAGGCCAGACGTCGTTATCGACGAGTTCCTCAAGCTTGTCAACGGGACGGCGCAGGGCAAAGAGGTCCTCCGCAATCTGATGATAGGCCACAGCCTTCTCATATTCGTCCTCTATGACATTGGCCGCCTTTCGGGACTGCCTCATCGCCTCGGCCTTCTCAGATGCGGAGTTTATCTGCTCGCTGATTTTCTTGAGCAGGCTGAGCTCCGGAGCGCACTGGCTGAGGTAATCGTCACCGAAGATGTCCTTGCTGAGCTTGATCTCGCGAAGAAGTTTCTCCTTGTAGCTGATGGCTGCCGGAATGATATGGTTGGTGACCATCCTGACCATCACGCGGGATTCGATCTGAACCTTCTTGCTGTAAATCTCCCACTTGACCTCGTTGCGGGCCTTGAGTTCGGCCTCGGTGTAAACGCCTGTCCTGGTGAACATAGCGATGGACTCAGGACGGGTGAATTCCTTGATCATCTCAGGGACGCTGGTCTCCACGTTCAGGCCTCTGCGCTTTGCCTCGACCTTCCATTCGTCGGAATAGCCGTTGCCGTCGAAGCAAACCACGTCGATAATGGAGGCGATGATAGGTTTGAGGGTGTCCATCACTGCCACGTTCAGGGCCTTGCCCTTTGCAAGTTCCACGTCCAGGGCGGCCTTGAAGTCGAGCAGTTGCTCGGCCACGGCTGCATTCAGCGTGGTCATAGCACCTGCACAGTTGGCGCTGGAACCGACGGCGCGGAACTCGAAGCGGTTGCCGGTGAAGGCGAAAGGAGAGGTACGGTTACGGTCGGTGTTGTCCACGAATATCTCCGGAATCTCTACCAGACCGAGGCTCTTGCCTTTCTTGCCCGCAATCTCGATTGGGGTGTCGGAAGGCAGCTCGAGCAGTTTGTGCAGCACATCGGTCATCGTCTTGCCGAGGAAGGCGGACACGATTGCAGGAGGTGCCTCGTTGGCGCCCAGACGATGGGCATTTGTGGCTGTGGCGATGGTGGCCTTGAGCAGGCCGTTGTGCCTCTGGACAGCTGCAAGGGTGTTCACGAAGAAAGTCACGAACTGGAGATTTCCCATAGCGTCCTTGCCCGGAGCCATAAGCAGCGTGCCCGTGTCGGTGCCCAGCGACCAGTTGTTGTGCTTGCCTGAGCCGTTCACGCCATCGAACGGTTTCTCGTGCAGCAGGACCACGAAGCCGTGCTTGCGGGCCACGCTGTTCATCAGGTTCATAACCATCTGGTTCTGGTCATTGGCGAGGTTGGCCTCCCCGAAGATAGGGGCCAGCTCGAACTGGTTAGGAGCAACCTCGTTGTGGCGGGTCTTGATAGGAATGCCGAGTTTGTGTCCGGCAATCTCGAGATCCCTCATAAATGCGGCCACACGGCTTGGGATGGCGCCGAAGTAGTGGTCGTCCAGCTGCTGGTTCTTGGAGGAGTTGTGTCCCATCAGTGTCCTGCCGGTAATCATCAGGTCAGGACGGGCGGCATAGAGTTCCTCATCCACGAGGAAGTATTCCTGCTCCCAGCCCAGATATGAGTACACTTTGCTGACCTTTGGGTCGAAGAGGCGGCAGATAGGCACCGATGCATCGCTGACTGCCTTGAGAGCCTTTTTGAGAGGGGTCTTGTAGTCCAGGGCCTCTCCCGTGTAGGAGATGAAGACGGTTGGAATGCAGAGGGTGTCGTCCTGGATGAACACCGGAGAGGTTGGATCCCAGGCGGTGTAGCCACGGGCCTCGAAGGTGGCCCTTATGCCTCCGTTGGGGAAGGAGGAAGCATCCGGCTCCTGCTGGGCGAGGGATTTTCCATCGAACTGTTCTATGACTCCACCCTTTCCGTCATATTCCAGCAGCGAATCGTGTTTCTCGGCTGTGCCTTCTGTCAGTGGCTGGAACCAGTGGGTCACGTGGGTTACCCCATGCTCGAGCGCCCAGGTCTTCATTCCGGCAGCTACGCCGTCTGCCGTCTTGCGGTCGAGCGGCTGCCCGTTGTCAATGCACGCAAGCAGTCCCCTGAGGGACTCGGCATCGAGATACTTGTGCATCTTCTCGCGGTCGAACACGAGTTCTCCGTAATACTCGGAAGGTTTTTTCCCGGCAGGAACATCGACTGGCGCCGCCTTCTTGGCGAACGCATCCTTGACTAGGTCAAATCTGCTTGTACTCATAATTTCTTATATGTTAAGTTTGTTGTTTCCTCTGTTCTGGTGTCAAGTACCCTTCTTCCTCTGTTCAGAAAAGGGGCTGGCAATTCCTTGCCAGCCCCTTTGTCTTGTATGTCGCTATAAAAAACTCATCTTATACCCTACTGGCATGGCACAAGAAAGCGACCGGAATCTGCTGCTGATTCTGGGACTGCTGCTGCTTGGAGCGCTGACTTGCTGCCACGAGATTTATTGATTTCATTTTCATAAGCGGAATTTTCACTGGTTTTAATCGGGATTTTCCCCGGTTTCCTCAGGAGTACCGTTCGCAAAAGTACAAAAAAATATTACAAAAAATACATCCTCGGATTTTTTTTGAAATTATTTTTGCGGCAAAGGGATCGGGCTTATAAGTATTTATTCTTTGAGGCAGCGGACTGGATAGCCGTATGACCGGCGGTTGTAGCTCGTAGGGTAGACAATGCCACCGATGTTGAAATAAAAGTAGTAGGTGATGCTGTCGCTGTACGGAGTAACGGACCAACAATAGCCGTAGCTGCCACTGTAGTGCAACACGCCGTCACCGATGTACAAGTAACCCGACGCAGGATACCAGGTGGTCTCCGGAGTACTGATACTGAAGGAAATGCCACGGTTTGTACTGTCAAAGGATGTATTGGCAAAACCCGCGCTTTTCCAAATTCCATTAGATCCGCCGTCAGGAACCCTCCAACCGGCAGGACAAGGGTCGTATGCGGTCTTCTTAGACTGCCAGTTGCCATCCGGAAGGTAATTAGAAGAACCCGTAAAGAACGTTGTCGGATTCGAGATTGCCAATGCATTGGTAATCTGTGTTGAACTTGTTTCCCAGTTCCCTGTCGATGCCGCCTGAACGGGGGAACTTATCGAAGAACTGCCGAGGAACGGATCCTTCCTGCCCCACTGATAAAGAAGGCCGAGAGCGCCGACATCGCCAGGAGTGGCAGAGGTGGCGCCAAGGTTGCGGTCCATCATAGTACCGGCGTTATTGTTATAGATATGCTCCTGCCAACCCTCCTCAGAGCACCAGATGTGCCAGGACCAGAGTATGTCTCCATTGGCGTCTTTTACTGCTATGACAGCATTACCATTGGCAAAGGCCTCTGGGGTAGAGAAATGCACATAGCCATCTATGAATGAAACGGTGTATATCAGGTCACCCACAGTCGGCATAACGTCCGTACCGAATGACTCCCAGAGTACCTCGACGGTATTCACATCGCCTACTGTCGTTTCTGTATTTCCTTTTACTGCCTTAAACCTGTATTGTCCCGTCCGAGAAACGTGATAGCAGTTTGCAGTGCCTTCGGCGGAAAGATCCAGTGGTGCATCAACAGCAATTAAGCAGGTCGCTATCTCGCCACCTATCTCGGCTGTGATTGTTGCATAGCCTTTCTTCTTGGCTGAGACCACACCGTTTGAGACTGTTGCAACCGAAGGATCTGAGCTGCTCCAAATAATTGTAAGATATGGCAAGTAAACAGGATCAACGTCAACTGCAGTATTGAGCTTTACAGTCTCCTCGGGCGACAGATAAACAGACTTCTTATCAAGAGTAATGCTGCTTATCGGTATAGCCCAAGGCACCACCTGAATATAGTCGGAAGCAAGTTCATTGTTCCCGTCTGAGATTTTCATTCTGGCATTTGCGGAACAACTGTTACTAAAGAAGTCTTCGGAGAGATTGCTTCCGCTTACTGTCACGGTAAGGAATCCATTGTCCTCGGTGACTGACTCAATGGTGAGGGGAACGAATTCAGGGGCAGTTCTCGTAACAGTGTAAACGGCAGACATTGAAATGGAGGATTGCCATATTTTTGCAAGTTCTGCCGCCGCTGATGATGGATGGATTTCAAAATCAAAGAAACCGACTCTGGGTATGAAAGCGCCATTATCAATGTAGTACGACATACTTGCTTTTCCATCGGAATACCGAGGTACATAAGATACAGATTGGATACGCGAGAGTATAGCAGAAATCTGCTCGTTTACCCACGCTTTCAAGGAAGACTCAAGTGCCGCAATCGCATCGGCAATAGCCTTTGTATAAGCCGCCTCGGTTTCTGCCTTGGCTGACGCAATGGCATTTTTATAATCAGCAGTGATGCTTGATGTAATTTCGCTGATTATCTCATTTTTCAATGGTTCCAATGAAGCGGCCACCTCCTCAATCCGCGTCTCTGCCGCTGTCACTGATTTGTTCAGTCCCTCTATGGTCTGCTGTATCGATGAAATTGTTTCCAAGACGCTGTTGTATTGGTCTGTTGTCACAAATGCAGAGTCCACATAATCTCTGAGGTCTTCAATCTTTTCCTCCAACTCGGTATCCCTTGCCTTGAGTATCTCAATTGTTGCATTAATCTTATCAATCTGGTTCTGAAGTTCCGTACGGGCTGCCGTCAGTTGAGCCAGCACTTCTGCAGCTGTATCGTTCAGGGCCTTGTCAAGCTCCTGCTTCGCAGCTTCAAGCTTCGCATCAGTTTGAGAAATAGACTTCTGAAGACTCTCAGCCGTCTTCGTAAGGTCTTCAATATAGACCTTCAAGGCCTTGTCGGTATTTTCAAGTTCCGCTATAGAAGTTTGGATACGGCTGTTCTGCTGATCAATCTGGTTCTGCAGCTTTTCAATGTCCTCCTGACTTACACAGGAGCAGGCCAGAATGAAACCGGTCATCAAAGAGAGTAAGATACTGATTCGTTTCATAGCTAGTGGTGTATATTGTAATACTGATTGCAGGTAATGGATTCAACAAAAGAACGAAACACCTACTCGGTACTTTTCACACAGGATAATACAATTAAGGCGCACCAAGCCAAAGGATGATGCGCTATTGCAATTATCTAGCGTATTGAATATTGAAGAATTACCCCCACAGAAAATATAGAGGAGTTTTCTCAGGTTACGAGTAAGTTTTATGTTAGAAGTCTGATACACAACCATCTGCCCAACACATCCAAAGGTAGAAAAAATATATGGCGATAGCAATTATTTTAGTAAAAACATAGCTGTCCACTAAAAACCAGATAAAGTTCTTTGAAATTATTGAATATTAGTATGTTGCAAGGCTTTTGAGACCGCAACGATTTGAAATTGGGGAGCTGATGGGGCGCCCCGAAACTTTTTAATCGTCCGGGACTATTTACCGGGCACACATGGGACAGAGTATCAAACAAAGACCTATCGAAGGCGTGAATGGGGCTCCTGCAAATCACCGCGCAACTAGAAAAATTGTAAATTATTGATTATCAATGGCATGCAAAAATGCGACTTGCTCGGTGAGACCAAATTGGTGCCACCGAGCAAGAGCAAAAATGCTAATTATTTGAGTATCAAGCATATATATTTGCGTATTGTGCGCGGTGATTTTCTTGAGAGGAGGGGGGGGCGAAAGTGACCTCCACAGAGCCTCGTACCACACTGAATACCAACTGCTTGGCCGCCTTGATGTCAAGGGTGAAGAAACGGGGCGCATCAGAAGATCGGAGATCAATCCGCCCTCGGGAGAGCCGAGAGTGAACGCCGACGACAGCTTCATACCGCTGACACGTCAATTTTCCGTCCTGTATTTGGACGTTTCATTTTATTATTCTCTTAATCTTGTTGGACTCGGCGATAAGGGACGATACGGCGGAGCTGTCATAGTCGGCTATCGCGTCGCGGAACTTGCGTACATTCTCTATGTAGTCGTCGAGTATAGGAACGAGGTTGCCGCTGTTTTCAATGAATATGGGCGTCCACATTTCCGGATTGGACTTGGCGAGGCGGACGGTGGAAGAGAAGCCGCCGGAAGCCAGGTCGAAGATATGCTTCTCGCTCTTTTCCTTGTCGAGCACCGTACGCGCAAGCGCGAAGGAAATCACGTGGGAAAGATGGGAAACGTAGGCGGTGTGCACGTCGTGGCTTGAGGAATTCATGTGTATAATCCTCATATTCAGGCAGTCATAGAGCTTCTCGGCAAGACGTACCGCCTTCGGGTCGGACTCCTGCGAATCGCAGATTATGCCGGCCTTGCTGTCGAACATTCCGGACATAGCAGCCCAGGGACCGCTGTACTCGGTGCCGGCCATCGGGTGCGTGGCGACGTATCGGCGGCGCATAGGATGATAGTGCGCTGCTCGTGCAAGCGGCTCTTTGACCGAACATACGTCTATAACCACCTTGCCGCAGTCCTCTCCGAGCTCACGGAAACGGTCGAGCACCTGTCCCAGCACACCCACGGCAGCGCCGGCGGGGATGGCAATCATTACCAGGTCGCTTCCGTCAACAAGTTTCTCAAAGTCAGCGAGTTCGTCCACTATGCCTATCCTCAGCGCGGCCTCGGCATTGACACTGTCCGCATCCATCCCGACCACCCTGTCGGCAAAGCCCCTGCGTTTGAGATCTATCGCCATTGAGCCTCCTATGAGGCCCAGTCCTATGAGTCCTATTTGCATAATTCCTTGGTATTGAAGTCAATAAGTGATTTGATTGCGGCCTGGCAGACCGGGCAGAAGACCGGGGCCTCATTGGTGTGCATACGGCAGTCGGGATAGCCCCTGAAAACACCCTTGGACTGGTAGCCGCCGCCTTCATATATGCCTACAAAGCTTTCCGGAGCCGCCCCGTCGGCTATTGCACGCCACATTTCAGCATAGTCCGGCGCCGTGTTCAGCCTGTATCCCCTTTTCGATCCGGCCGTCACGTCCCGGCTACGCTTATCGGGGAGCAGAGCCTTCCACTTGGAGGCGAAATCCTCCAGGGTGGTGATATTCTGCTCCCAAGGCTCGGCGTCGGGATAGTAGAGTTCCTCGTATTGGTCGTCATTGTAATATTCGTCTGCGAGGCCGGCGAAACTGTGGCCGAATTCGTGTACCACCACGGGCTTGAAATTTTCGTGGTGCGCAGTCGTCAGGGTATATGAGTTATATATGCCTCCGCCGCCGTAAGTGTCTGTGTTTGCGAGTATTACTATATGTTCATACGGCAGGCCGGCAAGCTGGTCGTGCAGGCTGCGCAGCCGCAGCGTCGTGAGGTAGCGCTCGGAGTAGAAGGTGCTGAAATGCGAGGCGAGGGCAGTATTTTTCCATATACCTTCGTGCGGGACGCTGACTCCGCTTTCCGCAGACGGGAGGGCGACGGCGACGAAATTGAAGCGGTCACGGCAGGATGCGAAGGGCTCATAGGAGAGTATTTCGTCCATTGCGAGCTTCGCGTCGGCGTAGAAAAGTTCCGCCTCGGCGGCCGTATATCCTTCCGCAACTATGGCTATATCAATACATTCTCCGGCCGGCCCGCTTTGCAGCAGCATACGGTGCGGCGCGGCGCTTTTCGGCAGACGGCGTATCAATATGTCCTCCGGGTCTACGATATGCTCGAAAGAGGCGTTGATTTCGCCCTTGTAGCCATATAACTCTATGCGTACCAGCGCCTTTTCGGCGGGCATCGGGGCGAGGAATACGTTCTCGAAGGAGCGCCTGACGCGGACTGCTTCCTCCGTTGCCTGCCACTCCTGGTAGAGGGTCGAGAAACTGTTGCGGTAGAGTGTCCTGCCGTCCGACAGGGCTGTGATGACAAGCTGTCCGTTGCCTTTGAGCGGCACCGAGTCGAGGTTGACGCACCTTCCGGCCCAGCCTTCGAAGCAGGACATTTCGTCCAGGGAGATCTCCGTATGCCTGTTGTCGCCGGAAAATATATAGTCGAGACGCAGGGTGCAATCGCTGCCTTCCTGCCGCGGGCTGCATTCAGCCGAAAAAGAAACTGCCGTGGCCGCAATGACCACGGACAGTATCGTAATGAATCTTCTCATATATCTGTCCGTTCAGGGCAAATATATGAAATATCTTTCAGTTGCAGCAGCCTGGCGGCAACAGTTGCCGTAGGCAGGCCGTTCTTCTTTGCGGCAAAGAAAATTAGAATCGGACGCGGACCGTTGTTGCGGCGTGGCCAGGTGCCACTCCGGCGGCTTTTTACTTAGGATTATGCCGCCTTCATGGCATCCTGTCCCCGCCTGCGCCCCACGACTGCGCTGCAGGCGGGCCGTTCTACTTGCCGGCACGATAGCGCTGCATCGATTCTCAATTTCAAGCCCAGACTTGCGAATCGATGCAGCCATAAGGTCAAAACAGGGGCAATCCGTGCATCGATTCTCAATTTCAAGCCCAGACTTGCGAATCGATCCGTGCAGCGATTCTTGATTTCAGGCCAAGAATTGAGAATCGATGCAGCCAAAAGGTCAAAACAAGGGCAATCCGTGCAGCACATCTTCAGCACGCGTTCCATCACGCGTTGACGATGCGTCTTGCCTTAGATGTTTTGGCGGCAAAGCGGGTGCTGATGCGCCCGGAGGCGGCATTTCCCTATGTTTTTGCCGCCGAGGGTGCGCAGCACCCGCCCAAAAAGCCGCCACGCTCAACGCCCTGCCGCCACGAAATTATCCGTCGCCACGAAAAGAACCGCCGCCACGCTCAACGGACAGTCTCGCAAACGACAACAGCCCGCCACGCTGAACGCACGGCCGCAAAGACCTTCCGCAGGCGCGGCATCACGATTATTCCTCAGGATAGAGCAGATAGGGACGGCGAAGAGCCTTGAAGGCCTCGATATCAGGCTGCCAGCGAGCCTCGATATCCGCTGAAGAGAATCCGTCGAGCAGCATACGGGCAATCCAATCGACGCCGACACGCTTCTCGAAGGCATTGTTCGGCTGGAAGAAATCCGGGCTGGAGCCGACGGAACGCAAGGCGTCCTCCACGAAACGAAGATCAATGCCCTGACGCAATATATCCTCAAGAGGAAGGTCACGCAGATTGCGGCCAAGACACTCCTGGCCCTGATAACGCGGTTTCAAGGCGCCGGGCATACTGCGCGGAGTGAAACGAAAGACGGGCCAGGATGGATCCGGGCTTGCGTCCGGACAACCGTAAATGGTGAAAGGCCAATCCGTACCCCGGCCTGCAGTGAAAACGGTGCCCTCAAAACAACAGGTCGAAGAATAGAGGTATATGGACTTCATATCCTTGAGATTCGGAGACGGGGCCCGAAGCAGGCGGTAGAGAGTGGAATGATGGTAATTCAAGCACGGAACGACCTGAAGGTCAAGACTTTTGCCCTGACAATCCAGCCAACCCTCGCCTTGGATCAGCAGGGCCAGTTCGCCCAAGGTCATACCATGGACGGTGGGAATCGGAAGCCAACCTATGCCCGACTTGAAACGCAGGTCCAGGACAGGGCCGTCCACATAGAAGCCGTTGGGATTCGGGCGGTCCAGGATGAGCATAGTCTTGCCATAAATGGCGCAGGCCTCCATCAGGTGGTGCATCGTTATATAATATGTATAGTAACGCAAGCCAACGTCCTGAATGTCCACAACCAGCAGGTCGAACTTGGACATATCTTCGGCGGACGGGATATGGTCTCCCTTCGAGTACAATGAGAGAATAGGCACCCCGGTAGCGGCATCCACTGAACTGGAAACGCTTTGCCCGGCGTCGGCATCCCCTCGGAAGCCGTGTTCAGGCGAGAAAATGGCTGTAACGTTCACGCCTCTAGAGAGCAGCAGATCAAGGATATGGGGGCCATATATGACGCTGTCCGCGTCAGGAGCCGGGGTCCCGAAGGGCGCCAGCAGCGACGCCTCCAACAGTGAACTCTCCTCAACCGAAAAGTTAGAACCGGCTGCAGCAGCAGGGACTATGGAACCGGATACGAAGTCGCCGATGCGGCCGGCCGGGTACAAAAGGCCTTCGGAACGGTCGCCGACTATGCCGCTATGGTTGCTGAAGACGGCGACACGGCGGCCCTTCATTATCGGAAGATATATATCCTCCCGCTCATCGCCCAGCACAACGGCTTTTTCGACGGGTATGAGCGGTTCCCCGGCAAAATCCCCAACAGAATCACCAGCATAATCCCCAACAGATTCCCCGGCGAAACCCCCAACAGATTCCCTAGCAAAACCCTCAACAGATTCCCCAGCAAAACCCTCAACAGATTCCCCAGCAAATTCCCCGGCAGAAGCGGCCAGTCCGCAGAACAGGCCCAGCAGACACAGCAGCATCCTATTTATCCACGAACGATTCATAATCCCCAGGTCACTCCCCCATCAGCTCATCGACGGCGGCATCAACCTTGGCGAAGTCGAAGCGGGCCATCAGGGAAGACATCCTCGCGGCGATACGGTCATTGCAGAGATTGCCGATGGAGCCCTCGTGGGTGTGATGGAGCTCGCCGTGATACTCGAACTCGCCCCTCTGGACAGCCTGGCCGACCTGACGGTAGGCGTCACGGAAAGGCACACCGCTCTCCACAAGGTGGTTCACCTCCTCGACCGTAAAGGCCAGGCGGTAGCGCGGATCCTCCATAAGGGACTGCTCAACCTCCATATTCTCAATGGCATAGGCCGCGATGTCCAGGCAATCGTCCATCTCATCGAAAAGCGGAAGATACTCCTCCTTGAGCAACTGCATATCCCTGAAATAGCCGGAAGGCAGATTGGTGGTGATCAGACGCAGAGAATTCTGTATGCCGCAGATGCGGTTGCAATGGGCGCGAATCAGCTCGAAGACATCCGGATTCTTCTTGTGAGGCATAATGCTCGAACCCGTAGTCATCTTGTCAGGCAAATGTATGAAAGCGAAATTCTGGCTCGCATAGAGGCAGCAGTCGAACGCCAGGCGGCCGAGCGTCTCTGCGACGGAAGCGTAGGCGGCAGCAACGATGCGTTCCGTCTTTCCGCGGCTCATCTGGGCATATACGACATTGTAGTCGAGGTCGTCGAAGCCCAGCAGACGCGTAGTCAGGCCGCGGTCCAGAGGGGCGGAAGAACCGTAGCCGGCAGCCGAGCCGAGCGGGTTGCGGTTCACGACCTCCCAGGCCGCGAAAAGCTGGGACATATCAGCCGTGAGACTCTCCGCGTAGGCCCCGAACCAGAGGCCGAAAGACGAAGGCATAGCCACCTGGAGATGGGTATATCCCGGCATCAGCACATCCCTGTAGCGTTCACTCCCCTGCTGCAGCAATTCGAAGAGGCGCTGCAGCTTGCCCACCGTCCGCCTGATTCGCTCCCTTGAAAAGAGCTTCAGGTCCACCAGCACCTGGTCATTGCGGGAACGTCCCGTATGGACCTTCTTGCCTATGTCCCCAAGCCGGCGCGTAAGCTCGGCCTCCACCTGGGAATGTACGTCCTCCACATCCTCATCTATACTGAAACGACCCTCGCAGGCATCCCTGTAGAGGCTCTTCAGCTCCGGAAGCAGGACGGACAGCTCTTCAGCGGAAAGCAGCCCCACCTTGCAGAGCATAGTGATGTGGGCGGCGGTGCCCATAATGTCGTAAGGGGCGAGCATCAGGTCCAGTTCCCTGTCCCGGCCCACCGTAAAGCGGTCTATGAGGGCGTCATTGTCGAAACCCTTATCCCAGATTTTAGCCATTCGAACTCAGATTATCAATGAATCAAGCAAATTTACATAAATATCGACAGCCTGCGAAATCTCGTCTATGCATATATATTCGTCGCTGCAATGCGAACGGGCCGAGTCGCCCGGGCCTATCTTGACCGAAGGACAGGACAGCAGCGTCTGGTTGCTGGTCGTCGGCGAACCGAAGAGCTCCAGCCCCAGCTCGCGGGCCCTTTGCACCACAGGATGATCCGGGGATATATGCGAGCTGTTGTGTCGCAGGGAACGCGGCTTCAGCTCGCAGGAAACCTCGGAGCGTATCAGCTCAAGCAGCTCGGAATTGGTGTACAGGCCGTTGGGACGCAGATCCACCACGAAGCTGCACTTGTCCGGCACCACATTGTGCTGGGTGCCGCAGGAAATCATCGTCACGCTCATCTTCACCTCTCCGAGGTAGTCCGAAACCCTCTCGAAACGGTGGCTGCGGAACCATTCGATGTCGGGCAGCGCCTTGTAAAGCGCATTCTCCCCCTCGTCGCGCGCCGCATGTCCGCTGCGTCCGTAAGCCGTGCAGTCCAGCACCATCAGTCCCTTCTCCGCCACGGCCATACGCATTCCCGTCGGCTCTCCGACCACCGCGAGGGCTATATCCCCCAGTTCCGGCAATATCAGTTCCAGTCCCCCGCTTCCGCTGACCTCCTCTTCCGCCGTCGCCGACCAGACCATACGGTAGCCGCGTTTCTTCGGCAGCAGACGGAGATATGCCTCCAGCAGCGCCAGCACCGAAGCCGCGTCGTCGTTGGTACCGAGACCGTATATGCGTCCGTTCTCCTCGTAAGGGATATACGGGTCGCGACTATATCCCGCAGCCGGCCGCACCGTGTCTATATGCCCGTTCAGCAGCAGCACAGGCCTGCCGTCGCCGCGTCCGTCCTCCTCGATCCAGAGGTTCGCGCCCTTGCGGCACACGGAAAGCCCCGCCGCCTCCAGCCTTGCCTGCAAATGGTCGGCGAGCGCCTGCTCCTCGCGGCTTACGGAAGGTATGGTGACCATCTCCTTCAGCAGCTGTACCAGTTCGCTTATATCCATATATACTTAAATATCAATATTATATATCTAAAAAGCGACATAGAAAATAGTCGCTACAAGGCAATCGAAGTGCCGGCGTCGGGTGCGGAGGCGGAGGCGATTCGGACCTGCGAAACACCGCGACGAAGGGCCGCAAAGGCATTTTCGAGCTTAGGAAGCATACCGCCGCTGACGGTGCCGTCCGCCTTCAGGGCCTCGAAAGACGCCGAATCGATGCGCGGAATCAGACGGCCGTCCGCGTCGAGCACGCCTTCCTTCTCGAAACAGAAAGTCAGGGTGACGTCGAAAATGCGCGAAAGGGCCGAAGCCAGCTCCGAGGCCACCGTATCGGCATTCGTATTGAGCAGCTGACCGTTCATATCGCAGGTGATGGGAGCGACGACAGGCACGCAATTCTTGAAAAGCAGCAGCGATATGGCGTCGTAGTCCACGTCCACCACGTCGCCGACGAAACCGTAGTCCACGCCCTCGGGGGTGACTGGACGGCGCACGCTTCTGATGCAGCCGAAATCCGCCCCGCATATTCCGAAAGACTTCACGCCCGCGCCCTGGAGTTTCGCGACTATATTCTTGTTCACCAGGCCGGCATAGACCGAGGTCACCAGTTTGAGGGTGTCGGCATCAGTCACGCGACGCCCTCCGACCATAACTGTCTGGATACCAAGGCGCGAGGCCAGGTCGCTCGCGGTCCTGCCGCCTCCGTGGACCAGCAGCTTCAGACCATCAAGGGCAGAGAAGCGCCCTATGAAAGCATCGAGGGCCGCATCGTCCTCAACGACGGCACCCCCGACCTTTAAGATATTGAGTTTCAACATATTGCTAAAGATTAAGAGCCTCGAGCATACGCTTCATAACCACCTGTATGCTGACCACCCTGTTGGCCGCCTCCGGGATGACGAGACTGGTAGGGGCGTCTATGACGGCATCCGAAACTATCATATTGCGCCTTACCGGCAGACAATGCATAAAGAAGGCATTGTCCGTGACCGCCATGTGGGCCTCATCGACCGTCCAGGACATATCCTTTGACAGAATCTTGCCGTAATCGGCCGGATTGGTGACGCCCGGGCAGCTCCAGTTCTTGGCATAGATGAAATCCGCTCCCTCGAAGGCCTTCATCTGATCGTATTCCACCTTTGCATTGCCGGCGAAAAGCGGATCCAGCTCGTAGCCCTCCGGATGGGTGATCACGAAATCCACGTCAGCGGCATTCATCCATTCCGCGAAGGAATTCGGCACGGCCTGGGGAAGGGCGCGCGGATGGGGAGCCCAGCTGAGGACCACCTTCGGGCGGGCCTTCTTCTTGTACTCGTCGATGGTGATGAGGTCCGCGAAGGCCTGGCACGGGTGCACCGTAGCCGACTCCAGGGATATGACCGGCTTGCCGCTGTACTGCACGAACTGCTGGAGTATGGTCTCGGCATAATCGAAATCCCTGTCCTGCAGACCTGCGAAAGAGCGCACGCCTATGATGTCGCAATAGCTGGCCATCACCGGTATGGCCTCCCTCAGATGCTCGGACTTGTCCCCGTCCATAACCACGCCCAGCTCGGTCTCCAGCTTCCAGCTGTCCTGACCTATGTTGAGCACTATTGGGTTCATACCCAGGTTGTAGGCGGCCTTCTGGCTGCTGAGCCTCGTCCTGAGCGAGCTGTTGAAGAAAACCAGCATAATGGTCTTGTTCTCGCCCAGATGCTTCCAGGCGAAAGGATTGGCCTTCACCTGCCTTGCCTCCTCGAGAGCCGTGGAGAGATTTCCTATATCCTGTACGTGAAAGAATGATTTCATAATATATCCTTAAGTGAGTTGACAAATTGTTCCGCCTCCGCCTTCGTCAGGCACAGAGGAGCGAGCAGACGTACCATATTGCTGCCTGCGACACCGGTGAATATATGCTTCTCGAAAAGCAGACGGCGACGCAGTTCCGCGACCGGCCCGTTGAATTCGATGCCGAGCATAAGGCCACGTCCGCGCACCTCGCGTATCTGCTCCGAGGCCGGAATGGAGGCCTTCAGGTACTCGCCGACCTCGAGTGCGTTGGCGACGAGATTCTCCTTCTCCATTATGTCCAGCACGGCGATTGCGGCCGCCATAGCGAGATAGTTGCCGCCGAAAGTCGTGCCGAGCATGCCCTTGACCGCCTGGAATTCAGGAGATATGAGTATGCCGCCGCAAGGGAAGCCGTTCGCGATGCCCTTGCCCATTGTGATGATATCCGGGCGTATTCCGTACCACTGGTGCGCGAAGAAACTGCCGGTCCTGCCGTAGCCGCTCTGCACCTCGTCGAGTACCAGCACGGTGCCGAACTTGCGGCAGAGGACACTGAGCTGCTGCATGAACTCCGCTTCAGGCATATTTATCCCGCCGCAGCCCTGTATGCCCTCGATTATCACCGCAGCGACGTCGCCGCGGCTCAGTTCCGCCTCAACGGCGGCAATGTCGTTAAGCTCGCAGAAGCTGACCTTGTGCACGGCGTTGAAAGGCGAGACTATCTTCGGATTGTCGGTGACTGCGACCGCGCCCGAGGTACGGCCGTGAAAGCTCTTGCGGAAGGCCACCACCCTGTCCCGGCCGGTGTGGAAAGAGGCCAGCTTGAGGGCATTCTCATTGGATTCCGCCCCGGAGTTGTCGAGGAAGAGACTGTAGTCGGGATATCCCGAGGCCTCCCCCAAGCGGTGGGCAAGTTCCTCCTGCAGAGGATTGCGTACGCTGTTGGAATAGAAGCCGATACGCTCCAGCTGCGAGCTCAGCGCCTTGACATAGTCGGGATGGCTGTGGCCCACCGAAATCACGGCGTGGCCACCGTAGAGGTCCAGATATTCCTGTCCCCTGTCATCCCAGACCTTGCAGAGACTGCCGCGTACGGGCGTCACGTCGAAAAGTGAATATACGTCGAAAAGTTCCATATTCTGTTAATTCTCTCAGAAAGCCGAGGCCTTGAGTCTGAGCCCGCGGTCCTCCGGAAGTCCGAAAATAAGGTTCATATTTTGCACCGCCTGTCCGGAAGCGCCCTTCAAGAGATTGTCTATCACGGAGTTGACCATCAGGTAATCCCCGTGCTTCTCCAGACTGAGCAGGCATTTGTTGGTATTGACGACCTGCTTTAGGTCCACGTTGCCGTCGTAGAGGAAGGTGAACGGAGCGCCGGAATAGTATTCCCGGTAAAGTTCCCGGGCGGCCTCGAGGTTCAGTTCGCAGCGGGTGTGGACCGAAGCGAGTATGCCCCGGGCGAAATCGCCCCTCACCGGAATGAAGTTCAGGTCTCCATCGAAATCCGGCTGAAGCCTGTGCAGGTTCATCCCTATCTCCTTGAGGTGTTGGTGTTCAAAGGCCTTGTAAACCGACACATTGTTGTTCCTCCAGCTGAAGTGGGTGGTAGCGCCCGGCTTGACGCCCGCTCCCGTGGAGCCCGTGATGGCAGTGATATCGACCCTGTCCTTCAGCAGCCCACCGGCCGCCAGCGGAATCAGGGCCAGTTGTATGGCAGTGGCAAAGCAGCCGGGATTGGCTATGAGCTGTGCCCCGGCAATCTTCTCGCGCTGCAGCTCCGGCAGCCCATAGACATAGCCCTCGCTCTCATCCCTGTAGTCCTGGGCCAGGTCGATCACCTTCAGCTTCTCAGGTCTTTGATTTTCAGCCCAGTATGCCGAGCTTTTGCCGTGTCCTCCGCAGAGGAAGACCACGTCCGCGCTTTCCAGCGGGGCATCCGCACTGAACTCCAGATTGCAGTCACCGTAGAGGCCCGAATGAACTTCCCAGACCTTCCTTCCGGCGCTGCTGGAGGATTGCGCGAAGCTAATCTCCACATCCGGGTGATTCACCAGTATTCTTATGAGTTCGCCCGCAGTGTAGCCCGCGGCGCCTATTATTCCTGCTTTGATCATTGTGTGTTAATCTTTTTCCCTAAAGCTCCTTCTCGAGGGCGTCCGCCTCATCCTTGTGATTGAGGTAATAGGCCCTCAGGGCAGTGGCGCTCACCTTGATGAAGCCCTTGGCATCGTCCGAAGTCCAGCCCTTCTGCATCTCGCCATATTCCCCGAGCTTGTTCTTGACCAGGTCATCCTTGGAGTCCACGCCCACGGTCTCGAAACGTCTCGGCGCCAGAAGCATAGTCACGCAGCCGTTCACGTTGCGCTGGCTGCTCTCGAGCATTGCCTCTATGTCCCTCATCACCGGCTCGAGATACTGGCTCTCGTGCAGGAACATTCCATACCAGTTGGCCACCTGGTCCTTCCAGTACTGCTGCCACTTGCTCAGGGTGAACTTCTCGAGGAACTTGTGCGCCGCAATTATGAGCATAGGTGCTGCCGCCTCGAAGCCCACACGGCCCTTTATGCCTATGATTGTGTCTCCCACGTGCATATCGCGTCCGATTCCGTACGGCGCCGCTATGCTTTCGACGGCCTGTATGGCTTCCACTCCGTCATTGTACCTTCTGCCGTTGACTCCGACCAGCACGCCCTTTTCGAATTCGAGCGCTATCTCTTCGCTGCCCTCTTTGCTGACCTGCTTAAGATATGCCTCCTCCGGCAGCCCCTGACGGCTGTCCAGGATCTCGCCTCCGCAGATGGAAGTGCCCCAGAGTCCGACGTTATAGGAATATTTCAGCTTCGCGAAGTCGGCCGGGAAGCCGTGCGCATTGAGGTAATCAACTTCGTACTGGCGCGTCAGAGCCATATCCCTCGTCAGGGTTATGATTTCCATATCCGGCGCCATTACCATAAAGGTCATATCGAAGCGCACCTGGTCGTTGCCGGCGCCTGTCGAGCCGTGCGCTATCGCATCCGCGCCTATCTCCTTCGCGTAGCGTGCGATGGCCATTGCCTGGAATATGCGTTCCGACGATACCGAAATCGGATATGTCCCGTTGCGGAGCACGTTGCCATATACCATATATTTAATGGTCTTTTCGTAATATTCCTTCGTTACGTCGAGGGTCACGTATTTCTTCGCGCCGAGTTTGTAGGCGTTCTCCTCGTTCTGTTTGAGCTGCTCGGCGGAGAAGCCGCCCGTATTGGCGCAGGCCGCATATACCTCATATCCCTTTTCGTTCGCAAGGTAGCTGACGGTGAAGGAGGTGTCCAGACCGCCGCTGAAGGCCACGACGACCTTTTTCGGCGCCGGGCGGTAGAGCATTCCGGTGCAGAGGCAGCGCGTGAAGTTGTTGCGGGTGAGCACGTCGTAGTTGATACAGCTTTCGCAGCCCTTCCAGAAGGTCGGGTCCGTGGTGAGGTCCTCGAAGGTCACGGGAACGTAGCCCAGTTCGGTGTTGATTTTCATCACTGCCGCTCCTGTGGTCAGACCGAAGATCTTCGCGTTCGGAAAACGGCTGCGGGAGAGCTCGAAGGCCTTTTTCTTGATGGCCTTGGCGAGTCCCTTGCCGCGGAATTCCGGCTTTACGATGAGTCCGGAGTTGGCCACGAATTTCTCGTGGTCCCAGCTTTCTATGTAACAGAATCCCGCAAAAATATCGCCTTTCATCGCGATTATGGCCTTGCCTTCGCGCATTTTCTGTTCAATATATTCGGGTTTCCTCTTGGCTATGCCAGTGCCTCTTACTTTTGTCGCGTCCTCGATGGTCTTGAGTATCTCGGGGATGTAGGGGATGTGCTTCTCTGAAGCAACTTCAACAATAAAGTCTTCCATCGGTATTTTGGGGTTTATTCTGACGGCAACTCCGGGAGTGCCCGAGGGTTCCGGGAGTTCCCGAGCTGTGCGGGAGTGTCCGAGGGTTGCCGTGGGTATTAGTCATTTTAAGGGGTTGTGCCGGGCTGGGGCTGGGTCGGGGGCCGAGGGAACGGTCAGTCGGATATCACCTTGTCGGCTATGCCGGGGAGTATAGGATTGAGCTCATCGAGAACGGCCTGTCTGTCATCGGATTTCCTGAGCACGACGAACACGGTGTCGTCTCCAGCGATTGTTCCGGCCACCGACAGCGGTGCCTCCTTGTCCAGCGAAAAAGCCACGATATTGGCGAAGCCCGGATGGGTCTTGACCACCGCCATATTTCCGCAGAACTCTATGCTCAGCACACCGTCCGATGTAGTCGCCGGCGCATTCTCAATCATCGTCACACCTCGTCGGTAACAGAGACTTCCATCCGCCGCCCTGTACTTTGCCAGCTTGAGCTCGTTGACATCCCTGGAGAGAGTCGCCTGAGTAACAATAAGCCCTCTCTCCTCGAGCAGGGCCTGCAGTTCTTCCTGATTATGTACTATACCCGCTGACACGAGTTTGAGTATCACTTTCTGTCTTTCAATTTTGTGCGCCATACGATTTTATTCATTTTTCGTTGCAAAAATACTCATTTTTATTCATTTTACAAAGTTATTATGCATATTTTGCAGCAAAATCACGAAAATTATTCAATTCATGGCGCTTTCGCCCGCTGAAGGCGAAACCATTCATCTTTGCCGCAACAAAAATTAGAATCGGCTCAAATAAGCGCAAAATTTTTGAATGCTTTCAGGGCTAATCATTCAAAAATCCATAAATATCTTCAAAATTCACAAAATCTGACAGGCGGCAGGAATGAGCTTGAAAATCAGAGCGAAATTCTTATACTTTTGCAGTTCATAGGTAAACATCTCTAACAATTATATGGAACTATGAACAAAAAACAAAAGAAATCGAACGGAGTTCCGGAAAGGGACTCGAAGGGAAGACTGTTCGTGAACCTTATGGAAGACTCTGGCTTCAAGGC
>SFMG01000038.1 GCA_004554455.1 Bacteroidales bacterium | reverse complement strand
TCCGGCACCGGGCAGGTGTCAGGCCATATTCGTCATCTTGCGATTTCGCATAGCCATGTGTTTTTGGTAAACAGTCGCCTGGGCCATTTCTCTGCGCCCTGTCGCCAGGGTCCCCTTCTCCCGAAGTTACGGGGTCAATTTGCCTAGTTCCTTAGCCGTGATTCACTCGAGCACCTTAGGATTCTCTCCTCACCCACCTGTGTCGGTTTATGGTACGGGCCGCTATACGCTTAACGCTACTTCGCTTTTCTTGCAAGTCTGATTACCTGCGCTGTCCGGTTGTCCGAAGACGCCCGGTACTGTCGGATTTCAGTCGCCCTACGTCCTTTAACCGTCTATTCCGTCAGACGGCGGCAGTGTCACTCCTCGGTCACGATTCGCCTGTATAGCGGGTAATGGAATATTAACCATTTGGTCATCAGATTCCCCTTTCGGGTTCTCCTTAGCTCCCGACTAACCCTGATACGGTTAACGTTGTTCAGGAAACCTTGGGTTTTCGGTGTGAATGTTTCTACATTCATTGTCGTTACTTATGCCTACATTTTCTTTTCTGCACGCTCCAGCAAGCCTCACAGCTCACCTTCTACGCCGAGCAGAATGCTCCCCTACCCATCTGCATTGCAGATGCCTTGACTTCGGCGACAACGCGTCATCGCTCGACTAGTGAGCTGTTACGCACTCTTTAAATGAATAGCTGCTTCCAAGCTAACATCCTAGCTGTCTCTGCGATGTCACCTCGTTCTAAAAACTTAGACTGTGCTTGAGGGCCTTAGTCGAAGGGCTGGGCTCTTTCCCTTTCGCCACCGGACATTAGCACCCGGCGACTCACTCCCGACCATCACTTCACGGCATTCGGAGTTTGTCAGGATTTGATAGGCGATGAAGCCCTCGCATCCTATCAGTAGCTCTACCTCCGTGAAGCTAAGTCGAGGCTGTCCCTAAAGACATTTCGGGGAGTACGAGCTATCTCCCAGTTTGATTAGCCTTTCACCCCTACCCTCAGCTCATCCGAGCACTTTTCAACGTAAACCGGTTCGGTCCTCCATCGCCTGTTACGGCGACTTCAACCTGGCCAAGGGTAGATCACTAGGTTTCGCGTCTGTTCCATCCGACTTAACGCACTCTTCATACTCGCTCTCGCTTCGGCTCACGTACCTGAAGTACTTAACCTCGCCGGACAGATACAACTCGTAGGCTCATTATGCAAAAGGCACGCCGTCGCCTCTCGGCTCCGACCGCTTGTAAACGAACGGTTTCAGGGTCTATTTCACTCCCCTGTTCGGGGTTCTTCCCACCTTTCCTTCACAGTACTGGTTCACTATCGGTCTTCTGGGAGTATTTAGCCTTACGGGATGGTCCCCGCAAATTCAGACAGGATTCCACGTGTCCCGCCCTACTCAGGTGGTTATCTCGAACAAATCAACTTACCTCTACGGGACTGTCACCCTCTGCGGTTGAACTTTCCAGAACATTCCAGTTCATTGACTCGTTTCCTATGATAACTCCTACAACCCCGACACTGCCGAAACAGTATCGGTTTGGGCTCTGTCGGGTTCGATCGCCACTACTACCGACATCGATGATTTCTTTCTTTTCCTGGGGGTACTTAGATGTTTCAGTTCCCCCCGTTCGCCCCATCAAATTGATGGTGACTGGCCTTCAGCCAGCCGGGTTGCCCCATTCAGATATCGCCGGATCAATTCCTGTTTGCAGATCCCCGGCGCTTTTCGCAGCTTACCACGTCTTTCTTCGCCTCCAGAAGCCTAGGCATCCACCGTTCGCTCTTGTAACCTTCTCTCTGTATGTGAATCACTGGCAGCGTTTACACACTGTCAATAATTTTACTCGTTGCCTTGATAGTCCTCAATTCTTCGAAAAAACTCTCTAAATATTAGACTAATCTCATTTTTTAACTTCTTACCTCGTTATCTTTTCTTCAATATTGTCAATGAACTTTGCCCTTTCGGGCACCGTTATTTCTCAAACGGGCTGCAAAGATACGCACTTTTTCTTTCTCTCCAAATTTTTCTAAAGAATTTTTGCGATTTTTCCTCCAATAGTGATAGAAAAAATCAGAGTTGATGATAGCAGAGGTCTCATTTGATCGTCTTCTGCATAATACCAATCTCTTCCATCCGGATCAACAAAGTTGACAGGCTCTCCGGCGCAGAAGGCGAAGGCATTGACCAAGTGGTTTTTCTCATAGAGCGGGTCCAGAGTGGTCTTCAAGAATTCTCTTGTCATCAGATTGAAAAGTCAATAATTCCTTTTCAGCGCAGTGTTGTCCGGCGTTTGCAAAAGCAATATGACGGTATATCCCGGAGGTTCTGGATCTCCCCAAGGATAATAAACTATTACCTTGTCCGAGATGGTTTTTGCTGTTTTGTGCCAATATGTAAGATCCAGGCTATCCAACTCTCTGTAAATGGGTTTTTGAAGTACTTTTGACATATTGACATAAAATTCAGGAATCAGGATTAAAGAGTCCCCTTCAAATTTAAGGCGTCCATAGGTGGAAAGCTCATTTTCGACAAGCAGAAACGTTTTCTCAAATGAATCAATTCTTAAATAGAAGGCATTGGATCTATCGGTATCGCAATAAACCTTTGTCAAGTATTCATGATTGACTATGCATTCTTCTTTCGGTATTTGTTTAATTCCATTGCGTACCGAATAGCAGGACACTGCCGCTTTGTACCGAATTCTGTGGGTCCCCATCCATTCTTCTTCACGAGCTTTATATGCAGTCAGGTCAAATGCGTCCGTACTGAAAAGTTGCCCAATCAATCCCATATCGGGCGTTCCGGCATCAGTAATATATGACAGATAGAGTATGTGATCTCCGTATCTGGCTTCTCCCAAAGTTATTATTGAAGTTCCTATCTCAACAAATCTGAGATTTGCCTCGGCACTGCCAAAATAATCCAAGGCATAAAATACAAGCAGCGTGTCCTCGCTGCGTTCAGCTACATAAATCTGTATATGTGGCAATGAAGAGCAGCTGTCTGCAATGAAGCGATCAAGGCACTCTCTGACATCCGGCCGGATGAACAGACTGTCATCACTCTTGCAATAGCTTTTGCAAGGCGACAAAGTAAAGCTTGAAACAAATAGACAAATCAGAATTGATAACAGACGTTTCATTTGATTGAATGGATTAGGGTCTACCAACATTACATATATAACCAAGCTTAGTTAGTTCGGTATATTCTTTAAAGGCAGGGAAATTTGAGGATCTGACACATATTGATTCATGAAATGATATGCAGACACTATTCCCTCGGCAGGCAATACCTGGTCCTGGTGTTGTCCACATGCCATATTGCTGTTCAGGTGGCGACACTCGTTGTGGTATTCTGAAACGGATAAGAAATAAAAATCCATCAGGGAACCCGGGGTCAAACCCGACAACAGAATCAGACATATTGCTGTTGTTAGTCCTTTCATATGAGCGAAGTCGTTTAATACTATTGTATTTTGAATGAGGTCCATACAAATATAATAATACTGTGTTATTTTTGAAGATTACTTAACTTCGTGGAAATTTTCCGGATATGAAGAGATACTTATATATAATAGGTGCACTGCTGCTGTCTGCGACGGCGCTGCAGGCACAGGAACTGCGCTTCGCCTGGCTGGCAGACACGCATATATCGATGAAGGGGCAGGCGGTGGAGGACCTGAAGCTCTGCATAAGGGATATGAACGAGAACACCAGGCCGGATTTCGTGATCTGCGCCGGAGATATCACCAACTTCGGCTCGGACGAAGAGCTGGCCTTCGCGAAGGAACTGCTCGATGCACTGGAGATGCCCTACTATGCCGTTGCGGGCAACCACGACGCAACCTGGTCCGAGAGCGGCTGCAACAGCGTGGTGAAGACCTTCGGCTACGAACAGTTCGACTTCAGCGTAGGGGGATGGCGCTTCCTGGGATGCACGAGCGGGCCAAATATGAGAATGGCCCCGGCCCTTACCCCGCGCAGCGACCTGGTCTGGCTGGGAAGACTTGAGAAGAAAGAAGGCCAGAAAGGATGCATCTTCATAAACCACTACCCTATGGACAGTTCCGTGCTCAATTATTTTGACGTGCGCAAGGAACTGCGGCGTAACGACGTGAGGATATGTCTGGGCGGCCACTGGCACCGCAATACCATACTGGACTACGGCGGAATACCGGGGATACTGGGCCGCAGCAGCCTCTCCAATGCGAAACAGCCTGCCGGCTACAATATAGTCACGATAAAGGACGGAGTGCTGGAAGTGAGGGAAAGAAGGGTTTTCCCTTCCTCCGCGGTGACTCTGGGGCCTTGGTACAGCAGGGAACTGCTGCCGCTGGCGGAGCAGGATGCCGGCGAGGATGAATTCGGGCTGCCGGCCGACTACCCGTGGATGCGCTACGACGTGAATGCGCAATATCCCCGGGTAAAGGAAGCCTGGAGACTGACAGAAGACAGCGACATAGCCTCCGGGATGGCCGGCGACGGCGGCAAACGCATTTTCTACGCCTGCTGCGACGGCACGCTCAGGGCTGTGAGCACGGAAGGTCGCAGACTCTGGAGCGCGAAGCTGCCGGGAAAGATATTCTCCACCCCGGCCTTTGCCGACGGGATCGTAATGGTGGGCTGCGCCGACAACGGACTGTATGCCTTCAAGGCCTCGAACGGCCGCCTGTTATGGAAGATCGAATGCGGCAAATCGGTGCTGGCATCGCCTGCCGTACACAAGGGACGCGTCTATTTCGGGGCGTCGGACGGCATATTCAGGGCTGCAGAAATACGGAGCGGAAAGATTTGCTGGACTTTCGGGGGCGTCGGCGCCTTCGTGGAGAACAAGGCCTTCGTCGATGACAGGCAGGTCGTATTCGGCGCCTGGGACAAGACGCTGTACTCGCTGTCCACCGAAAGCGGCGAACTGATGTGGAAGTGGCAGGTGAAGCGCAGTTCGGATATGTATTCACCGGCCTCCTGCTGGCCGCTCAAGAGTGCCGGACGCATATTCGTTGCGGTTCCGGACCGTCGCACCTACGTACTGGACGCGGAAAGCGGCGAAGAACTCTACTTCGTCGAAGGCGGACGCGAGTCGCTGGGCATATCTCCTGACTTTAAATATATATATGTAAAGACTATGCACAGCGAAGCCTACGCCCTGAAGGCGGACGGACGCAATGCCGACGACGCGCTGCTGTGGCGGAAGAGGACCTGCCTGGGCTACGACATAAGCCCGACAGCGCTGGAGTGCGACGGCCGTATGGTCTTCGTTCCGAGCGACAAGGGGAACCTCATTGCCCTGGACGCCGCAGACGGAAGCCTGATCTGGGCGCACAAGATCTCCATCGCCCTGGTGAACCCTATGCTGCTGAGCTGCGACAGGAAAGGCGGACGGCATATCTTCGCATCGACTATGGACGGGGTCGTGGTGCGGCTGGATTACTAAAGCAATCAATTGATAAACAAGACGATAATGGAAAATTTACTGGACAGATTTCTCAGGTACGTGGCTGTGGACACACAGTCGGACGAAAACTCGGAGAGCCAGCCGAGCACAGGAAAGCAGCTGGTGCTTCTGGAAATGCTCCGCGACGAACTCAGGGCCCTCGGGCTCGAGGCGGAGCTGGACCAATGGGGTTATGTTATGGCCACCCTGCCTTCAAACCTGGATCATAAGGCTCCGGCCATAGGCTTCATCGCCCACGTAGATACCTCGCCGGACGCATCGGGCAAGGATGTCAAAGCGCAGATTATCAGGGACTACGACGGCGGGGACATAGAGCTCAAGGGGGTTCCCGGACTTGCCCTGCGCGTGGCCGACTTCCCGGAGCTGGCCGGCTATAAGGGCCAGACCATAATCACCACCGACGGTACCACGCTGCTCGGAGCTGACGACAAGGCGGGAGTCGCCGAAATAATGAATGCCGTCGAGTATCTGGTGGAACATCCGGAAGTGAAGCACCCGGAAGTCAAGATAGGCTTTACCCCGGACGAGGAGATAGGCCGCGGAGTGGTCAAGTTCGACGTAGCCCGCTTCGGTGCCGACTACGCCTATACGATGGACGGAGGGGCGATAGGCGAGCTGGAGTTCGAGAACTTCAATGCGGCCGCAGCCACGGTGAAAATCCAGGGGAGGAACATTCACCCGGGATATGCCAAGGGCAAGATGAAAAACGCCATGCTCATAGGAATGGAGTTCAATTCGCTGCTGCCGGTGGAACAGAGGCCGGAATATACCGAAGGCTACGAGGGCTTCTACCATCTGATTGGTTTCAAGGGCAGCGTGGAGCAGGCAGAGCTCTCATATATACTCCGCGACCACGACCTCGGACTCTACGAAAAGAGAAAGGAGACGATGCTGTGCTGCGCCGAGTTCATCAACGCCAAGTGGGGCGAAGGCACCGCCAGCGTCGAATTGCGCCACCAGTACTACAATATGCGCAAGGAAGTGGAGCCTCACTACCACATCATCGAGAAGGCGGTGAAGGCTATGGAAATGAACGGGATAAAGCCTAAGATACAGCCAATCAGAGGCGGTACCGACGGGGCCAACCTCTCCTTTATGGGACTGCCTTGCCCGAACATCTTCGCCGGAGGACACAATTTCCACGGAAAGATGGAATTCGTGCCGCTCGAGAGTATGGAGGCGGCCAGCCGTGTGATTCTGGGGATACTCGAACAGTTCGCTCAGTAGTGATATATTCCTAAGACGCAGGCGTCTCAGACTTCAGGGCCTTGGCCTCCTTGCGGGCCTTGGCCTTTTCCATTTTCAGGAGATATTTCTGCAGGAGCACGGCTTCCCGCGATTTCTCCTGTTCCGCAGCTCTCAGGGCCCTGGCTTTCTTTCTTCTGAGCGCCTCGGCCTTTTTTGCGTCCTTTCGGGCCTGCCTCAACGCATCCTTAGCATCCTGTTCGACCCATCGTGCCTCCCTGGCCTCATCACGGAGCCGCTTTGCCTCCGCCTTCTCGGCCAGTTTCTGCTGACGCCGCATTTCCCTTTCATCCGGCTGGGCTGCGGCAAGACTGTCGGCGGCATTTGCGAGAGAGTCCGCTGGGAAGTCCACTGTGGAGAGACTGTCGGCTATGGCAAGACTGTCGTTCTTTGCCGGGCTTCCGGCGAGGCCCAGACTGTCAGCGATGGCAAGACTGTCAGCGATGGCCAGGCTGTCGGCTTTGGCGAGACTGTCGGCGGCCTCCCGGGCAGCATTCTCCTCGGCCTGGAGCCGTTCGAGTTCCCGCTGCCGCGCCCTCACTGCCTTGAGGGAATCCCTGACCTGCAGCTGGCGGTGCACATCCGCTATATATCCCGGGAAATAAATGTCCGTCTGATAGAAGCGTGGCTGGGGAACGGCCTCGTAGCGTTTCCTCTGTGAGTTCCGGAAGCCAAGGCCGGTAATGTCATATCTGCTCTTCGGCCTGTCCTGAGGTGTCCAGGCAAAGCCCTTGATCGTCTGATCCTCCTTTGTCATCTGCACCACGGGATAGGCATCGCTCTTCACTTCCTGGAAATAGTAGATCCTTTGTATGGTTCCATCCTTGAATACGGCCGAAAGCATCTTCGCGTCCTTCTTGTTTACCGTGGCAAGGGCGTCATTCTCTTCAATGTAGAACAGGGCCAAGGCCCCTCCAAGGGCATCGAAGCGGCTAAGCTGTCCCTCCTTGTCGAAGTAGGCGACCATCTCGGCGGAGCGTATCTGATCGTAGTGGATACTGTCCTCCTGGACGTGGATGAAGGCGTTGGACATAAGGTTCGCCTTCTCCATAGCGTTGTTCCTTATCACCACATAGACACTGTCGGATATGTACTGATGATTTTCCTCGTTCCATATCTTCGGCTCACGATAGAGTCTGGCCAGCGAGTCCAGATCGCAGTAGCGCAGGGAATCGCAGGTGACCTGCATTGTTCTACGGTAGATCTTGACCTTGCCGATTGCGCTCATAAAGCCGATTTTGGTCGTATCCTTAGGCGCCGCAAGGCTGTCCGCAGCCACGGCAAGGCTGTCCGTCGCTACGGCAAGACTGTCCGTCGCCATTTTAAGTTCAGTCAATTCGGGGATATCTTCGGCCTCTCCGCCAATCTCGGCGGCCCTTACAGGCATATCTTCGGCCTCGGAAGCGAGGGCCGACACCCCAGCGGCAGCTGGCGCCTCGACGGCAGACTCCTCAACGGCAACGACATCGGCAGCTTCAGTCTCGGCAGCTTCCCCGGCCTCAACAATTGAGACATCCTCAACATCGGAACCGTCGGCAGCAACGGCAGGCACCCCGACGGCTATGGTGTCGGCAGCGACGGAAACGGTGTCGGCAGGGCTTGGTTTGGAAAAGCTGATCCTGGCCGGCTTCTCGACCTTGGTCCGGCCTGTTCCCTTGGCCTCCGTCTGCTTGTCATATTCCGCCTTGCGCTTGGCGGCATTTGCGGCATTGTTCGGGTCGTTGGCGGCAGCCTCTTCGGCGGCCTTCGCAGCGGCCTCGGCAGCCTGACGGCGCAATTCGCTTACAGGATCCACGGCTATGGACTTGAGCCTCTCAGCCGAAAGGACCAGCTCCATCGAATCCAGGTCGCACTTAGGGACCGTCCAGTAGCGCAATTGCTCAGCTCCCACCCAGACCGAGTCACGGCCATTCTCGTCATCCACCTCGGCAACCACGGCCGGCTGGCGGGTCAAGGTGACCTCAGAAAGTGAATCAACATAGTCCATACGCCCCGCAAGGGCATGGACAGAACGCGTGGTGTCACTTACCTGGGCATTGCCCAGCATAGTAACATCCATTGTAGTACGGTTGAAATAGAGACTGTCACACCAACCCTCCTGAGTGTCCGTCATCACGTGCACGTCGCGGTTGAAAAAGAAGTTCTCGCGGGAACGGTCGTAGGTGCCGGCATTCGAGGAAAGCATATCCCCATCCTTCCAGGCGTGGGTGTTGTAGCCGAACGTAGCCAGAGACAGATCCGATTCATACTTCAGCCAGGTGGTCTTGACAAAAACGGAATCGGTGTACATATTCACGTCCTCGCTGAAGGTGAAGGTCTTGATCTTGGAATCATAGCTGCCGGACATACTTTCTATTATCTGGCCATCCTTATCCCTCATCGAGGCACCGTTGCGGAATACAGCCACACTGTCCTTTGTGTTGTAGTCCAGGAAGCGCGTCTTCAGGGTGTTGTTGTCCTTGTCGGTAAGAATCACGACGCTGCCGCGGAACTCCGCTAGGTCGCGGTCCACATAGTAATTCAGCTTGTCGCTGCGCAACTCGGTCCGGTCCTGGATGATCTTTACCCGGCCCATGGCATTGATAAGCTGGTCGTCCACATTCCATATCGCTGTGTCACAGAGCAGATAGGTGTTGTTGTGCAGGAAGCGGGCCGGCCTTCCCACCACGCGGCGGCAGCTCTTTCCATTCACTTCCAGCAACTGCAGGGAATCGGCGCTGATCAGGCGGACCAGACTGTCCTGGTCCCCGGACTGTGGCTCGGGGGCGGGAACGGGAGCTGTCCTTGCGTAAAAAGTCAACGGCAGTACACAGACTGCCGCAACTATGAGTATATTACGCAGGGATTTCCTCATCCTTACTTCCTGACCTTCTCGAGCCAACCCTCATTTTCAAAGTTGCAGTCCTTGAACATAGGGTCTATGATGATATACGAGGTCTTTATCTTGGACTTGACGAACTCGTCGATGGCCTCCATCTGCTTGGCATTGGTGGCGCTGCTGAGCAGCAGGTCGTAATCGTTGGTGAAAGATGCCGGGTGGGCCGGGATGATCTTGTCCACACGTATGATCTTGTAAACCAGGTTTCCGTTACGGCCCTCATTGTCAAGCGATTCCACCGGATTGGAGATTTCCCCTTCCTTCAGGTCCTTGATGGCCTCGTAATCCTGTGGCTTGAGCTGGTCGATCTCGAAATATGAAGAACCGGTATTCGGGTCGGCCATCTGTCCGCCGTTGGTCCTGGTGGACGGGTCTTCTGAATAGAAGCGGGCTGCCAGCTCAAAGGAAACGGCCCCGTTGTTGAGCTCCGTCTTGAGACTGTCCAGTACGTGGAAAGCCTTCTCACGGTCATCCGCAGTGTATTCCGGCTTAAGCAGTATGTGACGGGCATTGAACATGTCACCCTTCTTTTCCAGCACCTCTATGAGATGGAAGCCGTCCGGGGTTTCCACAATCTGGGAAACGACTCCAGGCTTGAGAGCCATCGCAGCATCCGAAAACGCCGGCCAGAAAATGTTCTTCGAGAGCATTCCGAGTTCACCGCCCCTGCGGGCGCTCTCCGGGTCCTGGGAGTAGAGACGGGCCAGGGTGGAGAACTTCTCCCCGTTCATAATCCTCTCGCGAATAGCAAGCAGGCGCTCCTTGACAGCGAGATTGGCGGCCTCACGGTCCGGATAGATGCAGATCTGGTGAAGCTGGTATTTGATAGGGACCACCGGCAGGTCCTCGACATCGGTGCTGTTTAGAAATTCCTTCACGTCGTAAGGAGTCAGCTCAGGAACGCTCTGGGCTATCTGGCTCTGCTCCTTCTGGGTAAGGCTCTGGTCCTCCAGCGCGGAGCGCCACTCCTGACGGAGCTTGTAGAGAGGCTTGCCGAAATAGACCTCTATGTTCTCGTCTCCGCCCACCCTTGAACGCAGGTGATCCATCCTCTGGCTCAGCTCAGCCTCCACCATATCGTGGTTGATCTCCAGGGAATCGAGCCTGGCCTGCATCAGCAAGAGCTTGGATTCCAGCATCTGCTCGAGAATCTCGCAACGCATGTTGCGGTCGGCAACCACGCCGTCCACGCGCATCATCTGCACCTGCTCCTCTATCTGCGAAATGCTGATCATCTCGTTGCCGACGACTGCCACCGACTTGTCGATAAGGCCGTCTGCGTATTTCTGAGCCGATGCCGCAAATGAAACGGAGAGCATCGCTGCCGCCGCTACGGCCGGAAGAATTTTATTCATATATGTCATATTAATAGATTATCAGTTTGCCACTGCTGCGGGCGTCTTTAAGCAAGTCCCGTTCCAAAGCGTCCAGCAGCGCCTGTTTTCTCGAATTGATTATTACCTCCTTTATCATCTTCTCGCAGTATTCCACCGGAGGAATCGAGCCTGCACGGACATAGTCGCTGATATATGCATAGTCCAGCGTGCCGTCGCCGTTGACATACTGTATCGACGAATTGCTCATCAGGGCCAGCAGAGTACCGTAATCCACACCGAACTCCTTTGCAAGGTCGGTGATGTCTATCCAATTTCCGCCGAAGTCGCCGTATTTCTCGGCAGAAGTGGCCACGATCTCCGACAGCCGGCCGAAGTCCTCGTCGGTCTGGGAGGCCATCAGTTCCTTGACTTCCGCAAGCTTGGGCGAGTCAGCGCGCATACGGACGAAACGGGCCTTGACTATGGGGTAGGAAAGTATATACCTGTCCTGATGCTCGTCGTAATAGGCGTTTACCTCCTGCTCGCTGACCAGGGTGTCGAGTCTCTCGTTGATATATTTCTGCTCGTAGCGGTATTTCACCAGGGCGTGCCTGTACTGCTCCAGCTGTTCGCTCAGGTCGAGATCCTTCTTTGAGAGACTTCCGGAGGCCAGCTCATCGAAAAGGTAGGCCGAAGCCCAGGTGTCTATATACTGGCTGACCAGATTCAGACTGTCCTCGGAGGACAGGCCTTCCGGGACTATGGATTCCAGTTCGTGGCGGTAGAGACGGTGCTTGCCCACCTTTGCGACAACCTCGTCGTCGTGCAGGACCGAGGATACGAGACGGCAGGAGACTGCCATGGCGCTCACGGCAGTCAAAAGGGCCAGGCCCAGATATTTCCCGATTCTTGTCATCATCTGAAGTGCATATCCAGTAACCTGCAAAAATAACAATAATTATTGAATAAGCGCCTTGCCCTGCCAGCTGTTCTCTTTCCATCCCTTGGTGATGGTATCAGCCCTACTGCCGATTTATTTCATCTTGTCCTTCAAAAGCCTGACTTCCTTGTCGAAATCGGAGTCAATCTTCTGAGTCAGATTAAATATGTCATATTCACCTTCAGCCTTTGACTTTGCCTGCAACGCAGACACTTTTCCCTTGTCGGGAAGAATCTGATATCTGCGAAAGGTCAGGAACTCATTTACACTTGACGCGAATTGCTCCATGTTG
>SFMG01000069.1 GCA_004554455.1 Bacteroidales bacterium | reverse complement strand
TAGGACGTATTTCCGGAACGGAAGCGGGGAGGCGCGATATTCGTATCCCTCGAGATATACGACGCGGAATCCCTTGTAAGCCTTGGCCATCGTCAAGAGCTCGAAATCCCATACCCACAACTCGAGGCCGGAAGCGCATGGCATCCCGATCGTCTTGATTTGCTCATGATAAATCGGGTAATCGAACCATACGCGCACATGGCAGCAACTCAATGTTCCGAGGTGCCTCGACGGCTTGCCCTGGAAATACTTGCCGAAGCCATAGGGGAAAATCTCGTCATGTTTCGACGCGATCGCGCTCGGATAGGATTGATGATAGTCGATGTGCTTGATGGGCGCGTCGATCTCGACGAACTGCCATTCCGGATTCGCGTAGCATAGGCCGCCCTGATAGGAGTGCCGGACGAATTCCTCCTCCGCGTCCCCGAGAATCGGGAATCGCTCGCGGTAACCCTTTATCTTCTCGCGCATGCCCGGATATGTCTCCTTTAGCATCTTCATCGTATTCCAGAATTCGCGATCGCCTTCCATCTTCTGGAGAATCTCGACCATGATCCGGACATCCTTGAAGTTGTATTCCTTCTCCTCTTTGGTTGGCTGGTAGCCTGGCGCGGTGCGGTCCTTCCGGTAATCGATATCTCCCTTTTGAGTCTCGAGGCCGAACGACTTCGCGACCGCCCTTAGCGACCCGGAAAACATCTTCATCAGATCTCGGAAGACGATGCGCCCGTACCCCTTGCCGAAACGAAGATCGGCGCGCCAAACGGAGGAACAGGTTTTCGTGCTCACGCTCTCGAAGAACCGCCCCTCTTCCTCGCTCTCGTCCATGTCGTGCCGGAACGAAAAGCCCTCGTTGAGCAGTTCCGGCAGGATGAATTTCCATTCGTGGGCCAAATTCCACACGAAGATGCAAACGTTGACCGGCTTCCTTTTTCCCCCTCTCGGTCCCTTCCGGGGCGCCGTCATGCGTTCCAGGCGCGCGAGCAATGCGGGCACGTCCGGGAGGAAGGTCTCGGGGTCGTCGACCGTCGACGTCTCGTCCACGAGGCAGGAAAGCCACACGCCCGTTTCGCCCCTCGCGATTGACCCTTCGTCGTTATGCGATTCGATGTCGTAGCAATAGACGGAATACGCCTCTTTCCCGATTTTCGCTTTCATTCCCTTTTCCTCCTTGCCTTATTTCCTTGGCCTTCTAGCGGTCGGCCTTTCCTTGCCGGGATCCTGCCACAGCTTGAAATGCATCGTGACATCCACGAAGGCCCTTCTCGCGTCCTCGGCGATCGCCTTGTCCGCCGCCACCTCGTCCGCGAGCGTCTTGAATTCATTGCGCTTCTTGCGCTGCTTGAAGTCGTAAAGCTCCTCTTTCACGAGCTCGAAGCCTGCTGTCAGCATCCCGCGCCCCTTGACGTATAGGTCTTTTCCGTCCGCGAGGTTGTAGAGAATCTCGAGCGCGGTGTTCCAGGCGTCTAGTTCCTCCGCGAACTTCTCCAGCCACCGGACATCGTAAGGATGCCGGATGTCCAGCGCCTTCGCCTCGAGCTTCGCGAGAGTGTCACGCGTCGCGTGTTTCGCCAACCGCTTGCCTCTCTTCCATGGGCTTCTCTTCCTTTGCGCCTTGAGCTCGGCGATGGAACGGCGTATCGCTCCCCGGGACGTCGGCCTCTTCTCTTCCCGGCTGACTTCTCTATCCGGCGCAGCTTGTCGACCATCCTCTCCTCGTTCCTGGAGAGGCGTGGCCCGATGTTGGCTTGCTCCGCGTTCCGGATGTATTCGGCCGGCGTCATGCCCGCGTTTTCGCTGAGTTTCTTGACGGCCCCGGGGGCGAGGGCTTTCAGCCCGTCCTCCCTCGCTAGCCTGTTATAGCGCTGGAGAGCGTTGTACGCGGCCCTGGAAAGGCCGCGGAGATAACCCGTCTTTCTTTTTGCCATGTTTTCCTCCTTTTGAAAGAAAAGCGCGCGGGAGGGCCCGGACGCCGGAGAGGTGACTGGCCCCTCGTCCGATGGGGGAGCGATCTAACGCTTTGCCTTTGGTTATGTCCCCTCATTAAGGGGAGACCCCTCTACATCATCGGTACGTATCCGGGGGATCCCTCCCCCACGCGCTTAAATCTTAGAACGGCAGCTCTTGTGAGTCAACCGGCTCGGCAGCCGG
>SFMG01000068.1 GCA_004554455.1 Bacteroidales bacterium | reverse complement strand
AGGCCGGAATACTCGAAATTGGTGTAGCTCAGACCGTAGCCGAACGGATAGAGCGGCTCGTTAGGGCAGTCGAGGTACTTGGAAGTGAAGTGGTCGTCAGGGTTCTGCGGACGCCCGGTGTTGAGGTAGTTGTAGTAGATAGGAATCTGGCCGCCGCGCAGAGGGAAGGTGGTGGTGAGGCGTCCGCTCGGGTTGACGTCGCCGAAGAGCACATCGACAAGGCCTCTTGCGGCTTCGCTTCCGCCGTGCCAGGCCTCAAGCAGGGTCGGGCAGCGGGCGTCTTCCCATTCGAGTACGAGAGGACGGCCTGAGCAGATTACAAATGCTACAGGTTTGCCTGTGGCGAGAAGGGCTGAGATGAGTTCCTTCTGGGCCTCAGGGAGGGTGATGTCAGCCTTGCTGCAGGCCTCTCCGGACCAGCTGCGAGGCTCTCCGAGCACGGCAATGACCTTGTCCGCCCTGCTGGCAACGGCTGCGGCTTCCCTTACCAGACGGCTGTTCTGTGCGGGATCGCATACGGATGTGCTGGTACGGGCGAGCATTTCACTGTTGGAGAAGTTGCAGCCCTGGGCATAGAGTACCTTGCCGTTGTCTCCGAGGGCCTCCCTTACGGCATTGACTACGGTTGCGGACTTCTGGTCGCAGGAGCCGCTCCACATTCCGAGCAGGTCCTGGGTGTTGCCTGCGAGCGGTCCGACGACTGCAATCGTTCCCTGCTTTGTGAAAGGGAGAATGTTGCTGTCGTTCTTCAGAAGCACTACCGACTTGGCTGCAGCTTCACGGGCAAGGGCGAGTCCCTCTTCAGTAAGTGTATTTGCTTCAGCGCGTTCCTTGTTGAGATAGCGGTAAGGGTCCTCAAAGAGGCCGAGTTTGTATTTTGCCTCGAGGATTCTGCGGCAAGCGGTGTCAATGTCCTTTTCCGATACCCTGCCCTCGTCGAGTGACTCCTTGAGGGTCTTGAGGTAGCCGAGAGTCATCATATCCATATCGAGACCTGCCTTGAGAGCCTGTGCAGATACGGTTTTGGTATCACCGAGGCCGTGTGCGGTCATTTCTCCGATTGCATCGTAGTCGGAAACCACGAAGCCGTCGAATCCCCACTCGTCCCTGAGGAGTTCGGTAAGGAGCCAGTGGCTGCCCGATGCAGGTACGCCCTCGACGAGGTTGAAAGAGGACATTCCCGAACCGGCACCTGCCTGGAAAGCGGACTTATACGGTTCGAGGTAATAGTTGTACATATTTAACTTGCTCATATCCACCGTGTTGTAGTCACGGCCGGCCTCTGAAGCCCCGTAAAGGGCGAAGTGCTTGACGCAGGCCATTATTGTGTTTTCGGCGGAAAGGTCTTGGCCCTGATATCCGCGTACCATTGCCGCAGAGAAGAGCGATCCCAGATAAGGGTCTTCGCCGCTGCCTTCGGCTATGCGTCCCCAGCGGGCGTCGCGAGCGATATCAACCATAGGGCTGTATGTCCAGCTGATTCCGTTGGCAGATGCCTCTTCTGCGGCTACCCTTGCTGTCTTTTCTACGAATTCAGGGTCCCAGGTGCAGGAAAGAGCGAGAGGGATAGGAAATACGGTGTAGAATCCGTGAATCACGTCAACGCCGCAGAGCATAGGTATGCCGAGACGGCTTTCCTCGACTGCAATCTTCTGGAGACGGGTGAGTTCGTCTATGCCGGCCCATCCGGTTGCCGTAAGATAGCCCATACGGATGAGGTCGTCGATCCCCTGCGCTCCGCTGAGCACTCCGGGAACGTCGCCGCCGGAGAGATTGAGCTGGCCGATTTTTTCTTCTACGGTCATTCTGGACATAAGGTCGTCAATGAACCTGTCCATTTCCCTGTCGGAAGTGGCTTGGTTTGCGCAGGAGGCCAGAGCAAGAGCCCCTGCAAGCAGTGTCATCAATACCAGTGGTTTCTTCATTTCTTATTGTTCTATTGTAAATCCAAGTTTTGCAAGTCCTTCCTGAACTTCAGGACAGCTCATAAAGAGTTTCCAGAGCAGACCGGAACGGTAATTTTCTATCATCGG
>SFMG01000016.1 GCA_004554455.1 Bacteroidales bacterium | reverse complement strand
ACTCAATTACTTGATCATAGTACAGCTGTCTTTTGGTGGTGTGTTTAAAGTCCATCGTTAACTCTTTGTTGTGAGTCAACTTTTTTCAGGTAAATACAGTTCAGGCCCGAACTTGGGGACACACTGCAGGTTTTTGCCTGGAAACGTCCTCCTGCGTGCATCGATTCTTGATTTCAGGCCCAGACTTGCGAATCGATTCAAGAATTTCCCTGTTTACCCCCTCTTGCGTGCATCGATTCTTGATTTCAAGCCCAAACTTGCGAATCGATGTAAGCTTTTCCCCGTTTACATCCTCTTTCGTGCATCGATTCTTGATTTCAGGCCCAGACTTGCGAATCGCTGCAAGGTTTTGCCTGTTTATGCCCTCATGCGTGCATCGATTCTTGATTTCAAGCCCAGACTTGCGAATCGCTGCAAGGTTTTCCCCATTTAACCCCACTTGCGTGCATCGATTCTTGATTTCAAGCCCAGACCTGCGAATCGCTGCAAGGTTTTGCCTGTTTATGCCCTCATGCGTGCATCGATTCTTGATTTCAGGCCCAGACTTGCGAATCGATGCAGGAAAACCCCCGGAAACGACCTCGATGCTGATGGAAGATGTGCTCGCCTGCATCCCATCGTCGTTGCGGCACTAAAGATTAGCCCGCCTTCAGAATGACCTTTGCGGACGCAGGCGGGGACAGCTTGCCACGAAGGCGGCATAACCCTAAATTAAAAGCCGCCGGAGTGGTAACTGTCCCCGTCGGCTCCCGATGTCACTCTTGCAGCGTAATCGTCCGTCGGCTCCCTATGTCAGTCTCGCAGCGCAAGCTTCTGTCGGCTCCCGATGTCGGTCCCGCAGCGCAAGCTACTTGGCAGAATCGAAATCGAGGATGTCCAGAGGATGCTCCTTCAGCCAGGCCTCGACCTTGGCGATGTTCTCGTAGAAAGGCTTGTCCTCGACAATGGTAGGCATAATTTCACGGACTGCGTCATAGACACGACGGCTGGCCGGAGCAATCTTGTCCTTGATCTGGAGGCAATCGATGGCCTGGGCAAGGGCAATGAAAAGAATGGCAGTAACCTGATAGACATTTTCGATAACCTGACGGCAGAGAAGGGCCGTGTTCGTGCCCATGCTCACGATATCCTGATTGTCATTATTGTTAGGAATACTGTGGACATAGTTCGGCATAGCCAGGGTCTGGCACTCCGCGGTGGTGGAGGTCGCAGTGAACTGGCAGGCCTGCATACCGTAATTGAGCCCGAGGGTACCGAGGTTCAGGAACGGAGGGAGTATGCCGTTGATACGGTCGTGGAAAAGGTAATTGAGCTGACGCTCGGCCGTCATCGCGAGGCGTACCATGGCAATCTTCACCTTATCCTCCTCCAGAGAGATATAATCCCCGTGGAAATTGCCGCCGTGCAGCACATTGCGGCCCACTGGGTCTATGATAGGATTGTCACTCGCACAATTGAGTTCCTCCTGGAGCACCCGTCGGCTGTTCTCAAGGGTCTCGAAAACAGGACCGAGAATCTGAGGGGTGCAGCGCAGGGAGTAATAGGCCTGCACCTTATGCTCGAAAGTGGACTCTTCAGCGTGGGAGTTGTCATACAGCTCGTGCTCCCTCTTGAGGAGACAGGCGCTGCCGGAGGCAAGTTCGCGCATCTTGGCGGCAATGGCTATCTGGCCATGGTGCCTGCGGCAGGAATTCAGCTCCTCCGACATCAGGTCGTCGAAAGACGAAGCGATCTCATTCATCATGACCGAAGCCAGAAGGGCCCACTCGGTGAGCTGCTCGGCCCTGAACTGGTTGACAACGGAGATGCCTGTCATTACAGAGGTGCCGTTGGTCACGGAAAGCCCCTCACGCACATGAATGGATATAGGCTTGAGCCCGTTTTCCTCCATCACCTCCGCCGTCTTGCGCCACTCGCCCCTGTAATGCACCTTACCCTCGCCGATGAGCGTGAGCGCCAGATGCGCAAGCTGAACGAGGTCGCCGCTGGCACCGACGCTGCCGTGCATAGGTATATATGGATATATGCCCCTGTTGATAAACTCGACCAGCAGTCTGCAGACTTCAGGGTGTATGCCTGAACGGCACTGGAGGAAGACGCCGAGCCGCGCGATCATCGCCGACTTTACATATATATCCTCCAAAGCCTCGCCCGCACCGCAGGAGTGACTTCTGATTATATTGTACTGCAGGTCTTCGAGATATCTGTCATCGACGCGCCACTGCGCCATAGGCCCGAAGCCAGTGTTTATACCATATATCACCTTGTCCGCAGCGAATTCCCTGAGGAAATCGTAGCAGTCCCGGACTGCATCCAGCGGGAGACTGTCAACGTCAAGGGACGCCCCTTTGTAGAGTATGTCCCTGACCTGATTGAGTGTAAGAACTTCCATTTATCTGAGCATATCTTTCAGTCGGTCGAAAAAGCCCTTCTCTTCGTTGGCCTCCTTAGGCTCGAAGCTTCCGTGGGACTTGAGGGACTCCACGAGTTCCCTCTCCTCGCGGGTGAGTTTCTTAGGCACATAGACCACATATTTGATATAAAGGTCGCCATTGCCGTAGCCGTTCACTTCCGGAAGTCCGCGGTTTCTGAGCTTGACCGTCTCTCCGGACTGGGTGCCCGGCTTGACCTCCACTTTCACGCTTCCGCCTATGCACGGTATTTCCACGGTGTCTCCCAGGATGGCCTGAGGGATGGAGAGTACCTTGGTGTAGAGCAGGTCGCTGCCCTGGCGTTTGAAATCCTTGCTGGCCTGTTCCTGGACTATGATAAGCAGGTCTCCGCAAGGTCCGTTGTTCTTGCCCGAGTGGCCCTTGCCCCTCATCGAAAGCTGCATTCCGTCCTCGACTCCTGCAGGGATGTTCACCTTGATGGTCTCTTTCTTCCTGACCAGACCGCTGCCGCCGCAGCTCGGACAAGGCTTGGTGATGATGCGTCCCTCGCCGCCGCACTGCTGGCAGGTGCTGTACTGGATGGTCTGTCCGAAGAAACCGTTGCTTACCCTCTTGACCTGGCCGCTGCCGTTGCAGGAAGGGCAGGTCTTGATGTCAGCCTCGCTGCGCGCACCCTTGCCGTTGCAGCTGGAACAAGGAACCTGGCGCTCTATGGTCACTTCCTTGACGCAGCCCTTGGCGATCTCCTCGAGCGTAAGGGTGACGCGTGTGCGGATGTCGCGGCCTCGGTAAACCTTAGGCCCACTCTGGCCTCCATCGAAGCCTCCGAAGCCTCCAAAGCCCCCAAAGCCGCCGAAACTGCCTCCGAAGAGGTTGTTCAATATGTCGTTCAGATTGCCGAAGCCCTGGCTGAAGTCAGGTCCGGCCTGGCCGTCCACTCCGGCGTGTCCGAACTTGTCGTATCTGGCCTTCTTGTTCTCATCGCTGAGCACATCATAGGCCTCGGCGGCCTCCTTGAACTTCTCCTCGGCCGCTTTTTTATCTTCCGGACTGTCATCCACGTGCTTGTCCGGGTGGTATTTTATGGCGAGCTTCCTGTATGCCGCCTTTATCTGGTCCAGAGTGGCATTCCTGTCCACTCCAAGCACCTCGTAATAATCTCTTTTCTCAGCCATTGTCAATCACTTAACTATCAGATTCCTACCACTACCTTGGCAAAGCGTATCACCTTGCCGTTGAGGGTGTATCCGGTCTGGCACACGTCGAAAACCTTGCCCTTCTTTTCTTCTTCCTGGACCGGGAACTGTGCCACTGCCTCGTGGAGGTCGGTGTCAAAGGGCTGTCCCTGGGCCTCGATAACCGCCAGGCCCTTGCCCTTGAGGAAAGACATCAGCTTGGTGTAGATAAGCTGGGTGCCTTCCTTCGCCGCATCGCTGTCGCCAGACTCCCCGAGAACCTTGAGTGCCCTCTCGAAGTCGTCCAGAATAGGGAGCAGGCCCTTTATCGTGTCCACTGCGGCCATACTTACAAGGTCGAGCTTCTCCTGCGAGGTCCTCCTGCGGTAATTGTCGAACTCGGCCATCAGACGGAGATAGTCGTCCTTCTCCTTCGCGAGATCCTTCTCGAGGCTTTCCAGCTTCTTCTCCAGCTCCTTCGCGGCCTGAGACTTCTTCTCCTTCCCCTTGGCCGGGGCCTCCTTCTGTACCGGAGTCTCTTTCTTCTCTTCTTTAATCTCTTCGTTTTCCATATATTATATCTTTTATTTTCTTTTTGAATATATATGCGCCGCGCGCAGCCCGCTTAAGCGCAATTCGCAAAGGTATCAAATAATCTGCCATCTTCAAAATGTGACAGAATGTCACAGGATAGCACTTTTTGTTGTCCCGGATGCCGTATATTCCTGAAAAATCCTTAATTTTGTGAAATTCTTCAATAAAATAGATATGTCAAGATTTCTAGACCCGCCTGCAGCGAAGCCACAGCTGCCGGAAAACAAAGTGGACAGGACGTACAAGATGATGAGAATCAAGGTTTTCCTTGGCGCATTCCTCGGCTATGCAGGATACTATCTCGTCAGGAAGAACCTTTCTCTCGCCGCCCCTGAAATGATCGACAAGGGGATACTCGATGCCGGCAAGCTCGGCCTCGCGATGTCCGCCGTCTCGATTGCATACGCATTCAGCAAATTCATAATGGGTTCGGTTTCCGACCGTTCTGATGCCAGGAAGTTCCTCTGCATAGGACTCGTGCTCTCAGCCCTCACGATGATTGCCGTAGGCGTCATTCCTTTCGGAACCAACGCCGCACTCAACACGGCCATCATATTCGCTCTGATGCTCGTCGTCGGCTGGCTCAGCGGTTTCGGCTGGCCTCCTTGCGGCCGTATAATGGCCCACTGGTTCTCCCAGAACGAAAGGAGTTTCAAAATGAGTGTATGGAACGTCTCGCACACCGTGGGCAGTTTCGCTCTCGGCATACTCGCCATAGCCGGCGTTTCCATTATTGCCAACAGACTTGCGCCGGCCTTCGCTTTCGACGCATCCGAGGCCTGGAGGGGCAATTTCATTTTCCCTGCCCTCATCGCCCTTGTCATAGCCCTCTTCTGCTGGTGGGCGATCAGGGACACTCCGGAGTCCTGCGGTCTGCCTTCCGTGCAGGATTGGAGGAAGGATTACAGCGGAGTCAAGTCCAAGGGTCAGACTGGTGAGAAACTCCCGTTCAAGGTCCTCTTCGTGGACTATGTGCTCAAGAACAAGCTGCTCTGGGTAGTCGCCTTCAGCAACATTTTCGTCTATATGGTGCGCTACGGCATTGCCGACTGGGCTCCGACCTTCCTGAACAAGGCCGGCATAATGACACTTGCGGAAAGCAAGGTCGCCTTCTCCGTGCACAACATCGTAGGAGCTGTAGGCACGATACTCTGCGGTCTCGCCACCTCCAAGATATTCAAGGGACGCTGCGCCCCGATGAACGTGATCTGTATGCTCGCCTGCCTGGTCGGAGTGCTTATCTACTGGTTCGTGGGAGCGGGCTACGGCAACTTCAGCCCTGCGGTGCAGAAGACTCTCGTATATGTGGCCCTCTGCCTCATCGGCTTCTTTATTTACGGTCCTGTCGCCCTTACCGGAGTGCAGGCCCTCAATCTCGTGCCGAAGAACGCTGCCGGCACCGCAGCCGGTTTCGTAGGCCTATTCGGCTATTTCATCGGCGATGCGATATGCTCTAAGATTCTCGTAGGCGGCGTGGCTGATGCCTGGAGCTGGAATGCGGCCAATCTCACCGTTGCCGCAGGCACCATAATCGGCATAGTGCTTTGCGCCCTGCTTATCAGGCCTGAGGCAAAGCAGACAGCAGCAAGCCGCTAAGGTCAGTACCCTGGACATAGTCCAGCGCAACGATTCCGGCTCCCCTCGCAGCTTCAGTGTTGCGGGGGGAGTCGTCGATGAAGAGCAGTTCGTCCGCTCTGAGACCGCTGCGTCTCACCGCCTCATCGTATATCTCCCTTCCCGGCTTGAGCATCTTCATCTCGCAGGATATGAACAGCTCGTCGAAGAAACTGTCCAGGTCTATGTCGGCCTTGCGGAAGTCTTCGCGGCAGATGCGCATCATTATCGGATTGTTGTTGCTGAGCATATATATGCGGTAGCCGCGTTCCTTCAGGCTGCGCAGCAGTTCGCCCTTTTCCTTCGTCGGCCCGTCGTAGAAACTGCGCATACAGGCGTCCACGTCGGCGCGCCTGCAGCCGGGGCGGAATTTCGAAAGCACGAAGTCGTAGAATTCGTCCTCGCTGACCTTGCCGCTTTCCATATCCCCGTATATGCCTTTCTGGTGGTATGGGTCCAGATAATTGCGTATATCCTTGAATCCCAGACTCTCGTATGCAGTGGCGCAGCGCTCGTAATCGAGGTCTATCAGGACGCCGCCCATATCGAATATTATTCCCTTTATCATATCTGATATATTTTTCTGCAAAAATGTTAAATTTGCGGACTATATACAAAAGAATAAGTATCTGCTATGAAAAATCCAAGGGCCATCCTGGCCGTGGCCGGAAGGGAGCTTTCGAGCTTCGTGTTCTGGAAGAACCTTCTCATTATGCTTGCCGGCCTTATGGTCGGGGCTGCAGCGGTCTATTATTTCCTTATGCCGAGCAATATAATCATAGGTACCGTCTCCGGTATCGCTATGGTGCTCAACGCCCTGATCCCCGCCCTCAAAGTGTCCACCTGGGTGCTTCTGCTCAATGTGGTGCTCGTCGTGCTGGCGGTCGTGATCGTTGGAAAGGAATTCGGGCTCAAGTCCATTGTAGCCTCGATTTTCCTAGGCCCGGCGATGGACCTGTGCGAACTGATATGTCCGGTCGAGAAACTCATAGCGCCCGGCCAGACCAGCGTGATGGGAGACCCCTGGTTCGACCTGTGCTGTTTCGTGCTGATGCTCAGCGCCTCGCAGGCCTTCCTCTTCCGCATCAATGCCTCCACCGGAGGACTTGACATAGTTGCGATGATAATCAGCAAGTTCCTCCATATAGACATAGGCACCTGCGTCACCTTCGCCGGACTGGTCGTGTGTCTTACGGCCTTCTTCATCCCGGACAATTCTTTCAGGATGGTTGTCATCGGCATCATAGGCACCTGGCTCAACGGACTTGCGATAGACTACTTCATGAGCAGTCTCAACAGGCGCAAGAGAGTCTGCATCATATCCCCGGAGTCGGACAGGATAAGGCGTTTCATTATCGAGGATCTTGTCCGCGGCTGCACCCTCTATGACATCAGAGGCGGTTACTCGGGCTCTCCTGAGGTCGAAATCCAGGCCCTGCTCACCCAGCACGAGTACGGACGCCTGCTTGAATTCCTGGAGAAGAACGGGATACACGCATTTATGACCGCCGGAAACTGCAGCGAGATACACGGCCAGTGGTTCAAGCACAGTACCCAGAGGTATTTCAAGGCCTTCGAAAAGAAAAATCTGAAAAACTGATTTTGTGATTTAACAAATCAGGCACATCGCCGTCTTTATTCCGGAAAAACGAAAAAACAGATACGGAAATGAAAAGAATCTTATTTACGATGATGATGTGCCTGACGATAGCAGGCATCTCCACTTCCTGCAGCGGACGCAATGCTGTTGCCAAGACTGACAGCGAACTCCGCTCCCTTGTACGCGATTTCAACAGAAAGGACGGCTTCAATGTAGTCTATGTCAACGGGCTGCTCACCGCCATAGCCCGCTCGGCCGCCGGCGTCGCAATGTTTTCCGAGGATATGGATCCCGAGGCAAGGACTGCCCTCAAAGCCTGCCGTGACGTCAAAGGCCTGATAGTCGTCGATTACGAGGAGGCCTCGTCTGCCGACGCTTCCGCCTTCCGCGAGGGCCTGAACAGATTCCTCAAGCCGGAACAGCTCCTTCTCGAATGTATGGACGAAGAAGACAATGTGAAGATCTGGGCATCTGGAATCAGTGACAAAGGTGTCGTGAACGGCATAGTCATAGACGTGGACGGCGAAGCCCTGATATATGTGAAGGGCAACGTGGATGTGAATGAACTTAGCTCCCTGATGGCCGACTGATGGATTCCGCAGTTTTTGACAGCGTCTGGCTGCCTCATCAGGCAGCGTTCTACAGACTGGCATTCTACATCCTTGAGAATGAGGATGAGGCCAGGGATGCTGTCCAGGACCTTTACCTGAAACTCTGGGACAGCCGGGAGCAACTCGACTCTATCGACAACCCCAAGGCCTATGGACTGCACCTGCTGCGCAACCGCTGCATAGACAGGATACGCAGCAGGACCAGGCACCGGCAGACGGCTCTGGATGAGCTCTCGGCGGGAACGGAAGAAAGCCCGGAGGAAGGTCTCGGGCGCAGGGAAGAAATCCTCCTGCTGCGAAAGGCGATGGAAAAGCTCCCTGAGAAACAGAAGAAACTGCTGGAAATGAGAGTGTTCCAGGAAATGGAATACGCCAGGATTTCCGAAATCACAGGCCTTTCGCAGGTCAATGTCCGGGTCAGTCTGACCCTTGCAAGAAAGAATCTGAGAAACGAAATGGAAAAAGCCAGAAGATATGAAGAAGCTTGAAGACATAATGAATCTGAGTGACAGTGAACTCGAAGCCATATCGAACGACAGCCGGATCGAGGTTCCGGAAGGGCTTGACCGTTCGGTCAGGACGGCGCTCGAAGCCAGGAGGGGAGCGGCCGGACGCAGGAATATGTTCAAAATAGTCGGAGGCGTATGCTCCGTTGCTGCAGCCCTGACCGCCTGCCTGCTGATACTGAACCATCCGGGCAAAGACCTCTATGCCGAACCGGAGGACACATTCAGCAGCCCGGAAGAGGCCTACGCCTACCTCCAGAGTGCACTTGGACGCATAGGGTCCAACGTTCAGGAAAGTATGGAGAGCCCTGCGATGGAGAACGGACTCCGCATTACCAGGGAATTGCTCAAATAAGTTTGAAAATATAAGCGAATCGAAAAACGAAATGAAAAAGATATTTGCAATGGCAGCCGCGGCTCTGCTTTCTATAGCCGCATTCGCCCAGGAAGGAAGGGCGATATACAACACTTACTCCGGCAAGCCGGGCGTGCAGAGCGTATATATTTCTCCGGCCATGTTCAGGCTGGTGGGCAATCTGCCGGAACTCAGGATCAGCGACGACAATCTGGACATAGCTCCTCTTGTCAAGAGCCTGAAGGGCTTCTACCTTATAAATATGGAGAACGGTTCTTCCGCTTCGAAGGCGCAGCTGAAGAAGGACGTGGCTGCGGCGGTTGCCAAGGGAAAGTATGAACTGATGATGGAAGCCAAGGAGGAAGGTTCTACTATGTCCATATACACAATATCACACAACGGACTGATAGAAAGTTTCATAATGATTGCGGATGACGGAGGGGATACGGCTTTCATCTGTCTGGACGGCGAAATACCGGAGGAGGAGCTGAACAAACTTCTCGCCGCCGCGATGCAATAAAAAATTTCGGCAGACCTGTAGTTTTTCTCCGCAAGCTGCGTCTAATGGGCGTAACGATTCTGAAAGAATGACAGAAAAGAAGGACAAGGAAATCGAGTTTTCCCGTCTGGTGAAGGAACACAAGGACACGATCTACACGGTGTGCTATATGTTCTCCCAGGACAAGGATGAGGTCAACGACCTCTTCCAGGATGTGCTCATCAATCTGTGGAAGGGCTACGGCTCCTTCCGCGGAGAGTCCAAGCTGGACACCTGGATCTGGAGAGTGAGCCTGAACACCTGCATTTCGGCCGACAGGAAAAAAAAGAAGGCCGGGCAGAGGGTGCCGCTCGATATGGAGGCCGATTTTTTTGCCGACAACGACCCGGACAACAGCCAGGTGCGTCAGCTCCACGCCCGCATCAGCCGTCTCGGTCTGGTGGACAGGGCCATAGTGCTGCTCTGGCTGGAGAATCTCAGCTACGACGAGATAGGCGCCATAGTCGGCATATCCGCAAAGAACGTTTCTGTCAAGCTGGTCAGGATCAGACAGCAACTCATCAGAATGAATAACGGGGATTAGTTATGGAAATGAAAGAAAACGAAGACCTTACTCTTGAGCAGATGCGTGCGCAGGCCGCCATACTCAAAGAGAAGCTGGCGAAGGAAAAACTGGTCAACGAGGATATGGTCAAGAAGGCCATAATGAAGGACTACTCGCTTATACGCCGTCACGTCGTCATAGAGGTCGCAGCTGCGGTGTCCGTGATAGTATGGGCATTCACTTACCTGCCTTTCATACTGCACACCTCGATTTTCTTCAATATCTTCACGGTGCTTATGATGCTGGTCTGCATGGGTACGACCATCTACCTGCTGGGCCGCATAAGGAGCACGGATGCCTATACTATGGATATGGCCTCTTCCGCCAGGAGAATGAAAAAGCTCAAGAGGGAATATGACATCTTCTGGAAATTGTCCTTCATCCCGCTGCTCGTATGGATAGCATGGTTCGGCATTGAAATCTCCAGATCCGTGGACGAAGCCCTGCTCCTGTGGTGCATGCTGGGCGGAGTGACAGTCGGGGCAATCATAGGGATTATAGTCGCATTCAGGATGCGCAGCAATCTGATGAACGCCTTCAACGACGTGATCGAACACACAAAAGAAGAATAACGGCACAACATAAATATCTGATAAACGATGCTCCGGGTTCTGCGACGTGACTGTCGCGGGCCCGGAGTTCCAATTTTTTATAATTTTTTTGTACTTTTGCGCGCAAATTATGGAAGACAGAACAAAAGAATTAGGCAGTGGTAGAATAGGGAGACTTCTCTTCGCCTATGCCCTCCCGGCGGTCATCAGCCAGGTAATCGCTTCGATATACAACATAGCGGACAGGATATTTCTCGGACAGGGCGTGGATGCCATGGCAATAGCCGGCCTGGCCATCACTATGCCCATAATGAACGTCATACACGCCTTCGGCTCCCTGGTGGGCGCCGGTTCGTCCGCCAGAATGTCCATAGTGCTGGGCAAGAGGGACATAGCCTGGGCGGAGAACATACTTGGCAACAGTCTCCTGCTGACCTTTGCCTTCGGAGCCCTCTTCCTCGGCGTCGGCTATTCCTTCCTCGATGACATACTCGGTATGTTCGGTGCCTCCGACCTCACCCTGGACTATGCCAGGACCTATATGCTCATCGTGCTGCCGGGAATGTTCTTCACGACCCTCACCTTCAACCTGACGGGTCTGATGAGGGCGAGCGGCTACCCTATGAAGTCGATGTACATACTCGTCTCGGGCGCCATACTGAACGTGATTCTCGACCCTGTTTTCATTTTCGTGTTCAAGTGGGGCATAGCCGGGGCCGCCTGGGCGACCACCATCTCGATGTTCCTGACCGGAATCGCGTCACTTCTGCACTTCTGCAGCCCCAAGTCTTTCATACGCTTCCGCTCCCACGCCTGGAAGCCGCGTCTGTACATCTTCAAGAACATACTGATGATAGGAATGAGCCCGTTCCTGATGAACCTTGCCGCATCTGCCGTCGTGGCTATGCTCAACACCCAGCTGCTCCGCTACGGAGGCCGGCTGAGCGGAGTCTTCGGAGAGAACGCCGCCGACCTGGCTGTGGGCACCTACGGCATAGTGAACACCTTCTGCAGCTTTATGGTGATGTTTATGCTGGGACTGTGTCAGGGCATGCAGCCTATTGCCGGCTACAATTACGGGGCCGGCCACGGGGACAGGCTTAAGAGCGTATATGTCAAGACAATGCGTTTTAATATAGGCGTCGGAGCCCTGGCCGCCCTGCTGGGACTCGCGATGCCGCGCGTCCTCGCCGCCATATTCACAAACGACAGCAATATGATTGATATGACCGTGCCGGCTTTGCGTCTGCTGCTGCTTTTCTTCCCTCTGGTCGGTTTCACCATAACCAACTCCAACTTCTTCCAGTCCATCGACAAGCCGTTTATAGCCATAATCACCAGCCTGAGCCGTCAGGTCATCTTCCTGCTCCCTATGATTTACATTATTCCGCTCATATTCGAGCGCTTTTCCGCCCCGGGGCTGATGGGTATCTGGACTGCCTGTGCCATAAGTGACGTGCTGGGAGCGATATTGGCGGCAATTCTTCTGTCAACTCAGCTCAATGTATTCAGAAAAAAGTCTAACTTTGACGAAATATAACACTTTACCGCTATGAGCCAATTGCATGTAATCGACCACCCGATGATCCAGCACAAGCTTACGATCATGAGGGACAAGAACACCCCTTCCAAAGATTTCCGTGAACTCCTTTATGAGATCTCCCTCATAATGGGCTACGAGGTCACCCGTGACTTCCCTCTGAAGGAGGTCGAGATTGAGACTCCTATGGAGAAGACCACAATGAAAATGATAGCGGGCAAAAAGGTGGCCCTCGTACCTATCCTCCGCGCCGGACTGGGTATGGTCGAAGGACTGCTCGCCCTCCTGCCTGTAGCCAGGGTCGGACATATAGGACTCTACCGCGACGAGAGCACTCACAAGCCGGTGCCGTACTACTGCAAGCTTCCAAAGGGCATATCCGAGAGAATGGTGATACTCACCGACCCTATGCTTGCCACCGGCGGCAGCGCCTGTGACGCAATCGCGCTGCTCAAGGAACACGGCTGCCGCGACATACGCCTTATGTGCCTCGTAGCCGCCCCTGAAGGCGTGAACGCCGTTATGGAGGCCCATCCAGACGTGGATATATACGTTGCTGCAGTGGACCGCACCCTCAACGAGGACTGCTACATACTCCCGGGTCTCGGCGATGCAGGCGACCGTATTTTCGGAACCAAATAATACCGTCTGAATATGAAAAAACCTGTAAAAGCCATAGTCTGGACGCTTGCCGTCCTGCTTGTACTCCTTCTCGCAGTCACTTTCGGTGGCGGTGCCTATATGGTCAACTACGCCCTCAATCCGGATGACACCGGCGCAGAGGCGATGGCCCGCTACAGAGAGGGTCTCGACGAAAAATATCCTCTGCTTGAAGAGTGGCTGGACAGCCTGGAGGCCCAGGGCATACTCCGCGACACCAGCATCACCGACGACCAGGGCTTCCTTATCAACGCCTTCTATGCCGCAGCTCCGCAGCCAAGCCGCAAGACCGCAATGATAGTCCACGGCTATACCGCCAACCCGATGCACATGATGATGATTGGCCGTATGTTCAGGGATTCCCTCGGCTACAACATAATGCTCCCGAACCTGAACTATCACGGCAACAGCGAGGGCGAGGCCATACAGATGGGCTGGAAGGACCGTCTCGACGTGGAACAGTGGATTCCTGTGGCCCACTCCATCTTCGACGACAGTCTGATGGTTGTCCATGGCATCTCAATGGGTGGAGCGACCACCATGATGGTTTCCGGCGACGAACTCCCGGAATATGTGAAAGGCTTCATCGAGGACTGCGGCTACAGCTCCGTATGGAACCAGTTCCGCAAGGAGCTCAAGGGCCAGTTCGGCCTGCCGCCTTTCCCTATACTCTACGGCGCCGACTTCATCTGCCGCATCAAGTACGGCTGGAGCTTCAAGGAGGCATCATCCGTCAACCAGCTCGCCCGCTGCGACAAGCCTATGCTCTTCATCCACGGCGACAGCGACGACTATGTCCCTACTTCGGACATATACGTGAACTTTGATGCCAAGACCTCAGGCTACAAGGAGATGTGGCTGGTCGAGGACACTGACCACGCCAATTCCTACCGCAACCATCCTGCGGAGTACACTGCCCGTGTAAGGGCTTTCCTCCGCGACCACGTGGAATAATCACTTCCTCCTTCGGGAGGCCGGAATGACTTTCTTTTCCCCTCTGGAGCCCCTTATGCAGAACATGGCGGCATCAGAGGGGTTCATTTGTGCCTCCAGCTGCCTCTTCAGAAGATAGCGCTGGGTGTCGAGAGAGTTGCTGTCCAGGTCTATGAGCCTGTCGATGGTGCTGCGGAAGCGCTCCGGGTCATCGCTGCGGCTGGTCCTTCCGTAGAGTTCCACCAGTTCCTCCCTGTAGTCGGACATATCCTTGAAGCAAATGCCTTCGGGATGCCTCCAGAAGAGCAGGAACAAGGCCTTGGGCAGGGGAGTCATGCTTATCTTTTTCCCGTCTATCAGCACATCCATGCCTTCCGTCAGTTCCAGACGCTGTCCCGCAGCTATTTCCTGCAGTATATTATCACTTTTGCCGTAATCCGCCAGCAGGCGTCTCAGACGCTCCAGCAGCATCTCGGTATCGCGTATCTCGTCCTTCAGCTGTATGATCTTGTCTCCGTATTCCATCGCCCCTTCTTCCAGAGCGCTGTCCCCCTCCTGCAGCAGGGCCAGGAGCAGGGCTTCCATTCTCATTTCTTCCATAAGCCCTAAGTAAGCGAATTCCTGCGAATTTTGGGAGTACTTTTCTTCAATATTCACAGAACTTCAATCAAATTGTGATATGCAGGCTATTTTTGTTAATTTTGAAGGCTATTTTGAACCTCTATGAAATCTGATATCGAAATCGCAAGGGAAACGCCTCTCAAGCCCATAGAAGAGATAGCTGCCGGGCTTGGCATAGACCGGGAAGAGATAGAAGCTTACGGACGCTACATAGCCAAGGTCCCCTACGGCCTGAAGGCAGGGGAGAACAGGAAGGAAGGCAAGCTCATACTCGTGACTGCCATCACTCCCACCAAGGCGGGAATAGGCAAGACCACCGTTTCGGTGGGGCTGGCCCTGGGAATGGCCCGTCGCGGTTACAAAGCGGTCCTGGCCCTCAGGGAACCCTCTCTGGGACCCTGTTTCGGCATGAAGGGCGGAGCGGCCGGAGGCGGATATGCCCAGGTGCTCCCTATGGACAGGATTAACCTGCATTTCACGGGGGACTTCCACGCAATCACTTCCGCCAACAATATGATTTCCGCCCTTCTGGACAACTACATCTACCAGCACAGGGAGGAGGGCTTCAGGATGAAGGAGATACTCTGGCGCAGGGTCCTGGATGTCAATGACCGTTCCCTCAGGCAGATAATGACCTGCCTCGGGCCAGCTGTGAACGGGGAGCCCCACGAGTCGGGCTTCGACATTACCCCGGCCTCCGAGATAATGGCCATACTCTGTCTCGCAAAGGACCTGGATGACCTGCGCAGACGCATAGATAACATACTCCTTGGCTACACCTGGGATGACAGGCCATTGAGAGTGAGGGACCTGGGCATAGGCGGAGCCATCACCGTGCTGCTGAAGGACGCCATCAACCCCAATCTGGTCCAGACCACCGAAAACACTCCGGCCTTCATACACGGCGGACCTTTCGCCAATATAGCCCACGGCTGCAACTCCCTGCTGGCTACCCGTATGGCCCAGCGCTTCGGCGATTACGCCATAACCGAGGCCGGATTCGCCTCTGACCTTGGCGCCGAGAAATTCTATGACATAAAGTGTCGTGCAGGCGGCCTGAAACCGGCTCTGACCGTCCTTGTTGCCACTCTGCAGGGGCTCAAGATGCACGGCGGCGCGGATGCCTCCCGGCTCAGCGAGGAGAATCCCGAAGCGGTGGTGAAGGGCTTCTGCAATCTGGACAGGCATATAGAACTCATACGCTCCTTCGGACAGAGCGTGGTGGTCTGCTTCAACCGTTTCGCCTCCGACACAGGGGCAGAGATGGAGCTGGTGCGTGAGCATTGCGCCAGCCTGGGAGTACCCTTTGCGGTGAACAACGCCTTCAACGAGGGCGGCAGGGGAGCTGTGGAACTGGCGGACCTGGTCGTGGAGACCATAGAAAAGCATCCTTCCGCAGACTTGGAATATGCCTACCCTCTGGAGGCCTCCGTCAGGGAGAAGATAGAGGCGGTGGCAACCCGTGTCTATGGGGCCGACGGCGTCGATTTCGGCGAAGAGGCCCTCGCCCATATCGAAGAGGCGGAGCGCAACGGCTTCGGCGGCTTCCCGGTGTGCATAGCAAAGACACAATATTCCTTCTCCCAGGATCCGAAGGCCTACGGTTCCCCGCGCGGCTTCCGCATAGCCATACGCGACATAGTGGTGAACGCGGGCGCCGAGATGCTGGTTGCGGTGGCCGGCTCCATAATACGGATGCCGGGACTCCCGAAGTCCCCTCAGGCCCTGCGCATAGACCTTGTTGACGGACAGATAACAGGATTGAGCTGACAACAGAAAATACGAAGATATGGAAACTCAGGTGGTAATAATGGCAGGTGGGATAGGCAGCCGTTTCTGGCCTATGAGCACCCCGGAAGTCCCGAAGCAGTTCATTGACGTGCTGGGAACGGGACGCACTATGATACAGATGACTTACGACCGCTTCTGCAAGGGAGAGGGTGCGCTCTGCAAGCCGCAGAACGTGTGGATAGTCACTTCCGAGAAATATGTGGACCTGGTCCGCGGGCAGCTGCCGGAGGTGCCGGAAGCGAACATACTTCCCGAACCGGCTTCGCGCAACACCGCGCCCTGCATCGCATACGCCTGCTGGAAGATAGCCCGCGTCAATCCCGATTCCAATATCGTGGTCAGTCCGGCCGACGCCTTTGTGCTCGACAGTGCGGAGTACCGCAGGGTGATAGGCACGGCCCTCTCCCTTACGGCATCTTCCACCAAGATATTCACCGTGGGCATAAAGCCCCTGCGTCCCGAGACCGGATACGGCTACATAGAGACGGGCGAGGCCTTGGGAGAGGAAGCCTTCAAGGTCACCGCCTTCAAGGAGAAACCCGACGCTCCTACGGCCGCGAAGTATATCAGGGATGGCCGCTACCTCTGGAATGCCGGCATATTCGTGTGGAAACTCTCCACCATCACCGCGGCACTGCGGGAATATGCTCCCGGTATATGCTCCATTATGGACCGCATTGCGGAATCCTTCGGAACGCCTGACGAGAGCACCGTGCTCGGGGAACTCTTCCCTCAGTGCGAGAAAATCAGCATAGACTATGCTGTAATGGAGAAGTCCCCGGACATCTACACCATCCCTGGCGATTTCGGCTGGTCGGATCTGGGCACCTGGGGCTCTCTCAAGGCCAATCTGCCGCAGGACAGGCAGAACAATGCCGTGGTAAGCAGCGGCAGTGCGGAACTCTGGGACTGCAAGAACTGCATAGTTCACGTGGACGGGCTCCGCAGGGTGGTCCTCGACGCGCTTGACGGCTACATAGTGGCCGAGAGGGACGGACGGCTTCTTGTCTGTCCGCTCAGCGACGAACAGAAAATCAGAGAATTTTCATCAAAACAAGCATAAGATAATGGCTAAAATTTCCAGGAAGGCAGAATCAATGCCCGCTTCCGCAATCAGGAAGCTCGTTCCCCTCGCAGACGCTGCGAAGGCAGATGGCGTCAAGGTTTATCATCTCAACGTGGGAGCTCCGGACATCAAGTCCCCGGAGTGCGCCCTCGAGGCAGTGGCCCGCAAGTGCAGGGAGATAGACCATCTCTCCTATACCAACTCCCTCGGTTTCGCCGAGCTCCGCAAGGGAATGATAGAAAAATACTACCGCAAGATAGGCATAGAACTGGACCTCTCCGAGATCATCATAGACGTGGCCGGCAGCGAGGCCTTCTCCGTGGCGATGCAGATTGCGGCGGATGCAGGCGACGAAATCATAGTCATAGAGCCGTATTACACCAATTACAACACCTTCGCGCAGCTCAACGGCATAGTGCTCAAGGCCGTGCACACCGACATACGCGACGGCTTCAAGGTGCCGCCTATAGAGGAGTTCGAGAAACTGGTCAGCGACAGGACCAAGGCCGTGCTCATCAGCAACCCTTGCAATCCTACGGGCAAGCTCTTCTCCCGCGAGGAAATGCTCCAGCTGGGAGACTTCTGCCGCCGCCACGACCTCTTCCTCATCAGCGACGAGGTCTATCGCGAGTTCTGCTACACCGACGAACCGCACTTCTCGGCAATGAATATTCCTGACCTGGACCAGAACGTCATACTCGTGGATTCCGTTTCCAAGCGCTACAATCTCTGCGGAGCCCGCATAGGCTGCATGGCATCCCACAACAAGGAGGTTATGGCTGCTGCTCTCAAGTTCGGTCAGAGCCGTCTCTGCCCGCCTGTCCTCGGCCAGTATGCCGCAATGGGCGCCCTGGACACACCTGACGAGTACTTCGATGCCGTCAAGGCCGAGTACATAGCCAGACGCGACTGCGCGGTGGAGATGCTCAATGCCATCCCGGGTGTATTCGCTCCGAAGCCTCTCGGCGCCTTCTACACCATAGCCGAACTGCCGGTTGACAGTGCGGAGTCCTTCTGCCGCTGGATGCTCACCGACTTCCGCTACGAGGGCGCGACCACCATGACCACACCTGTCGCCTCATTCTACAAGACTCCGGGCGAGGGCACCCGTCAGGTCCGCATTGCCTACGTCCTCGAGGTGCCTGAGCTCAAAAAAGCCCTCCACATACTTGCAGAGGGCCTTAAGGCATATCCTGGAAGGCTCGCCTGAGAGCGGCTTACCTTACATTGAATTCGTATATGCAGGTCTGGTGATACTCTTCACCGGGCCTGTATATGCTTTCAGGGAAGTTCTCGTGGTTGACTGCGTCCGGGAAGTTCTGGGCCTCGAGGGCCAGGGCCTCGCGGAAATCGAAGGTCCTGCCGTACTTGCCGCTTGACAGACCGTCGAAGAAGTTTCCGGCATAGAACTGCAGGCCTTTCTGGTCGGTGTAAACCCTCATCTCACGTCCAGAAGCCGGCTCGTAGAGTATGGCGGCCAGCTCCACTCCGTCTTCGCTCTCGCGTCTGAGCACCCAGTTGTGGTCATAGCCGTTTCCGTTGCGCAGCTGCTCGTCATCTGCATCTATGCGCTCGCCTATGGTGTGGGCCTCTCTGAAGTCGAAAGGAGTGCCCTCCACAGGGGCTATCTCTCCGGTAGGGATGAGTACGGAGTCCACAGGGGTGGTGGCGTCGGCGAAAATGGTCAGCTCGTGGTCGAGGATGGTGCCGTTGCCCTCGCCCTTGAGGTTGAAAATGCTGTGGTTGGAGAAGTTGAGAGGGCAGGCCTCGTCGCTGTCGGCCCTGTAGCTTATCACAAAGCGGTTGTCGGAAGTGAGGGTGTAGCTGACCTCCACGTGGATGTCGCCCGGGAAGCCGTCCAGTCCCTTCTCGCGGCAGAGACTCATGGTCAGGGAGCTGTCAGTCCTGTCAACTATGTCCCAGACCAGCAAATCGACGCCCTTGAGGCCTCCGTGGAGGGTCTGGCCGTTGTTGTTCTGCGGGAGAGTGTATTCGATCCCATCGACGCTGAACTTTCCATTGGCGATGCGGTTTGCCACCGGTCCCACCGTAGGGCCGAGGAAGCGCTCGCCGCTGTTATGCACATATTTCTCCAGACAGTCGTAGCCCAGAACCACGTCCTCCAGTTTCCCGTTGCGGTCAGGGGCCCAGAGACTTACAACCCGGCAGCCGTAATTGGTCGCCTGGAGCGTGAGCTCTCCGCCTCTTATCGTGCAGAGCTCAACCTGTTTTCCGTCAATCGTTTCCGAGAAATTCTCCTCGGGAATGAGCACCGGAGCGTTTCCGGTGCTGCAGGCGGCCGCAAGCAGGGCCGCACAGATAATGATAGTGTTTCTCATATTGTGGCTATTTGTTCAATATCAGTTCAATGGAGGCCTTCATAAGCGCTGCGGCCTGCTTTTCATCGTCAATAGTTTCGATAGGGAAACCCAGGCTCAGGCAGCTGTAGCCCCTGTTCCTGAATATGACTCCGGCGGAGACATTGCTGTCCGAATAGCGCATTATGCTTATGCCCCTCGAGTCGGCAGGCACTATCCCGTCCGGAGACTCTATGCCGTAGCCCTCCTCGCACGGATTGCGGCGGCAGGCGATTTTCTCCGGCATATAGCTCAGCCAGCAGCCCCTTGCCTCGCAGCTGCGGCTGGCATAGTTGCTCAGCCACTTGTAGCCCAGCACTTCCATGCAGAACTCCCTTGCCTTCACTGCGCTCAGACTGTCCTGCCGGAAGGGATATATGCCTCCCCAGGCGTCTGTGGCTATATATGCTCCGCTGACCAGCAGGTTTCCGCCCCTGCCGCAGTACTTGCGTATGGCTTCCTGCAGCCCTTCGGGGAAGACCGTGTGGCGGGCCGGGAATCTGCCGGCGCCGCTGTAGCTGCTGACCTGCTTGCCGCATATCAGATCGAGGGCATATATGCCTTCGGCCAGTTCAGGCGTGGCGGCGAATGCGTCCGACGATGCGGAACAGAAGGCATATCCGCAGTCGAAGATAAGCCTGCCGTGCCTTGCGCTCCAGTCCATCGTGTTGCCGGCTACGATACGGTCTGCCCAGTCGGTGTAGGAGCCGCCGAAGCCGGGACAGTCGTCGTCCATCCACGGCAGATGGCGGTGCCATTCGTACATATCGCCGATGAAAGCGCAGTCGTACATATATCCTATGCCACCGTCCTGACGGTTGTCGAAGCCTGCATATTCGTAAGAGTCGTACCAGGTAGGCGAGGCAACGCGGTCGAAGTTGTCAACAGCCAGTACGGCCGTGCTCGTCAGGGATTTGCCGTCGCTGCTTATGGCCTGCAAAGGTATGCCTGCGCTCATCGTCCGCGAAGGGAAGCTGCGTCCGCCGGCGTTGCAGGCCTCCACTTTCCAGGAATATATGCTCCCCGGCTCTATGGCCGTCTCGCAGCTGCGGAAGTCGCCATCCCAGCTGCAGTCTATCCTGCGTCCATTGTCCCAGCCGCCGTCGTCTTTTCGCGTATATAATATATAATGGTCTGCGACTGCCGTTTCTTCCAGGCTGTCGGGCGTATCTTTCCATTTAAGGCACATCCTGAAGCGGCCCTCGCCGTCCATGGCCAGCTCCCCGTCCGAGTCCCTGAGGAAGCTTGCTGAGAAGGAGTTCACAGGCAGGGGCTGCACGACATAGCTGCAGCCGTAGCGGTTGCTCAGGAACTTGAGCATGCCCTTGTAGATGGAGCGGCTTACGGTGAAGCGGAAGGCCGGGTCCAGGCCGTATTTCATATCCGCGAAATTCTGGTGCGAGAGCAGCTCGAGCAGCATAGCCGGCACATTCGGCATGCGGGACTCGCTATAGGAACGGTCCCAGAGCTGCCTGCGGCTCCATTGCGGCTCGAATCCGGCGCGTATGTCATCCACAATCTGGCCCTGTACCAGCTCGGTGTATTCCCTTGCGGCCATCCTGTCGCTGCCGTCCGTATATTCGCGGGAATTCTCTTTCAGCAGGGTGTATATGGCAAGGGTGCCCACAATGGTATCGCCCAGTCTGGTGCCGGCGTCGGTGTGGAAGGCGAAGGAGAGGTCCACGGGTATATGTTTTCCTTCCTCCTTCGGGTTGATCCTCGAGCCTCCGCTCAGATGCTGTACCCACGGTCCCCTGCACATGAAATCGTCCCTGTAGTCGGATTTCTGTTCGTTGAGGTTCCAGACTTTTTCGTCGAACCCAGACCACTGCAGCCAGTAGCGGGCTCCCTCTGTGAATCTCGGCATGCCGGAGCATACGGGAGGGTTGCCGCTTCCGGATGAGGACCTGGCTATGTTGCCCATTCCGCCACCCACCTTCACGGCATCGGCGCTGACCGACTTGCCCTTGGAACTGCAGCCCTCCGGCACTCCGCAGTCGAGGGTGACGACGGTGCTGCGCCCCTCAGGGAGCTCGAAATCGCCCAGATATACCCACATTCCGCCTCCCATCTGCTGATTCACTCTGAAATGGGTGTCGCCGCCCAGATGGTGGACGGTGTAGCTTGCGCAGTCGGTGCTGTTCTCCAGGGTGGTATATGAAATATATACGGCATAGCTGCCGCGTTCAGGCATATCCACGCTCCAGCTGGCGCTCGCCTCCGAGCCCGCCTTCTGGGACGCCTTCCTGGCGCTGCCCATACGGAAAGGATTGTCTATGCCCGTATATTCGCTCTTGGCGTTGCGGAAGCCCGTTCCTGCATCGCTCCAGTCGCCTTTTTCGGTGTAGCTGTCGCAGCTGCCGTCCAATGCGGGGTCGTTGTCGGCCAGACGCTCGATGCGGCTGAAATCCCTCTCGCGCGGCAGCATCACCACGGCTCCGGCATTCTCCAGCATAGGAACGAGGAAAGGCAGCACGTAACTCTGGGTGTAGAGGTCTTCCACGGTCTCAAAGATGGTGGCTCTCTGCCACTCCCAGCGGTCCAGTTTCTCCTCGAAATAGCGGCCGTGGCTCTGCCACAGGGCTATGTGCCTGCCGCTCAGGCCCTTGTCATAGCTCTCGGACTCCACCCTCGTCACCAGGGGCTTCACTTCGCTGCGGCGGTCCCTGACCCTGTATGCCGTTTCCGCCGGACGGCCGTTGTCATTCCTGACAGGAGTGACATAGCGGTTGAGGTCGAGCTTGCGGCACTTGAGTTCGCCTATGCTGTAGTCCTTGTATTTCTCCGGGAGTCTTGCCTTAAGCTCCTTGCGGAACCATCTGATGTCCTCCCTGGTCCATCTCCAGTCGCCTATGTGTTCCGTGAAGCTGAAATTCAGCAGCTGGCCGTTGGCGCTCAGCTGTTTGATACGCACCACGGAACGCACTTGCGTGCGCTTTTCCAGCAAGGCGGTCAGCGAGTCGCATTCCTCCTTGAAATCCGCCACGTCCAGTCTGGTCTGGGCCAGAAGAGTTCCGCTGCAAGCCATCCCGGCAAGGCAGCAGAGGGAGAGGACCATCTTCCTTACCATTTTCCGCCGAAGGATTTGATTACCGTTACGGTGACACAGCCGGTCATAAGTCCCAGCGAGTCGGCCACAAGGTCCAGCATATCGGAACTTCTGTAGTCTGTGGTGCCCTGGATCAGCTCCGTACCCATAGCCAGCATCATTCCGAGGAAATAGCTTATCGCGAGGAAGACGAAGAAGCGTCCCGGCCTGCCCTTGCTGTTATGGAAGGCATATATGGCTATGATAGGGAAGGGGAAGAACATTCCGAAGTGGGCGATCTTGTCCGAAGGGATGCCGAAAATCGCTCTCGGCAGACTCTCGTCAGGGGACAGATGGCCGAAACAGAGGTAGGCGACCGCTCCCAGATAGAGCAGGGCAAGCAACCTCCAGCAAAGTTTCACAGTCTTTGGATTCATCATAAGGCCTGCATATCATTCAGTTTCTTGTAATAGCCGTCGAGAGCCACCAGCTCGTCGTGGCGTCCGCGTTCCACAATGCGTCCCTCGTTCATTACCAGAATCTCGTCGGCATTCTTTATGGTGGACAGGCGGTGGGCGATGGCAATGGTGGTCCTGCTGCTTGTCAGGCGGTCCAGCGCCTCCTGTACCAGTCTCTCGGACTCGGTGTCGAGGGCCGAGGTGGCCTCATCGAGTATGAGTATGTCCGGGTTGGCGAGAATGGCCCTCGCAATGCTGATTCTCTGGCGCTGTCCGCCCGAGAGCTTGCTGCCCCTGTCGCCTATGTTGGTCATATAGCCATCCTCTTTCTCCATTATGAAATCGTGTGCGTTGGCTATCTTCGCCGCTGCGACCACCTCCTCCATGGTGGCGTTCTCCACTCCGAAGGCGATATTGTTGAATATGCTGTCGTTGAAGAGTATGGCCTCCTGGTTGACATTGCCTATCAGGCCGCGCAGGTCCTGGATACGGAGTCCACGAATGTCCCTGCCGTCTATGCTTATGCTGCCCGAACTGACGTCCCAGTACCTCGGTATGAGGTCCACGAGCGTGGACTTGCCGCTGCCGGACTGTCCTACTATAGCAACTGTGCTGCCCTTGGGGATGCGTATGTTTATATCCTTGAGTACCTCGCGTTCCCCGTCGTAGCTGAAATGCACGTCCCTGAATTCGATGCAGTCGCTGAAACCCTTCACCGGAGCGGCGTCTGCGGCCTCTTTCACATTGTTCTCAGCCAGGAGTATCTTGTCTATCCTTTCCATGGATGCGAGGCCCTTCGGAATGCTGTAGCTCGCCTTCGAGAAGTCCTTGATAGGCTGCAGCACGCTGTAGAGTATGAGCATATAGAAGATGAAGGTAGGGGCGTCTATCAGCTGGGAACCGCTGAGGATGAGACGTCCTCCGAACCAGAGCACCACGATTATCATCAGGGTACCGAGGAACTCGCTGACCGGATGGGCCGCGGCCTGACGGGTGGCCACGCGGCCGGAAATGCGCCTGTAATCGTCACAGGTGCCCCTGAAACGGTCTCTCATCTTGTCCTCGGCATTGAAGGCCTTGATTATGCGGAGGCCGCCGAGGGTCTCGTCCAGCTGCGACATTATGTCCGACCACTTGCCCTGGGCCCTGAGGGACTTTTTCTTCAGAGTGCGTCCGAGGGCTCCCATTCCCCAGGCCATCAGCGGCACCACGGCAAGAGTGAAGAGGGTAAGCTCCCAGCTCACCGCTATCAGGGTGCCGAAGTAGATGATTATCAGTATAGGATTCTTCAGCAGCATATCCAGCGAGCTCATTATCGAGTTCTCCACCTCGCTCACGTCCCCGCTCATCCTGGCCACTATGTCGCCCTTGCGCTCGTTGGAGAAGAAGCCCAGAGGCAGGCCCATAAGCTTGTCGTAAACCTTGGTGCGCAGGTCCCTCACCACGCCGGTGCGCAGAGGGATCATAATTGCGGAGGCCCCGAAGTAGCTCGAGCACTTGACCAGGGTCATCGCCGCGAAGAACAGGCCTATCAGAAGCAGGGCGCGGGATTCCCCGGAGCTCGCTATCAGCTCCTGGCAATAGGCGTAGAAGTTGTTGATAACCAGTTCCTTGAGACTAAGGTCGGCACTGTCCCACGGAATATGCACGTATTGGGTTGTGTCCATCTTGAAGAGTATCTGCAAGATGGGTATGATCAGTGAGAAGGAGAATATGTTGAAGACCGCCGAGAGCATATTCAGCCCGACGGCTCCAAAAACATAAGCCCTGTAAGGCTTCACGAATCTGCGTAGAGTCCTCCAGAATTGTTTCATCGTCTCAGAGATAATCTTCGAAATAGAGGGACACCTTGTCCATCAGGTGTATGCGGTTGCGTCCCATTACATTGTGTTCGGCCACGGGGTAAGGGAAGTAGTCCACCTGTATGCCCAGGTCTATGCACTCCTGTATGAAGCTGAGACTGTGTTCCCATACCACGGTGTTGTCCACAGCTCCCTGGCATATCAGCAGTTTTCCCCTGAGTTTCCCGGCCTTGCCCATAAGACTGCTGGCGGCGTAGCCCTCCGGGTTTTCCTCCGGCCTGTCCATATAGCGCTCGCCGTACATCACCTCGTACCACTTCCAGTCGATTACCGGTCCGCCGGCCACTCCCACCTTGAAGATGTCAGGCCTGGCCGTCATCAGACTTATGGTCATAAAGCCGCCGTAGCTCCAGCCGTGCACGCCTATGCGCTCGCGGTCCACGTACGGCAGTTCCATCAGCATTTCCAGTCCCTTGAGCTGGTCGGCCGTCTCCGCGCTGCCGCACTGCCTGTGTATGGCCTTCTCGAATTCGGCGCCCCTGTTCTCGGTGCCCCTGTTGTCCTGGACATAGACCAGATAGCCCCTTTGGGCCATATACATTTCCCAGCGCCGCAACTGTGCCAGCCAGCTGTTGCGCACCATCTGCGAATGCGGGCCGCCATATACATATACGATTACGGGATATTTTTTCTGCGGGTCGAAGTCCTTCGGCCGTATGAGCCTGTACCAGTTCTCGTATCTGCCGTCGGCGCTCGGAACCGTGCCGAGCTCGATTTCGCAGAAGGCCCAGTCCAAAGTAGGGTCCGCCGCCTGCGACAGGGTCTCGCGCTTCTTCCCGTCGCAGCTCACCCTCTGAATCGTACCCGGGTTGTTCAGACTGGACCAGCGGTCAATGAAGCTGCTGCAGTCTTCATCCATCAGCACCTCGTGCCAACCCTCCCCGAAGGTCAGTCTGTCCGCCTTGCCCGGCTCCATCCTGCCCTTGCGCCGCTTCAGTTCCACCCGGAAGAGATGGTTCTCGACAGGGGAGACCTCGGCTGAGGTGTAATAGACATAGCGTCCGTCGTTGGCGACGTACTTCACGTCCGCGTCCGTGCAGGTCAGGCGGGTGACGCTGCCCAGGGTGTCGCAGAGATAGAGATTGCGGTAGCCGTCGCGGCAGTTGGTCCTGTAAATGAAGCGGCTGCCGTCCCCCTTGAGGAACCAAACGGGGTCGAGGGGCTCGGCATAGCGGCTGTCGTGTTCGCGCAGTATGGTCCTGAGGAAGCGTCCGTCGCTGGCGCTGTACATATTCATATTAACGTTCTCCTGCTCCCGGTCCACCACCTGTATGATGATCTTGCGGCTGTCCGGAGTCCAGGATATGTTGGTCAGATAGCGCTCGTCGCTGAAGTCGTCAACTTTGCAGCAGACCGTGCTTCCGGAGGCCAGGTCATAGACCAGCAGGCTGATATGTTCGGAGGCCATACCGGCCATAGGGTAGCGTATCTGGCGCAGTTCGCCCGTGCGGCTGCGTATGTCCAGCAGGGGGAAGAGGCTCACCGCCCTTTCGTCCTTGCGGTAGAAGGCTATGCGGCTGGAATCGGGACTCCAGAATATGCCTCCGTTTATGCCGAACTCGTTGCGGCTGACCGTCTCGCCATATACTATGCCCGGCTCTTCGCTGCGGGCGACGCATATCGTGTCCCTGCCGGTCCTGAGCATAAGGCTGCCGTTCTCACTCCAGGCCCTTTCGGGCTTAGGAGCCTTGCGGACGGGATTCCAGCCGGGGAAGCTTGGGTAGAGTTCCCTGCCGAAAATCGTCTCCTCCATCGTGAGCATCTTTCCGTCGGGGGAGTTGGCCGGGCGTACGGAAACAGGTCCTGCCCAGGCGGCTATGCCTGCAAGCAGGCAAGGTATGATTAGTAATTTCCTCATTGATAATCGCTTACTGAAACTATGCCGTCCACTATGAATCTCTCCTGACCTCTCCATGGCAGTGCTCCGCGGTACTCCTTGTAGTGGAGCTGCACGTGCTTGCCGCCGCAGTGGTACATCAGTGAATCGGCTATGGCCTTGTCGGTGACCGAGAAATAGAATTCGTTGGACTGTATCACATTGCCGCTCGCTTTGCCTGTCGTGGAATTAAAGCCCTCCTGGATGATATATCCCTCATAGGTTTTGAATACATAGCCCTTGTAAACCACGCGGTTGAGCACACCCGCCTTGACGCCTTCGCCGAACACGAAGCCGTAGCGGAAGTAAAAGAGTCCTGCGGCAGCAATCAGAATGGCCGCAAACAGAATGATCGCAAATAGCAGCGCTCCGCCTCTTTTGACTGTTCTATTCATATCTTGCTTATATTTTCTTTCCATATTTCCGGACAGGCGTCCGAAGGCATTCTCCAGTCTCCTCTCGGGGACAGGCTGACCGGTCCGACCTTAGGGCCGTCCGGCAGGCAGGAACGCTTGAACTGCTGGCTGAAGAAACGGCGTATGAAGGTGTTCATCCACCTGACTATGGTCTGCCCGTCGAAGACCAGGCCGCTCACATTGCCCGGGGCGAAGGCCTTGCGGGCGAGGAAGCATATCTTCTCCGGTGTGTAGCCGTAGGTGAAGATGTTGTAGAGGAAGAAGTCGTGGAGCTCGTAAGGACCGACTATGTCCTCGGTCACCTGGGCTATGCTGCCGTCCTCTCCGGCAGGAAGCAGCTCGGGGCTGATAGGAGTGTCGATAATGTCCCGGAGCACCTCCGCCCCGGCCTTTCCTTCGGCTTCCATCTTCCTGGCGAGATGGTCCACGAGCACCCTTATCAGAGTCTTGCTCACGCCGGCGTTCACTCCGTACATCGACATGTGGTCGCCATTGTAGGTGCACCAGCCCAGGGCCAGCTCGCTCAGGTCTCCGGTGCCGACCACCAGTCCGCCGGTCTTGTTGGCGAGGTCCATAAGTATCTGTGTCCTCTCCCTGGCCTGGGAATTCTCGTAGGTGTGGTCGTGTATGCTGCTGTCGTGGCCTATGTCCTTGAAATGCTGGTCGCAGGCCGCCTTGATGCTGATCTCGCGGCTGCTCACTCCCAGCGCGTCCATAAGCAGGCCGGCATTGTTGCGGGTGCGGCCGCTGGTGCCGTAGCCCGGCATTGTGACCGCCAATATGCCCTTGCGGTCCAGTCCCAGCTTGTCGAAGGCCAGACAGGTGACGAGCAGGGCGTGGGTGCTGTCAAGGCCGCCGGACACTCCTATCACCGCGTTCTTGCAGTTGATGTGCAGCATCCTGGAGGCCAGGCCCGTAAGCTGTATGTCGATGATCTCGTCCAGGGCTTTGCCTACCTGCAGCCTGTCTCCCTTTGGTATGAAAGGCAGAGGGTCGAGCTTCCTGTCCAGCTCTTTTTCAAAGTCGGTTTCCGGGAGCTCTCCCAGGTCCACCCGGAGATATGCTTTGCGATAGGAGGACGATCTGGTTCCGTCCGGGGTCACAGAGTTGAAGGTGTGGCTCTTCAGGCGGCTGTTGTCTATGGTCTCTATGTCTATGTCGCTGACCAGCAGGCTGGATTCGCTGCTGAAACGCTTGCCTTCCGCGAGCAGTTCGCCGCCTTCGCAAATGATTCCTCCGCCGCCGAAGACCGTGTCCTGTGTGGACTCGCCCCAGCCGCTGCAGGCGTAGATATAGGCGCAGCGGGCCCTGGAGGACTGCTGGCCCACGAGGCGTTTGCGATATTCCTGCTTGCCGGAGACTTCGTCGCTGGCAGAGAGGTTGGCTATGATGTGTGCGCCCATCATACAGTGGTAGGTGGACGGAGGCACCGGGGCCCAGAGGTCCTCGCAGAGCTCTATCCCGAAGCAGGCCTCGCCCAGATTGAAGAGCAGGTAGCTGCTGATAGGGCAGTTGCGGCTGCCGGCGAAATCGATGACGGCTCCCGTGCCCAGGTCGGCTCCGGAAGTGAACCAGCGGGCCTCGTAGAACTCGCTGGTGTTGGGCAGATGGATTTTAGGAACTATTCCGTGAATCCGTCCCTCCCTTATCACCACTCCGCAGTTGTAGAGCAGTCCGTGGTAGAGGACGGGGGTGCCTACGATTGCCGTGATGGCCTTGCCCCTCGTGTGCTCCGCTATGCTTTCCACCGCCTCTTCCGCGCCCCTTATCAGGGCTCTCTGGGTGAAAAGGTCCCCGCAGGTGTAACCCGTGACGCAGAGTTCCGCGAACACGGCTATGGCGACCTGTCTTTCCTCCGCCCTGTCGATCAGGCGGCATATCTCTTCGGCATTTCCCTTAGGGTCAGCCAATCTGATGGCCGGGGCCGCGGCGGCGACCCTCACAAAGCCATGGCTCTTTGTATTTTCCATATTCTGAGCTGTCGGCAAACAAATAAAAAGCCGGCCAGAGGCCAGCCCTTGTATTTTAAAAGATTTCTAAAGGTCTTCGAAGCTGATGTCTTCACCATTTCCCTCGGCAGGCCGTCTTTCGTTCACCTCGAAGCTGCAGTTTTTCTTTATGTACTCAACTGCTTCCTGAAGACCTTCCGAGAACTTTTCAAAGTCTTCCTTGTAGAGAAAGATCTTGTGCTTGTCGTAGCTGTAGCTGCCGTCTCTTTCGACGCGGCGCTTGCTTTCGGTGATAGTAAGGTAGTAGTCATTGCCCTTGGTGGCCTTGACATCGAAGAAGTATGTTCTCTTGCCCGCTCTCACCGGCTTTGAATACACATCCTCACCGCTACGCTCCTGAGTGTAGCCTCCATCATAATCATCACGGTACATTTGTCTCTTAATTTTGAGTGTAAATCTCAACAAAGTTAGACTTTTTTCTGAAAATCGCTGTATCTTTGTCAAAATTTTGCTGAAAATGTTGAATAGAAGAATCTTGAGAATCAAGGCGTTCAAGGTACTCTACGGCGCCGTATTCACCCGCGATTCCCAGAATCCGCCCGAGCTGAAGGACCTCGAGGCCGCCCTCGGGCAGTCCTGCGAGGCCACAAGGGACCTATATATGCTTATGCTCGGAACGATAGTTCCGCTTACCGACCTGGCCCGTCAGAGAATAGAGGCCGCCTCCAGGAAAATAAACAAGACGGAAGCCGAGAAGAATCCCAACACCAAGTTCGCCGACAACGCCCTCGCCGCCCTCTTCAGGGAGGATGAAGTCTTCGGCAAGCTTTTCAAGAAGCGCTTCCCGAAATTCGATTGGGGCCAGTACGACCTCATATTCAAGTCCATGCTCAACGACATAGCCCTCAAGGACTGGTATCGCGAGTATATGGAATCGCCGGACCGCTCCCTCGCCGGGGACGTGCGCCTCTTCATACATATCTTCGAAGAGGAATTCGTCGATAACGACGACATCGCAGCCATACTGGAGGATATGTCCCTGCTCTGGAACGACGACCTCGCCTATGCGCTGAGCTGCTGCTGCCGCAGTCTGGAACTCATCTCCAGGGGCGGACGCTGGACCCTCCCGCCTCTCTACCAGAGCGACACGCTCTCCCTCGAGGGACGCAAGGTGGAAAGCGACAGGGACTTCAGTCTCAAGCTGCTGCGCTGCTCCTATGCGGCCTACGGCAAGTATTCGGACCTGCTCTCCTCCCTGGTTTCCTCCTTCGAAAAGGACAGGCTGGTTTCCACGGACGTATGCCTGATGGTCTGCTGTCTGGCCGAGGTGATGAACTTCGACAGCATTCCGGCCAGGGTGTCCATCAATGAATATGTGGAGATATCCAAGTTCTACGGCACCCCGAAGAGCAGCGTCTTCGTGAACGGACTGCTCGACAGGGCGGTGCGCAAGCTCCTTTCGGAGAGCGGAAGCACTAAGACCCTTTAGCCTATTCTTCAATGCGATAATCTTATTAAATACAAAGCGATATGAATCTTTACTACCTTCTTCTCCAGGCACAGGAGATAGTTTCCAACTCAGAGGCCGCACAGGCGCTCACCCAGGGTGCAGACGCTGCAGCCGCAACCGCAGAAGCCGCCCAGAAGACGCCGAACAACGGCTGGATGACCTGGGTGATGCTCATAGGTCTCTTCGTGATAATGTGGCTCTTTATGATCCGTCCGCAGCGCAAGGCCCAGAAGGAACAGGAGAAATTCCTCAATTCCATCGAGAACGGCACCAGGGTCATCACAGCAGGCGGAATCTACGGAGTGGTTGTCGAGGTCAAGGAGAACACCCTGCTCATCGAGGTCGATAAGGATGTCAAGATCCGCGTGAGCAAGAACTCCGTTCAGAGGGATCCGTCAGCCAAGAAGAACTAGGCGGACGCACAGAATTTACCCGTGAAGGCTTGGAATAAAGGGGGAGCCTTCTTGGAAAGGCTCAGAAGTACCGACAGGAGGGACTGGAAGGTTTTCTTTCTCTCTCTCTTGTTGGCTTTCAGTATTTGGATAATCCACAACCTCTCCCTCTCCTATTCCGATTTCGTGGACGTGAACGTACGGGCCCAGAGCAACATCGATGGCCGCGTTTCCGTTTCCGCCAATCCGGCCGGCGTCCACGCCAGCTGCCGCACCACGGGCTACAACCTCCTGCGTCTGCGCTGGCAGTACGGCCGTCGCGAATGCCGGCTCCAGCTGGACGCTGCAAATCTCCATCACGCTTCCGGGGACAGGTTCTACATCACCGCCAGGGAGCTCCAGGAGTACAATCCCCAGATATTCGGAGAGACCGCCAAGGTGGAGTACATCTTTACCGACACGCTCTTCTTCAGCTTCCCGCCGAGAATCTGCCGCAGGGTGCCCGTCGTGCTGATGGGGGACATCTCCTGCAGGGAGCAGTACATACTCGACGGCCCCGTGAGACTGGAACCGGACTCGGTGACGGTCTATGGGGAGCCATCCCAGCTTGAGAGCATAGACGCCGTCTATACCGAGAAGCTTGTCAGGACGGATCTGGACAGGGACGTAAAGGGGGAGGTGAAGCTGCGCAGGGTCAAGGATGTCGATTTCTCCAAGGAAAGCGTCAGCTATCTGGCTCCCGTGGTCAGGTACACCGAACTCAGTTCCCGTTTCCGCCTGAAAATAATCAATCTGCCGGCGGACAAGGATGCAGTCCTTGTGCCTTCCGAGGTGGAGGCCTTTTTCCTCTGTCCGTATCCGCCCGAATCAATACCCCTGGAGTCGGCCACTCTCTATGTCGATTACAACGACTTCCTCGTCTCGAGGGAGGGCCGCTGTCTGGTCAGGATGAGCGGCTACGAGGGAAAGCTTCTGGATTGGAGGACTGAGCCGGCTATGGTGGAATGCCTGGTAATGGACAGATGAGCACGAAGGTACTGCTGGTCACCGGAGGCATAGGTGCAGGGAAGTCCGCGGTGAGCCGTATGCTCATCGAAAGGGGCGTCCCTGTCTATTTTTCAGACGATATGGCCAAGTCTCTCTACGACCGGGAAGCGTCTCTGCGGGACTCGCTGCGCCGGCTTTTCGGGGAGCGGGTGTTCCGCGACGGGGATGTGGACAGACGCGCGCTGGCGGAGCTCATATTCGCGGATGAGGAGAAGCGCAGGGCCCTCGAGGCGCTTGTGCATCCTGCCGTATTCCGCGATTTCGAGGCCTGGAAGGCGGAACGTCCCGACTGCGCCCTGGTCGCTTTCGAGTCGGCCATATTGCTGGACAGGGGACTGCCGGAAGGCTTCGCCGACTATGTGATATATGTGGATGCGCCGGAAGAGCTGCGCCTGCGCCGTGCGATGGAGCGGGACGGGTCGGCGGCCGAAAGCGTAAGACGCAGAATGCAGAGCCAGAAGGCCGGACCGGAACATCCTGCAGTTGACTTTGTGCTGGACAACAGCGGCGATTTCAAGGCGCTGGAGGCGGCGCTGGACGGGGTCCTGAGGCAAATTGCTTCGGAAAAGCTTTGATAATCCGACAAAATTCCCTATAATTGACATAAATATTCCCAACTATGAAAACAGATCTTGCAAAAGTACTTTCAGTATCCGGATATAGCGGACTTTATCTCTATGTAAATCAGGCAAGAAACGGTGTGATAGCCGAGTCCCTGACGGACGGCAAGCGCAGCCTCTTCGGAATGAGCGCGCGTATCAGCACCCTCGAAGACATATCCATATACGCCGGCGACGGCGAGCTCAAGCTTTCCGAGGTATTCGGAAAACTTCGCGAGAAACTCGGCGGAGAGGCGGCTCCTTCATCGAAGTCCGACCCTAAGCAGATAAAGGCCCTCTTCGACGAGGCCGTTCCCGACTACGATGCCGACCGCTTCCACCTTTCCCACATGAAGAAGGTTGTCGATTGGTACAACTGCCTCAGGGAGCACGCAAGCCTTGATTTCGTCACCGACGAGGACAGGGAGAAGGAAGCAGAGGAGAAATAATGCAGACGCTTCGCATACAGACACTCGGCTGCTCCAAGAACAGGGTTGACAGTGAGCACCTGCTCTCGCGGCTTGAATCCATCTACGAAATCTCTCCGGAAGGGGAGACTTCGCCGGTGGATTTTCTTCTTCTGAACACCTGCGGCTTCATAGGTGACGCAAAGGAGGAGTCCATTCAGGCCATACTCGAAGCCGTCGAGCTCAAGAAGGCGGGAAAGGCAGGGAAGATATATGTCTTCGGCTGCCTTTCGCAGCGTTACATGGAGGATATGCCCGGGCTGATACCGGAGGTGGACGGCTGGTTCGGGGCAAGGGGCTTCGATGAGATACTCGAGACTCTCGGAGTCGATCCGAAAGCTCCGTGCAAGTCTTCCCGCGTGCTGACCACCCCGTCCCACTATGCCTTCCTGAAAGTCTCCGAGGGCTGCGACAGGCGTTGCTCCTACTGCGCCATACCTCACATACGCGGAGCCCATCGCTCCGTGCCTATGGAGGATCTGGTCCACGAGGCGGAGATGCTCGCCCTCAAGGGAGTAAGGGAACTCATAGTCATAGCCCAGGACACCACCTATTACGGCCTGGACCTCTACCGTCGCCGCGCCCTTGCGGAGCTGCTGGAGAAACTCTCGGCCATAGACGGCATAGAATGGATAAGGATACATTACTCCTATCCGGCCGATTTCCCGGATGACGTGCTCGAGCAGATGGCTCACAATCCCAAGGTCTGCCCTTATATGGACATCCCGCTGCAGCACATATCCGACAAGGTGCTTGACAATATGCACCGCCACGTCAACGGCGAGTGGACGAGGAAACTTATACGACGTATGAGGGAAAAGGTGCCAGGAGTCGTGCTCAGGACCACTATGATAGTGGGGCATCCCGGCGAGGGCCGCAAGGAGTTCGGGGAACTGCTCGACTTCGTGCGCGAGGCCCGCTTCGAAAGGCTGGGGGCCTTCTGCTACAGCGAAGAGGAGGGCACCTGGGGAGCCGCCAACCTGCGTGACAGCGTGACTCCGAGGACCAAGCGTTCCCGTCTGGAGCGCCTGATGGAGCTCCAGAGCGGCATATCCCTGGAATTCAACCGCTCCAGGGTCGGCAGCGTCGAAAAGGTGATAGTCGATTCCTTCAGCGACGGGGTGCTTGTGTGCCGCAGCCGCTACGAAAGTCCCGAAGTGGACGGAGAGATACTCGTCAGATACGAACCCGACGCCTTCGGCGGGGCCGAACCGTATTCGCTGGTGGGCGATTTCATAGAAGTGCGCATCACCGGAGCGGATGAATATGACCTGATTGCGGAGCCTGTCTCCGTTTGAATTTTGAAGATATGAGAAGACCTGTAATACTGGCAGTCCTTGCAGTCCTGTCGGCCGTTTCATGCGGACCGTCAAGCTACACTATGTCCGTCGATGTGCGCAGGCCTTCGGCTACCGGATACGATTTCTCCGGAAAGTCTATGGCCATTGCCTATCTGGTGGACGGAAAACAGAGTGATTCGACTTTCATCGCGGCCATGGCAGAGGGCCTTGCAAGCGGCCTGGAGAAGGATTATTTCAACTCCGAGACCGTCATTCCGCTCTACACCCTGCCTTATGTGCCCGATTCGGACTATTCCGCCAAGGACACTCTGGTGAACCTGATAATGGACTTGGAGTCGGATGTGGTCCTGCTTCTGGACCGTCCGGTCTTCAAAGAGTCGGTTTTCGCCGATAAGCCTGTCTCCGGCTACAATCCTCAGACCCCGGACGACCCCCAGACCTCCAATTCCCTGGTGACCAATGCCACGGTGCCTTTCTATGTGAACCTCTATGTAATGGACGCGATGGACAAGGCGGATACCGTGAGAGTGTTCAGGGGCATAAGCCAGTATCCTGTGGCTTTCTGGGCGAATGGAAACGAGAGCAGGGAGGAACTTGAGGACCTGGCCCATATCGCGGCGGCATCCATGGCACAGAGCGGCGGAGCCAGTATGGCCGGACGCTTCGCTCCGGAGTGGGAGAAGCTTAACTGCACCTTTTACTACTATTCCGATGAGGAATGGGTGCAGGCATCGGAGAAACTCGTGAACTGTGATTTCAAGGGGGCGATGGAGGGATATCTTGAACTCGTCGGACGCGGCTCGGCGGACCGTCGCGCCAGTGCGGCCTACGATCTTGCGCTCTGCTGCTACCTTGTCAAGGAATATGAAATGGCCATAGCCTGGCTGGACTATGCCGACCGTTGTTATCAGCTGCCGAATTCGCAGGCGCTCCGGAAACGCTGCCTGCAGAAATAGAAATATTCTATTAAAAATATATGAAAAACATTGGAAGAGAGTTTGACGTCATTGTGATCGGAGGAGGCATCACCGGAGCCGGAACGGCCCGTGACTGCGCACTCAGGGGCCTGAAGGTCCTGCTGGTCGAAAGGAATGACATTGCGGACGGCGCGACCGGCCGCAACCACGGCCTGCTGCACAGCGGTGCGAGGTATGCCGTGAAGGACAGCGAATCCGCAGCCGAGTGTATCAAGGAGAATATGATACTCCGACGTATTGCCCGCAACTGCGTTGATGACACCCAGGGCATATTCATAACCCTGCCGGAGGATGCGGACAGCGGCTATGGTCTGGACTATCAGAAGCAGTTCATCGAGGCCTGCCACGCGTCCGGCATCAATGCCAGGGTCCTGGACCCGAAGGAGGCCCTGCGCATGGAACCATCGGTGAACCCGCGTCTCATAGGGGCTGTGCAGGTTCCGGACGGCTCTGTGGATCCTTTCCGCCTGTGCTCCGCCAACATACTTGACGCAAAGCTCCACGGCGCCGAGATCATGACCTACACCGAGCTGAAATCTTTCATCAGGGAAGGGGACTCCATAGTCGGAGTGAGGCTGCTGGACAAGAAGAGCGGGGAAACGCTCGAGTGCCGCGCCCGTGTCTGCGTGAACGCCGCCGGAATCTGGGGCCACAATGTGGCTGAACTGGCTGGCGTGCACGTCGGAATGTACCCGGCAAAGGGTGCCCTGCTGGTTTTCGGACACAGGGTCAACAATGTGGTTATCAACCGCTGCCGCAAGTCTGCCGACGGAGACATACTCGTTCCGGGCGACACCGTTACCGTCATAGGTACCACTTCCACGAAGGTGCCGTTCGAGGAGTGCGACAATATGAGCGTTACGCGCGAGGAGGTCGAGCTCCTGCTGCGCGAGGGCTGCGCTCTCTGTCCAAGTCTGGCCCAGACCCGCATCCTCAGGGCATACGCTGGAGTGCGTCCGCTGGTGGCTGCCGACAACGACCCTACCGGCCGCAGCATATCCAGAGGCATAGTCTGCCTCGACCACGAGACGCGCGACGGACTCAAGGGCTTCATAACCATCACTGGAGGCAAGCTGATGACCTACCGTCTTATGGCCGAGTGGGCCACTGACGCGGTATGCCGCAAGCTCGCAGTGACGGCTGCCTGCACCACAGCAGACAAGCCGCTCCCGGGTTCGGAGCCGGAGGACCAGTACAAGGAGGTTAAGCTCCCTCAGTTTGCCGGAGCCAATCTCGGAATGAAGGCCTCCGTTGGACGCCAGGGCTCCATGACCGAGAAGATAGACTACACCAGCGAAGAAAACCGAGAGCTCATCTGCGAATGCGAGCAGGTGACCGTCGGCGAGATACGCTATGCAGTGAAGGAACTGGGCGTGACTTCCCTGCTGGACCTCAGGCGCCGCACCAGGGTGGGCATGGGTACCTGCCAGGGCACCTATTGCATTTACAAGGCAGCCAAGGTGCTTGCAGAGGCGCTTGGCAAGCCGGAGATGGAACAGCAGCTGGCCGAGGAATATCTCAGCGAGCGCTGGAAGGGAATGAGTGCCGTGGGCTGGGGTGACACCCTCCGCGAAATGGAGTTTATGCAGAAGGTTTACAAGGTCGGCAAGCCGACATCATTCAACAGATAGGCTATGAAATTCGATACTGTGATCATAGGTGGTGGTCTGGCCGGATACACCGCCGCAAAGACCCTCATCGAGAGGGGTCTCCGTTGTGCCGTGATAACCGAGGGCCTTTCCCTCAAGGACGTCCCGCTGAGGTCCCTCCCTTGCTCCCTTTTCGTGGGTGACAGGGTGCTCTCCGCAGACGTGGAGGACGGCAGGGTGCTGGCTCTTCACACCCTCAGGCTCGAGGATGAGCCGCTGGAGGCGGACAATTACATACTCGCGACCGGCAAGTTCTTCAGCAAGGGGCTGCTTGTCGATATGGACCGAATATATGAACCTATATTCGGCCTGGATCTGGATGCGGACCAGGACCGCGCAAAGTGGTTCTCAACTGATTTCTGCGCCGACCAGCTCTTCCTTCACTTCGGAGTGAAGAACTATGGAGGGGGCCGCGTGGCGCTGGATGGCGTGATGCTCAAGAACCTTTTCGCAGCGGGAGAGCTGCTTTCGGATATAAGCGGCATTGAAGAAGACGCAGACGACAGAATCAGAAAATCAGCAGCCGAGGCTGCGGCCAATATCAGATAGGTATGCAGGAGAAAAACATAAGCGCACATAATTTCGAACAGTGCCAGAAGTGTGCAATCTGCACCACGGTTTGTCCCATACTGGCTAATAACGAGCTCTATCCCGGACCGAAGCAGGCCGGACCAGACGGTGAGCGCTACCGTCTGAAGAACCCGATTTTTTATCAGGATACTCTCAAGTACTGCCTCAACTGCAAGCGCTGCGAGGTGGCCTGCCCTTCGGGAGTGGAGATAGGCGACATCATCCAGTCCGCAAAGCTGGAAATGGGCAAGCGCCATCACGTGCTCCGCGACACCATGCTCGCCAGCACCGACCTTATGGGCAGCGTGGCTACTCCTATTGCACCTCTTGTGAACGCCACCCTCGCCCTCAAGCCGGTGAAGGCGGTGATGGATGCGGTGATAGGCGTGCACAAGGGCCGTACCCTTCCGAAATATTCCCACGTAACCTTCGAGAAGTGGTTCCGCAAGAATGCCGCTGCCGCCCAGGAGGGCTTCAGGCACAAGGTCAGCTATTTCCACGGCTGCTATGCCAACTACAACTACCCTCAGCTGGGCAAGGACTTCGTCTCGGTAATGAACGCCCTGGGTTACGGGGTGGAACTGCTGGAAGGCGAGAAGTGCTGTGGAGTGGCTATGATTTCCGCAGGAATGCTCAAGCAGGCCCGCAAGAACGCCGCGCACAACATCGGGGTATTCTCCAAGGCCGTGGCCAAGGGCAATAAGGTCCTGACTGTGTCCACTTCCTGCACCCTGACCATAAGGGATGAGTATCCTCACCTGCTCGGAGTCGATAACTCTGAAGTGAGGGACAACATACAGCTGGTCGAGAAGTTCCTCTACCAGCAGCTTTCTTCCGGCAGGATCAAGCTGGTATGGAAGGAGGGCTACAAGGCCAAGGCCGCCTATCACGCGCCTTGCCATCAGGAGAAGCTCGGCTGGGCCAATTTCACCATAGAGCTGCTTCGTATGATTCCGGGACTGGAACTCACGGTCCTCGACAGCCACTGCTGCGGAATCGCCGGTACCTACGGCTTCAAGAAGGAGAATTACGAGGTATCCCAGAAGGTGGGCAAGCCTCTGTTCGACAATATCGCTGCTGTCAATCCAGATTTCGTGGCCTGCGAATGTGAGACCTGCAAGTGGCAGATAGAGATGTCCAGCGGCTATGAGGTGAAGAATCCTGTGTCCATCCTCGCCGAGGCCCTCGACCTCGAGGCTACGGCCAAGGCGAATATCTAGTTCAGGGTCTCTTTCGGGAGGAGTATAAACCGGGCCAGGCTAAATCAGGAAAAGACAGTGATGGACGAATTGAGCGACAGGATACGCAAGGGTGACAGGGAGGCTTTCGACAGGCTGTGCCGTGAGCGTTACGCCTCCCTGATTTCATACGCCCGTATCTTCCTGGACGTCACTTCCGCGGAGGATGTGGTCCAGGATGTGCTCTTCGCCCTGTGGCAGAAAAGGGAGGGACTCCGCGAGGGTGCTGACGTCCAGCCCTGGCTGATTTCCTGTGTCCACAACCGCTGCGTGAATATACTTGAGCGCCGCAAGAGCAGGCGCAGCTTCGAGAACTGGTACCGCGAGCGCATCGATTCCCTTCTTGCCCGGCACCTGGCTCCTGATGCCAATCCCGTGATGGCCAGGTTCTACAACAATGAGCTCGGACGCAGTCTCGAGGAAGCCATCAGCCAACTGCCTCCGCGCTGCGCCGAGATCTTCCGCCTCAGCTACATCGAGAAGCTTTCCGGCAAGGAAATCAGCGAGCGCCTCGGCATTTCCCTGAGTACAGTCGAGAACCAGATAAACATAGCCCTGAAGCGCCTGCGCCTCGCCCTTCAGTCCCAGATGTGATATTTCCCGCTTTACAGCGGGATTTTTTTTGAATTCTTCTTCCTCCTTGATATCTTTGCGCCCTGAATCTTCAGGGTCGGGTGAAAGTCCCAACCGGCGGTATAGTCCGCGACCCATAGACACAATGTCCGACAGCATTATGCCTGTGGCTGAGCCGTTGAAACTACGGCACCGACGGTAATGTGATCTGCCATTTCAGATCGCTCAGTCCGGATGGAAGAAGATGAATGCTCTTTCCCATCAATGGGAGGAGTGTACATACCCTGTCAGATTTGTAGTTTAATGTTTAACTTTTAACTCACAAACTGACTATGTTGAAATCATTGTCACTCGTTGCAGCGGCATTGGTCGCCTCCCATCAGGAGGAAGCGCAGACCGACACGACAGCAAGCATTGTCCTTGACGGATCAAGCATATCCGCAAGCATTGCAAACGCCGCAATCTCCTCGCTCCGTCTTACGGACATCAATCAGGAAAAACTCAGGGAAAACGCTCCGGGAAGGACTTTCCCCGAAATGATCAGGAACGTTCCCGGTGTCTATTCCACTTCCGAGACGGGCAGTTTCGGAGACGCGAAGATAAACATCCGCGGCTTCAAGCAGGAAAACATATCTGTGCTGCTGAACGGCATCCCCATTTCCGGACTGACCTCCGGGAGTATGTACTGGAACAACTGGATGGGCCTGTCCGATGCCACCGCCGCGATTCAGCTCCAGAAAGGAGTGGGCAATTCAATGCTCTCGGACAACTCCGTCGGCGGCACGGTGAACATCCTCACCACATCCCCTTCGGAGCATTTCCGTGCCGAGGCGGGCTGGTATCACACCGGAGCCGGCGCGAACAACGCCTTCATAAACGTCTCTAGCGGCGCCCTTCCACGGGGCTGGAACCTTTCCCTGATGGCTGCGTACAACTGGGGCCATACTTTCGTGGACTGCAGCCGTATCAGCTCGGGCTCCTATCTCGTCACCCTCGACAAGACGTTCAGACAGGGACACAAGCTGAATTTCACGGCTCTGGGCTCCCCTGAGACCCATCAGCAGCGCTCTGTCCGCCTCTCGTACGAGGAGGTCGGGAAATATGGGGCCGCCTACAACAAAAGTTGGGGCTGGCAGACTGCGGAGGACGGCAGCCGCTTCCAGAGGACGACTGCAAGGAATCAATATTTCAAACCATATTTCACCCTTACGCACAGTTACGACGGCGGCAGGAGCGACGATGGCGGCAGAATCGACGGCGGCGGCAACGGCTGGAGGGCCTTCAATACCTTCTATCTGGCATTTGCGAACGGCGGCGGCTACTATTCCGAGAGCAGCGGAAGCCGTATATCTTCATTTATATTCCCGGAAGGCACGGAGGGCGCGGGACAGATAGACTGGGACGCCGTTATCGCCCACAACGCCGCGACGGCTCCGGATGCGAACGGCATACGCGCGGTCAACGTTATGACCGACTACCTCGCCGGCCACGTGCAGGCGGGACTCAAGTCCAACGCTGTCAAGGAGTTCGGCGACAGGGCGGATATAGACTTCGGTGTGCATTGGCAGATATATGACACCTGGGAGAAGGAGCGTATCACCGACCTGCTCGGCGCCGACTACTGGTTCGAGGACTACGAGAAAAAGTCGCTCGCTGGTCTCGCCGGCCGCAATCCGGTCAAGGGCGTAGGGGATTATGTGCGCACATATAACGGCCGCCGTCAGAACTATTTCACCGCATACGCGCTCGCGCATTTCAAGGCCGGCCGCAAGAGGCAGCTGGTTTTCACTCTCGGCGCCTCTCTCAGCGCCACGACTCTGCGCCGCTGGGACCTGTACAATTATTCCGAGGCGGAGAAGTGGAGCGACAGGGCCTCGCGTGCAGGCTGCAGCGTCAAGGGCGGCGTTCTCTACCGTCTGGGGCGCTTTTCGAAGATATATGCGAATGCGGCCTACTATTCGCGCGTCCCGTATTCCAGCGTCTTCTTTTCCAACGGCAATAATCAGATTTCCAGGGATATATGCAATGAAAGCAATAGTCTCGCCGAGCTGGGTTACCGTCTGGTCGGAGGCAGTTTCGGTGCGGAGATAACCGCTTACGCGGCGCTTTGGAAGAACAAGAGTCTGTTTTCTTCGCCCTACAGCACTGTCGAGGAGGACCCTGTCAAGTATATGGTGAAGGGCCTTGACGCTTTCCATTACGGTTTCGAGGCGGATCTGTGGTGGTCTTATGAGAAGTTTGTCCGTATCGACGCTTTCGCTTCGGTCGGTGACTGGCGCTGGAAGAATGATGTTTCCGCGACTATCTATGACCCTACGACGCTTCAGCCTATGGGGACTGTGAATGTCTATGCGGACGGGCTCCACGTCGGGGATGCGCCGCAGACTCAGCTTGGCGCTTCGCTGCGTTTTGCTCTTTCTCCCGGCCTCGACGTTCACGCGGACTGGACCTGGAATGACCGTTTCTGGGCTGATTTCGATCCTGTGACCCGCACTGATCCCGATGATCGTGAGGATCCTTACCGTATCCCTTCCTATCATCTGCTGAATGCCGGTGTCAGCTGGTCGGGCCACATCCGCAAGCTGGGGCTTGTGCTTTTTCTCAATGTGAATAACATCCTGGATTACAGCTACATTGAGCGTGGCAAGGATGGCTCTACCCACTCCAGCGATTCTTTTACCGGCTATTGGGCTGATGGCCGCAATCTCAATTTCGGCCTCCGGCTTGTGCTCTGATCTTTTTCGTTGCGGCGGGGTGTTGAGCGTGGCGGATGCTGCGACGGGGGTGGCTAGCGTGGCGGCGGTTCTTTTCGTGGTGGCGGTTCTATGTGGCGGCTTTTTGGGCGGGTGCTGCGCACCCTCGGCGGCAAAAACATAGGGAAATGCCGCCTCCGGGCGCATCAGCACCCGCTTTTGCCGCCACTGTCGAACCAACGTTCACACAAATTACCTCCGACTTACCTCCAGAGCGACTCATCTAATGAACGCGTGCTGAAGGTGGCCTGCTGCGTGCATCGATTCTTGATTTCAGGGACAGACTTGGGAATCGATGCATGGTTTTGCCTGTTTACACACTCTTTCGTGCATCGATTCTTGATTTCAGGGCCAGACTTGGGAATCGATGTAAGGTTTGTCCCGTTTAAGTCCTCTTTCGTGCATCGATTCTTGATTTCAGGCCCGAACTTGGGAATCGATGCAAGCTTTTCCCCGTTTACACCCTCTTTCGTGCATCGATTCTTGATTTCAGGCCCGAACTTGCGAATCGATGCAAGGATTTCCCCGTTTACCCCCTCTTGCGTGCATCGATTCTTGATTTTAGGGGGTCAATTTGGGAATCGCTGCATGGATTGCCCGGAAACAGCCTCGTTGCTGCAGCGATTCTTGATTTCAGGCCCAGATTTGCGAATCACTGCAGCACCATCGTCGCAGCAGTGTGGAATGGCCCGCCTGCAGC
>SFMG01000067.1 GCA_004554455.1 Bacteroidales bacterium | reverse complement strand
TGCTTGTCGAACTCCTCGTTCGACACCAAGTAGGCCGTCTCGGGGTTGCGCTTCATCGCCTCGTATTCCAGCTTGTCCTTCTGCTCCCGGTACTCGTTCATGTCCAGCGTCTCCGCCTCCAGCATCTTGGCCGTGCCCTGCACAATCGGCGAGAGCACTCCACTGAGTGTGCCCAGCACCACCGTTGGGAAGAACATGATGCACAGTCCTATGGCAAACGGACGAAGCATCGGGAACACGTCTATCGGTTCGGCACGCGCCAGCGACTGCCAAACCCGGTAGGCCACATAGAAGAGCGCACCCAGTCCGGCGATGCCTTTCGCCACGCCCGCCATATCCTCGCACAGCGGCATCATCTCGTCGTAGAGCGACCGCAGTATCTGGTGAAGGTTCTCGAAGTCCATAGGCTACCAGTATCTTTCGTTGGCACTGCCGTAGAGTCCCATCACGCGGTCGAGGTCATTCTTCTTCTTTGCCCGCAGGTAGCTCACGCTGATGTTCTTGTTGGTGTAGTAGCTCACGAGGTTGCGGTATCGCTTCATCTTCTGATAACAGCCCTCCACCACGTCCATACGGTCCTTGTCCGTCATGGAGAGCGTGGTGATGTTCACCACGTTCTTCAGTTCCGTCAGCACGTCGTTACTCTCCTCCAGCAGCTTGGTGTAGCCGAAGGCGATGGCTGACAGTTCCTCCACCGTGAAATTCTCGTCGCGCATCATCTTCTGGAAGCTGTTCATGTAGATGTCCGTGATGTCGCCCACCATCAGGATGGTCTGCTGCACCTTGCGGGCATCCTTGACGAGGTTGTTCACCGATTTCAGGGCATCGTAGTACTTCTTACCCTGCTCATAGATTTTCACTGTCTCCTGAAAGTTCTTAACCATGTGGGTCGCCGTGGTTGATGTGTGCGCCACGTTCTTGGAGGTGTTCACGATGCTTTGCGCAATGTTGGACGGGTCTATGACCGTCCACTGTGCGCTTGCCTTGCCCGCAAGGAACAGACAAAAGCATGTTGTCAGAATCTTTGTTTTCATTCTCATTCTTACAATTTTGGTGTTACAGATTGTCTTTACTGGGACAAATTGTCCTTAGTCGCTTTAACTCTTACATAGTCCCCGTTGGGCGAGAAGGTCAGCACGTCCGTCTCCTCGTTGTAGGCCACGTCGATGCGGAATCCCTTGAACACTGTCACCTTGTATGCCTTCCCCTCCTTGTAGATGAGCACGTCAGGCTTGCCCTCCACGCTCTCCCAGTTGCCGCAGAGGGCGGGACGGTCGTCCCTCGCCGCCTCACTGCACGACTGCATTGCCATACTCGCCATTCCCAGCACGATGCCGCAAAGGAGCAGCATCTGTCTGCTTGATGTCTTGAATCTTCTTCCCATGTTCTGAATCATTGTTGAATGTGATAAAATCTGGTTGTGATAAATGTCATGTCTTGCTACTCCTTCTTTTCTCCGCCAGCTGCCGGATGGCGGCTTCGATGTCACCGCCCAGTTGCTCCGCCAGCCGATATACCTCCACCTTCTCCGTTTCCTCGGTGGTGTAGGCGAGGTATTCCTCTGCGCTCACCTCGGTGGCATAGACCGCCGACTGCGTGCCGCCCAGTCCGATCCACACCTCCTTGTAGAGCCGTGACGGGTTGTTGGCCATGTTGATGGAGAGAATCTGAGACTTCTCCTTCTCCGTCAGACCGAGCAACGCCTGTATCTGGTCGAACTTGTTCATGTACTTCCGCTGGTCGAGGAGTATCTTGCAGTCGGAGTTGTTGATGATGCTCTCCTTCACCACGGGCGAGGAGATGATGTCATCCACCTCCTGTGTCACCACGATGGCCTCGCCGTAATATTTGCGCACGGTCTTGTACATGTACCTCAGGTATTCCGCCATGTTCGCCGAAGACAACGCCTTCCATGCCTCCTCCACAATCAGCTGCTTGCGCACGCCCTTCAGACGGCGCATCTTGTTGATGAAAGCCTCCATGATGATGATGGTCACCACGGGGAACAGCTCACGGTTCTCCTTGATGCTGTCAATCTCGAAGACGATGAACCGCTTGCCGAGCAGGTCGATGTTCTCTGTGGAGTTGAGCAGGAAGTCGTAGCGTCCGTCCCGGTAATACTGCCGCATGGTGGTAAGCATGTTGTCGATATTGAAGTCCGACTTCTCCACCTTTATCTCACGATCCGCCAGCTCGCGGCGGTAGTCGTCGCGCATGTACTCGTAAAAGGTGTTGAACGAGGGCGTGATGCTCCGGTCTTCCCTGATGCGCTCGATGTAGGCATTCACCGCACTGCCCAGCTCGCCGCTCTCCGTCTTCGTCACCTTGTCGTCCTCCGACTTCCAGAGCGTCAGCAGCAGCGTCTTGATGCTGTCCTTCTTCTCCACGTCGAACACATAGTCGTCGGTGTAGAACGGGTTGAACGAGATAGGCTTTTCCTCCGTGTAGGTGAAATACACGCCGTCCTCGCCGTGCGTCTTGCGCCGTATCATCTCGCACAGCCCCTGGTAGGAGTTTCCCGTATCCACCAGCACCACGTGCGTGCCCTGCTCGTAGTACTGGCGCACGAGGTGGTTCATGAAGAACGACTTTCCGCTGCCCGACGGGCCCAGCACGAACTTGTTGCGGTTGGTGGTGATGCCCCGCTTCATGGGCAAGTCGCTGATGTCGAGGTGCAGGGGCTTGCCCGTGAGCCTGTCCACCATCTTGATGCCGAAGGGCGAGAGCGAACTGCGGTAGTTGGTTTCCTCCGTGAAGAGGCACACCGCCTGTTCGGTGAAGGTGTAGAACGACTCCTCTGCAGGAAAGTCCGCCGCGTTGCCGGGCATCGCCGCCCAGTAGAGCGTGGGGCAGTCGATGGTGTTGTGGCGTGGCATGCACTCCATGCTTGCCAGCTGACTGCCCACATCGTTCTTGATGTGGCGCAACTCCTCCGCATCGTCGCTCCATGCCATGACGTTGAAATGCGCTCTCACCGAGGTCAACCCGTAGGAATGTGCCTCGTTAAGGTATTGCTCTATCCACTCGCGGTTGATGCTGTTGCTCCTCGAATAGCGGGAAAGCGACAGCATATTCCTTGCGGATTTCTCGAACTTCTGCAGATGTTGTAGATGTGGTTGCAGGGCAGCAGCAGACCTACGGGACTTGCGAAGGAGAGGCGACAGTCCGAGCGATCGGTGGAGAGTTTCTCGTACCTGACATCGGTCGCCACCTTGCCGGGCAGGTCTTCCGCATCGGATAGGGTGTGCAAGCACAGGCGGTTGTCGCCGATGCGCATCTCCCTTGCCGAGAGGCCGATGTCCTGCAGTGTCCTGTCGCCTTCGGGCATGAGGGAGAAGTAACGCTCTATGAGTCCGGCCTTGTCCCCCGTACCGACAAGCTCATCGGTGGTGAGGCGGCGCAGCCTGATGAAGCCGCTGTCGTTCATGATGCGGGCGAACTGTTCCGTAGCCTCCATGAATTTCTCCGCCGTCTCCCTGTCCAGTTCCTTCGGGATGATATGCCCACGGCACAGCGTGCTGAAGTTGCTCTGCATACGGTTGCGCTCCTTCGTGGTCTTCGTCAGGAAGAGGTAGCAGGTGTGCTTCAGGTAGGGACGCTCGTTGAAGTGACGCTCAAACGAGCGGCTCAGGAAACTCATGTCGTCCTTGTGCAACTCCGGCTTGTACTGCTCCTTGATGAACCAGTCCTGCTTGTGGACGATGGAGTAGTCGGGCAG
>SFMG01000066.1 GCA_004554455.1 Bacteroidales bacterium | reverse complement strand
TAAGGAGAGAAAACGGATGGGTGAGAACTTGGTGGAGCCGATTCTTCGTGCCGTTGATCATGACCTCAACCATACGGTCTTCTCGTTCATCCCCAATACCGCCGAGGTGGCCTACTTCGGTATGCAGGAGGGGTTGAACAACTACCTCAACAAGCTGAAAAAAGAGTGGATCGCCGACCGGAGTCACCTCTTGCAGGAGCAGGAGTTGGAGCAGATCCTCTCTATGCGGGTGCGCTGCGAGAAGGTGGCGATCAAAGACATCAAGCTGCGTACCTTCATCGCCGAGGGCAACAGCCGTAACGACCTGGCCGCCCACGTCTATGACATTACCTATGGCAGCATTGAGCCGTTCGTGGATAACTTGGTGGTGATCGACGACAGTATCGTGCGCGGCACGACCTTGCGACAGAGCATCATCAGCATCTTGGATCGCCTGCATCCGAAGAAGATCGTGATCGTCAGCTCCTCGCCGCAGGTGCGTTATCCCGATTATTACGGCATTGACATGTCGCGCATGAATGAGTTTATCGCCTTCAAGGCGGCGGTAGCCCTGTTGCGTGAGCGAGGTATGGCGGAGGTGCTGTTGGAGGCCTACCGCAAGGCAAAGCAGCAACAACGGGAGGAGCCGGAGACCTTGGTGAACTATGTGAAGGAGATCTATGCGCCCTTCACCGACAAGGAGATCTCGGCGAAGATGGTCGAGCTGCTTACGCCCAAGGGCACGAAGGCGAAAGTAGAGATTGTCTATCAGACCTTGGAGGGGTTGCACGCCTCTTGTCCTGATCACCCAGGCGACTGGTATTTCAGTGGTGATTACCCCACGCCGGGTGGCACACGCATGGTCAATCAGGCCTTTATCAATTACATGGAAGATGATTATTTAGTAAAATGACACAACAGATAGATGCTATGCAGATGAATAGAAAAGCAACTTTAATCCTCGACGACGGCACACGTTTCGAGGGTCGCTCTTTTGGCTATGAGCGTCCCGTAGCGGGAGAGGTCGTCTTCAATACCGCTATGACCGGCTATCCGGAGAGCCTCACGGATCCCTCCTACGCCGGACAGCTGATGGTTTTGACCTATCCCTTGGTGGGCAACTATGGCGTGCCGCCACGTGATTTCGCACCGAATGGAATCTCTACCTTCATGGAGAGCGAGAAGATCCATGCGGAGGCGATCATCGTCAGCGACTACAGTCCGGAATACAGCCATTGGAACGCACAGTGTAGCTTGGGCGACTGGCTGCAACAGGAGCATATCCCTGGTATCACCGGCATCGACACCCGTGCGCTAACCAAGAAATTGCGTGAGCATGGCGTCATGATGGGGCGCATCCTGTTAGAGGGCATCGACGAGCAGCCGGCGGAGGCGCACTATGGCGAGGTGAACTATGTGGATAAAGTCTCTTGCAAGGAGATCATCTGCTATACGCCCGATGGCGAGAGCCGCCGTTTCCCGACTGATGCGTTTGGCGAGGAGGAGATCGCCGCCATGAACAGTGCGGGCAAGAAGCGTGTGGTGCTGTTAGACTGCGGCGTGAAGCATAACATCATCCGTTGCCTGTTGAAGCGAGATCTGTTTGTGATCCGTGTGCCCTGGAATTATGATTTCAATGTGCTTCCTTTCGATGGCCTTTTCCTGAGCAATGGTCCGGGCGATCCCGATACCTGCGAAGCGGCTGTGCTGAACATCCGTCAGGCGTTGGGCGGCGACAAGCCGATCTGTGGCATCTGCATGGGCAACCAGTTGCTGGCCAAGGCCGGTGGCGCTACGATCTATAAGTTGAAATATGGACACCGCAGCCATAACCAGCCGGTGCGCATGGTGGGCACGGAGAAGTGTTTCATCACCAGCCAGAATCATGGTTATGCGGTGGACAGCGCTACGTTGGGCGAGGAGTGGGAGCCGCTCTTCGTCAATATGAACGATGACACGAACGAGGGCATTCGCCACAAGACGAAGCCTTTCTTCTCCTCGCAGTTCCACCCGGAGGCATGCAGCGGCCCGTTGGATACGGAGTTTATGTTCGATAAGTTTGCGGAGTTACTTGGATAAACAGAAAA
>SFMG01000065.1 GCA_004554455.1 Bacteroidales bacterium | reverse complement strand
GTACCAGAAGCGCCGCAAGAGCGAGCCGTCCACACGGAAGGAGGATAAATCCACGTAGCAGGTGAGCACGCGAGTATCCACCGAGTAGCGGTCTTGCAGATATCTCGCCCACTGATTCGGGTAGAGCGGTGTATCGTTGTCGTAGTCCAGCTCTGGGTCGTAGACCTCCCGAGGCGCTCCGAAGTCGAAGGAGTATCCGGGCATCGTCTCGTCATCCAGACGCGAGAACATAGGCAGGAAGTAAAGCTCGCTATTTCCACGAGGAGAGACGTCCCAACAAGGAACGCCATCGTTGAGTGTGAGCATAGCTGCATTGTCGTCGGAGAGGTGGAATGTAACCTCGGCGATGGTGAACGAAGCCTGCTTGTATATAGGGGTTGCTTTCTTTCCGTTGTAGAAAAGCAGCACGCCATCTCCGCTCTCTGCCTTATTGTCGGCCTTGTGAAGCTGCGGCTTGGCGACGAAGTCGTATCCCTTTCGGTTCGGGTTGTATCCGAATGGCGCATAGCCGTCGGCTATTGGTGACATATCGAGCGAGATGGTGTCGCCACCCTTCACGCCATAGAGCTGGTATGTCACTTGCTCCGTGTGGGCGAACTTGAGCTCATAATTTTGGTAGCTTCCCGAGGTTGGATCTGCGTTTGCTCCCCAGACCTTGAAGTTCGGACTCCCTTCGAGTACCATAGCCGCTCCTTTCAGGGCGAGGCCTTCGAGCACCTTCTTTGTCTCGGCATTGAATCCGTAGGCGGTGTCTATCGTCTGCGAGCCGTACGGCCGTCCGAATTTCTCCGCATAGCTCTCCGCCGCTTCTCCGTAGTTGTCATTGGCGAAGAGATAGAATTTATCCTCGATGAGGTATGGTGCGAGGGTGATCTCCTTCTGAGTGTCCACGAGCGGAGTGAGGTCTACGGCCTCGCCACCTCCCGAGTAGTATTCCGAGCGTGTCATTATCTTTATCTCTCGATGGGTCTTATCGGTGTCGAACACCCATCCGAGCGTCTTCGCCAGAGCGATAAGATAGTCGGCAGGCGTCTTCGTTCCTCCCAGAACGTCGGAGGCCTTCGCCGTTTCTGGATTTTTCGTGTCTCGGTCGAACATCGGGAGGGTCATCCACGTGTCCTTGAGGTAGGCATAAGTGTCAGAGGTGAGCTTCGCCGATAGCGTCACCTTCCAGCCTTCCGTGTTTCTGGTATCCGTCATTGCCTTGAGGAAGCTTCGGAGATTGAGTACAGGGCGCTGGAGGTATGCTCGCAGGTCCTGCGTCTCCTGCTCCGTGTGCTTGCTGGAGAAATTCAGCAGGACGTATCCGTTCGCATCCGAGCGAGGTGTGTATTCCACTCCGTCCCGACGTTCAAGTAACGAAATACCGGCAATGCTTGAGGTGATGCCACCGCCACTCTTGTAGACGGCTTTATCTGCCGAGAACTTACATGCCGGCAATCCGTTATAGCAGGGTGCAAAGTTGATGACGTCATACTCGTTACGGCTTCCGATAGGTTCGTCCAGCAATCGCCACGCGAGAGAGACGGCCGAAGCCGTGAGAGGGAACTCGAATTTGTTCGGTTCTATATAGCTGGCCTGCCCCTGCGATTCGTAGGGATAGGCGAGGTCGGCGAGTGTCTTCTTGTCGCCGTTGGTCTTATAGGTCATCGCATAGAAGAACGCTCCGAGACCTCCGTAAAGGGTGAGCGTGTATGAGATGATCTGCGAGCCTTTTCGGTTCACACTCTCCATCTTCGCATATCCGCTCTCGAGAATCTCGTTCAGCTCGTTCCGAATCTCGAAGGGTGCACGAATGAGCGGATCGAACCCCTCCGCCGTGCGAGTGTTGTCGTAGCGATAGAACCCTCGGAAGATTGCCTCGTTCGTGCCGGTTGCCGTGAGCGTCACCTTCTGCGAGTAGGAGTTCTTGACGATGGTGGGGTTCGTGAGTTCCTCCCGAGTGTAGTTCATCTGCAAGAGGTCGCTATCATCTCTCTCCGTTAGAGTGCCGTTAATATATAGCCGTGTCTTCATTGTCTTACGAATTGCTTGAGGACTTCGAGCTCCATCTCGTAGTAGATGAGCTTGCGTCCTTCGGTTATGTAGGTCTTCCTCT
>SFMG01000015.1 GCA_004554455.1 Bacteroidales bacterium | reverse complement strand
ATTCCTGATGAGCCTGTCATCTTGGAGTGGACATCAAAAAGACTGAAGAAATTTGCTGATTGGGCGACAGGATTGAATATCCCATATTGCCCTGTGGTTTATTCAAGAGATCAAGTCTGCTCCTACTATTACTATGCAATTGGTGGAGAAAAACTGGAAATTATCAAAGAGGACGATGAAGAGTATATCCCACAATATGCTATCTTCCTTGGTATCGCAGTGAATACTCAAAAGTATTTCACTATTGAAGAACTAACGTGGGCAACTGGATGTGGTAACACAGAGAAACTGTCTTGGCGTACCATAGATAAGAATACAGGTAAGGAGTTAACCATTAAGGACATTATCAAGCAGAAGCATCTTGGACTCTTCTACGAGCGAATGTTAGCGCATCTCTGCAATCGAGAGGGGTTATTCTCAAGCTTCTACTCAGAAGACTTTACAGTAAGGTCAAAGGTAATCCGTACTCAGTTCGATGGTATTGCTATAGTCCCTGAAGGAGTGGTAGTCTATTACCACCCTTATAAAATCGGTTGTGGAGCAGAGGGCCAGTACAACTCACTGATTCCATATGATGAATTAGAAGGCATGCTGAAGTGCACGATTGAACAATAAATCTGTTTTTGTTGTGCGAATGTTGTGCGAATTTGATAAATCAAAAAGCTAACCTATTGACAAACAATAAGTTAGCTTTTATTTTTGTGCGGGCGAAGGGACTCGAACCCATACGCACTAGGCACCAGATCCTAAGTCTGGCTTGGCTACCAATTACAACACGCCCGCATTGGCCGAGGCCGATGGTGCAAAGATAAGGATTTTTGCAATTACCAAGTAATCTTCAAAGAATTACTAAACAAATCAATCCTCATCATCCTGATTTTCCTCCCGCTTCAGAAGGAACTCCCGATTGACTCCGAGAGAATCCAGAGAAGAACGTGTCTGCTCATCCAGGAGATCGAAAGAAGCGACATCCAGACTGTCAAGATCCAGTCCGAGGGCAGAAACACCCTGCGACATCGACTCATACTCCTCAAAGAAACGGGCCTCCTTGCCCTCCAGGGTATCCAGCGGTTCCTCTACTGCAGAGACATAGCCCAGACTCTGCTTGTAATCGCTGATGGCCTGCTGGGAGCTGTTCTCCGAAACAGCAGCATCGACACCCTTGTCGAAAATCGTATGGATGGAGTTGGTCAGATTCATCGTGGTCTGGTCTATGACCTTCGTGAAGGCAGGCACCTTCTTGGCGCTCCTGTATTTCGCCTTGCCCAGACGGAACTTCCAGTCGTCGAAAGTACCGCTGAGGTTGATTCCGAACTTGAAGAGCAGAGGCGACTTGATGACTGAAACGTGATACTTGAACGATGAATCCATGTTCTGTATTCCGCTCATAGCCAGACGATAACGGTCCACGTTGAGCATAAACGGGAATATCTCCAGACAGGAATCCTGGAGCAGGCCCTCCACAGACATCTCGTCCACATGGATAATCTTCTTGTTCTTGAACATCAGCAGTTTCGCAATCTTGCTGATATCCGCATCGTTGCGTATCTCCAGGTCCTTGCCCACGATACGGGTGACTCCGCTGGCGCTTGGAATGAGTATGTTCATATTCTCATCCATAGCGGCAGTCGCAGCCACGGTGCAATCCAGCATACCGTAGAAGGACTTGAGCATAGGCATTATGGTGTCCACCTGAGGAACGAGTTCGATAACCTTCTCGGCAGTGATATCCACAAGGTTCAGATAGAAACCGCACTTTATGTTCTTCCGGGTGCGGGTGGAATAGAAGGCCTCGAAATAGATATCTCCCATATTGGATGTCGCCACGGTGTTCGCAATCTGGAGACAGCGCTCCTTCATCGCAATCTCAGACTCCATCCAGTCTATGTCGAGGGTGGAATAGACTATACGGTTGGCTTCAAGATTGACATGTGCATCCACATTGCCGGGAACGACTATAAGATCGCTTTCCGACGGGGCCTCGGAGGAAACGCTCTCAACGCAGGCATTCTGGTACTCGTCGTCGTCCAGGGCGTTGAGATTCGCTATGGAGAGACTGTCCAGCCGTCGGCCGGCATCGTAGGCATTAAGCAACTCATTGACCTGCAGCATATCGGAGCTTATGTCAAGATCGAGAGCCACGGTTCCGTTCCGCAGCAGTGCCCTTCTGAGGCCGCTGACCGAACCTTTTGCCGATATGTCGGAGCTGCCGCTGCGCAGGGTGAACGACTCGAGATTCACACGGTCGTTGGTGAAGGAGCCCCTGAAATCACTGACGGTGTTGCGCAAAGGGAAGCGCGGAGTGGCGAGGAAGGCGCGCGAAAGGTCTATGCGGCCCTTTATATCCCATTCCCTGTAATATTTCTTAAGGTCCTCGGAGAGACTGAATTTTATATCCTGCTTCTTGAGTTCCTCGTCCTGCATCCACTCGGGAACGACTGCAGGTCCCCGGAGACGGAAGGCCTTTGCAAAGAGAGAATCCCGCGGGGTATCCGGATAGACACGGGCGAGGGAATCCAGCACAGCATTGCGGCGCAGGCGCTTCTCAAGAGAGTTCATTGCGGCATTGGCCTCCAGGGAGAGGTCCTTCAGGCCGGCGCGCAGGGTTTCGCCCCTGACAAAAAGGGCGCCGTTGCGGCTGGACAGCTTCAGCACCGGAACGGAACGGTTGTCCGGCTTCGGAGATATGCGGAAACTGCTGCTGGAATTGCGAAGTACCACGGTGCAGGAATCACTGTCCCGCAGACGCAGTCCGCCTATGGACAGCTCACCCATAAAAGGATAGAAGTCTGCTTTCTTGCGCTCGTCCAGGAAATCCGCGGAATTCTGTGCAACTACCCCGACCCGTGAGGCGGAAGCCCTGAGCACATCCTTGTAAGCCGCATAAAGGCTGTCCAGGTCCAGGCTGAGGGCAAGCATCCTTGCGCCCTGCCTGATGCTGTCATCTGTCTTGTTTCCCCTGGCGGCAAGTGTGAGTTCCACGCCACTGAAGGCGGCTTCGAGGCTGTCTTTGGAGGAGCTGACACGCAGCGAATCGCAGAGCAGCAGACCGGAGACGTCGGCCTTCGCGAAGTCGGCCATATTCAACTGCGAGGCGCGTATATTCCCGAAAAAGCAGGCCTCCACGAGTCCGTCGGCACTGTAGCCGCTGTCCGCAGGCAGGTAATTGCATATCTGAGGCAGGTCGGCGGCAAAGTCGGCGTCGAAAGCGAATTTCGGGTCGCGTCCGGCAAGGTCGGCTGCACTGCCCTTCGCGCCCATCTGCAATCCGGGTATATCTACATTGAATATATCCACTGACGCGTTGACCGGCCCGTCAGCCACGGCTTCGGCGTTTATATCCACTTCCAGAGTGCCGCTGTACTCCGTATATGACACAGACGATCTCGGTATCACGAGTTCGGCAGCAAGTTCGGGCATACGGCCGTCGGACGACCAGCAACCCTGCGCCAAAGCCGTTAGTGTCACACGCGCATCGGTTCCGACATCGCGTGCGCCCTCCCAGAATACAGGTCCATAGTTCTTCAGGAGCGGAGCGAGTTCGCAGCCGTCGATAGCCGCCTCCGCATCCATATATATGCCTTCATCGCGGAAAGCGAACTGCCCCGTCGCGCTGAGCGGTATGCCACCCAGGCGGGCGAGGAAACTCTGCAGGTCCACGATGGTCACGCTGTCCTCCGGAAACGCAGCGACGGCGGAAAGCTCCAAAGGTACGGAAAGCCGGCCGAAAGAGCGGGTAAGGGCATTCAGGCACGCGTCCGCCTCGAGAGTAAGCTTGCGGGAACGGGCCTTGAGCCGCGCCTTGTCCAGAGAGAAGAGCAGGGTGTCGCTGCGCATACGGCCAAAAACCTTGAGCGCGTCTATGTCCAGACTGCCCTTGCTATCGAAAGGGTCCTCCGTAGAAACGTTCCCCTTGAGGGACAGTTCCCCGAGCAGCAGCCGGGCGTGCAGAGTGTCGCGGGTGTCGCAAAAGACTATGTCCGGCCTGTCGTTCAGACGTATATGCCTGAGCCTGATAGACGGCAGGGACGAACTGCTGCTGTCCGTTTCCTCCTTGTCGGAAGAGAGCGGGAGTATGTCGAGATTGGTCCTGCCATCATCGTAGAACTTGACAAAAGCCCTCGGAGCTTCCAGATTCAGATGGCGTATGTCTATGGTGCCCGAAACAAGGGCCCAGGGATTTATGGCCAGCGAAAGACGCCGGAAGGAGGCCAGGGTGTCAATCGTCTCTCCCCTGCCGCTGCGCAGAAGCACTATGTCCGGATGGGACGCCTCGGCTTCTGCATAGCGCTCGTGGGGGTAGGTCAGCAGGGCGTCATCGAGGGAGACGCTTACCGACGGGAAGTGACGGAAAAGATTCACGGACACCTTGCTGAAGGAGAGTTCTCCCTCAACATACTCTGCCGCAAAGCGGTTGACCAGTTTCGTGACCGGCCCGCCCGAAAGGACAAGCTGCAATATGAGAAGCAGTCCTGCCAGGGAGAGGGCCGTCCAGCCCAAGCCCCTGACAAGGCGTCCAAGAAACGTTTTCCTTTTCTTTTCCATCACCGTTTCCGAAGTATCCGAAGAAAGTAATTATAACTGCTTGAAGAAATCGTTGCCCTTGTCATCCACAAGTATGAAGGCAGGGAAATCCTCGACGCGGATCTTCCAGATTGCCTCCATACCGAGCTCAGGGTACTCAACGCACTCTATGCTCTTGATATTGTTCTGGGCAAGAATGGCTGCAGGGCCACCTATGGAGCCGAGGTAGAAGCCGCCGTGCTTCTTGCAGGCATCGGTGACGGCCTGGCTGCGGTTTCCCTTGGCAAGCATTATCATCGAGCCGCCGTGGTCCTGGAACTCATCCACGTACGGGTCCATACGGCCGGCAGTGGTAGGTCCCATAGAGCCGCAAGGCATTCCGGCAGGAGTCTTGGCAGGGCCTGCATAATAGATAGGATGGTCCTTGAGATACTGAGGCATCTCCTCGCCGGCATCCAGGCGGGCCTTGATCTTGGCGTGAGCTATGTCACGGCCAACTATGATGGTACCCTTGAGGCTAAGACGGGTGCTGACAGGATACTTGGAGAGTTCCTTGCACACCTCAGCCATAGGACGGTCGAGGTCTATCTTCACAGCATCGCCCTCTCCTGCATTGCGCAGTTCCTCAGGGATGAGCTCGTAAGGCTTGTCGTCCATCTTCTCGATCCATATACCGTCGGCATTGATCTTCGCCTTGATGTTGCGGTCTGCCGAGCAGCTGACACCCAGTCCTATAGGGCAGCTGGCGCCGTGACGCGGAAGACGGATCACGCGTACATCGTGGGCCATATACTTGCCGCCGAACTGTGCTCCGAGTCCGATTTTGTGGGTCTCCTCGAGCAGTCTTGCTTCGAGTTCGACGTCGCGGAAGGCACGGCCGGTCTCATCGCCGCTGGTAGGCAGACTGTCATAGTAATGGGTGGAGGCCAGTTTCACGGTGAGAAGGTTCTTCTCTGCCGAAGTGCCGCCGATCACGAAGGCAATGTGATAAGGAGGGCAGGCTGCGGTGCCGAGGCTCTTCATCTTCTCCACGAGGAAAGGAATGAGGGTACCCGGATTCTGGATACGCGCCTTGGTCTCCTGATAGAGATAACTCTTGTTGGCCGAGCCGCCGCCTTTGGTCACCATAAGGAAACGGTATTCGTCACCCTGGGTGGCCTCTATATCTATCTGGGCCGGGAGGTTGCACTTGGTATTGATCTCATTGTACATGTCCAGAGGGGCATTCTGGGAATAGCGGAGATTCTCCTCGGTGTAGGTCTTGAAGACGCCGAGGGATATGGCCTCCTCATCCTCGAAACCTGTCCATACCTGCTGTCCCTTCTCGCCGTGCACGATTGCGGTGCCGGTGTCCTGACAGAGCGGAAGCTTGCCCTTCGCCGCAACCTCGGCGTTGCGCAGGAAAGTCAGGGCCACATATTTGTCGTTGGCGCTGGCCTCCGGGTCGCGGAGTATCGCGGCCACCTGCTCGTTATGCGAACGGCGGAGCAGGAAGCTTACGTCGCGGAAAGCGGTGTTGGTCATAAGGGTAAGAGCCTCCGGGCTGACCTTCAGGATTCGTTTTCCCTCGAATTCGCCGGTAGATACGAGCTTCTCGGAGCCCGGAATCTTGTAGTACTCAGTAGTGTCTTCGCCAAGCTGGAACATTGGCGCGTATTTGAACTCTGTTGCCATAATTTATTTATATATAACTAGTTATTCATCAAATATGTCTTCATAAACTCGTTCAGGTCGCCGTCCAGCACGCCCTGCGTGTCGGAGGTCTCGTAGCCGGTGCGCAGGTCCTTCACCATTTTGTAAGGATGCAGGACGTAGGAGCGTATCTGGCTGCCCCACTCGATCTTGCGCTTCTGCCCTTCCAGCTCCGCCTGCTTTTCCTGACGCTTCTTCAGCTCAAGGTCGTAGAGGCGCGACTTCAGTATGCGCAGGGCGTTGTTGCGGTTGTCCAGCTGGCTGCGCGTCTCGGTGTTTTCGACCACTATTCCGGTAGGTATATGGCGCACGCGCACGCCTGTCTCCACCTTGTTGACGTTCTGTCCGCCCGCACCGCTGCTCCTGTAAGTGTCCCACTCGAGGTCGCCAGGGTTTATTTCTATCTCTATGGTGTCGTCCACAAGAGGATATACGAAGACGCTGCTGAAAGTCGTCTGACGCTTGCCCTGCGCATTGAAAGGAGAAATCCTTACCAGGCGGTGAACGCCGCTCTCCGCCTTCAGGTAGCCGAAGGCGTAATCTCCCTCCACCTCTATGCTGCAGGACTTGATGCCGGCCTCATCCCCTTCGGTCTCCTCAGTGACCGTGGTCTTGTAGCCGTTCCTCTCCGCCCAGCGCAGATACATTCTCATAAGCATGGCGGACCAGTCGTTGGACTCGGTGCCGCCAGCACCCGAATTGATGGTAAGTATGGCGCCCAGATTGTCACCCTCCTGTCCGAGCATATTGCGCAGTTCCAGAGCCTCCACCTCCGCAGACGCCGCCCCGAAGGCCTTTTCCAGTTCCAGGGACTCCTCGGTTTCCGCCTCGTCCGAAGCGCCGCTGTCCTTTGCGAATTCCAGAAGCACATCCAGGTCTGCCACGGCTGCGGCTGCCCTGTCATATCCGTTCACCCAAAATTTAACCGAAGAACTTTCCTTCAGGAATGCCTCCGCCGCCTTGGGATCGTTCCAGAAATCGGGTGCAAGGGTCTTTTCCTCCCTGGCTGCCACATCGGCCCTTTTCCCCTCAATGTCCAGGCACTTGTGAAGCGCCTCCACCCGCTGCTGCAGGCCCTTGATCTGCTCTGTCGTTATCATATATCAAGCTCTACGTATATATATCCTGCAAAGATAGTATTTTTCCGGTGCAATGTCCAGATATTATCGAATAAGCGGGGGATAATCAGGCATTTGGAATATTCATACAATATGATTACCTTTGCTGCGCAGACTAGCCAAAAAACTTGGAATTGACCATTGTGCGCAGCCGGATCCCCTTCCCCGACTCGATATAACCTACTGACATTTGCGCACCAAATACACAATTATATGAAAAGATTCAAAACCCTGTCAGCGGCAATGATTTTAGCTGCCTGCTGTGCCTGCACCAACAAGGAGGTCTTCAATGACGAACCTCTGCCTTGTATCGATGCAACCACCGTTTCCCCTTTCGAAGAAAGCAGAACAAGCGTTTCGAGCGTTACGGACGGCGCCAACGTGTCCACCGTATGGACCGCGGGTGACGAACTGGGTGTCTTCGACAAAAACGGCAACCACAAGCGTTTCCTCCGCAAGACCAGCGGGAATGAGACCAATCCAAAGTTCTATCCTGAAAGCGGCTATGTCACTCCGAAATATGCCTACTACCCTTACGGCAGCGACAATGCCGGACGCAGCAGCTCCGACTGTCTCGGAAACGTGCCTGCAGTCCAGGAAATGACAAGCGGCGTTCTCCACGGGGCCTACAAGACCGGAACCCTCAAGAGGACATCCTTCTTCTCCAACACCTACACTATGACCTTCTCACACATCCTTTCCGTGGTGGAAGTGGACCTCAACGCAGACGGTACCGTTCTCGCGGATGATGTACTCAAGACCGTGAAAGTCAGCGTGAAGCGCGGAGAGGACCAGGTACTGATCGCCGGAATCTTCCACTTCAGCGCTGTAAACGGAAGCATTGCATCGAGCAATCTTGGCAGCGAAAGCGCAATCACAATGGACTGGGAAGAGGGCGTTGCACTTAGCGGCACCATTTCACGCTGGATAAGCGTACTTCCTGTTGTCAAGGCCGGAGACGTAATACGCTTCGAAATCACAGGAGAGAGCCACAATGCCGTACTCGAGCTTACTGCCGAGAAGGCTTTCGAACAGGGCAAGGGCTATGTATTCGACCTCAGTCTGAGCAAGTACAGCGACGTGCTCGTGGTTGATGGCGTCGCCCCTGGCACCGAACCGGAACCAACCCCGGAACCAGAACCAGAACCAGAGCCAACTCCTGAACCAGAACCAGAACCAACCCCGGAACCTGAACCGGAGCCTGAACCGGAGCCAGAGCCAACTCCTGAACCGGAACCAACTCCTGAACCTGAGCCAGAGCCAACCCCAGAACCGGAACCAGAACCTGCTCCGGTAGTGACGAGCGGAACCTTCAAGGCCGCCGCCTTCAATGTGGATGGTCTTCCTAACAAGGTGTCCTTCGTTACCATCAACCCCGACGGCCCAGGTTCAAGCGGAACCAGCACTATGGCAAAAATAGCCAACGGACTCGGCTGGGACATCATCGCAGCCAGCGAGGACTTCGCATATCATTCACAACTCGCATCCGGACTTTCGAACTACAATGCTGGCACCTACAGGGGTTCCATCTCCTCCGCACAGCTCTACAAGCGCGCCGATACCGACGGTATGTGCTTCTTCTGGAAAAAGAACGGCGTCAGCGCCAGCTCGGAGACTATGGTTCAGTACAAAGATGAATACGGCGGACTGACCAGCGGCGCCAACACCTGCATCAAGAAAGGCTTCCGCTACTACGAGGTGACCATAGCCGAAGGCGTTGTCATCGACGTATATATCACTCACATGAACACCTATAGCGGCAGCGGAAACACCGAAAGCAACTCCTACGTTGCAGCCGTGCTCGGCCAGCTCCGCCAGCTCCGCGACTACGTGCTCGCAAAAGCTGCGGCAAACAAGAGACCGGCAGTGATTATGGGCGACACCAATATGCGCTACACCCGCCACGACATCCAGAAGAACCTGCTCGACTATGTCGCATCCTGGACCGACGCAAACGGCGTGAGCGGCTACACCGTATCCGACCCATGGGTTGAGAAGTACCGCGGAGGATTCTATCCATCCTGGAACAGCAAGTCCCTGATGACCAGGGCAATGTTCAAAGGTGACACCGAAAACGACATTGTCTGCTCGAACGACCAGCGCGGTGAGGTTGTGGACAAGATCTGGTATGTCAACGTTCCGGGTGCAGCAGTGCAGCTTTCCGTGGAGGATCACTACAATGACGTGACAAACTTCACCAAGAGCACCAGCAGCGTTTCCTACTCCGGCGTACAGATGGAAGATGCCAACGGCAACATCAGCAGCGGCAACATCTCCTACACCAAGAACGTAGGTTACTCCGACCACTTCCCTGTTGTAACGGTATTCAAGTGGACCAAGACCGAATAGGTTTTTCCGCATCACAGATCGAAGAGGATGACATCGGCCGATGTCATCCTTTTTTGTGATTGCCGGAGTGGCGCCGGGACGTTGAGCGTGGTGGGACGTTGGCGTGGCGGCTTTAAAGGCGGGTGCTGCGCACCCTCGGCGGCAAAAACATAGGGAAATGCCGCCTCCGGGCGCATCAGCACCCGCTTTCGCCGCCACTGTCGAACCAGCTCGAGCCCGCCCCATGCAAATAACATCCAAGGCAAGACGCGTGCTTCGGCGCGCGATAGAACGCGTGCCGGGGGATGTGCTGCTTCATGCATCGATTCTTTATTTCAAGCCCAGACTTGAGAATCGATGTAAGCTTTTCCCCAGAAACATCCTTTTGCGTGCATCGATTCTTGATTTCAGGGCCAGACTTGGGAATCGATGCATGCTTTTCCCAGTTTACCCCCTCTTTCGTGCATCGATTCTTGATTTCAAGCCCAAACTTGGGAATCGATGCAAGATTTTCCCGGTTTACGCCCTCCAACGTGCATCGATTCTTGATTTCAGGGCCAAACTTGGGAATCAACGCAAGCTTTTCCCCGTTTACACCCTCTTTCATGCAGTGATTCTTGATTTCAAGCCCAAACTTACGAATCGATGCAAGGTTTTCCCCGTTTAACCCCACTTGCGTGCATCGATTCTTGATTTCAGGCCCAGACTTGGGAATCGATGCATGCTTTTCCTCGGAAACAGCCCAAAGGCTGCAGTGATTCTTGATTTCAGGCCCAGACTTGGGAATCACTGCAGGGTTTGTCGTCGCCACAGATAAGATTAGCCCGCCTGCAGGATGCCGTTGCGGACGCAGGCGGGGACTGGATGTCACGAAGGCGGCATAATCCTAAGTAAAAAGCCGCCGGAGTGGCGCCAGTCCCCGCCGCAACAACGCTCCGCGTCCGATTCTAATCTTCGTTGCGGCAGAGGAGAATGGTTCCGCCTGCAGGATGCCGTTGCGGACGCAGGCGGGGACTGGATGCCACGAAGGCGGCATAATCCTAAGTAAAAAGCCGCCGGAGTGGCGCCTGTCCCCGCCGCAACAACTCTCAGCGTCCGGTTCTAATCTTCGTTGCGGCAGAGGAGAATGGTTTCGCCTGCAGGATGAACATTGCGGACGCAGGCGGGGACTGGATGTCACGAAGGCGGCATAATCCTAAGTAAATAGCCGCCGGAGTGGCGCCAGTCCCCGCCGCAACAACGGTCCGCGTCCGATTCTAATCTTCGTTGCGGCAGAGGAGAATGGTTCCGCCTGCAGGATGCCGTTGCGGACGCAGGCGGGGACTGGATGTCACGAAGGCGGCATAATCCTAAGTTAAAAGCCGCCGGAGTGGCGCCAGTTCCCGCCGCAACAACGCTCCGCGTCCGGTTCTAACATTCGTTGCGGCAGAGGAGAATGGTTTCGCCTGCAGGATGCCGTTGCGGACGCAGGCGGGGACTGGATGTCACGAAGGCGGCATAATCCTAAGTAAAAAGCCGCCGGAGTGGCGCCAGTCCCCGCCACAACAACGCTCCGCGTCCGGTTCTAATATTCGTTGCGGCAAAAAAGTACAGTGACTTTGCTGATTACTGACAGGCATAATTTTTGATGCAAAAAACAGGTTTGCAAAATGACAAAAGGATGAAAGAAATCACATGCATCGGAGTGCTCACCTCGGGTGGTGACGCTCCTGGAATGAACGCCTGCATCAGGGCCGTCACAAGGGCTGCCATCTCGAAGGGATGGAAGGTAAAAGGCATATACCGCGGTTATGCAGGCCTGATTGAAAATGAGATAGTCGATCTCACAACTGAAAGCGTATCCAACACCATACAGAGAGGAGGAACCATACTCAAGAGCGCCAGAAGCAAGGAGTTCACCACTCCCGAAGGCAGGGCGAAAGCGTATGAGAACATAAAGGCCCAGGGGATAGACGCCCTCGTCGTCATCGGAGGAAACGGCTCCCTGGCAGGAGCGCTGACCTTTGCCAAGGAATATGACGTAACCTGCATAGGCCTGCCCGGAACAATTGACAATGACCTCTACGGCACGGACTACACCATAGGTTACGACACCGCCCTCAATACCATAGTGGAATGCGTTGACAAGATAAGGGACACGGCGACCAGCCACAACAGGATATTCTTCGTAGAGGTAATGGGCCGCGATGCCGGCTTCCTCGCCCAGAACAGCGCCATCGCCTGCGGTGCCGAGGCAGCTATCATACCTGAAGACCATTCGAACATCGACCAGCTCGAACAATTCATAGGACACGGCATAAGGAAAAGCAAGAACAGCTCAATAGTCCTGGTTTCAGAGAGCCCTAAGGTGGGTAATGGAGGAGCTCAGTACTATGCCGACCGCGTCGTCAAGGAATATCCGGGCTACGAAGTAAGGGTGTCGATACTGGGACATCTGCAGCGCGGAGGAAGCCCGAGCGCATACGACAGGATTCTGGCCAGCCGGCTCGGCGTCGCATCGATAGTCGCCCTCGACGAAGGGCAACGCAATGTGATGGTGGGAATACAGAACGACAAGATAGTCTATGTTCCGTTCTCCCGTGCGATTAAGATGGACAAGCCTATAGACAAGGAACTTATCAACGTGCTTGGTGTCCTGTCGATCTGAGACTGCGTATCGACTTGGCCACGTTCACAAGGTGGTCGGCGATACGCTCTGCGTTTGAAGAAAGCGAGAGGTACTGGGAGCCGACCTTAGGCGTGCATATACCTTCGGAAAGGCGCCTGATATGGTTGTCTTCCATCATCTTGGTAAAGTCATCGATTTTCTCTTCGACTTCGTTCGCCTTATCGAGGGCATCGAAGTCCTCGTCTTCGTATGCCTTCATCGTATAGCCATATAGGTCAGTGATGAGCTTCCTCAAGGCATCCACTTCGGCCAGGGCCTCTTCCGAGAATCCCTTCCCTTCGCTGGCCATGCTCTCGGAGTACTCGAGTATATTCTCAGCGTAGTCACCGATACGTTCCAGGTCACGGACGGTACGGTAGGTGGTAGCCAGGTAAACGTGGTCCCTTTCACTGATACTGTTCTGTTCGGAGAGCTTCACTACGAAATCCACGAGAGCGCGGTTGATGAAGTTGATCTCGTCCTCGGTCTTCTCGAACTTGTCCTTTTCGGCAAAGGTGAGGCTGGTGACTATGCGCAGCGCCCTGTTGAAGTTCTCCATTGCAAGCTCTGACATACGGACTATTTCCTTCTTGGTCTGCTGAACGGCTACAGGAGGGGTCTTGAGCATATTGTCATCCACATAATGGAGACGCGGTGCATCCGGATCGGCGACATCCTTCGAATCCGGCACCATCTTGACGACGAGATTCACGAGGAGATTGGTCAGAGGCAGGATGCATATTACCGTAACCACGTTGAAGAAGGTGTGGAACATCGCAAGCTGGGTCTGAGGGACACCAGGGAAGGCGGCGTCGAAAATGGTTCCGAAATTCACCCTTCCTCCAGTGGAGAGGCCGAGTATCCAGTTCACGACGAGGAATATCAGCACACCGGCGCAGTTGAATATCAGGTGTATGAGAGCAGTGCGCTTCGCATTCTTGCTGCTGGTGATGCCCGCAATGATGGCAACGACGCAGGAACCGATGTTCGAACCCATTGTGAGGTATATGCCCTGATCAAGGGAAATGAGCCCGCTGACTACCATCGCAAGGGCGATGGAGGTCATCACGGATGAGCTCTGGATAATTGCGGTGAAGATGGCTCCGAGCAGGACGAGCAGAATAGGATTGCCTATCTGGGCGAGGAAAATCTTGACGCCCTCGAGATTGGCGAAATCCTTCATGGAGCCACTCATCAGCGAGAGACCGACGAAGAGCATACCGAAGCCGGCCAGTATGCCGCCCATAGTCTTCCAGTTGCTCTTTTTGGAGAAAAGGGAGATAAAGGCACCGAGTCCGGCGAAAGCCGAGAATATCACGGAAGTGGAGATGCCGCCTTCTCCGAACATACCGAGGGCGACGATCTGCGCCGTGACGGTTGTACCTATGTTCGCACCATATATTATTGTAGCGGCCTGCGCCAGAGAGATGATGCCGGCATTGACGAAACCGATGGTCATCACCGTAGTCGCGCCGGAACTCTGGATTGCAGCGGTACCGAGGGTACCTATGCCCACACCGAGCAGTTTGCTCTTGGATGCTTTTGCAAAAAGATGTTTGAGTTTCTCGGAACTGGCAGCCTCGAGATTAGAACTCATCATCTGACAGGCAACCAGGAATATGCCTATGCCGGCCAGGAGTGTAAGTATCGCGGAAATCACCGCTGTAGTATCCATATCTGAGAAAAAGAGATTAGCTCAAGTTAACAATCCGTTACAAATATATTAAGTTTTTCGATGCACCGGTTAATTTTCCTTCACCTTTCTGCCCCAGTTGAGAACAGGGAGGAGGAAGGATATGACTGCGGCGCCGAGCCAGAACCAGGATACGTAAGTGAAATTGTGTACCATTGCGCCACTTGCGGACTCTATCATATCCACCCTGTCCAGCAGGAGGCCGGTCACTACATTCTGTATGCCTGCAGCGGCGTATGAGGCCAGGCCGACCACACCCAGGGCTGCACCCGTGGCCTTTCTCGGAACGAGATCCACGGCCATAAGTCCTCCGACGAAACTGATGAGCACGCCTATGGCAATTCCGAAGAGCACCATTGCAAGCACATTCACCCACTTGGCCGGGCCGCCGAAGAGGAAGAGGGCCAGGGCGAGGGACTCGAGTATGCCGGCGGCAAAGGCCGGATAGCGCCTGTCACCGCGGAAAAGGACGTCCGAGAGCCAGCCGGAAACGACTGTTCCTATGATTCCGAAAATAGGATTGATACCTATGATGCCAGAGGCCCCGGCGAGACTGTAGCCCTTGGCCTCCTGAAGGAATATCACACCCCACTCGTTGATTGCATAGCGGCTCATATACATAAAGGCGCTGGAGAGCGCGAGTATCCACACGCCCGGATTGCGGAGTACGGCACGCTGGATGGCACGGGTTTCCTCGGACGAAGATTTCTTCTCTCCCTCCGTTTTCTCGCCTGAAAGTTCCTCAATTGACGGAAGTCCCTGACTCTCAGGAGTATCGTGAAGCCAGAAAAGGATGAGAAGCACACCCAATGCTCCGGCCAGTGCAGCGCCGAAAAAGCCCCATTTCCAACCGACGTAGTGAACAAGCCAACCGACGAATATGAACGAAAGGCCCTCGCCTATGTTGTGCGATGCACTGAAGAAGCCGTAGTAGGTACCCCTGATCTTGAGAGGGAACCAGCGCGACAGGGCAATGATTGCCGGAGGCGCTCCCATAGACTGGGCCCAGCCGTTGATGCCCCACATCACCGCGAAGCAGATGAAAAGGGCGGAGGACGGTATGGCCCCGGCAGCTGCGGAGGCACCCAGGACTCCCATGCAGAGGTTCATCGCCACGGAAATGACAAGGCCGGTGGCCATGAAGCGCTTGATGTTGGAACCGTCTGCCAGGAAGCCGTTAACGAATTTTCCGACGGCATAGCACCAGTAAAGACAGGCGCCCACGATGCCCAGCTGGGTCGCACTGAGCAGTCCGGCGTCGATGAGAGGCTGCTTCATCACGCCCATCGAAAGGCGGCATACATAATAGAGTGCATAGGCAAAAGTGCCTGCAAGGAAGGCCTGGAAACGCTTTTTGCGCCAGGTCTCGTCAACTCTGTCAGAGTCCACCTTCCTGGCGGAAGGCCCGCTGATCTTGTAAAAATCGAGGAATCCCATTTTCTATCGTTTTTCTTTCTTTGTTTTACGGGAAGGCTTCCGGGAGGAAACTTTTGCTGATGAAGGCTTCCGAGAGGAAGACGGACGGGAGGAAGACGGACGGGAGGAAGACCCGGCGGAAGATGGCCTTTCCGAGGCCGGAAGGCGCTTTTCGTTGCCGCTCTCTATCAGTTCATAGTCGAGCAGCATCTGTTCGAGATTGGTCTTCTTGACACGTATGCGCACAGGGTCTCCGAGCTGATAGACTATGCCGCCGCGACGGCCGACGAGACGGTAATTGTCGGCATCGAACTCGTAGAAGTCGCCGCTTATGTCGCGGAGGGCAACCATGCCCTCTATCTTTGTCGGCTCTATCTCCACATACATTCCCCACTCCGTAAGGCCGGATATATGTCCTTCGAATTCATAACCCACTTTGTCCTGCATGAACTCGACGAGCTTGTATTTGATGCTGGCGCGCTCCGCATCCGCGGCTATGACCTCGCGTTCCGAGCAGTGCTTGCACAGGGCGGCATAGGCATCCTTGGAAGCGCTGTCCCTGCCGCTGAGGTAGCGTGCGAGCAGACGATGCACCATCATATCCGGATAACGGCGTATAGGCGAGGTGAAATGAGTGTAATACGGGAAGGCAAGGCCGTAGTGGCCTATGTTATCCACATCGTAGCGGGCCTTCGCCATAGTTCTGAGGGAGAGCAGTTCTATCGCTCCGAAGGCCGGCGATTCGCGGGACTCGTCAAAGAGGGCGTTGAGGGATTTGGAAATCTCCTTCCCGTTGCCGGTAGGTCCCATCTTGAAGCCGAAGTTGCCGGCAAAGTTGCGCAGGGAGCCCAGCTTTTCCTGATCCGGCTCGTCGTGCACCCTGTAAACGAAGGTCTTCTTGCATTCCTTAGCCACGAACTCCGCCACTCCCTTGTTGGCCAGGAGCATGAATTCCTCGATGAGCCAGTTGGCCTCGAAGGAAGTCTTCTGATAGACATCGACAGGCTTGCCTTTCTCATCCACCAGCACCTTCATTTCCGGTCTCTCGAAACTGATGGCGCCGGCTGCAAAGCGCTTCTTGCGCAGCTTGGAGGCCAGTTTATCCAGAATCAGCACGGCCTCGCGAATCTCCTCCGAAACCGGACCGGTCGAGAGGACCGCACCCTCGTCCGCCTTAGCCTTGTGCGCCGGCTTCACATAGTCCTTGCCCTTGATGATGGCCTGCGCGCCGTCATAGTCAAAACGGTAGTCCGAACATATCACGGTGCGGCCGAACCAGCGGCTGACTATCCTTGCCAGCGGAGTGAGTTCGAAAACGGCCGAAAAAGTCAGTTTCTCCTCGCCCGGACGCAGTGAGCAGAGCTTGTTGGAGAGCTTCTCGGGAAGCATAGGCACGGTCCTGTCCACCAGATAGACGGATGTGCCCCTGGCTTTCGCCTCTTCGTCCACTATGCTGCCGACCTTCACGTAATGGGTGACGTCGGCAATATGCACGCCTACCTCGAAGTTACCGTTCTCCAGCCTGCGGAAGGACAGCGCGTCGTCGAAGTCCTTGGCGTCCGTCGGGTCTATGGTTATGGTGAGCACGTCCCTGAAGTCGCGGCGTCCCTTCAGGTCCTCCGGGCTTATGACGTCGGATATGCTGTCAGCCGCACGGGCCACCTCCGGCTCGAAGCGGTACGGCAGATTGTATTCGGCCAATATGGCGTGCATTTCGGTGTCGTTCTCGCCCGGATCCCCGAGCACATCGACCAGGTGACCGGTCGGCATAGGGTCCTTGCGTCTCCAGAAGTCCACCACGGCCGCCACCTTCTGCCCGTTGAACACGCGCAGCTCGCGTCCTTCCTCATCCACCACTCCGTCGAGAGCCCAGCTGTCCGGGCCGTCCACCTTCAGGAAACCCCGGCTGTCTGCAGCCTTTGAACCGCCTTCCAGCATCGGGATCACTATGTCGTAGGGCATGGTGCGGCTCTGCATCAGCACCCAGGCCTGCCTGCCTACTATGTGGAGAATTCCCACAAAAGGCTTGGCAGAACGTCTGACCACCTCCGTGACCTGACCCTCGCAACGTTGTCTTTCAGTCTTTTCCCTGGTGACTGCGACCTTCACAAAGTCACCGTTGAGAGCCCCGCAGGCCTTTGTGGCCTTTACAAAAACTTCATCCTCTCCCGACTCCGAAGTCACAAAGAGGAAACCCTCTCGGGTCATGCGGACCGTTCCTTCGACGACCCTGAATTCACGGCTCTTCTTTTCGCGGCGCCTGCCGCTGTTTTTTCTTTTTCCCATATCAATTATAAATCACGCAAAATTAAGCAAAATTCCTAACTTTGCAGCCCGTTGGAACATATATACGCATTGGACTGACAAAAACTGAAAAAATCGCTCGATATGAACAAAAAAGTTCTTCTTATGATCCTCGACGGCTGGGGAGAAGGCCGCCAGGACAAATCAAACGTAATCTACGAACAGGGCGCGCCATTCATCGACTCGCTGAGAAAGAAATATCCCATGAGCCACCTCCAGGCCTGCGGCGAGTACGTCGGCCTGCCTGACGGCCAGATGGGCAACTCCGAAGTGGGCCACATGAACCTCGGCGCCGGCCGCGTGGTCTATCAGGACCTTGTGAAAATCAATATGACCTGCAGGAACCATTCGATGATGCAGAACCCGGAGATCAAGGCGGTTTACGACTATGTCCGCAACTCCGGCAAGAAACTGCACCTTATGGGACTCTGCTCCACCGGCGGCGTGCACTCTTCCCTCTCTCACGTCTATGAATTCCTTTCAGAGGCAAAGAATGCCGGTCTCGACGGACGCGTGTTCGTACACTGCTTTATGGACGGACGCGACACCGACCCGCGCAGCGGCAAGGGCTTCATCCAGGACCTCGAGGCGGAAATGGCGAAGACCGGCGGACGCATAGCCAGTGTCTGCGGACGCTTCTACGCAATGGACCGCGACAAGAGATGGGACCGCGTAAAGCAGGCATACGACCTGCTGGTTGAAGGCAAGGGCGAGGCATTCGAATCCGCAGTCGCAGGAGTCGAGGCTTCCTATGCCGCAGACGTGACAGACGAATTCATCAAACCTATAGTCATTACCGAGAACGGCCAGCCTCTCGCAAAGATCGAAGAGGGCGACGCAGTCATATTCTTCAACTTCCGCAACGACCGCGCACGCGAGCTGACGGCTGTGCTCACCCAGAACGATATGCCTGAGCAGGGGATGCACACCATTCCTCTCTACTACTGCTGCCTTACCCCTTACGACGCAAGCTTCACCGGAGTGCACATACTCTTCGACAAGGAAGTCGTAAAAGATACCCTCGGAGAGACCGTTGCCAAGGCGGGCAAGAAGCAGCTCCGCATCGCCGAGACCGAGAAATATGCCCATGTGACCTTCTTCTTCAACGGCGGCGGCGAACAGCCTTTCGAGAACGAGAGCCGCATCCTGGTCAACTCCCCGAAAGTGCCGACCTACGACCTGAAGCCGGAGATGAGCGCGCTGGAGGTTACCGACAAGCTGCTCGACGCCATACGCAGCGAAGAAAACGATATGATCATACTCAATTTCGCGAACGGCGATATGGTGGGCCACACCGGCGTATATGACTCCATACGCTGCGCAGTCAGCTGCATAGACGGTTGCGTGGAGGCGGTTGTAAGCGCGGCAATAGCCCACGACTACGTGGTTCTGCTCACCGCCGACCACGGCAACGCCGATTACGCAGTCAACGAGGACGGCAGCCCGAACACCGCGCACTCCCTGAATCCGGTGCAGTTCATAGTCATCAACGCCGGAGACGAGGTAAAGGAAGTGAAGGACGGAGCCCTGTGCAACGTGGCCCCTACGATTCTGAAGCTTATGGGGATTCCGCAGCCTGAGGCTATGACGGCAGAACCGCTGATCTGAGAGCCTGACGCAACTGATCGTCGTAGCGCAGGCGTATCCTGACGCCGGCACGCTGGAAGTAGTAGCGGACAGCCAGCTCTTCCTCTATGAAAGGGACAATCTCATCCTTCTTCAAACGGATGAATTGTTCCTTTTCCATATTAAGGGCCCTGTCCATCGCCTCCAGTTCGGCCTTCATCGCGTCCTCGAGCCCGTCCTCACGCAATTCCTTGCGCATCTCGTCGAAGAGGGTCTTGGCCTGGGAACGGTAGTCGAATTTCTGCGTCATTGCAAAGTCCACGAAGGCCTCCCAGATCTTATCGTCGCAGCGGAAGTCATCTAGCGCCGGAATGCTCTCGTGCTCACAGGCGTAGTGCAGGGCGAAGTTGTCCACGATTCCGCCGAGGACCAGGGCATAGACCAGACGGCTGTAATGCTTTTCACCGAGCTTCACGTCGGGAGTGATGCCTCCATTGTCCCTGACCGTGCGTCCGCCGGCGGTCTTGAACTCCCTGCTCAATGAATCCGGGATGAAACGGGGCTCGCCATCCTCGCTGTAGTCACGGGCCTGGACGCAACGCCCGGAAGGGGTGTAGTACTTGGCCGTGGTGATCTTGAGCTGGCCGTTGTAGGCCAGGGGCAATATCGACTGCACGAGGCCCTTGCCATAGCTGCGCAGACCCATTATCGTGGCCCTGTCGAGATCCTGCAGGGCACCGCTGACAATCTCGGAGGAAGATGCCGAGCCGCCGTCTATGAGCACGATGAGAGGCAGTTCCGTGTCAAGGGGCTCCATGGTGGTGCGGTACTCGCGTTCCTGATTGTTGTTCAATCCCTTGGACTTCACCACGAGAGTTCCCTTCGGGACGAAGAGGGAGACTATCTTGACGGCCTCCTGCATCAGTCCGCCGCCGTTTCCGCGCAGGTCATAGACCAGACGCTTCATTCCCTTGGCCTTGAGTTCCACTATGGCGGCCCTGAGCTCGTCGGACACCTTCTCCGTAAAGCCGCTCTGGCTGACATAGCCCGTAGTGTCGTCGAGCATACCCACGTATTCTATATCGGGGAGATGTATCCTCTCTCTGGTGATCACCACGTCCACGGTGTCGTGACTGATGCGCTTCTCCACCGTGAAAGTCACCTGGCTTCCCGGCTTGCCCTTCATCATCTCGCTGGCCTCCTTGCTGCTCAGCGGACGCGTGTCCTTGCCGTCGATGCGTATTATCTTGTCGCCGCAGCGCAGACCGTAGCGGTGGGCAGGCGAATTCTCGTATGGCTCGTTGATATACACCCCGTCGCCGACCTGTTTGTGGATAATGGCTCCTATGCCCCCGTAAGTCTTGTTTATGAGATATTCGAAATCCTCATTCTCCTCTTCGGGCACATATACGGTGTAGGGATCGAGCTCCGATAGCATCGCGTCTATTCCGGCACGCATCATCCTGTCGAGAGGCAGGCTGTCCACATAGCTGCGGTTGAGTTCGCGTACCAGCGAACTGTGTATTTCCTCCCACTGTCCGAGCTTGAAGGAGCGGGACTGGGCGGACATCGGCACCGTCGCGAAAGCGAGGGCCAGACTTGCGGCAAGGGCTGCCGACTTTATCAATATATGCTTCATATCCTGCAAAATTAAGACTATTTTTGCAGAAAATCACCGAAAACGATGGAACTGATATTCGCCACATCTAACAAAGGCAAACTGCGCGAGGCAAGGGAGATACTGGGAGACGACTATGTACTGCGCTCATCGGCTGAGGCCGGAATAACGGAAGACATACCCGAGACCGGCTCCAGTTTCCGCGAAAATTCCCTGCAGAAGGCGGAATATATATGGAAAAAATGCGGCTGCAACTGCTTCAGCGACGACTCCGGGCTGGAAGTCGATGCGCTCGGAGGGGCGCCGGGCATATATTCGGCACGCTATGCGGGAGAAGGCCACGACTTTGACAGGAATATAAGCAAGCTGCTGCACGAGCTGTCGCTGCTGGACGCGAAAGCCCTGATAGAGGGGAAAGCGGCTCCGGAGAGGACGGCCCGCTTCCGCTGCGTGGTGACCCTGATTCTGGACGGGGAGGCACATTTCTTCGAGGGCAGCATAGAAGGGCACATCGCCTATTCCCGCAGCGGAAACGGGGGCTTCGGCTACGACCCCGTATTCATTCCGGACGCCTTCCCGGACCGCAGCCTGGCGGAAGTGCCGGAGGATGTGAAGAACTCCATATCCCACAGGGGTGAGGCCCTGCGCAAGATGGCCGCCTGGCTCAGGGAAAGGGAATGACCAGGAACATAGAAATAATAGTGCTGAACACCACCAAGTTCTCGGACACGGCGGTGGTTCTGCACACCCTGAGCCGCGAATACGGCAAAAGGAGCTTTCTGGTGAGGGGCCTGGGCAAAAATGGGCGCAGGCTGATGACACTCTTCCTGCCTATGAACCTGCTCGAATGCGAGGTCACGGAAAATCCCAGGAGCCGGCTCTGGAACGCAGGGTCATTCACACTCAGATACCCACTGGAGGGCATAAGGGGCAATCTCTACAAAAATACCATTACCCTTTTCCTTTCCGAGATGCTCTTCAAGAGCATACGCGAGGAGGCCGTGGAAGAGGGGCTTTACGAATGGTGCGAGGAGAGCACGCTGCTGCTGGACGCACTGGAGAAGGGCTGGGGGAACTTTCACCTGGTCTGGCTGCTCCAGCTTGCTGTGAAAATGGGCTTCGCCCCGGAAAGCGCAGACCTGGCCCCGTTTGCGGGAGAAGACTTCAGCACCATAGAAAAACTTTTGAAACTGCCTGTGAGCGAAGCTCTTATGCTACCGCTCAGCGGCAAGAAGCGCAACGAGATCGCGGGACGGCTGATAGACTACATCGCCTTCCACAATGACAGCGCAATCAACATCAACTCCCTCGCCGTACTCAGGGAAGTCTTCGCCTGAATGTCATAGCAGCTCCGAGATTCCATCATAATAGCGGCGGGAAATAGGGATAGTCTCGGCCCCGGGAACATCCAGCTCCGCGAGTATGACGCCTTCGCTCTCCTTCCTCAGCACCCTGACGTGGGAAGGATTGATGAGATAGCGGCGGTGGCAGCGGCGCAGGCCGTTGTCGGAGGACATCTTCTCCAGGGATTTCATCGAAGCCCGCAGGACAAAGGTCTTTATCTGCCCCGATTCGAGATAGTAGATATTCACGTAATTCTCGTCCGACTCGAGATAGAGCACGGCCGAAGCCGCTATGTTCAGACGCAGGCGCTTGCCCGAGTCATAGAAACGCATCAGGTGTTCCGGCTCGGACGGCTGGGTCAGGGCCTCGGAGAGGGCGTGGGAACGGAGCATCAGAGCAATGATGAGATACGGGAAGCAAAGCACGGTCAGGTCCATCCTGAGACAGAGCAGGAAACTGTTGAGGTAGGGCCTGTCCAGAATAAGAGCGGTGTAAAGTCCCAGGAAAAGGGCAATGATGACCAGTTCCATAAGACACCACAGAATATAGTTGAAGCTGTTCACCCTGAAGCCGGGATAGTGGCAGAGAAAAGTGAAAACCAGCCGGACCAGCGACTCGCATGCAAGGATTATGGTCGCCAGCAGGATAAGGTTCATGGTATAATGCCCGCCGAACAGGCTGCCGAAGTCCTCTCCGTCAGCCAATTCCGGGTTGAAGACCAGCATAAAGAAAATAAAGAACAGAGGCAGGGCGGCCAGATGTATGCAGTACGACCCCCAGCCCTTGAAATTGCGGCTCAACGTTTCCATATCTTTTGTGTGACAAACGGCAAAGCGCCCGTTTTTCGTCACAAATATAGCTTTTTTGTCACTATTAGACCTCTTTTGTCACAAAGATGGGGCCCAGGTCAAGATTATTTTCCGGAGCGGGAGAGCGGGAATACCTTTGCCGGTGCAAAACAGAAAAAACGCGATTATGAAAACGATTGACATCAGACTCGACAAAGATTTCCGCATCCCTTCAGACGTACAGGTGGAGGGTAATGACTATGCCATAATAAGACTGACTTCCGATACCATGAGCGGCCTGGGCCTGCGGGAACTGCGCAAGGCACTGGCCGAGGCCATATCCGGGATCGAAGCCGAAGGCGTAACCCCGGTGCTGCTTTCGCTTCCGCCGCTGGAACTCCGCCGCTGGCTGGACGGGTGCAACGCCTATCTCTGGCACGAAGCCGTCAATATGGAATTGTGCCGCCTGGCCTGGCAGAACGGAATACCTTTCATAGACATAACCACCCCTATGCTGGGAGAAGGAAAACTGCGCAAGCTCCTGAAAGAAGACGGCCTGCAACTCAGCCGCGAGGGAGAATCCTTCGTCAACTCACTTATAGACAAAGAATTGGCCCTGATATAAAGATTATGCTCCTGGTACTGGGATTCCTGCTGATCTACCGCTGGTCCTCAGCGTCCAGCCAGAGATATACCTTGTCAGAGCGGCGCAACTTGCCCAAGCCGGGTACGGGAATGGAGCAATAAAGCCCCTTGCCGGCCTCATCGACGGGCTTGAGATCCACCCTTATCTCACTGACACAGGTGCGTATCACGCCCGTAGAAGGTCCGATAATGAGAATCTCGTCCCCTTTGCGCAGAGGCGCCGACTCGACGAGTATCTCGGCCACCCCGAGTTTTGCGAACCAGTTGGTAATCTTGCCGCAATAGACCTTGCGGCGCGTGGCCTGGCTGCCGTACACCTTGCTCCACTCCCCGAGGCGGGCGCCCTGGTAATAGCCGTCCCAGAAGCCCCTGTTGAAGACCTCCGAGAGTTCCCTCTTGAGTTCGGCCGCCAGTTCCGGACCGTAGCTGCCGTCGCAGACAGCATCCGCGGCACGACGGTAAGAGGAAGTGACTTGCCGCACATACTCGGCGCTGCGGGCACGGCCTTCTATCTTGAAGACGCTGACCCCGGCAGCGATGATCCTGTCCACAAACTCTATGGTACACAGGTCCTTGGGGGACATTATGTACTTGTTGTCCACAAGCAGGCTGTTGCCTGTCTCGCGGTCCGTGACTTCGTAGGAGCGGCGGCAGACCTGATAACAGGAACCGCGGTTCGCAGATGCCCCGTACTCATGCAAACTGAGATAGCACTTGCCCGAAATAGCCATGCAGAGAGCCCCGTGTGCGAACATCTCTATACCCACGCGGCGTCCGGATGGCCCGCAGATATTGTCCCTTTCTATTATGTCCTTGATCTCCCTCACCTGGGAGAGATTCAGTTCCCTTGCGAGCACCACGACGTCGGCCCATTGGGAATAGAAGCGCAGGGCTTCGGCATTGGATATGCTCAGCTGGGTGGAGATATGCACCTCCAGGCCTATGCTGCGGGCATAGATGATTGCGGCCATATCCGAGGCTATCACAGCATCGACTCCGGCTGCCAGAGCCGCGTCCAGGGTGTGCCTCATCGTTTCCAGCTCGTCCCCATAGAGGACTATGTTAAGCGTGAGATAGGCCTTGACACCGGCTTCGTGACATATACGGCATATCTCGCCGAGCTCCTCCATCCTGAAGTTGTTCGCGGAATGGGAACGCATATTGAGTTTCTCCACCCCGAAATACACCGAATCGGCTCCGCCCTGAATGGCTGCATGCAGACATTCGAAGTTGCCCGCAGGGGCCATTATCTCCAGTTCCTTCCTGTCCATTTTTCCGGTATCAGCAAATTCTATCGTGTCCTTCCCACGAGGGCGGAAGCATAGCGGGCCAGCATTTCACGGCGCAACTTGCCCGGATTCAGACAATCGACAGCCTTCATCGCCTCATCCGTGAGTTTCTCTATCTCGGCCCTGGCGTCTTCACCCACAGAGAGACTGTCATATATATCCCTTACGGCAGCGATCTTGGCCTCACGCTCCTCCGGGCTTCCCACAGGCATTGCCATAGCCGCCTTGAGCCTCAGCATTGCGGCATCGTCCGAAGCAGCGCGCAGCTTCTCCTGCGCACGGGTGGTGAGCCAGCACTTCTTGTTGTTGACTATGTCCCCGCCTATAGGCTTGCCGAAGACCTTTTCGTCCCCGTAGGCATCCAGCCAGTCGTCGGCCACCTGGAAGGCAAGGCCAAGCTTGTAGCCATAGTCATACAGGGCATCGGACTCCGCTGCGGAAGCACCGGCGATGAGAGCGCCCATCTTTGCCGAGCATGCCAGCAGCACAGCCGTCTTGAGCCCTATCATTTTCATATAGTCCGCCATCGGCACCTCTTCCAGATTCTCGAAGTCCATATCGTACTGCTGGCCCTCGCAGACCTCGGCAGCTGTCCTGTTGAAGAGTTCAAGCACATCCTTGAGTACGGCGACCGGAGCCTTGGAGATACGGCGGTAGCTGTCTATGCTCATCACATCGCCGGAGAGTATGGCAGTGTCCTCACCCCACTTCTTCCAGACCGTCTCCCGGCCACGGCGCTTCGGCGACCTGTCCATTATGTCGTCGTGTATGAGGGTGAAGGTGTGGAACACCTCCAGCGCTGCAGCAGGCTCGAGTATCTCCTCCCCCAGCTCGTCGCGGAACATGGCATAGGAAAGCAGGCAGAGACGGGGGCGTATGCGCTTACCGCCTATGGAAATCATATATCTGAGAGGGTCGTAGAGCCCTGCCGGCTCAAGGGAAAAGTCCATATCGCGGAACATCTCCGCGATGCAGGCATCGATTTGTGCTTCGCTAATCATCTTGGAATCGTCAATGCGGCAAATATAGCGTTTTTACGCCTAAATCCCTATATTTGCAGCCGTCCGGAACAAAGAGATGAAAGGAAAGGCACAGGTCACAAAGCATACGGGCAGCCACTACCTGCTCGAGGACATGGAGGGAGGAGAGCTCTTCCCTGCCGTGCTGAGAGGCCGTATGCGGCTCAAGGATGCCAATGCCACCAATCCGGTGGCCGTGGGCGACATAGTGGACTACGAGTATGAGGACAGCCCCTCCGCCGAGAACCCGGCCGCGATCGTGCTCATCCATCCCCGCCGCAACTACATCATACGCAAATCCACCAATCTTTCCCGGAAGAACCACATCATTGCCGCCAACCTCGACCAGGCGGTCATCATCTGCACGCTCTACTTCCCGGAACTCAAACTCCCCTTCCTGGACAGGATACTGCTTACCTGCGAGGCATATAAGATTCCGGCAGTCATAGTCCTCAACAAGACTGACCTCTACCGCGACGAGGTCCCGGAGGAGCTGGCCCGCTTCCATGAGATCTACGGAAAGGCGGGATACCGCGTAATCGAGACCTCCACCCTGAACGGAGAGGGCATAGACGAGCTGAGGAGCCTGTGCGAAGGACGCCTGAGTCTCTTCTCAGGAGAATCCGGTGTCGGAAAATCCTCCATGATAAAGGCCCTGGACCCTTCCCTGGACCCGAAAACCGGAGAGATATCCCTGGCCCATCTCCAGGGTCGCCACACCACCACCTTCTACGAGATGTATGAATTCACCAGCCCGTCAGGAGCCAAAGGCAAGATAATAGACACTCCGGGCATACGCGGCTTCGGCCTGGTGGACCTCGAAAAGGAGGAGATTCCGCTCTATTTCCCTGAAATGCTCCGGGCCTCGGAGAACTGCCGCTTCACACCCTGCACCCACACCCACGAGCCGGGCTGCGCGGTAAAGGCCGCCCTCGAGGACGGAAGCATAAGCCGCGAGCGCTACAACTCCTACCTGGGAATGCTCGAGGACATCAACGAAGGCAAATACAGGTAAATGAACAGAGAGATTCTCAGACTCGCCCTGCCGAGCATACTCGCCAACATCACCGTCCCCCTGGTGGGAATGGTGGACATAGCCGTTGCCGGGCATCTGGACGGTCTGGAATCCGGTGCCGGCGCCGCCGCCTTCATTGCCGCAATAGCCCTCGGCTCCACCCTTTTCGACCTGCTCTACTGGAACTTCGCCTTCCTGCGCAGCGGCACGGGCGGGCTCACGGCCCAGGCCTTCGGACAGGGCAACTTGGGAGAGTGCGCAAGAGTGCTCAAGCGCGCCCTGGTCATCTCCGCCGCCTCCGCTATCCTGCTTCTGGCCATACAGTGGCTCTTCGTCAAAGGGGCCTTCCTCCTGATAGACTGCAGCCCCGAAGTGGGCCGCCTGGCCTGCCGCTACTTCTTCATAAGGATATGGGCCGCCCCCGCCACACTCTCCCTGATGGCTTTCAAGGGCTGGTTCATAGGCATGCAGGACAGCGTCGCACCGATGAGCTGCGACCTGGTCGTCAACGGCGGGAACATAGCCGGCAGCATAATCCTGAGCCGCCTCATAGGCTTCGAAGGCATAGCCTGCGGCACCGTTCTGGCCCAGTACTGCGGACTCCTCTGCGCCTGCGCCTTCCTGCTGCTGCGCTACCGCAAGGTACTCAGCGCCGACAAGGGCGGCAGTCTCCGCAGCCTCTTCAGGGACTCCTCCACACGCCGCTTCTTCAGCATGAACGCCGACCTGGTCGTACGTTCCTTCTGTTTCATAGGAATATATATAGGATATACCTTCATCGCGGCCCGCTACGGCGACGTCGCCCTCGCCGCCTCCTCCATATTGATGAAAATGCTGCTGCTCTTCTCCTACTTCACCGACGGCTTCGCGTATGCCGGCGAGGCAATGAGCGGCAAATACATAGGCGCCGGCGACAAGGCCTCCCTGAGCCGCACGGTCAGACTGGTCTTCGCCTGGAGCATGGCCATAGCCGTCCTGTTCATAGGCATATACGGATGCTTCGACGAACTGCTGCTGAAACTTATGACAGACGACGCAAGCGTCGTGGAAGCCTGCCACCGCTACCTGCCCTGGCTGCTGCTGATGCCGCCCATCGGCTGCGCCGCCTTTACCTGGGACGGCATATACCTGGGAGCCACTGCCTCCGCCTCGATGCGCAATGCAATGCTGGTGTCGGCAGCCGCCTTCTTTGCCGTATGGATGCTTGGGATAAGACTGGCAGACGAAAAAGCGGCCATCCACATACTGATGGCCGCCTATTTCGCCCACCTTGCCGCCCGCACCATATACCTGAGTGCGGCGTGGAAGGGTGTCAGGGACAAGTCGCTCCGCTGACGGAGACTAGCGTATTCCGTATTTCGAGAGTATCCTGAGCACCGGCTTCTCTATCGACCTTGCCCAGTAGCTGTAGCCCACATTGTCGGGATGTACGCCATCCACGGTGGCATTGCGGTTGCCCGAAACGGCATCCGGGACTATGAAGTAAACGTCCTTGTACTTCTCGCGGCCCTCTTTGGTGGACTTGATTTCTTTGAATATGGAGGCGGCCATATCCATCTTGGCCTGTTCCTTCTCTTCCTCAGCCACATTGAAATTGCGCTTCTCGCGGTAAATGGTCTGCTGGAAAATCATAGGCACACCCGGATGGGCGGCTATCATCCTGTCGATGAAAGGCACGAGGCGTTCCCTTATCATATCCGCCTTGGGATTCGAGAAGGAATCGAAAATGAATGCGTCCGCCTTCACGTCGCAGAGCACGTCGCAGAAATAGTCCTGGAGCAGGCAGCGTCCGCTGCAGCCGAGGGAAAGCAGCTGTATGCCCGTATTGCGGCTGAACTGGGCCGGGTAGGACATTCCGGAGCGGGATGTGCTGGAGCCGTGCGTGTAGCTGGAACCCCAGATGGCCACGCGATGACGGAAAGGATTCTCTATGGCCTCTATCGTGGAGCCCTCTTCCACGCCTATCCTGATGGAATACTCTTCGCTGTAGAGAGGGAAGTAGAGCAGACACTCGTGCATACTGCCGTCCATATTGCTTATGAGCGTGAAAGGCTGGTCCAGCTTCTTGTCCGACGCCACTCCGGCGGCAGCGAAGAGCCACTCACCGTCCTTGCGTATGTAGAGGTCATAGCCCCTGGCGGAAAAGCCGTTGGTATTGGTCGGGAAACTGAGCTGGCCATATTCGGTCTTTATCCTCAGGGATTTGGAGTCGGTCCTGAACACGCAGGCCATACCGGAAGTCATCCTGACCTGGAAGTTCTCGGTAGGGGTGAAGCCCTTGTAGCGCAGCGTATCCACCCTGTGATAAGGATTAGTCGTCTCCCCCGGCATCAGCTTGCCGACGAGGGTGAGGTCCGAGGCCTCGGTATAGACATAAGTCTGGGCAGCGGCAGCGAGGCTGAATGCCATCGCAGCAAAAAGGATAGATAATCTTTTCATATTCATTCCAATACGAGTTCGACCGGACAGTGGTCGGAACCAAAAATGTCGTTATGTATTTCAGTGGAGACTATGCGCTCCTTAAGGTCGGAGCTGACCAGGAAATAATCGATGCGCCAGCCCACGTTCCTCTCGCGTGCACGCATACGGTAGGACCACCAGCTGTACTTCTGTTCGTCGGGATGCTGATGGCGCCAGCTGTCGATGAAGCCGGACGCGAGCAGTTCGCCCATCTTGCCCCTCTCCTCGTCGCTGAAACCGGCGTTGAAGTGGTTGGTAGCCGGGTTCTTAAGGTCTATCTCATTGTGAGCCACGTTCATATCCCCGCAGACCACAACGGGCTTTGCGGAGCCGAAACGGCCCTCGTGAAGGGACTTCAGATATGCCCTGAAGTCATCCTCCCAGCGCATACGGTAGTCCAGTCGGCGAAGACCGTCCTGGGAGTTGGGCACATAAACGCACACGAGGTAGAAATCCCCGAACTCCAGGGTGACGCAGCGTCCCTCGTGGTCGTGTTCCTCCACGGCTATGCCGTAGCGCACGGAAAGGGGTTCCACGCGGGTGTAGATGGCCGTTCCCGAATATCCCTTCTTGTCCGCATAGTTCCAATAGGAGCGGTAGCCGGGGAATTCGAGTTCCAGCTGTCCCTCCTGCAGCTTGGTTTCCTGAAGGCAGACGCAATCGGCGTCAAAGCCGAGGAAAATGTCGGAGAAGCCCTTGCCGCACACGGCCCTGAGGCCGTTCACATTCCAGCTTATCAGTTTCATATCCTATTCCAGACTCCAGCTTGCGCCGTCCTTTCCGTCCTTGACCTGTATGCCTATGGCCTTGAGGGCGTCGCGTATGCGGTCGCACTTGGACCAGTCCTTGGTAAGCTTGGCCTGCTCACGGGCCTCAGCCCTAGCCTCGAGCACCATATCCATAAGTCCTTCTATCGTTTCCATCGCACGTCCGCCACCTGCGTTCTCTTCGTCGCGGAGGCCCAGCACGGCGAATACTATGTCGTCGAAGAGGCGGCAGAGGCAGTCGAGGTCGGCAGCAGTGAACTTGACCTTGCCTTCCTTGGCGCTGTTGATGAGACGCACGGCATCGAAGAGATGCGAGAGGGCCACAGGAGTGTTCAGGTCGTCGCAGAGAGCCTCATACACGCCGTCGAAGATCTTCCTGATCTCTGCGCTGTCGGCATTGCAGCTGTCCGGAGCGACAGAGTCGGGGAACTCGCCGTAGGCATAGTCCGGGGCCTTGCGTCCTGCCATTGCGTAGAGGTCGCGGGCTGCGGCCATCAGCCTCCTGAGGGCCTTGGAAGCCGCCTGCAGGGCCTCGTTGCCGAAGTCCAGGGTGCCGCGGTAATGGGCCTGGAGTATGAAGAAACGCACGGTCATAGGGCTGTAGGCCTGCTCAAGCTTCGGATGCTCGCCCGAGAAGAGCTGAGGCAGGGTGATGAAATTGCCCAGGGACTTGCCCATCTTCTGGCCGTTGATGGTTATCATATTGTTATGCACCCAGTAATGCACCCCGGCGGTGCCGCGGGAAGCGACGTTCTGAGCGATCTCGCACTCGTGGTGAGGGAACATCAGATCCATTCCGCCGCCGTGTATGTCGAACTCGCGGCCCAGGTACTTCTCTCCCATCACGGAGCACTCCAGATGCCATCCCGGGAAGCCCTCGCCCCAAGGGGACGGCCATTTCATAATATGCTGCGGCTCAGCCTTTTTCCATATCGCGAAGTCAAACGGAGCCCTCTTGTCGCTCTGGCCGTCGAGTTCACGGGTGCCTTCGAGCGTGTCGTCAAGGTTGCGGCCGGAAAGGATGCCGTAACGGTGGTCCGCATTGTACTTGCGCACGTCGAAATATATGCTTCCGTTGGACTCGTAGGCGTAGCCGGCGTCGAGAATGGTCTTGACGGCTTCTATCTGCTCGACTATATGCCCTGAGGCGCGCGGCTCTATGGAAGGCGGCGCCACGTTCAGAAGACGCATTGCCTCGTGGTAGCGGAGGGTATAGGTCTGGACGACCTCCATCGGCTCCAGCTGCTCCAGGCGGGCCTTCTTTGCTATCTTGTCTTCGCCTTCGTCGGCATCGTGCTCCAGATGCCCGACGTCGGTGATGTTGCGCACATATCTGACTTTGTAGCCCAGATGGCGGAAGAACCTGACGAGCACGTCGTAGGTCACGCCGGGACGGGCATGGCCGAGGTGGGCGTCGCCGTAAACGGTCGGTCCGCAGACGTATATGCCCATGTGTCCCGGATTCACCGGAACAAAGAGTTCCTTGCTGCGGCTAAGGGTATTCGTAAGAAAAATGTCTCTCATTTCAATATTTATATTGTCTGTCTATTCCCGATTTCCGAGTTTGCGAAGATACTATAAATTATTGAAAATGGACTATATTTGCAGCTACACCATATAATGCTGAAAATGAAAAAGACACTGACCCTGCTCGCGGCGGCGCTGCTGCTCGCCGGCTCCTGCAACGGACCTTCATCGGGAGAGGCGCTGCTTCTCGACAAAGACAACATTCCGGAGATAGTCAAGGCGATGACCCTTGAAGAGAAATGCCATCTGGTGGTGGGCGGACAGCAGAAGGATGTGCTGGACAGCACCGACCAGATTCTGATGGCCTCAACGAGGAAACTGGTGCCGGGCAGCGCCGGAACGACCTACCCGGTAGAGCGTCTCGGCATCCCTGCCATAGTGCTGGCTGACGGGCCTGCCGGCCTGAGGATAAGCCCGACCAGGCAGAATGACACTGCCAGCTACTATTGCACAGGCTTCCCTACCGGTACCCTGCTTGCATCCAGCTGGGACCCCGGGATGGTCGAGGCAGTGGGACGCGCAATGGGCGAAGAGGTGCTCGAATACGGAGTTGACGTGCTCCTCGCCCCGGGTGCCAACCTTCATCGCAACCCTCTCTGCGGCAGGAACTTCGAATACTATTCAGAGGACCCTCTGCTCTCCGGGACAATGGCCGCCGCCTTCATAAACGGCGTCCAGTCCAACGGAGTGGGTACATCCCTCAAGCACTTCGCGGTGAACAACAGCGAGATCAACCGCCTGGCCTGCGACTCCAGGGTGAGCGTGAGGGCCCTGCGCGAGCTCTATCTGCGCAACTGGGAAATCGCACTGCGCCAGAGTGCCCCATGGACGATAATGACCTCCTACAACTACCTCAACGGCGTATATACCTCCGAGGACCCGGAACTGCTGGAAGGGGTGCTCAGGGGCGACTGGGGCTACGAAGGCTGCATTATGACCGACTGGGGCGGCGGACAGGACCCTGCGGCACAGATTCACGCCGGCAACGATATGCTGCAGCCGGGAAAGGACTGGCAATACAAGGCCATATACGAGGCCGTCAGCAACGGCAGCCTGCCTGAAAGCGAACTCGACGCCTGCGTAAGCAATATACTCAGACTCATAGTAAAGACTCCGCGCTTCAGGGGATATGCCTACAGCAACAGGCCGGACCTCGCCGCACACGCCCAGCTGACGCGTGAAAAGGCGGCCGAAGGCTTCGTGCTGCTGAAGAACGAGAACGCCGCCCTGCCTCTCGCAGAGGCCAGCAGCGCCGCACTCTTCGGACAGGCCTCGTACAGACTCAGCGCAGGCGGGACCGGTTCGGGCAACGTCAACAAGGCATACGTTATCAATCTCGACGAGGGACTCGTGAATGACGGCATATTGCTCGACGGCGAAACGGATCTGGCCTACCGCGAATACACGGCATCCGAATATGCCCGCGTGGACGAAGCCAATGCCGGCAAGAAATGGTACCAGATTCCAGAAAAGGCACAGGAAATGCCTCAGGCAAGTCTGGAAGCCCTTGCAGAAAAGGCCGCCGTCAATGCGGAAACGGCAATAATCACCATAGGCCGCAACAGCGGTGAAGGTACGGACCGCCATCTCAAGGACGATTTCCTGCTGAGCGGAGACGAGCTGCAGCTCATCAGGACGGTAAGCGCCGCCTTCCACGCTCAGGACAAGAATGTCACCGTGGTTCTCAACGTAGCCGGAGTGGTTGAGACCGCCTCCTGGAAGGATATGGTCGATGCCATACTGCTCGTATGGCAGCCGGGACAGGAAGCCGGCAACTCGATTGCGGACGCCCTGACCGGACTGGTGAATCCGAGCGGACGTCTGCCTATGACCTTCCCTGAGAGCTATGCCGACGTGCCTGCGCAGAACTTCCCTGCACTGGAGCTCAACACGGGCAAGAACGATTCCTTCCTGCGTTTCTCCAAGGAGAAACTCTACGAGGTGAAGGACGTGGATTACATTGACTATAAGGAAGATATCTTTATGGGATACAGACACTTCTGCTCCCATTGCGAAAACACGAGCTATCCTTTCGGCTACGGTCTGAGCTACACCGTGTTCGAAATCGAAGACCTCAGGCTGAAGAAAAATTCCGAGGGATGGACAGTGAAGGTCAGCGTCAGGAATGTGGGTGAGAACCCCGGACGTGACGTGATCCAGCTCTACAGCTTCGGCAATCCTGCAAATCCGCAGACCTGCCCGTCAAGAGAGCTCAAGGGCTTCGCGAAGACCAAAGTGCTGAACCCGGGAGAAAGGCAGAGCGTCAGCATAGAGCTGAACGCGATGGACCTGGCCAGCTATGTGGAGGAGCGCAGTGCCTGGGTACTCACTCCGGGCATATACGCGATGGCTGTGACCGCCGACAGCGAGGACTTCGGAATGAGCTTCGGTCTGGAAGTGAAAAGGGAGCGTGAAAAGGCAACCGGAGATTACCTTCACCCGCGCGGATCGGTGTCAGACCGTCTCTTCATTGACAAATAACGGGAAACGAGTTCCGGAATCAGCACCAGTACGGCGCCGATGAGACAGAAAAGAATGGCGCCCGGGACGTGATTGCCGGCAGCAGCGTCCGGAATCTGGCCGTTCCAGGGCCAGAGCTTTACGAGAGAGCCGATGATGAATCCCAGAAGAAGGGTCATCGTCGGCTTTTCCCATCTGGCGAGGAGCCAGTGGAGGAATCGGGCAAAGGCGAGGATGCCCACCAGTGCCCCGACACCGAAGCAGCCGATTATCAGCAGGTTGACGCCAAGGTTCTGGAAGCTGACGAGCCCTGAGATGGCATTCATCACATATTCGTAACGTCCCATCACCAGAAGCATGAAGCTGCCGGAAACGCCAGGAAGTATCATAGTGCAGATGGCCACGGCCCCGCAGAGGAAGAGATAGAGGCACTCCGGCAGAGACGGTGCAGAGCATATCGCTTCCCCGCTGCTGACGGCCTCTCCCTCGGGTATGAGACTCACGCCCACCCCTATTGCCACGCCGGCAAGGGCACAGAGCACATAGGACAGCTTCCACCCTTTGATGCCCCTGAACATAACCACGGCCGAGGCGGCCACGAGACCGAAGAAAAAGGCCCAGGTCCTGATCGGATAGTTGTCGAATACGAAGGTGACGAGCTTCGCAAGAGATGCGACACTGAGGAGCACTCCGACTCCGAGAGCCAGGAGGAAAGCCCCGTCTATGGCCTGCCAGAACTCACGGAAACGGCCTTTGAACAGGGCCTTCCAGGTAGCCGTGCGGCTGAGGGATGCTATGGAATCGACGAGACGGCCATATATGCCGGTAAGCACGGCCATAGTGCCGCCCGAAACACCGGGGATCACGTTGGAGGCCCCGATGAGGAAGCCCTTGAGGGCATTGATGATGTGTCTAAGCATTGTCTTCTGTCTTTTCGGAATCAGCGGCAGGGCTGATGGCTGCCATATATTCCTTCATTTTGTTGAAAACCTGCAGAGTCGTGGCATCGGAGCCGGTGCTGACGACCAGGTCGAAGGGGCTGTTCTCCCAGGAACGCCGGCCTATCTTGAAGCGGCAACGGCAGCTGGCCGAGAAGAAACGTGTCGCGAAGAGATCGTTGTCCACCAGACAGATGAACAGGTCGGCCTTTATGTCCACGGAACGCACGGGATTCGGCATACCGTACCAGTTCAGCTCCTTTTTCAGAACGGTGTTCTGTATGCTCGTGGTCAGAAGCTCGTTCTTCTCCAGCTTGCGGAAGTCGAAATAATGAACGTCCGGCTTGATTCCCACGGACCTGAACCAGGCAAGGATGGAGTCACGGGCTTCCGCGAAAGACGGATCCTCGACGTCCATCAGCAGGGCCACGGAAGCTATGCTGCTGAAAGGCAGCAGCTCCGTCCTGACCGGACTGGCCCACTTGAGAAGGGCTTTGCGGCGGAAATAGTCAACTATGGCTCCCATCAGCTGCTGTACCTGGCTATGAGTTCACGGATCTGTTTCTTGGCATCCCTCCAGCGCGGAATATCTATCTTGGTGCCCACTACCTCGACCACCTTGGCCGCGATGATGGAGCCGATCTCCCCGCACTGCTGCAGAGGCATACCCAGCGAATGGGCATAGAGGAAGCCGGCGGCATAGGTGTCTCCGGCACCCGTGGCGTCTATAGGCTTCGCTTCGCAGGCAGGTATATAATGCACTTCGTCGCCACTCTTCACCCAGCTGCCGTCCTTTCCCACCTTTACCACGGCGATGCCGCAGTGCTTTGCTATCTCGTCGAGGGCCTCGCGCGCGTCGCTCAGACCCGTAAAGGCGCGGGACTCGGTTTCGTTGGCGAAGACTATGTCCACGTAGCGGTCCACTATGTCGTGGAGGAAGGCGAAGTTCGACTCGACCACATTGTAGGAAGCCATATCTATGGATATGATGCAGCCGGCTGCCCTGGCCATCTCCACGGCCTTGCGTATAAGGGCCTGGTTCTGAACGAGATATCCCTCTATGTGGAAGTAATCATAGCCTTCGAAGTACTCCGCCTTGAGATCCTCCGGCACCAGCTCGAGGGCGGCACCGAGATAGACCGCGAAGGTGCGCTCCGCATTGGCGCCGCTCACGAATACCATGGAGCGGCCCGAAGAGTGTTCGCCTTTGAGCAGCAAAGACTTGACCCCATACTGTTCCTGATCGCTCTTGAAGAGATGGCCCAGATCGTCCTCCCCTATCTTGCCTATGAAACTCGACGGCATTCCGAAAATGGAGGTGCAGGTAATTGTGTTGGCCGCGGAACCGCCGGCCACGTACTTGACACCCAGCGGTTTGAGGGCCTGCCATATCTTGTCTCCGGTGGCCATGTCCACGTGCTGCATGCTGCCCTTCGGCAGATTGTATTTCTTGAGGAAGGAATCGTCCGGAAGGACGGCGAGAATGTCGGTCAGCGCATTGCCTATGCCGAGTATGGATTTCATGTCGTCTATATATTGGTGCAGAAAGGCAAATTTACTATAAATTTTTATCTTTGCAGCCTTATGAAGCATCAAAGAAGCGTCAAATATATACTCTCGCTCGCGGCGGCGGCCCTGCTGATATGGTTCAGCTTCAGGGGAGTGGACTGGAAGGAGTTCCTCAACGGTCTGCGTTCCTGCCGCTGGGAGATGGTGCTGCTATCGATGGTGGCAGGGCTTTGCGCCTTCTTTTTCAGGGCTTTGCGCTGGCGCAGGATAATGCTGCCCATATTTCCGGGAGTGGACCGCCTGACGGTCTTCAACGCCATCAACATAGGCAATATGTCCAATTTCGTGCTGCAGTACCTGGGCGAGTTCGTCAAGACCGGAGTCGTGCTCCGCAGACGCAGGGGAAAGGAGGAGCCCGGCTTCGAGAAGGTGCTGGGCACCGTGGTGCTCGAAAGGGGCTGGGACATCATGGCTCCTGCCTTTCTGTTCGCCATCCTGCTGATATTCGGCTGGGACGAATTCGGGGAGTTCTTCCGCAAACAGATGTGGGACGGCATCAGCGGCCGCTTCAATTCCACCGCCATCTGGCTCGTTGCTGCAGCGGCTGCTCTGCTTCTTGGATTGCTGACGGCAATATTCCTGCTGCGCCACCGCATCGCCCTCTTCGAGAGGATTTTTGAAAAGATAAAGGGCTTGCTTCAAGGAGTGACCAGCTGCCTGAAAATGGAGCAGAAATGGCTTTTCTTCCTCTACACGGCCATAATCTGGACAATGTACTGGCTTATGATGGTCTTCTGCATCGCCGCCTTTCCTGTCAGCGCGACAGCCGGACTGACCCTCGTGGATGCCCTTTTCCTTATGCTGGTTGGCAGTTTCGCCTCCTTCGTTCCCGTTCCGGGCGGTTTCGGGGCCTATCACTTCCTCGTCTCGATGGCCCTTTCGGCAATATGGGGCTTCAGCCGTGCGGACGGAATGGTCTTCGCAACCATAGCACACGAATCCCAGGCCCTGAATATGATAATCTGGGGCCTGGGATCATATATTTGCGAAACTGTCAGAGCTGCTTTGGCGGATAAAGCTCGTCCCACCAGCTAGAATCGTCCTGCAGATATTTCGCGAACCAGGCGGATATGGTACGCAGCCACTGGCGCCTCTTGCCGAACTCGCGTATGCCGTGGTCCTCGCCATCGACGACCACGAAGGCCGTGTCCTCTCCTAGAATTTTCAGGGCAGTGAACATCTGTATGCTCTCGCCTATAGGCACATTGGTGTCGGCGCTGCCGTGCAGGAAGAGCAGCGGCGTGTGTATCTTGTCGGCGTTGTACAGCGGACTGCGGTCCACGAACAGGTCCTTGCGCGTCCACGGATAGCTGCCGGCCATGCTGACCTCGCTGTAGGAATATCCCCAATATCCCTCGCCCCAGTAGGAGCTGTGGTCGCTGATGCCGGCGTGGGAGATGCCGGCCGCATATATATCCGTCTTGCTGAGCAGCAGCTGGGTCATGAAGCCGCCGTAAGATGCGCTGAAGCAGCCGATTTTCGCCCTGTTGACATACGGATGCGCGTCGCAGAAACGTTCGGTCGCCTCGATTATGTCGTCGGAAACCACGTCGCCGGCGGTATTGACGTGCCTGGCGGCGAATTCCTGCCCGAAGCCGGCCGCACCGCTAGGATTGACAACCAGGAATATATATCCCTGAGCCGCGTAGTACTGAGGGGAATATGAACCTATGCAGTAGCGGGAAGTAGGCGAGCAGCCGCCGTAGTAGTGCACGAGCATAGGATAGCTGCGCTGTGGGTCGAAGTCCGGAGGCAGCACGTAGAAGCAGTTGATCAGGTCTCCCCTGCTGCTGGTGAATTCGAAGGCGTGACCCTCATCGAGTACGACGCGCTCCAGTCGTTCGGAGCTGTAGTCGCGCAGCAGGCGTATGCGTCCCTTCCTGAGATCGACGCAGTAGGCGCGGTCCCCGTTGCCGAGGCTCTGGGCAGTGCAGACCAGAAGAGGGCTGGATTCGCTGAGGTCGAACGCCTTCACATAGTCCTCAGGCACATTAAGGGCCTCAGCCTTTCCGTCGGAAGGGTCGATGCGGTAGATTCTTCTGCAGTCCTTGTCCTCGGTAAGGGCGTAGATCATGCCGTCAGCCACATTCCACTGCGCATCGGACACCGATGGGTTGAAATCCGCCGTGAGAGGCTTCACGCTGCGGTCGGAGAGTTCCATACGGAAGAGCTGTATGTCGAAGCCGTTGGGAATCTGGCCCTCCTTCACCCGCGACCCTATGCCCCCGAAGGCCTCCGGGGTGCCTGTGAACAGCAGGGAGGCGCCATCCGGCGAGAAACTGCCGCTGTTCAGGAAGCCGTCACCCTCGACCACACACTCGGTCTCGAGAGTTTCCATATCCATTACATAGAATGAGTGCAGAGTGGTCGGTCTCTGGGTGAGACGCTCGCGGGAGCTCATAAAGAGCAGCTTGCGTCCGTCAGAGGAGATGTCGCAGAGCCAGGCATTGTGCCAGCCGAAGGTGAGGGGCTGAAGCAGGCCTGAGGCAAGGTCATAGCGGGCCAGGTAGGAACGGTCGCGCCAACCGGGCTGACGGTCCTCGGGACTGAGTATCTGATGGACCTCCCCCTCCTTGGGGCCTTTCTTTTCCAAGCTGTATATCAAGTATTTACCGTCTGGGGAAAAGCTAAACCAGCCTTCCGGTATATTCCTGGCAAGTACGCTCTCCACCCCGCTGTCTGGATCGAGAGTGTAGAGACAGCGGCCGTCGGCTTCCTTTCTCGTGAACCAGCAAAGGTCTCCGGACGGCATCCAGCGCGGCGCCGATTCGAGGCGGGCGAGGCATCTGCCGTCTTTGCTGTCTGTGATTTCCCAGCTTGAAGAACCCTTCCCGTCAGGGAGGACTGTGCTGCGGCCCAGGGCGATATAACGTCCTCCGGCTGAGATGCTGGCGCCCCCGCTGCCTACGCCTATGGTGTTCAGGTCGAGGGAGAATATGCGTTTGCCGTCCTCCCTGAGCTTCAGTTTGGATATCTCTCCGGATTCGAGGCTCAGCTTCAGAGAGTCGGCGCAGTCACCCTTGCCCAGGTAACGTATAACCATCTCGTGGGTGCCGGGTTCAAGTTTCAGTTCATTGGCGGAAATCTCCCTTCCGTCCTGATAGAGCTTCCAGTCCTTCAGGCCTTCCACTTTGAGGGAGGCCTTGGCGAAAAGCCTGTTCTCAAGGGTGAAGCCGATCAGATGAAGTGCATTCTCCCCACTCTGAGGGGCCTTGCTCACCAGGGCGGCGTCACGCAGGCCCTCGTGGGAAAGCGGGGTGGACAACAGGGACTTCGGATCGAAGGCTTTGCCGTCAACGGACACGCTGTCCATAAGATATGGCGTATTCAGAATATATGGGCCCGCATAACGGAAAGTGGTGATTTCCAAACAATTGTCCTTATCGGTAGAGGCATCCTGCGCAGAAGAATTCTGGAGGCCCGTGACAGACGGAATCAGCATCGCAGCGGCAACAAGAGAGAGGAAAGTGGCGCCCCTGGCGACTCGCTTCCTGTAAACGGAGAGATAGACAAGGAATATAATCAGGCTGAGCAGAGCCACGGCGGCCGCGACGATGAGCTCATATCCCTTCAGATGGAGGAAGCCCATACTTACGGTAAGCAGGTAGGTCACGCAGACCGAGGTCATGAATATGGCCGGAATCAGGGCCACCAGATATCTCAGTCCCTTGCGTTCCTTGAGCAGGAAGACGGTCAGGGCCCAGAGGGTGAAGCAGGCAAGTGACTGGTTGGCAAGGCCGAAATATCTCCATATCACGTTGAAACCGTCCGCATTGGCGACATTGAACCAGAGCAGCAGGCCGGCGCCCACGAAAAGCGGCAGGGCGACGAGCAGTCTCTTGAGTTTCGGCTTCTGGTCTATGCGGAAGGCGTCCGCAATGATGAGACGTGCGCTGCGGAAGGCAGTGTCGCCGCTGGTGATAGGAGCCGCAACCACGCCCAGGATGGCCAGTATGCCGCCGACCAGACCCAGCCAGTTGCGGGATACGATGTTCACTATCTGAGGGGCGCTGGAATTGGCTGCGGCACCGAGGGCTTCGGCTCCTCCGCCATAGAAGAAATACGAAGAGACGGCGGCCCAGATAAGGGCTACCAGACCCTCGGTAATCATAGCTCCGTAAAATACCGGTCTGCCCAGTCTCTCATTCTTGAGACAGCGGGCCATCAGAGGGCTTTGAGTGGCGTGGAAACCGCTTATGGCTCCACAGGCAACGGTAATGAAAAGGCAAGGGAAGAGACTCTGCGTCGGATGGCGGTTGGAAAGGCCGTCCCAGAATTCAGGCAGCTGGGGCCACTTGACGAAAAGGCAGACCATAAGAGCCACGGCCATGAAGAGCAGGGCGAAGGCGAAGATAGGATATATGCGTCCGACTATCTTGTCTATAGGCACGAGGGTAGCCAAAACATAATAGAGGAAAATGCCTATGGCCCATATCATTATAACGACGGAACCGCCTCCGGTCATGCCGCCGAGTATCTGAGCCGGACTATATACGAAGACGGTGCCTACCATCATCATAAGGAAGACCACGAAGACCAGCACGACGGCCCTGGTTCCCTTTCCAAGATAACGGCCTATGATCTCCGGCAGGGCGCAGCCGTCGTTGCGCAGGCTGACCATGCCGCTGAGGTAGTCGTGGACGGCGCCAGCGAAAATGCTGCCGAGAACTACCCAGATGTAACAGGATGGGCCGAATTCTGCTCCCATGATCGCTCCGAAGATAGGACCGGTTCCGGCTATGTTCAGGAACTGTACCATAAAGACCTTCCAGGTCGGCATAGGGACGTAATCGACGCCGTCGGCCTTGCTTACAGCCGGGGTGATTCTCGAAGGGTCGGGGCCGAAGATCCGGTCCACCAGTTTTCCATAAAAGATATAACCGAGTACCAGCACTACGATGCTTATCAGAAATGAGTACATCTTATTGAATTGTTTAGGGATTATCAGTTTTCGGGATGTGGCTTAGCGATTAAGGATTATGATACGCGCTTCGGGAGACTCGAAGCGCAGAGGGATGGTCCCGCCGAGGTTCTCCGTTATGAAATCCTCAAGCAGCTGAAGGTCCAGTACTCCGGTGTCGCTTACGTCCGGGCCACCGAGCATAGAATAGCCGTCGCCCCCGTTCTTGAGGGTGTAAGCAGAAGCTGCCACGGTGTAAACGGCCTCCGGATCCAGGGGGTACACGCTTCCATTGTCCCTGACCACCTGCACGTTACGCACCCTGCGGGCTCCGCCGTTCCAGCCGGCAAAAGCCTTGTTGGCATTGAGCAGCACAGGGCTCGGGACGGACAAATCCACCTCGAAACGCAGCCCTGACAGCTGCAGGAAGCCACCGAACTCGTTGGGGAGTATATGCACCGAGAATTCGAGCATGTCCAGTATCTCCTGTCCGCTCATCCGGGCTTTGGCTATGGTGTTGCCGAACGGGAACATCATAAAGAGATCGTTGAAGCAGAGATCCCCTTTCGGGAGGGCTTTTCTGATGGAGCCGCCGCCTATGAAGGCGAAATCCGTCCCCATACGCTGTCTTATGGCGTCGGCGCAGAAATCCCCGAGAGGCGTTTCCCTGAGCCGCACCAGACGCGGGCTGCTCTCGTCCGCATATATGAATGTGCATTCGTTGGAGCCGGTGCGTCTGGAGCCCTGAAGGGCATAGCGGGCGCGTATGTCATCTTCCAGCCGCAGCACCGAAGTGTCGGAAATGCTGCAGGAGGAAAGCGGTATCAGTGCCGAATGCAGTTCCCCGGATGGGCTGATTGTCAGTTTGCCTATGTTCTTGAAGGAGTCGCCCGTGGAAGTCACCAGAACCCCGCGGCCCTTGCGGTCTTTCAGGATTTCCCCGGGAATGATGCTGTGCGAATGTCCGTCGAGCATGACGTCGAATCCCGTCGTGGATGCCACCAAGGTCCCGGTGTTTATCTCGTCCAGAGGGTCCACTCCCAGGTGGGTGAGACCTATCACATAGTCCGCTCCTGCCCTGCGTGCCTTTTTGGCGGCCTTTTCCGCTACCTTGGAGAGCTTGCCTGCGCAGAGCGAATAGATATAATTGCCCCGTTCGTCCTGGAAGTAGCTCGGAGTCGAGGACATGAAGCTGTAGGGCGTGGTAATGCCCACGAATGCCACTTTCACCGGGCCGAATTCCTTAATGACGTATGGCTCGTACATAGGTGCGGCACTGCCCCGCTCATAGAGATTGCACACGCTTATCACGGCATCGAGGCTGTCGCTCAGTTCCCCCAAACGCTGCATTCCGTAGTCGAATTCGTGGTTGCCCAGTGTCACCACGTCGTAGCCAGCTGCGTTCATCAGTTCTATTATATATCCCCCCTTGGAAACCGAGCCCAGACTGCCGCCCTGCACGAAGTCGCCTGCCGAGACGAGGCAGCTGTTGGGCGTCGCGGCATGCAGGGCCGCAATTTCGTCGTAGCCGTCTATGTTGCAGTGGACGTCGTTGTCATAGAATACGGTTACTACGGTACTGTCGCCTGCGGCCGTTCCTGCATCTGCAAGCCGGCCTGCTGTTCCGCAAGCAGCACTCAGCAGGAGAGACGCAAGCAGGAAGAGATATCTTGATATTGAATCCATACAAAGCGAAAAAATCTATCAAATATAGAATTTTTCGTTAATCTGTTGAGCTGTCTCCGCGGCCGAGTCTGCCTGCGGGCAGGGACTTCGGACCGGTGCGCACCTGCGGTGCTTTCCCTCCCACCGCTGCGCGGCGGGCCCCTCACCGTTCACGAAGCCACGGGCGGCTACGCCGTCCGAAGTCCCTGCCCATCCGGCATTCCCCGGCCGCGGCACAATGCTTCAGCCCTTGGGCTGCAGGGATTGCCTCCGTTTTGACCTTTTGGCTGCATCGATTCGCAAGTTTGGGCTTGAAATCGAGAATCGATGCACGGTTTGCCCTGTTTTGGCCTCTTTGCTGCATCGATTCGCAAGTTTGGGCTTGAAATCAAGAATCGCTGCACGATTTCTCCCAAGAATGGCCCCGCGGCTGCAGCGATTGCCAATTCTGGGCCTGAAATCGGGAATCACTGCAGTGCCATCGTGCCGGCGAGTAGAATGGCCCGCCTGCGGAAGGTCGTTGCCGCTACGATGACGCGTCCGATTCCAATTTTCGTCGCCGCAAAGTAGAACAGTTCCGCCTGCGTAAGGTCGTTGCCGCCACGTTGCTGCGTCCGATTCTTATTTTCTTTGCCGCAAAGTAGAACAGTTCCGCCTGCAGAAGATCGTTGCCGCTACGATGACGCGTCCGATTCCAATTTTCGTCGTCGCAAAGTAGAACGGCCCGCCTGCGGAAGATCGTTGCCGCTACGATGACGCGTCCGATTCCAATTTTCGTCGTCGCAAAGTAGAACTGTTCCGCCTGAGGAAGGTCGTTGCCGCTACGATGCTGCATCCGATTCCAATTTTCGTCGCCGCAAAGTAGGATTGCTGTTTTGCGTGCTGCGATTATAGTTCTTCAGGTGGTGCAAGGATACTGTTTCAAAAAGTATTGTCACAGATTAGGCCACGTTTCCCAAGGTGTCGTTCAAAAATTGTATAGAACATGTTTTGTTCCGTTTTTATTATCCCTAATCGGTTTGCCAGTGACTGCCATTGCTTAACCGTATTCAGTACTTCACTTATGATTTGCTGAGCAATATGCTTCGGTAGCATATATTCCTCACAAGAATCAAGCAATTCATTCAAATCCGATTTACTTGTATATCTGTTGATTAACAGACTCTGATACTCATTCAGTGTTGGATTCATATCATAAGCCGGAGCCAAAGTCCATCCCTTGGATATCAGCTTTTCATAGCTTACACCTTTTTGGATGCTCTCTCTCGCTTTTTCAAACTTAAATCCTGCAAGGCCTTTCCCATTGCGTCTTCTTTGGCAAGGAGAAGTATATCATCATCCAGTT
>SFMG01000004.1 GCA_004554455.1 Bacteroidales bacterium | reverse complement strand
CAGCACGGAGAGCCGCTATCTTCTGCTCATCTTCTTCCAGCCTCCTTAGCCCGGCACGAATCACCTCGCTGGCGTTCGTGTAACGGCCGCCAAGAACGCTGGCCTGGATAAATTCGTCAAAATGAGACCCTAATGCGACAGTGGTTGTTTTCATTTCTATCAGTATTTGCAACAAAGATAAGAAATATTCTTATATGGCTCATCATCTAAATAGTGCCCTAAATCTCGCCAAATAACCAAATTGTCTTGTTTGTTTCATTTCCCAATCCGAACATCGGATACCCGATATTACACGGATTCCTCCATCGCCGTGGCTGCCTTGGGTGGAGATGTCTATCATTTCCGAGACAAGGAGGGGCTGGAATGTGATGCGGTAGTCCATTTAAGGAATTGCTGCCCCATTCTCTCAAGAAAATCACCGCGCGCAACACGCAAATATACATGCTTGATACTCAAATAATTAGCATTTTTACCCTTGCGCGGTGGCACCAATTTGGTCTCACCGAGCAAGTCGCATTTTTACATCTCCTTGATAATCAACAATTTACAATTTTTCTAGTTGCGCGGTGATTTGCAGGAGCCCCGTTCACGCCTTCGATAGGTCTTTGTTTGATACTCTGCCCCATGTGTGCCCGGTATATAGTTCCGGACGATTAATATAAAGTTTCGGGGCGCCCCATCGGCTCCCCAATTTCAAATCGGCGCGGTCTCAAAGCCTCTGTAACTATCTAACTGTCAACATTTTCAAAGAATGTTTATGAATTTTTACCGGACGCTAATGAATGGATCCTATGGATTAGTGGAGATCAAGTTGGGAGGTGAGAAACTGATAAGAGATGGCGTGGCTACTCTTGTTGAACTGGCGGGAAAGATTGATACTTAACTCCCGTCCGAGGCACAAATCTATTTCCTGACCATTTTGCGGTGGGCTTGGGGTGAGCGGCCGTTGTGCCGCTTGAAGAAACGGCTGAAGGTGGGGAGGTCGGGGAAGTGCATCTTGTCGGCAATCTCCTGAAGGCTCATTGAACTTCTGTTGACATATTTGATCGCCCTTTCGTAACGGATGGTGGAAAGCACGCGTCCGGCAGCTATGCCCGTCTGCGCCCTGATCGTGGCAGAGAGGTAGGAAGGGGAGATGCAGAGCTTGTCGGCATACCAGTTTATGGAACTGTGCTCCTCGATGTGCTGTCCGCAAAGGCGCATGAACGAATACAGGATCTCTTCGCCGCGCACGGTCTTCTTCGGGGCCTCCTCGAATGGCAGATTTCTCTCCATATAATCGGCAGTGTCTGCCATAATGACAGAGAAGAGGGCATAGTTCAGGTTGTATGGATAGTTGTGCCCGTCAGGACACATCCTGCTCAGCAGCTCGCGGCAGTCCTTGGTCAGGGTCCTGCAATTGTCCACATTCTCGAAAAGCAGAAACTCACGGAAATGCTTTCTGAAGGGTCCCGGAAAGAACTCCTCCCGCCTGAAAAATTCTATCAGGGTGTTGAAATCCACCCCGAGACACCAGCCGTGGAAGTTGTCACCGTAGTGCAGGCCCAGCAGTTCCTCGTTTATGGGAATGGAAACCAGGCTCCTGGGGCCGGCCTTGCGCGTCTGCGAAGCGAAGCGGAACTCCACCTCGCCTCTGTCCACTATAAGGAGATAATGCCACAGTCTCTCGTATGCCGGATCCGTCTGGATTACGGCCGGGCCTGAGAGCTCGGTACAACAGAGAAATCTCACCATTTCTTTCTGTGCCCGGATCTGGCTGTCTTCAAAGATTTTGTTCCTCATCGCTGCTTTCTTTACGGCAAAAGTAATACACTCTGTTGAATTTGACAAATGTGCAGTTGAAAATGACAAATTTTTGTGGCTTCGGTGGCACAATATATGTGGAAAAATGTCCTCCGTCTTTGGATAATTTATTTTTCAAAAAAGGATATATACAGAGAAAAGAGAATATATGAGCAGATTTAAGAACATGATTGCCGCCGTTTCGGCAATCGCGCTGAGTGCCGGAACAGCATACGCGCAGTTCCGCAGCGACGCAGAGCCGGCCGCAGCAGAAGAGGCCGGCAAGACGGATTCGACCGTGGTCATCACGCTTGACCAGGCCCTCCGCATCGCCTTGAGCGAAAATGTATCCGTCAAGGTGGCGGATATGGAAATAAAGAAGTCCGAATATGCAAAGAAGGGCACCTACGCGGCGCTCTTTCCCCAGATTGACATAAGCGGCGCATATCAGCGTACCATCAAGAAGCAGGTGATGTATATGGACTTTGACATGAGTTCGCTTGGCGGCGGTGCCGGCGCCGGAGAGGGTGCCGGGGAAGGAGCCGCTGACGCAGCGGGCGAAGGAAGCGAAAGTCCGTCCAAGAGCAACGGAGGACTCGAGGTCGGCCGTTGGAACACCTGGAGCGCGGGTGTTAGCGCAGCTATGCCAATAGTCAACGCCCAGCTCTGGACCAGCATCAAGCTTACCGCCCTCGACGTGGAACTTGCAGTCGAGAAGGCCCGTTCCTCCCGTCTGGATATGGTGACACAGGTAAAGAACGCATATTTCTCCGTGCTGCTGGCCAAAGAGGCCTTCAACGTCTATAAGGAGGTATATGAAAACGCGATTGCCAACTTCGAGCAGATAGACAAGAAATACAAGGCCCAGAAGGCCTCGGAGATGGAATACCTCAGGGCCAAGACCAATGTCTCCAATGCCATCCCGAACGTCTATAATGCCGAAAGCAGCATCATACTCGCCCTCTGGCAGCTCAAGGCCGTGATGGGAGTCGATCTGGATATGGCCCTGGACGTGGCCGGCAGTCTGGACGACTGGTCGCAGTCCATGTTCCATGACATACACAGCAGCGACAGTCTCGACCTTTCGGCTAACACCACGCTGCGTCAGCTCGACATTCAGGTCGAGCAGCTCGCCCAGAACGTGAAGCTGCAGAAGATGGCCTGCGTGCCTACCCTGTCGCTGGGCTTCAACTTCAGCTACAACGCCATGACCAACGACTTCAACTTCAAGGAATATCAGTGGACGCCTTACTCATACGTGGGACTGAGTCTCAATATCCCTGTGTTCTCCGGCCTGAAGCGTCACAACAACATTCGTCAGGCAAAGGTGCAGCACAGCGAGCTCCAGCTCCAGAAGACCGACACCGAGAGACAGTTGAGGATAGCCGCCAAGAACCAGCTCATCACTATGGAAACCTGTATGAAGAGCTACTATGCGGCAGAGGATGCGGTCAGCACCGCCCGCCAGAGCTATGACATAGTCAGCCGTTCGTACGAGCTCGGTCGTTCGACCCTTACCGACCTCAACGACGCCCAGCTGGCCGTCGTGCAGTCCCAGCTCGCGAAGAGCCAGGCCGTATATAACTTCCTGTCGGCCAAGTCCCAGCTCGAGCAGCTCATAGGCGCGGACTTCATCGAAGAGTAGAAATTGCAAAGAAGAAATAATAGAAAACAGAGATATCAGATGAAAACAAGTTTGAGAACAATCGGAGCCGCTATGATCGTATTTGCGGCTACTGCCTGCGGAAACGGCAACGGCAAGGGTGCCGCAAACGTCGCCGAAACGCAGGAAGAGGCACTTCCTAAGGTTTCCGTAGTCGGATCGGTGAGGCGTATGGTGCCTCAGACCGGAACCTACACATCTACGGTACAGGCCAATGTGGTCAATAACATAGCCCCCCAGTCCGCCTCCAGAATCAAGAAGGTGAATGTCGAGATCGGCGACTTCGTTTCCGCCGGCCAGATACTGGCGGAGATGGACGTAGTAAACCTCGAACAGGTGAAGATGCAGATGATGAACGACTCCACCGAGCTCGTCCGCATAAAGGGTCTCTACGAGGTGGGCGCAGTTTCAAAATCGGACCTGGACGCAATGCAGCTGTCCTACAACGTGCGCAAGACCTCCTACGAGAACCTCGTGGAGAACACCATTCTCCGCGCTCCGATTTCGGGCGTGGTTACGGCAAGGAACTATGACAAGGGCGATATGTACTCGATGCAGCAGCCGCTTTACACCGTGCAGCAGATTACTCCCGTGAAGCTTCTCGTAGGCATTTCCGAGTCCGTTTACACCAAGGTGCACAAGGGGGATGCCGTAAGTCTCGTCGTCGATGCCCTGCCGGGAGAGAGCTTCTCCGGAGTGATAGAGAGGATATACCCTACGATGGATGCTGCCACCCACACCTTCACGGTGGAGGTGAAGGTCGCCAACCGCGACCGCAGGCTGCGTCCCGGAATGTTCGCCAAGGTTACCGTCGATTTCGGCAGCAACAACAGCGTCGTCGTGCCTGACCAGGCCGTGGTCCGCCAGCTCGGTTCCGGCGACAAATTCATATATGTACTCAATGACGACAATACCGTCAGCTACAGGAAGGTCGTCCTCGGCGTCAGGATGGGCACCGAATACGAGGTGCTCGAAGGCATAGAGGAAGGTCAGAAAGTGGTCGTTGACGGCCAGCTCCGCATAAAGGACGGCGTCAAGGTGGAAGTCGTTGAAAGATAAGGGAGGAAACAGAAATGAGCATTTACAGAAAAGCGGTGAATAATCCCGTGACGACGGCCCTGGTATTTGCGGCCTTCGCCATCCTGGGCATATTCTCGCTGGCAAACATATCCCTCGACAACTTCCCGAAGTTCGACTCCAGCTATATAATGGTGATGTCGTCCTATCCGGGAGCGAGTGCCGAGGATATCGAGACCAACCTGACCAAAGTGCTGGAGAACAGTCTCAACAGTGTCAGCGACCTCAAGAACATATCGTCCAACTCCAAGGAGAACATAAGCATAATAGGCCTTGAATTCGAGCAGGGCATAGATATGGAGGCGGCGACGAATGACGTCCGGGACAAGTTGGACATGGTGAATTCTTCACTTCCGGACGGTGTTTCGACACCTATAATATTCAAGTTCAGTGCGGACGATATGCCTATTATGGTGATGTCCGCCACCGCCGAACAGTCAATGAACGCCCTGGAGAAAATCCTGGACGACCAGGTGGCCACCCCTCTGGCACGAGTGTCCGGAGTCGGCGCCGTGTCGATTTCCGGTGCTCCGAAGCGTGAAATCCAGGTCTATTGCGATCCTGCGCGTCTGGAGGCTTACCATCTGACCGTTGCCGGCATATCCCAGACACTGGCTTCAGAGAACAGGAATGTGCCGAGCGGCAATATCGACATAGGATCCAACACTTACACCATCCGCATCGAAAAGGAGTTCAAGACTCCGGAGGAGATTCTGGACGTCGTGGTCGGCTATTCCAATGGCCGTGCGATCTATCTGAAGGATGTCGCCACCCTCAACGACAGTGTGGAGGAGCGCTACCAGGAGCAGTACTGCAATGGTGTGCAGGGAGCCGGCATCGTAATCCAGAAGCAGTCCGGAGCCAACACCGTGGATGTGATCAAGAAGATCAAGAAGGAGATGAAGAAGATAGAGAAGACTCTGCCTTCCGACGTGAAGATCACAACCGTGCTGGACAACTCCCGCAACATCCTGAACACCCTCGACTCCCTGAAGGAGACCATCATAATCACCTTCCTGGTCGTTATGCTCGTGGTGTTCGCCTTCCTGGGGCGCTGGAGAGCAACCTTCATCATCATACTCTCCATCCCAATAGCCCTGCTCGCTTCCATCATCTATCTGTTTGCTACAGGCAACACCTTGAACATCATATCGATGTCCGCGCTTTCCATTGCCATAGGTATGGTGGTCGATGACGCCATAGTGGTGCTGGAGAACGTAACATCCCACATAGAAAAGGGCGAGAAACCAAAGGAGGCCGCCGTGCACGCCACCTCCGAGGTGGGTATCTCCGTAGTGGCTTCAACCCTCACCATGCTTTGTGTGTTCCTGCCTCTGACGATGATTCAGGGTATGGCCGGAGTGCTCTTCCGCCAGCTGGGCTGGATAGTCAGCATCATAATGATAGTGTCCACCGTCGGCGCACTCACCCTCGTGCCTATGCTCTGCTCGAAGATGCTCCGAAGGGATACGCACCACGGCAAGGTCTATAAGTTCGTGTTCGGAGGTGTGAACCGCTTCCTCGACTGGATTTCGTCCGCCTACTCCCGTCTCATCAACTGGTCGGTAAGGCACAAGGCATCGGTGATTCTGATTGCCATCGCCATATTCGCAGCATCGCTGATATTCCTTGGCCCTCACGTCAAGACCGAGTATATGCCTAAGCAGGACCAGGGCCGTATCTCGATATCCATACAGCTCCCGGTAGGCACCGAACAGTCCATTACCCGTGAATTCGCAGCCCAGGTTTACAACAACATATTGGAGAAGGTTCCGGAGGTGGAGATTATGTCATACAGCTTCGGTCAGGCCGATTCGGACAACTCTTTCGCATCAATGCAGAACAACGGTACCCACGTCATAAGCTTCAATGTCAATATCGGAAGTATGGAGGACCGTGAGCGCTCCTGCGGCGAAATCGCCGACATAATCAGGCGCGACCTCGCCAATATGCCTCAAATCAAGAAGTTCCAGGTGACCGAAGGTTCCGGCGGAATGGGCGGCCAGAGCAGTGTGGACCTCGAGATTTACGGATATGACCTCCTGACCACCGACCGCGTCATGAACGAGCTGGCCGCAGAGCTGCGTACCAAACCTTGCTTCTCCGAGGCCTACGTCAGCCGCGACGAATATACTCCTGAATATCAGGTGGACTTTGACAGGACCAAGCTTGCCCGGCACGGTGTGACCAGCTCGTCCGCCGCCGCCTACGTGAGCGCCTGCATCAACGGTTCGACAATGTCCTACTTCCGCGAGGACGGCGACGAGTACGACATACGCGTCAGGTACGCTCCTGAATTCCGTACCAGCATCGAGGACATAGAGAACATAGTCATATACAACAATATGGGCCAGGCCGTCAGGGTCAAGGACCTCGGCACCGTCGTCGAGTCCTCCACTCCTCCGCAGATTTCCAGGAAGAACCGTCAGAGGATGGTGAAGGTAACCTGTGTGATGGCCAACGGATATGCCCTTTCCGACGGCGTCGAAGTGGCCCAGAAGGTAATCGATTCTACCGAGATTCCGTCTGAGATAGACGTTGCCATAGCCGGAGACTACGAGGACCAGAAAGATATCTTCTCAGACCTCATTACCCTGCTCGTGCTCATCGTTATACTCGTGTATATGGTTATGGCCTCCCAGTTCGAGTCCTTCTCCGGACCGCTTGTAATCATGGGATCCATTCCTTTCGCCCTCACGGGTGTGATACTCGGCTGTGTGATCACAGGCACCCCTCTCGGTGTGATGGGAATGATAGGCGTCATAATACTTATGGGTATAGTTGTGAAGAACGGTATCGTGCTCATCGACTACACCAACCTTATGATGGAGAGGGGAATGTCGCCTGCAGATGCGACAGTAACAGCCGCCCGCAGCCGTCTGCGTCCTATCCTTATGACCACGCTGACCACCGTGCTCGGTATGCTGCCTATGGCCCTGGGCCGCGGCGAAGGCTCCGAGATGTGGGTGGGCCTGGGTACCATAGTCGCCTGGGGTCTGTCCATCTCCACTCTCGTCACCCTCGTGGTGATTCCTACCCTCTACTGCCTCGTGAAGCAGCGTCAGCAGAAGAAGAAGGAGAAGAGGGACGCCCGCAGAGCAGCCAGGAAACTCTACCTCGATCAGAAACAGGGTGTCGTAAAACATGGCGCCGCAAAATAAATGAATGATGAAAGCAGTATTCGTATCATACAACCAGGCCTATTACCGGGAAGTGATAGAGCTTCTCGAGGCCAATGAGTGCCGCGGCTACACCCTCTGGAACGAGGTGGCCGGCCGCGGCGGGGTGGACGGCGAGCCGCACGAAGGCACGCACGCCTGGCCGACCCTCAACAACGCCATCCTCGCCTTTGTCGAAGACGACAAGGTGGAGTCCATACTCGAGGGAGTGAGACATAAGGATGAGGAGTCCCCGGACCTGGGAATGAGGGCTTTTGTCTGGACCATAGACGGTCGCTCATAGGCGCCGTTCCAACAATTCTGAGTGCCAATCGCAAATTATTGCTATATTTGCGATTGGCTTTTTTATGAACAGCCCGTACCGAATTATGAAAAAGATACTTACAACGGCGGTGGCCGCAATGCTTCTTTTGCTGTCCGCCGCAGGGGCGCAGGCCCAGGAAAAACGAATGCACTTCGGAGTCAAGGCAGGTGCCAACTTCTCGACTCTGAACTATAATGACTACAAGAGCAATCTGGGTTATCAGGCCGGAATCGCCCTCCAGTTCGACCTTCCTGCCTGGTTCAGCATAGAGCCGGACATTCTCTTCCACATCAAGGGCGCGCAGGACGCCGAGTACGGCAGGTCGCAGGGCCTGGGCTACCTCGAGGTTCCGATCAACCTCCAGTGGGGTCCGCGTTTCCTGGACGGCAACATGCGCGTGTTCATCCAGGGCGGCCCATATCTCGGCTATGCCATTTCCAAGGACATAAAAGGCAATGAGACCGGCAGCGAAGGGGAAAGGGAGAACTTCTCCTGGGACAACATCAACCGCTTCGAGTACGGAGCCGCAGTCGGCCTCGGCATAAAGATTTTCGCCTTCCAGATTTCCGCCGAGTATACCTGGAACTTCGGCACCGTAAAGAGCGCCACTGCGGTGGAGAGTTTCCCGGACATCTTCAACAACAAGAACTTCAGTGGCTTCCAAGTCAACCTGGCCATACTTTTCTAATACATATATATATATATGATAAAGACAGTTACTGACGGCAACTTCGCGGAACTCGTTTCCTCGGGGCAGCCTATGCTTATAGATTTCTGGGCACCTTGGTGCCAGCCCTGCCGAATGCTCGGTCCTACCATAGAGAAGCTCGCTGAGCGCTATGAGGGCAGGCTCGTGGTCGGCAAATGCAATGTGGACGACAATATGGGTGCAGCATCCGCAATGAGGGTGAGCAGCATCCCTGCGGTTTACTTCTTCAAGGACGGCAAGCCGGTCGATCTCTCCGTGGGATTGGTCCCGGAGGAAGTCCTTGACGAGAAGATCAAGGCCCTGCTCTGATGAAACGGCTTCTCTCCGTTCTCATCTGCGTGCTTCTGGCCCTGCCGGCAATGGCGCAACTGCGCTTCGGCGTCATCGGTGGCGCAAGCTTCTGCGGAAGCGATGCCGTCGATGCGAAATCCGTCACCCGCTACCATGCCGGCCTCACCATGCAGTACCGCACTTACTGGGGACTGGGCATACAGCCCTCCCTGCTCTATCACTGCAAGGACGCCAGGTCGGAGAATCTGCAGACCGGTTATCTCGAGCTTCCGCTGGGGATCCAGTGGGGACCGGACCTCATTCTCTTCCGTCCCTATGTCGAAGTCGCCCCTATGGTGGGCGTTGCCGTGAACAGCCGCATAGACAGGGATATGCTCCGGCGTCTGGAATACGGAGTGGGCGTGGGAGGCGGTCTGGAGATATGGAAGCTTCAGATTTCCGCACGCTACAACTGGGACCTTGGACCTTATCTCAAGGGGGAAGAGGGAAAGTTCCGATATACTACTCTCTCACTGGCAATACTTTTCTGAAATGAGGATAGCTGTATTCTGCTCTGCGAGCAATATGATAGACCCGGACTTCAACCGGGTCGCCCGGGAGTTCGCCCGCCTGATGGCCCGTGACGGTCACGTGGTGGTCAGCGGGGGTACGGTCAAGGGGACGATGGGAGTCCTGGCCGAGGAGCTGGCGTCTTGCGGCGGCAGCCACGTCGGCATAATCCCACGCTTCATGGAGCCCGTGCTCGCCAGGGGCCTGAGCGAAGTGATATGGACGGACACCATGGCCGAGCGCAAGACTCTTATGCGTGAGGGCGCGGATGCGGTGGTGGCCCTGCCGGGCGGCATAGGCACTCTGGACGAATTCATTGAGACTATGACCCTGCGCAAGCTCGAACGCTATATGGGCGAGCTCTACGTGCTGAACATCAAGGGCTTCTACGAGCCTTTCCGTCAGTTGCTGGACTATTACGTCTCGACGGGGATGCTGGACGCGGAGTCGCGTGCGCTGGTGCAGTTCGTACCGGACGCGGAGACTCTTGCCGGGCTGCTGGGACGAAAGGAGAAGATATAGACGAAATATATATATAAATAAATGGATATCAAGGAGATAAAGCGTGAACTTGCGGGACTGTGGGAGAGGACGTCGGAGCTGATTTCGCTTGCGCTGGAGACGGACATCGACTACCTCGCCGCCCTGAATGCCAGACTGCTGGAGAATTCAGGCAAGCAGCTGCGTCCGGTCCTGGCCCTGCTCGTCGCCTCGGCTTGCGGGCAGCCCAATGACGACTCCTGCCACTATGCCGCCGCGTCCGAGCTCCTGCACAACGCGACCCTTCTTCACGACGACGTCGCCGACAAGAGCGACTGCCGCAGGGGAAAGCCCACGCTGAATGCCTTGATGGGACCTTCGGTTTCCGTGCTGGTGGGTGACTACTGGCTGGTCAGGGCCGTCAGATGCATACTCGACGCAAAGTCTCACGGTGAGAATGTGATACGGGTCTTCGCCAAGACCCTGAGCGACCTGACTGAGGGCGAAATGCTCCAGCTCCAGAAGGCCGAGACCTGCGACACCTCAGAGGAGGACTATCTGAAGGTCATCTATTGCAAGACGGCCTCCCTTTTCGAGGCGGCGTCGCTGTCGGCAGCCATATCTGTGAACGCCACGGAAGAAATGCAGTCCTCGGTACGGCGTTTCGCGACCGACCTGGGCATAGCCTTCCAGATTCGCGACGACATATTCGACTATTCGCTGGGCATGAATGTGGGCAAGCCGGTCGGGGCGGACATACTCGAGCGCAAGATAACCCTGCCTCTGCTGGGGGCCTTTGCGGCTGTGGACAGCGAAAAGGAGGCGGCAATCAGGACCCGGCTGAGGTCCACGGAGCTTGATGACGCGGGCAGAGAGGAGATCTGCGAGTTCGTGAGGGTCAACGGAGGGCTGGAATATGCCAAGAAGAGGATGGGTGACTTCCTTGAAAGCGCCCGCCGCTCGCTGCTCGAACTGCCTTGCAGCCCGGCCAGGGACACGCTGGAGGAACTGTTGGACTTTGTAGGAGCAAGAAAGAACTGATATATGAGATTTGCGGACATACCGGGACACGAGGGGGTGAAGCGCGCGATGCTGTCTATGGCGGACAGCGGAAGGGTGCCTCACGCGATGATGCTCTATGAGAACGAAGGCTGCGGGGCTTTCCCGCTTGCGCTGGCTTTCCTGCAGTATCTGGCCTGCCCGAACCGTCACGACGGGGACTCCTGCGGGAGCTGCCCGAGCTGCAACCGTATGTCCAAGCTCATCCATCCCGACCTGCACTTTGTCTTCCCCACCAACACGGGACGGCTCTCCGGCAGCCTTGAGGCAAAGAATGTGGTCTCGGAGGTCTATGAGGCCCCGTTCCGCGAACTGGCGCTTGCCAATCCGTATTTCCTTGAGGATGACCTGAGCGCGGCCATAGGCGTGGAGGCCAAGGCCTGCGACATAAACGTCGAGGAGGCCCGTCGCCTGGTGTCGAAACTGTCTATGGGCTCCTTTGAGGGGGGATGGTCGTCGGTGATTTTCCTCCAGCCGGAAAAAATCAACATCCAGGCGGCCAACAAGCTGCTCAAGACCATTGAGGAACCGCCCGAGAAGACCATACTGATATTCATCACCCACAAACCGGACAAGGTGCTCCCGACCATTGCCTCTCGCTGTCAGGCGATGAGGGTGAGCCCTATGGACAGGACTGAGGTGGAGCGGGCGCTTGCCGCTTGCGGCAAGACTGGCGCCGCGGCGGCCGTCCAGGCAGCCATCTGCGGCGGCAGTCCGGGTCGCGCCTTGCGCGAGCTGGGCGACAGCGAGGACAGGTCGCTCTTCAGGGAACTCTTCTCCCGGCTTATGGAGGCGCTGCTCTCGAAAGACCTCGCCGACTGTCTCGACTTCGTCGAGGCCCTTGCCGAACTGGGCTCGAAAGAGAAGCAGAAAGCCTTTATGGCATATATGTCGGAGTGTCTGAGGAATGTCTTCGTGCTGCAGCAGACTCTCCCGCAACTGGCCTACTGCAGCGATGAGGACAGGGAATATTACCTCAGTCTGGCATCCCGCTGCCCGCGCGGCTTCTGCCGCCGCTCCCAGGAACTCCTGGACAGGACGGTGGCGATGCTGGAAAGAAACGTAAATCAGAAGATTCTGTTCTGTGACCTTGTGGACAGACTCTTTTTAAGCATATAGACAACAGATGGAACAAAATAACGAAACCAGGCAGTACGACTGCTCGAGGGGAAACATAGTCGAGCACAACGAGCAGGGCGAAACCGTCTGCACCTACCGTCAGGGCTGCTGCAAGCTCGAGGTCTATGACTGGCTCAAGGGCGTGTCCCAGGAGCAGTACAAGGACTTCTTCGAGGTGCGCTTCAAGAACACCCGCAAAGGGATATACAGGAACAACTCCGGCCAGACCATAAAGACCGGTGATATGGTGATAGTGGAGGCGACCACCGGTCACGACCTGGGCATAGTCACCCTCGAAGGACCGGCTGTGGGCCACCAGATGAAATGCAAGAGGGTGCAGCCCGACAGTCCGGACATACGCCGCATCTACCGCAAGGCCAAGCTCTTCGACATAGAGAAATGGCAGGAAGCCATAGCCCGGGAACACGAGGTTATGATACGCTCCCGCCAGATAGCCGCCGAACTGGGCCTGGAAATGAAGATAGGTGACGTCGAGTTCCAGGGCGACGGGACCAAGGCCATATTCTACTACATCGCCGATGGCCGCGTGGACTTCCGCCAGCTCATCAAGGTCTTTGCGGAAGAATTCCATATACGCATAGAAATGAAGCAGATAGGCGCCCGTCAGGAGGCCGGCCTGATAGGCGGACTCGGAGTGTGCGGCCGCGAACTCTGCTGCTCGAACTATATCTCCATCTTCCAGTCCATCACCACTTCCGCCGCAAGGGTGCAGGACCTCTCCCTGAATCCGCAGAAACTGGCCGGACAGTGCGGCAAGCTCAAGTGCTGCCTCAATTACGAGACGGCTTCCTACATAGACGCCCAGAGCCGCATCCCTAAGCTCAGTCAGCCGCTGGAATTCGAGGACGGACCGGCCTACCTGATGAAGACGGACATACTCCGCGAAATAATGTACTTCTCCTACGAGAAGGGCTCGCTTGCCAACCTCTATCCGCTGGATGCCTCTGAGGTCAGGGAGATAATCAAGATGAACCGCAACGGCATAAAGCCGGAATCGCTGCAGAGCGAGCCGGAACCGTCTGCCCCGGAATTCGTATCAGCCGTCGGAGACGACAGCATAACCCGCTTCGACGAGACCCGCAAGCGCAACAAGCGCAACAAGCGCGGCCGCAACCGTCAGGGCAACCGCCAGGACGAACGTCAGGGCAACCGCCAGGACGAGCGTCAGGACCGCAGGCAGGGCGGCAGGAACAAAGAAGAAAAGAAAGACTGATGGGACACGGGAAGCTGAGGAAATTTGCGGAAAACGAGACCTTCGCCTGTCTGGTGCAGCCGGCAACCTCTGAGGTGCTGGGCGTCGATCATCCTCTCAAGGGACGCTGGGCCAGCGACTTTTTCCACAATGACAATCCCATAGTGCTGGAGCTCGGCTGTGGCAAGGGAGAGTACACGGTGGATCTCGCAATGCGCAATCCGTCAATAAATTACATAGGCGTTGACATCAAGGGCGCAAGACTGTGGACCGGGGCCCGCAAAGCCACGGAGGCCGCCATGTCCAACGTGGGTTTCCTGCGCACCCGCATAGAATTCATCACCTCGCTCTTCGCGCCGGGAGAGGTCTCCCAGATCTGGCTGACCTTCTCCGACCCGCAGATAGGCAGGGAGAAAAAGCGCCTCACCTCCCCGCTCTTCCTCGATCGTTACCGCCGCTTCGTCGCAGAGGGCGGCATAATCAATCTCAAGACGGACAGCCGCTATCTTCACGAGTACTCCTATGCCATTGCCCGCTGCAACAATCTGAAGGTGCTGGCCCGTACGACGGACCTCTATGCAACCGCTCCCGAAGCCCTCGGGGACGGCCTCTCCGCCCGGGAGCTCAGTTCGCTCTACGAGGTGCAGACCTTCTACGAGAAGCACTTCCTCGCCCAGGGCTATCCCATCACCTACCTGGCCTTCGTGCTCGACCACGAAGGGGCTTATCTGAGCCCGGAATGGGATGAGGACAGGTGGAAAGACGAGGACCATCACGCCTTTGCGGTGCAGATTCACTGACGGTCCATTTCCCTTCTGAGGTCTTTTTCCTTGATAGACTGGCGTTTGTCGAATTCTTTCTTGCCCCTGGCCAGGGCAATGAGCAGCTTGGCGTAACCCTTTTCATTGATATAGAGCTTCACCGCCACTATGGTGAGGCCCTTTTCCTTGACTGCCCGCTGCAGACGTCTCAGCTCCTTGCGGGTGAGCAGCAGCTTGCGGTCCCGTTTCGGATCGTGCCCTCCCCAGGCGCTGGCCCAGTGGTACTCCGCCACGTGCATGTTCTTGACATAGAGTTCCCCGTTCGAGAAATAGCAGAAGCCGTCCACCAGCGAGGCCTTTCCGGCCCTGATGGACTTGATCTCGCTGCCGCTCAGGACTATGCCTGCCTGGAAAGTCTCCAGGAACTCGTAATCGAACGAGGCCCTGCGGTTCTTTATCTCTATGTTGCTCTTGGCTTTCATTCTCTGCTTCCTCCGACGGGGGTGGCAAAGATAGTAATAAATTGACTATTTTTGCCCCTATGAAAAGAGAGATAATCATTCCGCCTTCTCCCGCCCCGCTGCCCGAGCCGGAAAAGCTGGACGCGGCCGCCATACTCGACTCGCTGCTCGACGGCAGCTGCGACCTGGTCTGCGTGCTCGGCCCAACCGCCTCCGGCAAGACGCGCTACGCCGTGTCTCTGGCCCGTCGCTTCGACTCCCTGCTCGCTGAACGTGGAGTCAGGGCCGCGGACGGCAGTCCCGCCAGGACGGAGATAATTTCCGCCGACAGCCGTCAGGTATATAGGGGAATGAGCATAGGCACCGGCAAGGATCTCTCTGAATATGAAGAAGTTCCCTATCATCTGATAGATATAGCCGATGCCGGCGAAAAATACGACATCTACCGCTACCAGCACGACTTCTCCCGTGTATATGAGGATATACGCCGACGCGGCTGCATAGCCCTGATGTGCGGCGGGTCCGGCCTCTACATAGAGGCGGCCACCTGCGGCTACAATCTGCCCGACGTGCCTGCCGACCCGCAGTTGAGGGCGGAACTCGAACAATACGACGACGCCACCCTGACGGCGCGGCTGGCGGCGCTCAAGCCCCTGCACAACAGCACCGACTGCGACAGCCGCAAGCGCCTGATACGCGCCCTTGAGATAGCCATATACGAAAAGGAGCACCCGGTGACGCGCAGAGCCTTCCTGCCCCGCAGCTGCTTCTACATTGGGACGCTCGTAAGCCGCGAGGAGCGCAATGCCCGCATCGACGCGCGTCTGGATGCCCGTCTGGAAGAGGGGATGGTCGAGGAGGTGAGGACACTTATGGAGAGGGTAAAGCCTGAGGATCTCATCTACTATGGTCTTGAATATAAATTCGTTACGCGCTATCTTCTCGGCGAGCTCAGCTATGGGGAAATGCGCCGGGACCTCGCTGTGGCCATACATCAGTTCGCCAAGCGCCAGATGACCTGGTTCAGGGGGATGGAGCGCAGGGGAGTGCGCATACACTGGGTCGAACCCTAGCCATCGCCCCGTGCAACGCATAAGCCCCGTCCGGCATCTATGTTCCGTTCTAAAAGAAAATATATGGACAAGACAAGATTCGTTTTGGCGGCGGCAGCTGCGATGCTGTTTGTATCCGCGAACCTGCAGGCCGGGTCGCGTCGCTTCGGGACGCCTCAGGAATATGCCTACGGCAGTTCGATCGATATGCAGGCCGGTTTAGTCGGCATGCCCTTCAACTACATAGGAGAAGTCCGCACCGCAAACGGCATGAGCGGTGGAGGGGAGTTCCAGCTGCGTTACACTTACTTCCCGGGCCGCCACTGGGGTGCCTTCGCATCCTGGTCCTACGACGGCGGATTGTCGGACCCGAGACCTTTCTTCTCGGTCGTAAACAGAGCGGATGGGGATATGTACAAATATTCCCAGGACAGAAGCAACTGGATGGACGAAGCCATGGGCTACAGGGTGAACACACTGATTGCCGGAGTCTGCTACCGCTACGATACAGGCCAGTGGAGCATACGTCCTCGACTCGGCATAGGCGCCGCCTACAGTGAGCTCAGCTCCACGCCCTTTGTCCGCCTGGACAGGGAGACGGACCAGCCGCTGAAACAGTATTGCTTCAGCGACGTGCCCCCGAAGGAAGATTTCTATGCCGACGGAGACTACTCCACGCACTGGGGTTTTGCCGCCTATGCCGGCCTCCAGGCCACTTACACCTTCCGCCACCACTTCTACCTTTCCCTCGAGTGCGGCTTCAAGGCTTTCACTTGCGCTATGAAGTACAGCCGTATGGAATATGACGTCGTTCCGGCATATCATCCGGACAACTGGCCGGAGGCGGTCGCGCAGGACCAGCTCAGGAACAGCTGGGAAGTCGATATGGACTCCTGCGTCACCAGCAGGGCAAACCGTCCCTGGGTCCTTCTGAACGTCAATTTCGGAATCGGCTGGAACATAGGATGGAACCGCAATGCATCGCGATGAGGGAGGATAGCTTATGAAAAGAATAACGAAAGCTGTGCTGGCGGCCCTGTCCGCACTTTTCTTCGCTTCCTGCGTCAAAGTTTATCCTGCGGATGATTGGCGCATCGAGGAGTATTATGTGATGACCCTTGTAAACAAAAGCGCCCGGGAAGTCGCATGGTTCGTCCCAAAGCACGGGGACGTGCCTTGTGAGGAGGCGGGAGTCCTGCCTGAACTCTTCGGTGACGATGAGCGCAACTCCCTGATGTTCACGGGGGCTGGCCAGAGGTATTACGTCAGCATAATCCGTGGCGCCGAAAATTCGCCTCTGGAAGAATATCACGTGGATGACACGGTGCCGTTCTATGTCTTCGACACGGCCGTACTCAGGGACAGCAGCTGGGAGGCCATAAAAAGAGACAGCCTCTGGCTCGCCTGCTATGAGATGAGTGTCGAGGCTGTCGTCGCTAACGATTATCAGCTCTGCTACACGGATTAGATTCCGAAAGCTTCTTTGATTCTGTCGATCCAGTCCAGTTTTTCCCAGCCGAAGAACTGGACTTCTTTTTCCACTTCGCGGCCGTCGCGTACGAGGGTCATCTTCCGGGTATATGGTTCCCTGCCGACGTGGCCGTAGGCGGCGGTAGGCAGATATATAGGGTTCTTCAGCTGGAAGCGCTCGACTATCTTCGCCGGACGCAGGTCGAAGAGCTCGCCAATCTTCTCGGCAATGACGGCGTCCGGAACGATTCCGCTGCCGCAGGTATCGACATATATGCTTACCGGACGGGCCACGCCAATGGCGTATGAGAGCTGTACGAGCATCTCGCGGGCCACGCCGGCCGCAACCATATTCTTGGCAATGTGACGGGCTGCGTACGCCGCCGAACGGTCCACCTTGGACGGGTCCTTGCCGCTGAAGGCACCGCCGCCGTGAGCGCCTTTGCCGCCGTAGGTGTCCACGATTATCTTGCGTCCGGTGAGGCCGGTGTCACCGTGAGGGCCGCCTATCACGAACTTGCCGGTAGGGTTGACGTGGAGCACGAAACCCTCCGGGTTCTCTTCGCTCTGAAGCCCCTTGAAGAGGGCTGCGGTCTGCTCCGGCAGCTCCCTGATGAGTTCCGGAATGAGGTACTCGAGCACGTCCGCCTTGATTTTCTCCTGCATTGCCTTCTCCTCGTCGAACTCGTCGTGCTGGGTGGAGATGACTATGGTGTGAACCCGCAGAGGACGCCTGTCGCAGTCGTCGTACTCGATGGTGAACTGGCTCTTCGCGTCCGGACGCAGGTAGGTCATCAGCTTGCCTTCGTGGCGGATGCGTGAGAGAATGACGAGGGCCTTGTGGGCCAGGAACAGCGGCAGAGGCATATATTCCTCTGTGTCGCAGCAGGCGTAGCCGAACATCATGCCCTGGTCGCCGGCGCCCTGCAGGTCGTCGTTGTCGCGGGCTCCCTGAGCGCTGGTCACGCCCTGGTTGATGTCCGAGCTCTGTTCGTGGATGGCGCTGAGTATGCCGCAGCTGTCAGCGTCGAACTTGTATTCGGATTTGGTATAGCCTATCTTGCGTATGACATCGCGTGCGGTCTTCTGTATGTCAACGTAAGCGTCACTGTGCACCTCTCCGCCGACAACCACGAGACCGGTGGTGCAGAATGTCTCGCAGGCGACCTTCGCGTCAGGATCCTGACGGAGGAATTCATCAAGGACAGCGTCTGAGATCTGATCTGAGACTTTGTCCGGGTGCCCTTCGGACACCGATTCGGATGTAAATAAGTACTTCATGTAATAGTTATAAAAAATATACCCCGACATCAGCAGATGCGGAGTACGCCCAAATACAAAAACCCTTGAATTTTAGCATTTTTTAGAGTGGTTGCAAGCAGGCAAATCTCTCCACATTTTCCGTGTCGGCTGCAAAGATACATATTATTTTAGATATGCAAAAATTTGCTTATTTTTGCGGCGGCTTTTAGGGCCTGCTGTGTCCGAACGCTTGATAGTGTAAACCAACAACTTTACATATTTATCAACAACCTACTTATGAAACAATCAATCAAGTTTCTGCTGTCCGCTTTTGCGGCAATGTTTGTGGGCGTGACTGCTTTCGCGCAGCTCACCACGTCCAGCCTCAACGGTCTCGTTGCAGATGCTTCCGGTGAGCCGGTGATCGGTGCCGCTGTCATAGCGACACACACCGAGTCCGGTACCAGCTATGCAACCGTAACCAACAATGAAGGCCGCTACTACATCAACGGTATGCGTGCCGGTGGTCCTTACAAGGTGGAAGTTTCCTGCCTCGGTTACAGGACCGTTGCCTTTACCGACGTTACCCTCCAGCTCGCCGAGTCACTCTCACTCAACGCCAAGCTCGAGGATGATGCCCAGATGCTGAGCGAGGCCATCGTGATCTCCAACGCGACTTCCAAGTTCGCAGCCGAGAAGACCGGTGCCGCCACCAACATTTCCAACAGGCAGATCGCCGACCTTCCTACGGTCAGCCGCAGCATCACTGACGTTACCCGCCTCTCACCTTACGGCGGAAACGGAATGAGCTTCGCCGGAGCTGACGGACGTACCGCCAACTTCACCGTGGACGGCGCGAACTTCAACAACAACTTCGGCCTCAACGACGGTCTCCCTGGCGGCGGAAGCCCTATATCCATCGACGCAATCGAGGAAATGCAGGTTGTGATCTCTCCTTACGACGTGCGTCAGACCAACTTCATCGGAGGTGGCGTGAACGCCATCACCAAGTCCGGTACCAACACCTTCAAGGGCAGCGCCTACATCTACCACCGCAACGAGAACATGCGCGGTGACACCGTAGAGGGCGAGACTGTCGCCGGTGCCCGCGACAAGGACCGCAACACCACCTACGGCTTCACCCTCGGCGGCCCTATCGTGAAGAACAAACTCTTCTTCTTCGCAAACTTCGAGTACTCCAAGATCCCTACCGTGGCAAACAGGTGGAGAGGTTCCACAGACGGCGTAGGCAATGCTGATGCAAACATCTCCCGCACCACCCTCGAGGATCTTGAGAAGGTTTCCAAACACCTTAAGGACAAATACGGCTACGAAACCGGTTCCTGGACCGATTTCCCGGCAAACGAGAGCAATATGAAGGTTCTCGCCCGCCTCGACTGGAACATCAATGACAAGAACCACCTTGCCCTGAGGTACAACTACACCCTCAACAAGGCCTGGAGCTCGCCTAACTCCTCCTCGATGGACGGCGGCACCCGTTCCGCCTATGGCCGTACCTCCCTCTACGGTATGTCCTACGCCAACTCTATGTACTCGATAGACAACGTTGTCCACTCTCTGTCCCTCGACCTCAACAGCCGTATCTCCGACAACCTTTCCAACCAGTTCCTGGCTACCCTCTCCCTGCTGAACGACGTTCGCGGAACCGATTCCAGCGACTTCCCGTTCATCGACATCCGTAACGATGACGGCTCCGCTCCTATGCCGTACATCTCAGCAGGTTACGAGCTCTTTACCTGGAACAATGCCGTACACAACACCCACATCGGTATCAAGGATGACATCACCTGGTACGGCGGAAAGCACAAGGTGACTGCCGGTATCAACTACGAGTACCAGATGGCCGACAACTCCTATATGAGAAACGGTACCGGTTACTACCGTTACCTCAGCCTCGACGACTTCCTCAACGAAAGAGCTCCTGAGGTTGTCTGCCTTACCTACGGCTACGACGGCGAGGAAAACCCTGCAGCCCGCGTACAGTTCCACAAGCTCGGTCTCTACGCTCAGGACGAGTGGCAGGCCAATGAGAATTTCAAACTTACCTACGGTGTGCGTTTCGACGGTCTCTTCTTCGACAACAAAGACCTTATGACCAACAACGCCATCCTTGCTCTCAACTACGGCGTGGCACACAGTGCCGAGAAACCTGACGAGCACGTTGACGGCTGCCGTCACATCGACACCGGCAAGTGGCCTAACTCCAACATCTCCGTATCCCCTCGCGTAGGTTTCGTATGGGATGTGCTCGGTGACAAGAGCCTCAAGTTCCGTGGCGGTACCGGTCTCTTCTCCGGACGTCTTCCGCTCGTGTTCTTCACCAATATGCCTTCCAACTCCGGTATGGTTCAGTATCAGGCCATTCTCGGTCCTAAGGGCGACCAGGTTGATATGAGCCAGTTCGCCGGCAAGATCCTCAACCGCAAGGAACTCTACAACAAGCTCGTCGAGCTCGGTTACCCTACCACCATCAAGCCGGAGGACGGAACCCTTCCATCCGCCATCTCTGCAGTGGATCCTAAGTTCAAGATGCCTCAGGTATGGAAGACTTCCCTCGCAATCGACTACGCCTTCCCTACCTCCTTCCCATTCAGCGTAAGCGCAGAGGCAATCTACAACAAGACTGTCAACGGAGTATGCCTGACCGACTGGAACGTAAAGCCTGTCGATGGCTTCACCCGCTTCAATGGCGTGGACAACCGTCCTATCTATCAGAAGGGCAATTACCTCTACACTTCCAAGAGCGCATACGTACTCGAGAACACCCACAGGGGCTACGGCTGGTCTGCTACCGCATCCATCAATATGGAGCCGGTCAAGGGTCTCTACCTGTCGGCTGCCTACACCCACACCGCAAGCAAGGAAATCACCGGTATGCCTGGTTCCAACGCTTCTTCAGTGCTGAACTATATGGGTACCGTGAACGGTCCTAACGATCCGGGCCTCCACAACTCCCAGTACGTAACTCCTGACCGTTTCTTTGCAAACCTCAGCTACTCTGACAAGTGCGGCAACCACTTCGGCATCATCTACGAGACCTGGAGAGGCGGCTACAACTACAGCTACATGACCCAGAACGACATCAACGGTGACGGTTACAACTACGACCTCATCTTCATCCCTACCGACGAGCAGGTTGCCAGCGGCGACTTCCGCTTCGTTTCTGAGGAAGATGCCGACCGTTTCCTCGACTATGTGCACAATGACAAGTATCTGAGCAAGCATCAGGGCGAATATGCCGAGGCCTACAGCGTTTACTCTCCTTGGGTTCACCGCATCGACTTCAGCTACAAGCACGACTTCAAGGTTCGCATCGGCAAGTCCGTGAATACCCTCCAGCTCAGCTTCGACCTCAAGAACGCACTCAATCTCTTCAACTCCAACTGGGGCGTCTCCAAGTATATGAATCCGGACCTCGGCGAGGGCCGTATCCTCAAGTACGAGGGTGTTGACAAAGAGGGCTATGCAACCTTCTCCACCGCCAAGGCTTACAGCGGAACTACTGAGACCTGGCAGCGTCTGCATTCGATCGGACAGTGCTGGTACGCTTCCGTTGGCATCAGATATATGTTCAACTAATAACAGCAAGGACCAAATATGAAACTCAATAGATTATTTCTGACCCTCGCAGCTATTGCGGCAACTGCCGTATCCTGCGTGAAAGATGAGCTGGCCCAGCTTGATGAGGTCCAGGTCTCACAGTCCTATATAGCCCTTCCTACGGAGGGTGGCAGCATTGACGTGACAGTCACTGCCACTGACTCTTGGGAGATTACCGGCATTCCTGAATGGCTCACCGTCGCTCCTGCGTCTGGCGTAGCGGGCAAGACCGTGGTAACCTTCTCTGCCGAAGCCACCTCCGCTACCAACGAAAGCGTGCTCAAGCTCCTGTGCGCCGGCAAGACCCAGCTTCTCACCGTGCTTCAGATGGCTGACAAGGTGGAACTCCCTATCACCAGCTGCGCAGAGGTGAATGCTGCCGAAGACGGCATAACCTTCAAGATCAAGGGTACCATCACCGCCATAGAGAACACTACCTACGGCAATTTGTACGTAACTGACGAAACCGGTTCGGTTTACATCTACGGAACTCTCTACGAGGGTGCGGAGAAGCAGTTCAGCAAGTACGGCGTAGAGGTAGGCGACATCGTTGTGGTAGAAGGCCCTAGGGGCAGCTACAAGGGCTCCCCTCAGCTTGTGAACGCAACCATACTCGCAATCGAGAAGTCCCTCATCAAGGTCGAGTCCGTCGATCCTGAGACTGCCGAACTCCCTATCGAGGGCGGTATCCTTACCGTAACCCTCACCGCAAAGGGTGACGGTGTGGAAGTGGTTATCCCTGAGGAGAACAAGTCCTGGATTTCCGTTTCCGGAATGAATGTCAGCGGTACCAGCGCCGTCGTTTCCTTCAATATCGCTGAAAATGCAGGCGGCGACCGCAGCTCCGAGCTCAGCTTCAAGACCACCAAGTCCGGCAAGGAGTACACTGCAGTCACTTCCTTCAGCCAGAAGGGTGCCATCATCGAGGCAACTGCAGCAGAGATCAATGCTGCTGCCGATGGAGACACCCAGTACCGCATCACCGGCTATGTCAGCAAGGTGGCCAACACCCAGTACGGCAACCTCTACATCAGGGATCACAGCGGCGAGGTATATGTATATGGCACCAACGACTTCGCTACCAGCGGCATCGAGGAAGGCGATATCATCACGGTTGTCGGCCCTAAGACCTCCCATAACGGCAATCCTCAGATGAAGAACGTTACGCTGGAGAACCGTATCGACGTTAAGGATATCGACCTCGCTTCCTTCAAGGCCCTCGCTGACGACAGTGAGACTTGGTACAGAATCAGCGGCACTGTTGCCGAGAGCACCGAGCCTAACACCAAGCTCGATCTCGAGACTTACGGCAACCTCGCCCTCACCGATGGCACCAACGAGGTTTACGTCTATGGTGTTGTTCCTGGCTGGGGCGGTGCATCCAAGCTCTTCGGCACACTCGGAGTCAAGCTCGGCGACAAGCTTACAATTGTCTGCCATAAGGCTTCCTTCACCAAGGACGAATATACTCTCCATCAGGCCAGCAAAGCTTTCTATGTAAGCCACGAAACCCCTGCAGATCCCGAGGCTCCTCTCGGAACCTATGAAAGCAATGTCAAATATACTCTTGGCGACTATGCCTATAATGACGGAGTGGCTACTGTGAACGGAACTGAAAATGTGGCTACTATCAAATTGGGCTCGTCCAGCAAGATCGGAAGTGCAACTATAACCCTTCCTAAAGGCACGACTTCGGTCAGCTTCTATGCTGTTGCCTGGAATGGGAAAACAGCTACTCTCCAGTTTTCTATAGGTGGTACCGTTATCGGTACCCAGGCTGTTGTCGGCAATGCCGGCGCTACCGGTTCTGCTCCATACACCCTCACTGTTGCTGATACTGACAAGTACTCTTTGACTATGGCAGCCCTTGAGGCTGATACTGAGGTTACTGTCACTACTGTCGAGGCGGTGCGTGTGATTCTTTTCGGAATCCAGGCAAAATAAGCTGAATCCGAATAATTTCGATATTTTTGGCCGGGTGTCAATGACATCCGGCCAAATTTGTTTTATCCCTTATTTGTGGTATATTTGTGGGATAATGCGTTTAAACATAACAATCAAAAGCAATATGAAAATCAAGTCTCTTTTTTGGGGATCTCTGGCCCTGCTCGGGCTGGCTGTATCCTGTCAGGAGCCGGTGAACACAGAGCCGGCTGTAATTCTGACCAGTGACGCTGTGGTCAATGTTGGCGCCGAGGGCGCCGACGCCGTGGCTGTCACTTTCACCTCCGCTACCGCCTGGGAGCTCAGGGGTCTCGACGACTGCGACTGGCTGGTCGCCGACAAATTGAACGGCAAGGGTTCTGCCGATGAGCAGAAGTTGACCCTCAGCATCTCTCCAAACCCGGAAGGAAACAGGGAGGTATCCCTCACCATCTACGCATCTCCTCTCGCAAAGAAGACCGTGACCGTTCAGCAGACCGGTGAGAAGGGTGACGGCGTTGCGGATATCACCATTGCAGAGTTCCTTGAACTGAAGAGTACCACCCAGTCATACAGGCTCGGCGGCGTGATAGGTGACATCGCAACGAGCACAAGCTATTACGGTTTCACCCTCAAGGATGAGACCGGGGAGGTTTCCTGCCCATTCCCTGCAAACTGGGATTCCTATTCGGCAGCTCTCCATACCGGAGACAGGGTTATCGTGGAGGGCGTCTATTCCTACTATGAGTCCAAGAATCAGGATCAGGTCAAGAACGCCAACATCCTCAGCCATACCCCTGCAGACGCGTCTTCTGTAACGTCCTTGACGGTCAGCGAGTTCCTCGCAAAGGCAGACAAGTTCTCCCGTTACCGTCTTACCGGCACCGTCAGCGGCACCGTAAATGCCACTTACTGCAGCTTCGATCTCAAGGATGAGACAGGTACCGTAAAGGTTTACACCGTTAATAACGCTTCCGAGTGGGGCAGCAAGATCGCTGTGGGCGGCAAGGTTACCCTCGTCGGCGCATATACCCTCTATACCAACAGCAACACTGGCTCTACCACTCCTGAGGTGGTTGACGCTGACATCGAGTCCTTCGAAGGCGGTGCGGAAGTGCCGGGTGCAGACCCTGTTGGAGAAGGAACCAAGGAATCTCCTTACAATGTGGCCAAGGCAATTGCCGTTACCCAGGCGCTTGCTGCCGACGCTTATTCCGAGACAGAGGTTTACGTCGAGGGCATAGTCTCAGATATGGGTACTGGCATCGATCTCAACTTCGGCAATGCCACTTTCTATATCTCCGATGACGGTGAAACAGCAAACCAGTTCTACATTTACAGGCTTCTTGATGTGGGCGGAGCAAAGTTCACCGATGTCAACAGATTCAAGAAGGGAGACAAGGTGCTCCTCTACGGAAAGCTCCAGAACTACAAGGGCAACACTCCTGAGCTTGCACAGGGCAGTCAGCTTGTCGCAGTGAACGGGTCCGAAGCAGTTCCAGACTATATGAATCTCAGCACCGACGCCCTTGCCGTCAAATCTGCGGCAGGCAGTGTCAGCTTCAATATCAGTTCGAATATGGCCTGGACGGTAAGCAGCGACAACGCCGAATTCAGTGTCAGCCCTGCCAGTGGCAGCGGAGACGCGAGCGTCAATGTCAGCTACGGCGAAAACACCACCCAGTCCGAGCGAGTTGCCGTCATTACCGTGGTCGCAGGTGAGATCAGCAAGACCGTTACCATCAGACAGGCTGTTGCCGGCTCTACCGAGGACAATCTCCTCGTGGCAGAACAGGGCAAGGACTACCTTGCTGCCAACAAGGACGGCAAGCTGGACGATGTAATCTCCTACACCAACTCCACCGATTACGGTACCACTGTCGTTACGGAACTTCGTGTGTATAAGAACATGACTCTCGGCATCACTGCTGCGGAAGGTTATTCCATCGCTTCCGTAGAGCTGACCTGCACCGCAGGAGCGAATAAAAAGCAGGGATATTATGATTCATATATCCCGACTCTCGACAGCGGAGCATCGGCAACTGTCAGCATCAACGGAATGGTTGCCACCATCGACATCACCGGCAACACTTCTTCATTCTCCGTCGTTGCCGATCAGAATCAGATCCGTATCACCAATATGAAAGTCACTTATTTTAAGAAGTGATGAACAGGCTCTGTGAAGCGCTTATATAGACTTATCATACCTATCGTTTCTGTGCTTCTTCTGGCGTTTTCCTGCCAGGAGAAGCCTGAAACGTCTATAGAGGAGGGCCTTACCCTGAAGACTCCGGAGGTCTCGCACTCCGCCGGCAACCAGTTTCTGACCGTGAGTGCCGAGGGAGAGTGGACGCTTGACGTCAGGGGCGTCGAGGAGACGGATGCCGTTCCCGATTGGGTGCGGATCCGCAGGGGCGTGGCCGGGGAGGACGTATGTTCCATAACTGGAAGCGGCAATGACAATGTGCTGCTCATCTGGACGGCCAATCCGGGCGCGGAAAGCCGCTCTTGCCGTGTCGTGCTCACCACATCGAAGGGCCGCTATGCCACTATGCTGACCCAGGCTACTTCGGCCTTCAAGTCCGACCGCGTGTGCGGGTGGCTGGAACTGCCGAAGGTGGAAACGGATGCGTCCCATTACTTCGTCAGCCGCGATATGACCGTGGGAACCAGAAAGTCCCGCAACTATGCCTTCCTGCTCGACACGGACGCCAAAATCTCCCTATGGGTGGCCTATCCTCTGAACCGTGGCCTCATCGGCTCGGGCAGCCGCCACTTCAGCGGCACGACTTATTGGGCCAACACCATAGACCCGAAGGTGCCTATAGAATATCAGGCCGTGACGGAAAGACCGTTCAGAGGCTATCAGCGCGGGCATCAGATCCCGTCCGCCGACCGTCTGACGTCGGATCCGAATTTCACTACCTTCTACGGGACCAATATGACCCCTCAGCTTGGGGAGCTCAATGCGGAGTCCTGGGCGACACTCGAGAGTATGGTGCGCAACTGGAGCAACCAGTTCGACACCCTCTACGTGGTGACCGGTGCGGACATAGCCGGAAGCAGCAAAACCGTGAAGGACAATGCCGGCAAGAGTGTGACTGTCCCGGTGGGCTATTTCAAGGCACTGCTTGGCTACAAGAAAAGCATGACCATAGCTGACACAAAGGATAACGGTGGCTTTGCCGCCATTGCTTTCTACTTCGAGCACAGGAGCTATGAAAACAGCAGCTCGGCCGTAATGGCGCAGTCCATGTCCGTGGATGCTCTTGAAAAGAAGCTCGGCTACGACTTCTTCCCTAATCTGGAGCAGGCCACCTCAGCATCCACAGCAGCGGCAGTAGAGGCCTCCGTAAGCAGCTGGTGGAAATAACACTATAGCGATATGAAAAGATTGATTTCAACTCTGGCAGTGCTACTGCTGCTCAGCGGAGCGCTCTTCGCGCAGAAAGGCGGCAGCCGCAACTATATCGTGGGTTTCTATAACCTCGAGAACCTCTTCGACATCTACAACGACCCTGCGAAGAACGACGAGGAGTTCCTCCCGGACGGGAAGAACAGGTGGACCCAGGAGAAGTACAACAAGAAGGTGCACAACATGGCCCAGGTCATTGCCGCAATGGCAAAGGACAATGGACGCTTCCATACCATCTTGGGAGTCAGCGAGATAGAGAACCGTCTCGTGCTCGAGGATCTCGTTGCAGACCCTCAGATTGCAGCTGCAAACTATCAGATAATCCATTATGACGGTCCGGACCGCCGCGGCGTGGACGTGGCCCTGCTCTACAATCCCACGCAGTTCACCTATCTGGACAGCGAGTCCATTCCTTTCGATTTCGAGGGCAGCAAGGTGGACATCACCCTGAACAAGGAGGAACAGGATTATTTCCGCACCCGTGACATTCTTATGGTCCATGGACTCATTGCGGGCGAACATTTCGCCTTCTATGTGATGCACCTGCCTTCCCGCATAGGCGGCAAGGGCTTCGACCTGCGTTCCCGCGGTGCCGAAATCTGCTACAACCACGCTATGGAGATGATGAAGAAATATCCCGGCATAAAGATAGCTGCGATGGGCGACATGAACGACGACCCGTTTGACGACAGTATGGCGCTGTGGCTTCACGGACGCGAGAATCTCGACGAGGTCGGAGAGGAGGATTTCTTCAATCCTTTCCTCTCTATGATCAAGGCCGGATACGGTTCCCTCTGCTACCAGAACCAGTGGTGCATATATGACCAGATTCTGGTGAACAGCACCCTCGCCAAGGCCCCTCAGGGCGGCCTGAAGATCACCCCTCTGGTCAAGAATACCTACTACGGCCGCATCTTCAAGAAGCCGTTTATGATACAGCAGAAGGGCCAGTACAAGGACCAGCCGTTCAGGACCTTCTCCAACGGTTCCTTTATCGGCGGCTACTCTGACCACTTCCCTACGTATATACTTATTACAAAATAGTTTATGATTAAGAAATTATCCACCCTTTCGGCAGCGCTCCTCCTGAGTCTGGCAGTTTTCGCCCAGACCTGGACCGGCGGTGTGAAGGGTACGGTTGTCAACAGGGCGGGACGTATCCCGGTTGCGGGAGCGCAGCTGACTCTCAGCAAGGGCTCGGAGCTCGTTGCTGATGTGAAGAGCGCCTCCGACGGCAGCTTCCTTGTCGAGAACCTTGAGGACGGCGTCTATTCGATGACCGTCAAGGCAGTGGGCTTCGTGCCTGCAAATGTCAATGTCACAGTTGATTCCGGCTTCATCAAGGACCTGATTTTCGTGTCCCTGGTAGCCGTTCAGACCGTCGAGGACGTGGATGACTCCAGCTATGCCGAGTTCGATATGGACGATTCCGGCTACACTGACACTCCTACCATTCTCTTCGGTGCGGCCGACCCTTACACCAATCTCGCCAGCTACGGCTTCAGTTCGGTGCGTTTCCGCAACCGCGGCTATAACAGCGAGACCCAGGATGTCTATCTGGGCGGCGTAAGGCTCAATGACGCCATTACCGGCTATTCGCCATATTCCCTTTGGAGCGGCCTGAACGAGGCTACGCGCAGCAAGGAGAACGTCATAGGCAACGAGACTGCCGACTACGGTGTCGGCGGCGTCAACGGCCAGACCAATATACTTGGAACCCCGTCTTCCGTACGTCCGGGCTGGCGCTTCAGCGTCCTGAGCAACTCAGCGCTCTACCGTCTCCGCCTTATGGCCACATACGCCTCGGGTGAGCTGGACAACGGCTGGTCGTATGCCTTCAACGTCAGTGCCCGTCTCGGCGGCAACGACTGGGTGGAAGGCGTATATTACCGTAACTTCGCCTACTACGCCGGCGTCGAAAAGAAATTCGGCGATATGCACCGTCTGAGTCTCGTCAGCTTCGCGGCACCGGGACAGAGGGGCGCCCAGAATGCTTCGACTCAGGAGGTATATGACCTTATGGGCGACAATATGTACAACAGCAACTGGGGCTATCAGAACGGCAAGGTGCGCAACTCCCGTGTCCGCAGGACCTTCGAGCCGGTGACTATGCTCAAATATACGGTCAATCCGCTCGAGAACCTCGAGGCCGGGGCTACGCTGCTCTGGCGAACCGGCTTCAACGGCTATTCCGCCCTCGACTGGTACGACGCTCCGGATCCGCGTCCGGACTACTACCGCAACCTGCCGAGCTACTCCTGGCTGGACGATGAGGACTTCGGCCGTGTGAACCAGGACAAGTACGATTACGCCTATTATATGTGGACCGCACCGGGCAACTCTTACGACAATTACCGCCATATCAACTGGGACCATCTCTACAACGTGAATTACAACAGCGAGGGCGGACGTTCCAAATATGCTCTCGAGGAGAGGCGCGTTGACCAGAACGACCTGAACCTCGCGCTCAACGTGAAGTGGCGTCAGAGCGATCTCTTTACCCTTGCGGGCGGCCTCTACGGCAGACTCAACCGCACTGAGAACTACAAGGTGATGAAGGACCTGCTGGGCGGCGAGTACTATCTGAACATAGACTCCTTCGCCGAGAGGGACTTCGCCATAGATCCTGAAAAGGTGCAGAACGACCTCGACTACTATCTCGAGCACGGCGAGGCGCAGCAGATAAAGGTGGGCGACAAGTACGGCTACGACTATCTCGCGCAGGTGCGCAAGGCCGGTGGCTGGGCCAATCTGACCCTGACCAGGGGCGGCTTCAAGGCCAATCTTGCCGGAGACATCGCTTACGAGTGCTTCTGGAGGGAGGGTCTGGTACGCAAGGGCCTCTTCCCGGACGATTCCAAGGGCAAGTCTTCGGTGAACAGCTTTATGCCTTTCAAGGGCAAGCTCGCCCTGGAGTATGTGCTCAAGGGCGGCCACCGCTTCAACGCTTCCGCCGCCTTCATCGCCGATGCACCGACCTTCAACCAGTCCTATATCTCGGCCAGGACGCGCAACACCTCCCTGGGAGACCTGAATCCTGACGGCTTCACCACCCGCAAGACCATTGCGGCCGACGTGACCTATCAGCTCAACACCAGCTGGCTGCAGCTGCGCGCCACTGCATTCTGGTCCAAGATCTACGACCAGACCGACGTGATGAGCTTCTATGACGATTCCCAGCATTCCTTCACCAATTTCGCGATGACCGGCATAGCCGAGCGTCACGCCGGTATGGAGCTGGGCTTCAAGGTTCCGCTTCCTGTGCAGGGACTCTCCGTTTCCGGCGCCTTCACCTACGGAGAGTATATATATGTAAAGAACCGCGGCGAGAATCCGCGTATGGTGCAGACCATAGACAACAGTGCCGAAATAATACGCGAAGGCGAGGTCAAGTACTGGGTGAGCCATCCTGAAACGGTGTCCACCGTGGATGAGATCAAGACCGTGGACGTGAAGCATTACGTGCCTTCGAGCCCTCAGATCGCAGCCGAACTTGCTGTGAACTACCGTACCAACTCCTACTGGTTCTTCGAGATCAACGCCCAGTATTTCGGCAAGTCATATCTGGATATGAACCCTCTCTACCGCACCGAATATGCCTGCCAGGGCCCGGACGGCGTGGCCAGCGAGGAGGAAATCAAATATATGTGCGCTCAGGAGAACCTCTTCGTGCGCCCTGACGGCAGCAACCCTGCCTACACCCACTTCCTGCTCAACGCCAGCGTTGGCAAGTCCTGGTACATACATCGCAAGTACAACTTCGGCTTCTCGCTCAACCTGAGCAACCTCACCAACAACCGTAACTTCCGCACCGGCGGCTACGAGCAGACCCGTCTGATCACCAGCACCGGCAAGGACCGTTACTACCGTTTCGACTCTAAGTATTTCTATATGCAGGGCATAAATTATATGTTGAACCTTTACTTCAGATTCTAGGAATATGAAAAAATCATTGATAATCACCGCCGCGCTTCTGGCCCTGGCCTCCTGCGGTCTGAAGGAGGAGTTTCAGCCCGTCTTCACCGGCAAGTATCCCGCTCCGGAGCCTGAGCGCTACTGGAGTGACGAGGACTTCGGCAGGATTACAAGCATAGCCGATCTCGTGTCCGGCTACACCATAGGCCAGCCGAAGGTGCTTACCAACACCGTCATAAAGGGTGTAGTCACTACAACCGACCGCCCGGGCAATTTCTACAAGAGTTTCTACATCCAGGACGAGACCGGAGGAATAGAGATCAAGGTAGGAAAGAACGGACTCTACAACGACTACCTGCTGGGTCAGACAGTATATGTGGACTGTGAGGACCTGACTCTCGGAATGTATGGATACAAAAGCGGAAACTACGGCGGAATGGGTATGGCCCAGCTGGGCTTTTCCGACCCTTCGGGCAGCTACGAGACCTCCTATATGGAGATCCCTCTGCTAATCGACGCCCACGTCCTTCGTGGCAATCCGTCGGAACTCCATCCCGTAACCCCTGCCGTTATCACTTCGGCTTCCCAGCTTCCTGACCCGAAGACTGCCACCCAGGCCACCAACAAGCTTATTGGCAGTATGGTGACCCTCAAGGGCCTGACTTATGGCAACGAGGTATTCTGCCTGCTCTACCTGGACTCCAACCAGGACAAGAAGAGCTATACCAACCGCGTATTCCTCTCTTCTTCCAATTCCTCCGACCCGACCTGCGGCATCACCACCTGGGCGATGTCCAAGGAGAAGATGACCGAATATCTCTATTCCGGGATATGGGATGAGTGCAAGGTCGGCAGCGGCAACACCTATGCCGAGGATGAAGAAGGGAATACCCTTACCGTCGGAAGCTACAGAGGGGAGAACGGGCTTTACGATGCTTCCATCAATGGCTTCAACGGCATCGAGAGAACTGCCTACAGCGTGAGCCAGTACTTTAAGCTCGGTTCCACGGATATTCAGATCCGCACCAGCGGCTTCTGCAAGTTCTGCGACGTGGAGATTGATCCGGACGTGCTCTCAGGCAGGGCCACTATCGACGTTACCGGCGTACTTACCCTCTATCAGGGCAGCTTCCAGCTGGTTGTAAACAACATTGATGACATCAAAGTCAACAGATAGGCCATGAAAAAGACAATAATCGCAATTACCGCTATTATGGCAATGATTTCCTGCAACCGCAGCAATCCATTCTTCAGCGAGTGGGACACCCCATACGGCATTCCTCCTTTCGAGCAGATCCAGGAGAGGGACTATCTTCCGGCAGTCAAGGAGGGAATTGCCCGCCAGCAGGCCGAGATTCAGGCCATCATAGACAACCCGGAGGCTCCGGATTTCGAGAATGTAATCGCAGCGATGGACCGCAGCGGAGCCCTGCTCGGCAAGGTCATAGGCGTGCTTTTCAATGTCAGCGAGTCGGACTCCAATGACAATCTCAACAAGATAGTGGAGACGGCTATGCCTCTGATCTCGGAGCACAGCTCGTCGATAAATATGAATGCCGCGCTCTTCGCAAAGGTGAAGGCAGTTTATGAAGCCGACCAGAGCGGACTCAGCAGGGAACAGCAGATGCTCCTGAAGGACACTTACGACAGCTTCGTGGAGAACGGAATCGGACTCGACGCAGCCGGTCAGGAGCAGCTCAAGGCCATTGACAGCGAGCTTGCCACCCTGGGCCTCACTTTCGGCAACAATCTTCTCGCGGAGAGCAATGCCTACAAGGCCGAAATCGGCTCTTCCGTCTCGAACTATTATGACGAGATGGCCAGCGTTTCCGACCGTGCCCTGCGCGAGAAGATGTTCCGTCTCTATTCGAACCGCGGAAACAACGGCAATGCCAACGACAACAAGGCCGTCATACTGCGCACTATGGAGCTGCGAATCCAGAGGGCGAAGCTCCTGGGCTTCGAGACTCCTGCAGCCCAGATTCTCAGCACCAAGATGGCCGGCGACCCTCAGACGGTGGACAGCTTCCTTGCCGGGATAATGGCTCCTGCCATGGCCCGTGCCAAGGAGGAAGTGGCTGACATGCAGGCCGTTATGGACGAGGATATCAAGGCCGGACTGCTTCCTGAAGGCAGCACCATACAGCCTTGGGACTATATGTACTACGCCGAGAAGGTGCGCCGTGCCCGCTATGCCCTGGACGAGTCCGAAGTGATGCAGTATTTCAAGATGGAGAACGTCCGCGCAGGCATCTTCGCCCTTGCCGGCCGTCTCTACGGACTTCAGTTCGAGCCTATCGAGGGCGTCACCCTCTTCAATCCGGAGGCTGAGGCCTTCAAGGTCAGCGATGAGGACGGCTCTCTCATCGGCGTCATCATCACCGACTACTTCTCCCGCGAGAGCAAGCGTGCCGGCGCCTGGATGAACAACTTTAGCGACCAGTACGTGGATGTGGACGGCAACAACGTGCGTCCTGTCATTGTGAATATATGTAATTTCAACGCTCCTACCGCCGAGAAGCCGTCGCTGCTGACCATAGACCAGGTGGAGACCGCCTTCCATGAGTTCGGTCACGCTCTCCACGGACTCCTGAGCCAGTGCAGCTACAAGGGTGTGTCCGGAACTAACGTGAAGCGCGATTTCGTGGAGCTTCCTTCCCAGATCAATGAGAACTGGGCCTTCGAGAAAGAGGTGCTCGCTACCTACGCCTTCCACTGGCAGACCGGCGAACTCATCCCTGACGAGCTGGTGGACAGAATCGCCGCGGCTTCCAATTTCAACCAGGGTTTCACCACCGGCGAGCTCTGCGCAGCCAGCATACTGGATATGAAGTGGCACGAGCTGAGTTCCGTCGAGGGCATTGACGTCGCTGAATTCGAGAAGAAGTGCTGCGAGGAGATGGGCCTCATAGGCGAAATCATCCCTCGTTACCGCAGCACCTATTTCAATCACATCTTCGGTGGCTCCGGCTACTCCGCAGGCTACTACAGCTACCTCTGGGCCGAGGTCCTGGACAAGGATGCCTTCGAGCTCTTCAAGGAGAAGGGTGTGTTCGACCGTGAGACCGCTATGTCCTTCCGTCATAACATTCTCGAGAAGGGCGGCTCCGAGGAGCCTATGGTCCTCTACCGCCGCTTCCGTGGCGCCGACCCGGATGCCGGAGCCCTGCTCCGCGCCCGCGGCCTCTGATCATATTCTGAATAGACGCCACTTATTATTTAACAAGTTATTTAACAAGGGGTTGAACATTTATTAACAAGAGGTTGACATTGTGTCGGCCTCTTTTTTCATACCCCATTTCTCCCGATCTTCTTTGCGGCGACGAAGAATAGAATCGGACGCGGAGCGTTGTTGCGGCAGGGACTGGCACCACTCCGGAGTTTTACAATATATAGCGTAAATTACTTCTATTTCTGCTCCTCCGATTATATTTGCAGTATGGAACGGAATGGTATGGTATGGTTTTGGATTTATATATAGACAGTTAAATGAACTTATATGAAAAGGATTATAGCAGCATCAATCATTATTGCGGCCTCTTTGATCACTTCTCGTGCATCTATGGCTCAGGACATAATTCACACTTATGATTCTGCTCCTATAAAGGCTAAGGTACTTGAAATCGGAGACGACTATATGTATTATAAGACATGGGACAACCCAGACGGACCATTGTACAACATGTCTCTTTCACGGGTCCTGAAGATTGTATTTGAGAATGGCACAACCAAGACCTTTGCCCCGGTTTCGCCGTACATAAGTTCATGTCCATACGGGACATATCCGTTGGATTACAGATGGGGACATTACTACGGACCATACGGAAGAATATCTCGAGGACAGATTGCCGATTACATAGGATACTCCCTATATGGTAGCGAATATATGAAGGCCAGCAACCAATATGCCTGGGGAATCGGCCTGACGGGAGTCGGAGTGGCAGGTTTGATCGTGACGATAGCTACTCATATCGCTTATGCCGAGATGAATGATTTTACCAGCCAGCACGGGATGCATAGTTCCGGTTCAGATATAGGTCTCGCTGCCGGATATATCGGAAGTGCTGCCTGCCTTGGAGCAGGAATACCGTTGTGGGTAAAAGGAAGCAAGGGACTCAGGAAAATTGCTGATGACTACAACAAAACATACGTGAATCCAGATAGGAACGGCAGCACTCCTAATCTGTCACTCGGTGCAACAAGAAGCGGAGTCGGTCTGGCGTTTAATTTCTGATTTGTTGATTTTCAATCCGACGGCTTTTTACTTAGGATTATGCCGCCTTCGTGGCATTCTGTCCCCGCCTGCGTTCGCTACGACATACCGCAGGCGGGCCATTTTTTTTCTATGCCGCAACGAAGAATAGAATCGGACGCGGAAGGTCGATGCGGCGACGGCCGTAGCAGGCGGGCCGTTCTCCTTTGAGGCAACGAAGAATAGAATCGGACGCGGAAGATCGCTGCCACAACGGCTGTTGCAGGCGGGCCATTCCTCACTGCAGCAGCGATGACGCTGCATCGATTCGCAAGTCTGGGCCTGAAATCAAGAATCGATGCACGAAAGAGAGCTAAAACCGGGAAAACCTTGCCTCGATTCCCAAGTTTGGGCCTGAAATCAAGAATCGATGCACGCAGGAGGGTGTAAACGGGGAAAAACTTACATCGATTCGCAAGTCTGGGCCTGAAATCAAGAATCGATGCACGAAAGAGGGTGTTAACGGGGAAATCCTTGCATCGATTCCCAAGTTAGGGCCTGAAATCAAGAATCGATGCACGAAAGATGGTGTAAACAGGCAAAACCCTGCATCGATTCGCAAGTCTAGGCCTGAAATCAAGAATCGATGCACGAAAGAGGGTATAAACGGGGAAAACCTTGCATCGATTCGCAAGTCTAGGCCTAAAATCAAGAATCGATGCACGAAAGATGGTGTAAACAGGCAAAACCCTGCATCGATTCGCAAGTCTAGGCCTGAAATCAAGAATCGATGCAAGCAGCAGCCCATCTCCCAGCACGCGTTTATAGATGAGTCGCGCCGGAGGTAAGTCGGAGGTATGCCGGAGGTATTTTGCGTGAAGGTTGGTTCGACAGTGGCGGCAAAAGCGGGTGCTGATGCGCCCGGAGGCGGCATTTCCCTATGTTTTTGCCGCCGAGGGTGCGCAGCACCCGCCAAAAGGCCGCCACGCTCTCCGACCCTGTCGCATCATCCGCCACGCTCTCCGACCCTGCCGCATCATCCGCCACGCTCACCGGCCCTCGCCGCATAATCCTCACGCTCAACGCCGCTCACCGACCCTGCGCAGTCATTGCAAAAAAACAGAGACCAATCTGTCGGAAGACATTTTGGTCTCTGTTTATTATGTCAGACGGTCCTGTGTCTGGAACCGCTTGAATGTTAGAACGGGAGGTCTTCCTCCGAGCCTTCGCTCAGGTCGATTGCGTCCGGAGTGGCAGGTGCTACAGGAGCGGCAGGTGCTACAGGAGCGGCAGGCGCTACAGGTGCTGCAGGAGCGGTCGTGTTTGCAGGAGCTGCGGCGGCTGGGGCTGCTGGAGCGGCAGCAGGGGCTGTGCCGGCGGCCGGAGCGAGTACGCGTTCGATTTTCCAGGCGCGGATGTCGGTGTACCAGCGGCCGTTGAATTCACGGCTGCTCGGGGTCAGGGATGCCTTGATCCTGTCACCCGGCTGATACTGTCCGAGGTCCCTCACCTTGTCCTCGCCCCATACGTTGAGGACGACCTGATTAGGGAAGTTGCCGTCCTGGTACTGGACGATGAATTCCTGTTTCGACCACGGACCGCGTGCGGAAGTGCCGCTTACAGGCTCAAGCTTCCTTACGAGATTGCATTCGAGTTCGAGTGCCATAGTCTGGAACTTGAAGATTGTTCTTATTCAGCAGTCTCCTCGACTACAGGCTCGACGTACTTCTTCACGTCAACGACCTTGATCTTGAAGATGAGGGTCTTGTTAGGCTCCATATTGTAGGAGTTCTTGCCGTAAGCCAGCTCGCTTGGAACGAAGAGCTCGAGCTCGCTGCCCTTGCTTGCAAGCTGAAGTCCCTCAACCCAGCCGGCGATGACTCCGCCGTAACCGCTCTTGACGGTGAACTCGAATGGGTCGGTGCCCTCTTCTTCCTTGCGGGCGTCGAATTCCTCACCGTCGATGAAGGTGCCGGTGTAGTAAACGGATACGGTGTCGTTGGCAGCGATCTTCTCGCCTTCGCCCTCGGCAATGATCCTGTACTGGAGACCGGTCTCAGTCACGAGAACGCCGTCCTTGGTCTTGTTCTTTGCAAGGAACTTCTCGCCGTCGAGTCTGTTCTTCTCTGCCTTGTACTCCTGCCTCTTTGCGATAAAGCTGCTGAAGAGGGTGTTCATTTCCTCAGGGCTTACCTTGAACTGGTTGTTGAAGTCAGGATCCTGCATAGAGCCCTTGGAGTTGATGAAGTCCATCATACCCCTCTTGATCTGGGCGTAGTTGAGGTCCTCTCCGAAGTTGTTCATCTTGATGAAGTATCCGAAGTTGATACCGATGAGGTAGCTTACGGAGTCGATCTGGCCCTTGCTCGGGATGAGGTCTTTGATGTTCTTCTCGCTTACGGGAGCTGCCTCCTGTGCGCCCTCCTCAGGGACGTTTGCCTTTGGAGCGCATGCGAAAACCATTGATGCTGCAGCGAAGGCTGCGAATGCTTTGATTGTCTTCATTATGCTTTCTGTTTTAAACTTGTTTCGTTTTCAGGGTCCGGCAAATATCGTAATTTATTTGCTTACGAGAAAATATTTCCTAACTTAGATGAAAATTAAAACCCTATGGAAGCCGATTCTGTTACTCTGCATTCTAAGCTGAAAGATTTCTTCGGTTACGACTCGTTCAAGGGAGATCAGGAAGCCATAATAAGCCATCTCATTTCGGGAGGGAATGCCTTTGTGCTGATGCCTACGGGAGGAGGAAAATCCCTGTGCTACCAGCTTCCCGCACTTGTTATGGAAGGGACTGCCATAGTCATATCCCCGCTGATCGCCCTGATGAAGAACCAGGTCGATGCAATCCGGGGATTCACGGAGGATGGGAACGAGGGCATAGCCCATTTCCTCAACTCCTCCCTTTCCAAGGCAAAGATACAGGAGGTCAAGGACGATCTCATTTCCGGGAAGACCAAGCTGCTGTACGTGGCTCCGGAATCGCTCACGAAGGCCGAGAACATAGCCCTGCTCCAGGGTATAAAGATATCCTTCTACGCCATAGACGAGGCCCACTGCATCTCCGAATGGGGGCACGACTTCCGCCCGGAATACCGCAAGATACGTCCGATAGTTGACGAAATAGGCCCGGCGCCGCTCATCGCACTGACGGCAACGGCGACCCCGAAGGTGCAGAGTGACATATTGAAGAATCTGCGCATAAGCGACGCACGTGTGTTCAAATCCTCCTTCGACAGGCCCAACCTCTATTATGAAATAAGGGACAAGACGGATCCGAAGAAGGACATAGTGCGCTTCATACGCCAGCATCCGCGCCGTTCAGGCATCATATATTGCCTTAGCCGCAAGAAGGTGGAGGAGCTCGCTTCCTTCCTGAGCATCAACGACGTCAGGGCGCTGCCTTACCACGCCGGCCTGGATGCGAAAGTCAGGGCCGAGAACCAGGACCGCTTCCTGCGCGAGGACGTGGACGTGATAGTGGCGACCATAGCCTTCGGCATGGGCATAGACAAGCCGGACGTGCGTTTCGTAATACATTACGATATCCCCAAGAGCCTGGAGGGTTATTATCAGGAGACGGGACGTGCCGGCCGCGACGGAAAGGAGGGTATATGCCTTACATATTACAGCGAGAAGGACATACAGAAGCTGGAGAAGTTCATGCAGGGCAAGCCGGTTTCCGAGCAGGAGATAGGCCGTCAGCTGCTGGGGGATACGATGGCCTACGCCGAGTCCAACCAGTGCCGCCGCAAGATGCTGCTCAACTATTTCGGCGAGGATTACTGCAAGGACAATTGCGGCAACTGCGACAACTGTCTGCATCCTAAGAAGCGTTTCGACGGCAGCGAGGAGATGAAGATGGTGATCGAGCTCGTGCTCTCTATGCCTGAGCATTTCAAGACGGACCATCTTGCGAACATCCTTTCGGGCGTTTCCAATTCGGTGATCAAGTCCTACAACCACAATCTCTCTCCGTTCTTCGGCATGGGCAAGGACAGGAGCGTCAAGTTCTGGTCCAGCGTGATACATCAGGGCGTGATACTCCATCTGCTCGACAAGGAGATCGAGTCCTACGGCCTGATTTCGGTTACGGACGAGGGACGCGCCTTCCTGGAGTCCCACCAGCCTCTTATGCTCACCGAGGAGCGCTCCTTCACGGGACAGTCGGATGACGACGATGACGACGAGGCTCCGAGGGTGACGGGGGAGGCGGGCGATCCGGCCCTGCTGGCCCTGCTCAAGGACCTGCGCAAGTCCGTATCCCGCAAGAGAGGCCTCCAGCCGTGGATCATATTCAGCGATCAGGCTCTCGACGATATGTCCATACTCTATCCTTTCACTACCGAGGAGCTCAAACGCTGCCAGGGCGTGGGCGAGGGCAAGGCCCGCAAGTACGGCGGGGAGTTCCTTGCGCTGATACGCAAGTATGTGGAAGAGAATGAGATAGAACGTCCGGAGGATATAGTCATACGCTCTACCGAAAGCAAGTCCGCCCACAAGGTGGAGATCATACGCGCCATCGACCGCAAGCTGCCTCTGGAGGACATCGCCCGCTCCCGCAATGAGGACCTGCTGGAGCTGATAGACGAAATGGAGTCGATAGTCTATTCCGGGACCAGCCTCAATCTGGACTACTGCATATCCCAGATGATGGATGAGGATGACGTGGAGGAAATCTTCGACTATTTCCGTTCCGCCGAGACCGACCACATGGAGGAGGCCCTCGAGGAACTGGGGGACGTCTATTCCGAGGAGGAGCTCAGGATAGTCAGGCTGAAATTCATTTGCGAGGTGGCGAATTAGCCCTAAAGTGCTATCTTTGCACGCTCGTGTAACATTTAAAGTGAACATACGATGATAGTATTCGGATTCAAAAGCAGAAAGAGCATAATAATCAGGGCCGCAGCCGCATTGGTGACCGGCCTGCTCGTGATATTGCTGACCGTTGCGGGATACAGGTTCCTGGACGTGTTCGTGCAGATTTTCGGCGCTTCCCTGGCCCTCGCCGGGGTTGTGGAACTGATCTGGGCCCTGGCGCAGAAGCACGAGCAACGGGAGAAGGCGCTGATGATAGCCAACGCCATCGTCTTCTTCGTACTCGGCCTGGTCATCTTCCTGACCGCCCGTTTCATAGTGGGCGTGTTCGGGGTGATATTGGCCCTGGCGATACTTCTTTTCGGGATATATCATATTTTTATAATGATAAGCGCCTTTAGGATTGTGCGCTTCTCGCCGGCCTCTTTCGTGCTGCCTGTGCTGGTGGTGCTCTGCGGCGGCTTCCTGCTCTACGCTATGCTCAGTGACGGCGGCAAGGCTCTCCAGGCATCCCTGGGTTATGTCTGCGGCAGCGCAATGGTGCTTTACGCGATTTCCGAGCTGGTTTCGGCCCGCAGGGTGCGCAAGGTGATGGAGCAGGAACAGGGGATTGACGAGCAGTAATGATTCCGCAGGAAACCATTGACAGAATCCTCGACCTCACCAAGGTAGAGGAGGTGATAGGGGACTTCGTGTCATTGAAGAGGCGGGGCTCGAGCTACGTTGCCTGCTGTCCTTTTCACAGTGAGAGGACCCCTTCTTTCACCGTGACTCCGTCAAAGGGCTTCTACTACTGCTTCGGCTGCCACAAGGGCGGCTCGGCCGTCAATTTCCTGATGGAGCACGAGAATATGAGCTATGTCGAGGCCATACGCTATCTGGCATCCAAATATCACGTGGAAATACAGGAAGAGGAGGAGAGCGACGAAGTGAAAAGGCTGCGGCAGCAGCGCGAAAGTCTTTACCTCGCCTCCGAGTTTGCCGCAAACTTCTACGCCTCCTGCCTGGAAGAAGGGGAGGGCAGGGCCGTCGGCTACAATTATTTCCGCAGCCGCGGAATGGAGGACGACACCATACGCCGTTTCGGCCTTGGCTGGAGCCCGTCGGACCGTCAGGCGCTACTGAACGCCGCTGCCGAAAAGGGCTACAAGGCCGAATATCTCGTCAAGGCAGGTATATGCATTCAAACTTCGGACGACAGGATATATGACCGCTTCCACGACAGGGTCATATTCCCCATATACAGCGACAGCGGCAAAGTCGTTGCTTTCGGCGGCCGCACTCTCTTCTCCGACTTCAAGGATAGGGGGATAGGCAAATACGTAAACTCTCCGGAGACGGAGATATATATAAAGAAAAACAGTCTGTACGGCCTCTTTCAGGCGAAGTCGTCGATTGCGAAGGAGGACTGCTGCATTCTGGTGGAGGGCAATATAGACGTCATATCAATGCACCAGCTGGGGCTGACGAACACCGTCGCCTCCTGCGGCACCTCGCTTACCATAGAGCAGCTGCGGAAGATAAGGCGCTTCACCAACAACCTTGTCATTGTGTACGACGGCGACTCGGCGGGAATAAAGGCGGCGGACAGGGGTATAAACCTCGCCCTCCGCGAGGGGCTGGACGTGAAGGTGGTGCTGCTGCCGGACGGAAAGGATCCGGATGACTACTGCCGTTCCCACAGTCTGGAGGAGGTGAAGGGCTATATAAGCCGCAACGCCACCGACTTCATCCGCTTCAAGGCCGGACTGAGTCTGGAAGCGGCGGCGGACGACCCTCTGAAGAGGGCGCAGGTCATAAATGAAATCGCGGACACCATCGCGCTTATCCCGGACCCGGTGAAACGCTCGGTATATACGGATTTCTGCTCGGACCTGATGACCATAGACCGAAATTCGGTTATGGAGAGGGTGGACCTGACCAAGCAGCGCATTGCCGAGGAGGAGTGGAAGAGGAACAACAGCGCCCGCCGGCAGGAACAGACGGGAAGTGCCGGGGAACAGAATCCCGGGCAGAAGGAAGCTGTGCCGGCAGCCGTGGCCGTGGTGCAGAACGCCTCGCCCCTGGAGCCTATGGAGCGGAGCCTGCTGGAGTTCATCCTGAATGACGGGCTGATCGAGATGGCCTTCCCGGCCGGACACAGCTTCTACAGCAATCCTCCGGTGACTGTGGCGGAGTTCATCGACTCCTCGCTCGCTGAGGATGAACTGGCTCTGACGGTGCCGGAGTACAAGGCCACGTACGAGGCCTATTTCCATTATTATGACGAGGGCCTGGACCAGGATGAGATTCTGCGTAAGCTGGTCCTCGAGACGGATCCCCGCGTCCCTGCTTGCGTGGCGGCACTGACATCCCGCAGGCACGAGGTGACGGGAACGAAACTGCTGGCGTCCATAACTTCGGAGCAGACCATAGCCCTCAAAGGGGTGCCGAAGGCCCTGCTGCTTTACAGGGACAAGCTGCTCGAACAGGAGGAGACGCGCCTGAGGGAAGAGCTCTCCAAGCCGGGCGCGGATGTCAGGAAGCTGCTGGCCCAGATCAAGCAGACGGCTGAGCAGCGCAGGATTTTGCAAAGAGAAACAGGAAGAATATGAAAGACTACAAGAGAACCTTAGTGACCGCAGCCCTGCCATACGCAAACGGGCCGGTCCACATCGGCCACCTGGCAGGAGTGTATGTCCCGGCCGACATCTATGTGCGCTATCTGCGTCTGCGCGGACGCGAGGTGCTGTTCGTCTGCGGCTCCGATGAGCACGGAGTGCCTATCACCATCAAGGCACGCGAGCAGGGCTGCAGCCCACAGGACATAGTTGACCGCTATCACGGCATAATCGACGGAAGCTTCAAGGCCCTGGGCATAAACTTCGACATTTACGGGCGCACCAGTTCCAAGGTGCACGAGCAGAACGCGTCCGCCTTCTTCCGCAAGCTTTATGACGAAGGCAAGTTCATAAGCAAGGAGAGCGAACAGTATTACGACCCGGAGGCAAAGACCTTCCTCGCCGACCGTTACATAGTCGGCACCTGCCCGAAGTGCGGCAATGAGAATGCCTACGGCGACCAGTGCGAGAAGTGCGGATGCACCCTCAGCCCCGAGGAGCTCATAAACCCCAAGTCCAAGCTCAGCGGAGCGGAGCCGGTGAAGAAGAAAACCACCCACTGGTACCTGCCTCTGCAGGATTACGAGCAGTGGCTGCGCGAGTGGATACTCGAAGGGCACAAGGAGTGGCGCCCGAACGTATATGGCCAGGTGAAGAGCTGGCTGGACGGAGGCCTGCAGCCGCGCGCCGTCACCAGAGACCTCGACTGGGGCGTTCCGGTGCCCGTGGAGGGCGCAGAGGGCAAGGTGCTCTACGTCTGGTTCGATGCGCCTATAGGATATATATCCAATACAATGGAATTGCTGCCGGACAGCTGGGAGCAGTGGTGGAAGTCGGAGGACACGAAACTCGTGCACTTCATAGGCAAGGACAACATTGTCTTCCACTGCATAGTCTTCCCGTCTATGCTCAAGGCCTACGGCGACGGCTTCATACTGCCGGACAACGTGCCGTCCAACGAGTTCCTGAACCTCGAGGGAGAGAAGATTTCCACCTCCAGGGGCTGGGCCGTGTGGGCTCACGAATATGTGCGCGACTTCCCGGGCAAGGAGGATGCCCTGCGCTACACCCTGACGGCCAATGCTCCCGAGACCAAGGACAACGATTTCAGCTGGAAGGACTTCCAGTCCCGCAACAACAGTGAGCTCGTGGCCATATTCGGCAACTTCGTCAACAGGGCTTTTGTGCTGACCCACAAGTACTTCGGAGGCAAGGTGCCGGCACGTGGAGAGATGACGGAGGCCGACCGCGAGGCGCTTGCCGCCATTCCGCAGCTGCGACTTTCGCTGGAGAAGAACATTGAGGGCTACCATTTCCGCGAGGCGCTCAAGGACGCGATGTCGATGGCCCGCGTGGGAAACAAATATATCTCCGACACCGAGCCTTGGAAGCTTGCCAAGACGGATATGGAGCGCACTGCAAGCATACTCAACGTCTGCCTGCAGATTTGCGCCGACCTGGCCATAGCCTTCGAGCCTTTCACTCCTTTCGCTTGCGAGGCCCTGCGCGGGATGCTCGGACTCGACCTGAGCTGGGAGGACCTGGGCAGGGACGGCATAGTCCCGGAGGGACATCAGCTGGGTGAGGCCCGTCTGCTCTTCACGAAGGTGGAGGACGCGGACATACAGAAGCAGCTCGACCGCCTTGCCGCAATCAAGGCAGAGCGCGAGGCCGCTGCGAAGGCCGAGGAAGCGAAGCGTGTCAGCCCTCAGAAAGCCGAGGTCAGCTTCGAGGACTTCTCTGCAATGGACATCAGGACAGCCACCGTGCTGGAGGCCGAGAGGGTGCCTAAGACTGACAAGCTTCTGAAACTCACCATTGACACTGGTATCGACAAGAGGGTGATAGTCTCCGGAATAGCCGAATACTACAGCCCTGAGGATATGCTGGGCAAACAGATATGCATTCTTGCCAACCTGGCTCCCCGCAAGATACGCGGCATAGAGTCCAAGGGTATGATACTGATGGCCCGTCAGGGTGACGGCAAGATGCGTTTCATCACCCCTGCCGAGGCTCTCAACAATGGTGCGGAGATAGGTTGATGAAAGCGTTCGGAAAGTTTTTACTTACACTGGTCCTGCTGCCGGCTTCACTCCTGCTGCAGGGCCAGACTTTTACATCCAGGGATTCGCTCCGCGGCGTTTACCGTCACTACGACTTTTCGCTCGAGGGCCCGGAGACCCCTGCTCCAAAGGGATATAAGCCCTTCTATATCAGCCACTACGGCAGGCACGGCTCCCGCTATCCCGTGGATCGCGACTATCTCTGGAACATAGTCCGCACACTGCAGCCCGTTGCGGACGCAGGCCTGCTCAGCGAGCTTGGTCTGGGCATATTGGACGACTGCCACCGTCTCGACAGTATATGCCGTGCCGGCGTATATGGCGACCTGAGCGAACGTGGCGCGCTGGAACACAGGACCATAGCCAGGAATATGGCGAGGCGCTGGAAGCCGGTCTTCAGTCGCGGCGGACGTGTCGATGTGCTCTGCAGCTATGTCCCGCGCTGCATCCACAGCATGGAGAATTTCACCTCGGCGCTCTCGGAGGAGTGTCCCCGCCTGCGCTACAGCATTGACAGCAGCGAGGCCTGCTATGCCTACCTGGTGAACAACCATTCCGTCAAGAAGGCGCCTGCCGCTGCCCGTCTCGAGGTGGAGGCGGCCTGGGATGATGAGTTCTGGCAGCCTTTCTACAGGCGTCTCTTTACCGACCCGGAGAAGGCGCTGAAGCTGATACGCAGCAGGTACCTGCTCTGCGAGTTCATTTACACCAACGGCTCTATGGTGCCGCTCTATGCCCCTGACAGCGGGATAGACCTTATGTCAGTCTTTACTGACGAGGAGTTCAGGACGATTTACGAGGCCTATAATGACAAGACCTGGGGCGGGCACTGCAATTCCGTCGCCAACGGAGATTGGCGCATACACCGTATGGATTCCCTTCTGGTCAGTTATGTGGCTGAGGCGGATGCGGCAATCGCCGCGTACCGTGCTGCTCCGGGATGCGGAAGTCCGGCCAGGAGAATGAAGGAGGACGCCCCTGTGGCCACCCTGCGTTTCGGGCACGACACCTCGCTGATGCCTCTGCTTTCGCTTATGGGTGCGGAGGGCTTCCACCGTCAGCTGCCTACCGTCGGCGCGAGCGCGGTGTTTAACTCCTCCATCCACATGACTATGGGAGCCAATCTGATAATGGTCTTTTATTCCAACCGCTCCGGCGATGTGCTGGTGAAGTTCGTGCACAGCGGCCGCGAGACATCCATTCCGGCCCTGAGCCCTTATGAAGGGCCTTACTACCGTTGGGACGACGTGCGCAGCTGGTTCTTGGGAAGGGTTCAGTGATATTTTACAGTCTGCAATCTTTCGTTACTGAAGCTTGCGTATGAGGTTCAGGCCGTCGCGAATCGGTATTATCACCGACTCGACGCGGGGGTCTGAGGCCACCCTGCGGTTGAAGCTGTCTATGCCCAGGGTCTGACGGTCCTGCGGCAGCGGGTCCAGCACGACCTTCCCGTCCCAGAGCACATTGTCGGCCAGTATCCAGCCGCCGGGCCGTACGAGGTCGAACACCAGTTCGTAATATTCGGGATAATCCCTCTTGTTGGCATCTATGAAGACCAGGTCGTATGGTTCCCGGCCTTCTTCCCGGAAGCGCTTCAGCGTTTCCAGGCAGTCGCCTATGTGCAGGCTGATCCTCTCCCGGAGCCCTGCCCTGGAGAACCCCTCCAGAATCAGGTCCTCCAGCTCGTCGTTGATTTCCAGCGTGTCCAGATGACCGTCCTCCGGCAGTCCGGAGGCCAGGCATATACCCGAATAGCCGGTAAAGCTGCCCAGTTCCAGCACCCGGCGTGCGCCGCACATCTCCACAATCATTTTAAGGAACCGACCCTGTACCGGGCCGGAGAGCATACGGGCGTGGTTGGTGCGTATGTTCGTCTGCTTCTGCAGCCAGTCCAGGGCCTCACCCTGCGGGCTGGTGCATTCGATAATATATCTCTCAATGGCCTCCATCTGCGCTGTGTTCGCGTTTGAGTTTCTCGAAGGCGTCGGAGCGCTTGAGCACGAAGTTGGAACCGAGGTACTTGGTCCTCACCTCTTCGTCGGCAGCCAGCTCCTCCGGGGTTCCGCTCTGGAGTATGTTTCCCTCATACAGGAGGTATGCCCGGTCGATGATGGCCAGGGTTTCACCTACGTTGTGGTCGGTGATGATTACACCTATATTCTTGTATTTGAGCTTGGCGATAATGTGCTGTATGTCCTCCACGGCTATCGGGTCCACTCCGGCGAAGGGCTCGTCGAGAAGAATGAACTTCGGGTCTATCGCGAGGGCGCGGGCAATCTCGCAGCGCCTTCTCTCGCCGCCTGAGAGCTGTATTCCCAGACTCTTGCGCACCTTGTGGAGGTTGAACTCGTCTATGAGCGACTCCAGACGTTCTTTCCTTTCGGCCTTGCTGTAGTCGGATAGTTCCATAACCGACATTATGTTGTCCTCGACGGAAAGCTTTCTGAAGACAGATGCCTCCTGGGCCAGGTAACCCACACCCTTCTGGGCACGCTTATACATTGGCAGTCCCGTGATTTCCTCGTCGTCAAGGAAGACTTTGCCGCCGTTCGGGACCACGAGCCCTGTCATCATATAGAATGAGGTGGTCTTTCCTGCGCCGTTCGGGCCGAGGAACCCGACGATCTCACCCTGCTCCACTTCCATCGACACACCTTTGACCACTGTCCTTACCCCGTATTTCTTTACGAGATTTTCACATCTGAGCTTCATCGCTTCGTTTTGAAGATTTATCTTGTTTCAAATAATTGGACGGTCCTTCCCTAATTGAGTTTTCCGTCGAGACTCTTTATCAGGGAGTCCACCTGGGGGTTCCGCTCCCTTATGTCCTGGAATTTCTCTTCCGGGGAATACGGGATGGCGGAGCTGGCGCTTTCCGGGTTCTGGTCCACCCTGAGGCTTATTTCCTTCCAGTCCAGCAGTTCCTGGAGCTTGGCTTCCAGCTTGGACAGGGCCTTGTCGCGTATCCACTTGGCCTGTGCTTCGTTGGCCACCAGGAAGGTCATTACGGTCTGCCCCTCCTCCTGTCCGAATTCAAGTACGGAGTTGAGTATGGCATTGGCCAGTCTCGGCTTATCTTCAAAGAGCTTTGCGCAGAGTTTCCACTGCTCCCGGATTTCCTCCTCCGACGGCGCTTCGCTGCGCTTCTTTTCGCTGCTTTCCTCGACTGTGTCCTCTTTTTTGGACATAAGGCTCTTTATGGATATGGACGGGCCGCCGCTCCTCCTGGTCCTGCGCGCCGGGCTCTCCGCTGCCGCTGCCGGCTCTGCTTCCTTTGCTTCGGCAATCTTTGTCTCAGCCTTTTCAGCCTTTTCAGCCTTTTCTGTCTTTTCCGCCGTCGGTACAGCCGCTTCCGGTGCTACAGTTGGTGCCGCAGCCGGTGTCGGTTCTGCCGCCGCCGGTGTCGGAGCTGCCGGTGCTACAGTTGCTGCCGGTGCCGCAGCCGCTGCCGGTATTGCCGTTGGTGCCGCTGCCGGCTTTGTTGCCGCTGGTGCAGCTGCTTCCGGTGCCGCGTTGAGCAGGAAGCAAAGGCGCATCAGCGCGAACTCGACGTGCAGTCGCGGGTTGATGCTTGACTTGTAGAGGCTCTCGCACTGGGTGGTAATGGCGAGGGCTTCATATATGAATTTAACGGAGCATCTTGCGGCCTGCTCCGCATAGTTCTTTTTAAGTGATGCCGGAAGGTCCAGTAGAGCATCCAGTCCGGCAGTGCGGCTGACCAGCAGGTTTCTCAAGTGGTCGCTGATGGCGCTCACGAAATGCAGGGCGTTGAAGCCCTTTGACAGCAGTTCGTCGAACTTGAGCAGCGCAGCCGCATAGTTCCCTTCGAGAAAGGCGTCCACGAGTGCGAAGCAGTGCTCGTAGTCCAGGATGTTGAGGTTCCGGACCACATCCTCGCGGTGTATCTCGTTGCCGCAGAAAGCCACCGTCTGGTCGAAGATCGTGAGCGCGTCCCTCATCGCCCCGTCTGCCTTTCGTGCAATCAGGTGCAGGGACTCTTCGTCTATATTTATATTTTCCTTTGCTGCTATACCCTTGAGATTCAGAACCATATCCTCAATGGATATGCGGTTGAAATCGTAGGTCTGGCAACGTGAGAGTATGGTCGGAAGTATCTTGTGCTTCTCGGTGGTGGCGAGAATGAATATCGCATGTGCCGGCGGTTCCTCCAGCGTTTTGAGGAATGCGTTGAAGGCCTGGGTGCTGAGCATGTGGACCTCATCGATGATGAACACGCTGTAGCGGCCCACCTGCGGAGGGATGCGTACCTGGTCTATAAGTCCCTTTATATCCTCTACGCCATTGTTGGAGGCGGCATCCAGTTCGTGGATGCAATAGGAGCGTCCCTCCGCGAAGGAGAGACAGGACTCGCATTCTCCGCAGGGCTCCATATCCGCTCCCGGATTCGAGCAGTTGATCATTTTCGCGAAGATGCGGGCCGTAGTGGTCTTTCCTACGCCTCGCGGACCGCAGAACAGGTATGCGTGGGCCAGCTGGCCTCTCTGTATGGAGTTTCGCAGGGTTCTGGCTATGGTGTCCTGCCCAAGCAGGGCCTCGAAGGACGCCGGCCTGTATTTTCTGGCTGATACGATGAATTCCGACATGTTGATTCTCTATAATCAGCAAAAATACTAAGTTATCTTCAAATAATAAAAAAGAAAAAGCCCGTCCACCGTTTCCGGCAGGCGGGCATCCGCGCTATGACTTATTAATGAATCTCGATCTGCTTTACTGCAGGCTGCTTCTCGGTGACCTTGACCTTCGGTATCTCGATGGTAAGGATACCATTGTTGACCGTGGCTTTGATTCCGTCCTTGTCCACATCCTCAGGCAGGGCAAAGCTCTGTTCGAATTTGCGGTAAGAGAACTCCCTGCGAAGATATTTCCTCTTTTTGTCCTCGTCCTTGCATTCGTTCTTTTTCTCCATGGTCAGCACCAGATAGTTGTCATCCGTGACATTGACCTTGAAGTCTTCCCTGGTCATGCCGGGCGCTGCAACCTCGACATTGTAGTCATTCTCATTCTCTATTACATTGATGGCCGGAGCGGTTGCATTTGTACGGTTCATCCAATCATTGGCGAAGAAATCGTTGAAGATTTCGGGCAGCCAATTCTGTTCGTAACGTCTCATAGGTGTCATAATAAAAGTCTCCTATATTTGGTGTTAAACATATTTTCCTGCCCCGTTGGTTTGAACGATCATTCATAACCGGATGGTCGTTCTCGCTTTCGCGGGAACGCATATACACAGGTCAAATCAGGTGCCAGGGCGATTCCGCCCGCTTTCAGGATGAATTTGCTGACGATTTGGCCAATTACTGGACAAAATGGCAACGCAGAATGTCAGTGTTCTTACCCAAATCTGAAGCAGTATGTCCAAATTACTGCTAAATTTGCGTTGCCCGATCATCCAAAGACCGGGGAAACGTGGTATGAAAAAGACAGACATCATTATCCTTGTCCTTGTCATTGCCGTCTCGACGGCAGCGGCGATTCTGTTCTGGAGATTGCCGGCAAGGAACTGCCGTTTTGATGCGGAAAGGGCCGTTGCCGACATAGAGGTCATATCCGCAGACCATCATTCAGTACTTCATCCGGAGGCAAGGGCCGAAGTGAGGTCCTACCTGCTGGAACGCCTGGCGGGGATGGGAGCCGATACCCTGGTAAAACATTATTCCGATGTGGAATGGAAGGGATTCATTTACGACGTGGATGACATAGTCGCCGAATTCCCTCCGCTAGAGCCGTCAGAGGATACGACCTGGCTGATGATGGTGGCGCATTATGACTCGCGCTATCCCTGGGCGCCGGTCCGGGATACGGTCTGCTCCTATGGCGCGGCAGATGACGGCTATGGCGTGTCGGTAATACTCGAGACCGCACGCTGTGCCCTGGAGAAACGCTCTGAATGGAAGCAGGGACTCAGGATAGTGTTCACGGATTCCGAAGAGGCCGGGATGGATGGGATGGACTCTCTCTTCTGCAATTCCAAGGAGCTTTTCAATGATGTGGGTCTTGTGATAAACATCGAGGCCAGGGGCCCTTACGGGCCGGTTCTGCTCTTCGAGACCTCGAAGGGGAACGACAGGCTGCTGCAGCTGTACCGCCGCAACGCCACCCGCAAGTGCACATATTCCCTTACCAATGTGGTATATGGCTTTATGCCTAATTTCACGGATTTCACCATAGTGAAGGACAGTCTGCCGGGGCTCAATTTCTCGACCATAGCGGATGTGAACCACTATCATACCGACCTGGACAATTTCGAAAACATCTCCCCGGCCGCCCTGCGGCAGTACGAGGCCCAGGTGCTGCCGGTCGTGGAGGAATACCTGTGCAATGACGCGTATTCCGACAGGGATGCCCTCAGGGGAGAGCACGACAGGGTTTTCCTGACCACACCAGTCCTTGGTATGGTGAATCTCCCGAAGGGGGGCTGGCTGGCCCTGAGCATTGTCATATTCCTGCTGGCCGCCGTCCTGATCTTCCTGGACAGGAACGAGATTGTGAAAATCCTGAAGTCCTCCCTGAACTGGCTGCTCTGCGGTCTGCTGGCCTGCGGCGCGGGTACACTGCTATGCTATCTGGGCTGTCTGCTCAGCGGAGCCCGCTTCAAACCGTTCGGAATCGTGGTGGGGATGTTCTTCGACAACGGCCTGATGCTCGCAGCCGCCATATTGCTTGCCCTGGCTATCCTGATATTCTTCCTGCGTACGCGCCGTCCGCTCGAATCCCTGATAGGCGTCGTGCTGCTGCTCACGCTGCTGAGCATAGTCAGCCTTGCCGCGGTGGGGGAAAATATGCTCTTCCTTGTGCCTCTTGCAGCAGCCGTTCTGGGCATACTGCTACGTGAACTCTGCGGGTTGAGGGTTTTCCTCCTGGCAGGCATTGTTCTTGCTGTACTCCACGGCGTCTCTTTCCTGTACGCTCTCTCCATGGCTCTGACCGTGGGGGCGTTGGGTGCGGTCCTGCTGCTCGCTACCTTCGACCTGGCTGTGGTAGCGGGACTTGTGCGCCTCTACCTGGAAAGAGGAAAGTGAAACAAACCAATAGAAAGATGAGAAAGATATTATCCCTGGCTCTGGCAGCCCTGTTTTCCTGCGCGGCATTCGGGCAGGCCCAGATCAAGACAATGAAGATGAAGATTGCCGATTTCCCAGAGAAGACCACCAAAGTGGTGCTGACCGGCAATTCAATGACAGATGCCCGTTTCCGTAACATAGTCAAGGAAGTGTGGACCATTTCCCCGTTCGAGTTCTGCACCCTGGATGAATATGAAAGCCTCAAGAGCAATCCGGATTACTATTTCCTTATGCTCGTGAAGGGACAGTTCTCCAAGGAGAGCGAGCCCGGCATCGAATTCCTGAGCCTGGTCAAGGGCGGAGTCGGGGCTTCGGAAGGGATCAACGGCCTCTTCAATGTCGTGGATGTGCCTTTCCGTGCCGCAGAGGACCCTGACGGAAGGGAATTCATATTGCTGCCGGCCCTGCTGGACATCATTCAGGACCACGTCCTGAAGTCGATGGATAAGGACCTGGAGGGTTACTCCGGACTGAGCAACTACAATATCAATCTTGCGAAATCCAAGGGAAAGAGACTGGTATTCGCGGAGCAGGACCTCGCAGCCGATGTGCTGCCGTCGGTGAGGGCGCTGTATTTCAAGGGCGGAATGGAGGCGATGGACGTGGACGACGCCGACGATCTCTTCTACGACCATAGCGAGAATACGCTGGTGAGCTTCGTGGTGGCTCCTACAGACCCGCAGAACGGCTCGTATTGCTACAAACTGCTCATAGACGCGGGCACGCACACCCTCTATTATTTCCGCAAGCACCGTATCAGCAAGAAATATGGTGCCGGTTTCCTCACTGAGGACATAAAGAGAATTTCACAGGCACAATGAGATACGGAAAGGCGCCCAGCGGCCTTCAGTACGCGGTGCGGCGGGACAACTCGGCGGTGGCCTATTGCGCAATCAGCATCAAGTGCGGCACCCGCGATGAGGCCGGCTACCACGGAGGCATAGCTCACTTCGTGGAGCATACACTCTTCAAGGGCACGTCCCGGAAGTCCGCAGCGGTCATCAATTCCTATCTCGACCGCCTCGGAGGAGAGCTGAATGCATATACGACCAAGGAGGAGATAGTCCTTCACGCGACCGTTCTGAAGGAGGACCTGGGCAAGGCCGCGAAGCTTCTGTTTGAAATCGCAACCGACGCCATCTTCCCCGAAAAGGAGCTGGAGACGGAGAAAAGCGTGGTGATAGATGAGATTTCTTCCTACAAGGATTCTCCGGCAGATGATATCTACGACCGCTTCGAGCAGATGCTTTTCGAGGATCATCCGCTTTCCGGGCTCATTCTGGGCACTGCGGCTTCCGTCAGGAAGATAGGTCACGACGAGGTGATGCGTTTTGTCAGGGACAAGTTCATCCCCTCCCGAATGGCCTTTACCGTGGTCGCCGACCTGGACGAGGGGGAGATGGAAAAGCTTGCGCTCAGATTATCAGCAAGGTTCTTCGACGGACGGCCCCAGAAAGAGGCCCCGCCTCTGGAGAATGTCCCTCTGAACAGCCGCCCCTTCGACAAGTCCGTGAACAAGCGGAATCACCAGGCCAACTGCATCATGGGCTCCTGCGCCCCCTCTCTTTATGACAGGCCGGGCAGGATCGCGGCCGTGCTGCTTGCGAACATACTCGGCGGCCCGGCTTCGAATTCGCGGCTGAATGCCGTGCTCAGGGAGAAGCACGGTCTGGTCTATGGGGTGGAGTGTTCCTACACTCCCTACAGGGACAGCGGCATAATGGCCATCAGCTTCGGCTGCGACCGGGAAAATCTCGACAGGTGCCTGAAACTAATCGACAGGGAGATAGCGCGCATACAGGAGAAGGCTCTGAGCGAGCCGGCACTGCGGGCGGCGCGCAAGCAGCTCCTGGGACAGCTGGCCATATCCGGGGACAATGGCGAAACCCAGTGTCTTTCTATGGGCAAGTCTCTGCTGGCCTTCGGGCGCGTGACTGCCGATGAGGAGACGCGCGAGCTGCTGTACAGCGTTACGGCTGAGGATATAATGAACACAGCCCGAAGCATCTTCGCTCCGGGCTGCATATCCAGACTTGTTTATCTGTAAGATTATTTGACGCGGGAGTCGTACTCTCTGGTCTCGGTGTTCACGATGATGTGCTCACCCTGCTGGATGAAGAGCGGAACCATAATGATTGCGCCGGTCTCCAGGGTGGCCTCCTTGAGTGCGGAGGTGGATGCGGTGTCGCCCTTGACTGCCGGCTCGGTGTAGGTGACCTCGAGCTCGACCTTGGTAGGCAGCTCGCAGGTGAGGCAGCGCTCCTCGTCAGCCACGAACATCATCTCCACGTGCTGACCCTCTTTCATAAGGTCGGCGTTATCCACGAGGTTTTCTCCGAGGCTTATCTGCTCGTAGGTCTCTTCGTGCATGAAGTTGTAGCCCTCGCTGTCCTTGTAGAGGAACTGGTAAGGCCTTCTCTCGACGTTGATGACTTCGATCTTGGCACCGGCGGTGAAGGTATTCTCGAGTATGCGTCCGTTCTCGAGGTTACGGAGTTTGGTCTTTACGAATGCAGGGCCCTTGCCTGGCTTAACGTGCTGGAACCATACGATGGAAACCGGCTTGCCGTTGAAGTTCATGAAAAGGCCGTTCTTGAAATCAGCTGTTGTTGCCATAAATATCGTTGAATTTTAATTGATTTTCAGTCAAATGCGTCCGGCTGTCGGAATTGCGCGGCAAAAATAAGAAAAAAAGATTGAATCTCAAAAATGACTCCTAGAGGAGGGCCTCGATGCGTCGGGCGACCTTCTCAAGCAGCCATTTCGGGGTGGATGTGGCTCCACAAACCCCAACATTGTCGTCCGGGCGGAACCAGGCCTCGCGCAGTTCCTCCTCCGAGTCGATGTGGTAGGTGCGTATGTTGCAGCTCTTGCACAGGTCGCAGAGCACCTTCCCGTTGGAAGAGGCCTTGCCGGACACGAAGATGATGATGCTGTGGGAAGAGGCGAAGCGGGCCAGTTTGCTATGGCGTGAGGCGACCTGGGAGCAGATGGTGTTGTGGACGGTCAGCATTCCGCTTCCTGCGAAGTTTTCGGCGCTGATGGAGTTGGCCTTCATCATCATCTCCTGCAGCCAGTTGCACAGTTCCCTGTATTCGACCGGGTTCTTGGTGGTCTGGGAGAAGAGTTCCACGGGCCTGTTCAGCAGCAGGCGCCCTTCCCTGACGGCTTCTGCGAGACCGTTGATGTCCTCGACTATTATGGCGTCTCCGCCTATCTGCCCGGCGAGTCCCAGCACCTCAGCGTGGCCGTTCTTTCCGAATATCAGCACCTGTCCTCCATTGCCCAGCAGATGTGTCTTCTGCCAGGTCTCCCTGATGCTCTTCTGGAGTTTGAGCACGACAGGGCAGGTGCAGTCTATGATGCGGAAGCCTTTGGCGCGGGCGGTGTCGTAGGTTGCCGGCGGTTCGCCGTGCGCCCGTATGAGCAGCCTCTCGCCGCCGGCGTCGTAGATTTCGTCGAGGTCTTCTTTGTCTATCGTCACGAGGCCCTTTATCGACAGTCTTTCCAGTTCGGCGTCGTTGTGCACTATGGCTCCGAGGGAATATATCTTTCCGCCCTCTTTCGAAAGGCTGTCCTCCGCTTTCGAGATCGCGCGGATCACACCGGCGCAGAAGCCGGAATTCGGATCGATATCTACTTTGAGCATATACGTTTCTGCAGGATGTCGAGTATCCAGTCCATCTGGTCCTCGAAGGTCATATTCGAATTGTCGAGCACTATGGCGTCAGGCGCCTGCGTAAGAGGGGAGACCTCGCGGCTGGAGTCTATGCGGTCCCGTTCCTGCAGGTTGCGCAGCACTTCGCCTATCTCGACCTCGTCGCCTTTTGCGCGCAGTTCCGCGGCCCGGCGTTCCGCCCTTACCATAGGGTCGGCCGTCATGAATATCTTCAGCTCGGCGTCGGGAAAGACCGTAGTGCCTATGTCGCGGCCGTCCATAACTATGCGGCGCCTGCGTCCGGCTTCACGCAATATGCCGTCCACATATTCCCTCACGAAAGGAAGCGCGGAGACGGGGCTGACCTTGTCGGATATGGCCAGACTGCGTATTTCCTTCTCTATGCAGCGTCCGCCCATATACAGCTTGCTGCCGTCCGCTTCGCTGACGAAGTGCAGGTCCAGGGAGGAGAGGGCGTCCTTGAGCGCCGGGAGCGCGATGCGTCCGTCCGCGTCGATAAGTCCGCTTTCCACGGCAAAGAGGGTGACGCCCCTGTAGAGAGCCCCGGAATCCAGGTACAGGAAGCCCAGGCGGGAAGCGAGGAGCTTTGCAAAGGAACTTTTGCCGGTGGACGAGTAGCCGTCTATGGCGATAATTATGTCAGGAACGTTCATAGTACTTCTTTGGGAAAAGCAAAAATAGAAAAAAATGCTGATATTTGCGGGGTATAAAGAGACTTGCGTATGAAGATACTGATCATCGATGACGAGAGGTTCATCAGAAATTCCCTAAGCGACCTCGTAAGCGTGTTCGGATACGATGTGGAGACCGCAGAGGACGGACAGCAGGGACTGGCAATGGCTGTCAAGGAGCACTATGACGCCATCTTCTGCGACATTAAGATGCCTAATATGAACGGCCTGGAGGTGCTGGACGGGCTTCGTGAGCAGGGCGTGGATTCGGCCGTGATCATGATTTCCGGACACGGAGACATAGACACAGCCGTGGAGTGCATAAAGAAGGGCGCCTTCGATTTCATCCAGAAACCTCTTCAGGATATGAACCGCATACAGATTACCCTTCGCAACGCTACCGAGAGGGGCAGTCTCATAAAGGAGACCAAGGTACTCAAGAAAAAGGTGTACGGGCAGGAGATGATAGGCGAATCCGATGCAATTCAACACGTCCGTGATATCATCGACAGGGTGGCTCCCACCGATGCCAGGGTGCTCATTCTGGGCGCGAACGGCACGGGCAAGGAACTCGTCGCCAGGAACCTCCACCTGCGCAGCCAGCGTTCAGGCGCCCCATATATCGAAGTGAACTGCGCCGCCATTCCTTCGGAGCTTATCGAGAGCGAGCTTTTCGGTCACGAGAAGGGCTCTTTCACCTCGGCGGTCAAGCAGCACAAGGGCAAGTTCGAGCAGGCCGACGGCGGAACCCTTTTCCTCGATGAGATAGGCGATATGTCCCTTGCGGCCCAGGCCAAGGTGCTGCGCGTGCTTCAGGAGAAGAAACTCTCGCGCGTCGGCAGCGACAAGGACATAGATGTGGACGTGAGGGTGATTGCGGCCACCAACAAGGACCTGCGTAAGGAGATAGAGGAGAAGCGCTTCCGCGAGGACCTCTACCACCGTCTAAGCGTGATAGTCATCAAGGTCCCTTCTCTGGACGAACGCAAGAGCGACATCCCTCTGCTGGTGTCCTATTTCATAGAGCGTATATGCTCCGAGACCGGAATGCCGCGCAGGGAGGTGGATCCCGATGCGATGCAGTTGCTTGTGGACAAGAGCTGGACGGGCAACATCAGGGAGCTGCGCAATGTGGTGGAGCGTCTGCTCATTCTTTCCGGCAGCCGTATCACTGCGGACGACGTGAGGGCTTACGTACTGTAGGCCTGTTCAGTCCTTTCCGACCAGGGCTTCCAGCACTTCGAGAGAACATTCAGTGAAATCTCTGACGACCAGGTCCGCCTCGGTCGTCTTTTTCAGCATTTCCGGGCTGTTGAAGCTGGATATGGCAACGACCTTGCATCCGGCGGCCTTTCCCGCCTGGATTCCGGCACTGGCATCCTCGAAGACTATGCACTCGGCAGGGGAGAGGCCAAGCGCTGTGCAGCAACGGAGATATATGTCCGGATCCGGCTTGCCGACCTTGACGTCCTCCATGCACAGGCAGCAGTCCATATATTCCCGGATTCCGCATATATCCAGATGGAACTCCACGTTCTGGCGGGGTGCCGAGGAGCCGACGCCGCAGCGGAGACCGGCCGAACGGGCGGCAAGCACGAGCTCGCGTATGCCGGCCACGGGCTTTATGCGCTCGCGGAACTGTTCCCTGTAGAGTTTCTCTTTCTCGTCCGAGAGCTTTTCCCAGCCATATTTCTCCACGGCTTCCGGGATGAGCCCCTTGAGTATGTCTTCGTTGCGGCGGGCAAACCATTTCTCGTCGAATTCTCCCCTGGCGTCGTAGCGGCTGAGGAAGAGTCTGAATGCCTCTATATGGAGGGCGGAGTTGTCCACGAGGGTTCCATCCACGTCAAAGATAAGTCCTTTAAGCATTGTCGTCCGTTTTAGGGAGGCGTACCGTGAAGCAGGCACCCTCCAGGGTAAATGATTTCTTGTAGCTTATGCTGCCGTTGCATTTCTCCACTATGTTGCGGCATATAGCGAGCCCCAGTCCCGTTCCGCCGCTCTTGGTGGTGAAGTTCGGGGTGAAGAGCCTGGCCTTGTTCTCCTCGGATACGCCCGGTCCGTTGTCATCGAAGGCAATCTCGAAACAGCCGCCGCGTATGTCGTTGCGCAGTTCTACGCGAATCTTGCCCAGAGGCCTCTCCCGGCCCTCTTTTTCGGCGTTGTTCTGCATTGCCTCGATGGCCTGCGTGGCATTGGTGAGCAGGTTGACGAAGACACGCACCAGCTGAGGCTTCGGCCCGAGTATCCAGGCGTCCCTCAGCCCGAGGTAGGTCAGTTCTATGTCTTGCCTGTTGCTGAACAGTTCGATCTGGTCTTGGAGGGTTCGGTCGAGGTCCAGACGGACAGGCTCCTCGCTGTAGAGTTTCGCGAAGGTGGAGAACTCGTTGGCTGTGTCGGTGAGTATGGAAATGTGCTCGAGAATGATGCGGGCGGAGTTGTCGAATTTGCTGCTCCACGACGGATCGTTCATCTGCTTGAGGTAAATGAGTTTCTGTATCTCGAGGCATATAGGCGTGAGCGGGTTCTTGATCTCGTGGGCCACCTGCCGCGCCATTTCGCTCCAGGCCTTGTCCCTTTCGTTCTGGGCGAGTATGCGGTTGCTTTCCGCCAGGTCGTGCACCATACGGTTGTAGGCGTCCACAAGGCCGGAAATCTCATCGTTGTGCTTGTATTCTATGTAGTCCAGACCTTTGGTGCCGGCGAGTTCCATACGCTGGCTGAGCTTGATGAGCGGGTCGAAGATCCTGTCGAGGATATGTGAGGTTATGGCGCTGCTTATGATTACTATGGCCAGCAGCAGTATGATCAGTAGTATGGCGTGCGGCAGAGCCTCCCTCATAAACTCGGAGCGGCGGTTGTAAGGGCTGCTCACTATGGCCATGGTCTCGCCGCGCTTGTTGAAGATCGGAGCGTAGAGCGAGTAGAACTGTTTCCCGTCTATGGTCTCCGGCTGTATGCATATCCTCTGGTGGTTCTGGATTATGCTGTGGTAGGCCTCTCCGTCCATCCTGCAGCTGAGCAGCGAGTTGGAGAACATCTCGCCTGCGGTGGAAACGTGAACCAGGCCCTTGGGGTTGAAGAGGGATATGTCCGAGCGGGTCGTCGCAGCCACGTCCTGCAGCAGGTTCAGCCATTCGCTCTTCTCCACATCCCCGAGCCTTTCCAGACCCTGGCTCCGGGATTCGATGATGTTCTGTATGGCGCTTATCTTCTCCGACATCATATTGGCGGAGTCGATGCTGTTGCGGTCGAATATGAATTTGACGCTCACTCCCGCCAGCACTATCAGGGCCAGGGACACGGTTACGGTCAGCATTATGCCTATCCTGTTCTTGAAAGTCCGTCTGAACAGATTGTTGCGTTTCCTTCTCATCACGAGCAGCGGCAGCAGCATAAGCAGCACGGCGGCATAGAGCGAGAGTATGGACGTAAGTATAGACAGCACGCCCCTTGAACGGCGGCTGATCACCACCACCTCGTTTTCGGATACGCGGTTGATGAAGTGGAGGTAGCCGTTGTTCCTGAAACTCTCGTGGCCGCTTGCGTCCATAAGTGTGAACGGCTCGGCGTAAATCGTAGGATAGGCGTAGTTGCCCTTATAGCTGGCCAGCTTGCCGTCTATGAATTTGGCGTAGGAATATATTTCCGGCAGCGTCACTTCTCCCGGTTTGCCGCCCGAATTGAATATGCTGTAGTAGCCGCCTTCGTCCTTGCTGGCCTTCGAACTGATTTCGACCAGCATACGCACTATTTTCCCGGCTCTGGATATATACAGGAAGGTGCCGGCATAGCTGGAACGGCCGTTGCTGTCGAAGTTGCAGAAGAAACGGGAACCCGGGGCGAGGGGAGTGCCGCCTGCGAGTTTGCTATTGAACATAGCGTTGCATTCGCGGTCGTCGTTGCTGCACACCGACACTTCCACATAGTAGTCATTGAGGTTGCTGAAATATTCCTCCCTGACTTCGGCGGAAATCAGCGTGACGGCGTCTTCGAGGTCCGCGAAAACGGGAATGAAGCTGTCCGAGGCTATGCGGTCCTCCGTCGACCGGATCTGCAGTTCGAGGCTGAGATTGCGGTCCACGGCGAGCCGATTGGCCCATACTTCCGCCTTGCTGCTCTCCTTGTCCAGTCTCATTTTGAGGGAAATCGAGAATATCACTGCCGTGAAGAGCAGCGAAACGAGAGCCAGTGAGCTGAGGGACAGGGCCTTGAACTTGATGCCGGAGATGTTGCGTATCCTCGGGGAGAGCATATAGAGCAGCATCACGATTCCCGCCATAATCAGGGAATAGGAAAGCAGCGCCATTAGTGAATATCCCAGCCCTCCCCGGCTCCACTGGAGCTCCAGACTGATTCCGGAGTTCAGCAGAAGGTCACGTATGGAGAATACGGTGTAGCATATCAGGAGGACGATTTCGGCTATGATGAACAGGGAATAGCTCAGTTCGGCTCCGCGCCCGTTCCTTTTTGCCAACATAAGAAAGCGGCGCCGCATCAGGAATATGCAGAAGCAGTTGAGGGATATGCATATATTCAGGATTATGAGCATCCCGAACGAGGACCACAGACCCTGGCCCGCATAGAGCGCCGGCGAGAAGAAAAGGCTCTTGTTCTGCAGGCTGTTGCCCCAGACATGTGAGAGGACATAGCAGCAGCCAATGGTTGCAAGTGCCAGGAAGAACTGCGGCCAGCGGCGGGTGCATGCCAGCAGGTATATGGCCGCCGTCACGAAAAGCAGCAGGGCCAGCCAGCGCAGCAGCGCTTCCATAAAACTGTTGAGCAGCTCGCTGGCATTGGTGTGTATGCAGAAGAGTGGAATCCCGTCGTGGAACACCGTTTCCCCGCTGTCCAGGCCTATGGGAAAGATTTCGTAGTTGTCCTTCAGCCCCAGCTTGCGGTTCATATTCTCGCAAACGCCCTCGGAAGGCGAGCTGCAGACCTCGACGGCTCCTATCGTCTCGACCAGATTGTCCCTTCCGGACCATTTGATCAGGTACCACTTCGAACCTAGGTTCAGGAATCTGAGCTGTTCTCCGACTCCGTTCAGAGGAGAGGTAATCTCAAACTCCGGACGGATTATCCTCTGTACCCTCATCCTTGCCCTTATGTCATCGTTGATTATGGGGAAGCGGTTATTCCAGCACTGGAGGGTGTCGCAAACATAGCGGTAAACCACCATATCGTCGGGGAACTTCTCTAGGTGGGTCCATTCCTGGGTGGAGGAGGCCATCTGCTCCATAAAGCCGTCAAGAACCTTGATCCTTTTGTCTATGCGTCCGGCTATACGTGCCGCTACCTTTTCCGGTCTGGCGCTGATCCTGCCCACGGTCAGTGAGGCCCCCAGGAGCAGGACCCCCAGCAGGACCATCAGCAGCGCGCGTCCGTAAAAGCTGTGTTTTCTGTTATTGCTCATCGTTCAGTCACTCGTGATGGTAGGGCTCCCCCTTGATTATGGTGAAGGCCCGGTAGAGCTGCTCCAGGAAAATGGCTCTCACCATCTGGTGGGAGAAGGTCATTTTCGAAAGCGAGATGAGGGCGTCGGCCCGCTCATAGACCTCCTTGCTGAAGCCGTAGGCTCCGCCCACTACGAAAACCAGGTCGAGACGCCCTGCCGAGTATTTTTCCAGGCGCCTGGCAAACTCGACCGAACTCAGTTCCTCCCCTTTTTCGTCCAGCAGCACCACCCTGTCTTCATTGCGTATGTTCTTGAGTATCAGAGCCCCTTCCCTGCTCTTTATCTCTTCCCTGCTTAGGGCCGAGACGTTTTTCAATTCGGGGATTTCACAAATCTCAAGTCTGGTATAGTGCTTCAGGCGGGAGCTGTAGATGTCCATCCCTTCGCGCACCCAGGCTTTGTCGGTTTTTCCTACTGTGAGCAGAGTTGTCTTCATGTGGACAAATATACTCCACTGGCTCGGAATTTGCAATAAAGTCAGCGCTTTACTATTCTTCAGATTAGCCACGGAAAGTATATGAGAGGATTGAGAATCTTTGCTGTCAGCCTTATGTTCATAGCCGGTACTGTCGCCTATTCGCAGCCCGGAGCCAGTATGGACGTATTCTATCCGATAGCCAAGTATATGGAGCAGGGCGATGCCGAGAAACTTTCCGCCTGGTTCGACGATCACATGGAGATTTCGGTGAACGGGGTATGCAGTGATTCGGGAAGGAATCAGGCCCGCCAGATACTCAAGCTTTTCTTTGACGGAAACCGGCCGAGCGCTTTTTCCATACGGCACACCGCCTCCAAGGCCAACATGAAATATGCCCTGGGCGCAATGACCATAGCCTCAGTCAATTACAATGTTACGATTTTCGTCAATCTCAGAGATGACGGCTACAGGATACAGCAGTTGAAAATAGAAAAGGTCCGTTAGTTTTGCGCTTTTGGCACGCGGCTTGCAAATTAAGAGTCAAGGTTAGTTTAGTTGTTAATAATACAAAAGAGACCGTCCGGATTTTCCGGGCGGCCTCTTTACTTTATGTACGTCTGTACTACCAGGCGAGGGCGGATGCGCCCAGGATGGCAGCGTCGGACTCCTTCAGGGAAGAGAAGACAATCTGAACCTTGCCCTGCCAGATCTTGAGCAGGTTCTCGTTCATCGATGTCATCATAGGCTCATAGAGGAATTCCTTTGCGCGGGCCAGACCTCCGAAGAGCACGATGGCCTCAGGGGCGCTGAATGCCACGAAGTCGGCGAAGCTGCGTCCCAGCATTTTTCCGGTATATTCGAAGACGCGCAGGGCGAGGGCGTCGCCTTCCTTTGCGGCATCGTATATATCCTTGGAAGTGATTTTCTCTATGTTGCGGAGCAGTGAAGGCTCGTTGGTGGCCTCCAGCCATTCGCGGGCCGTGCGGGCCATTCCTATCGCGGAGCAGTAGGCCTCGAGGCAACCCTGCCTTCCGCAGTTGCAGCTGCGGCCGTTGTTGCGTACCGCAAGGGTGTGTCCCAGCTCACCGGCAAAGCCGTCGTGGCCATACACCACCTGTCCGTTGATGACGATTCCGCTGCCTACGCCCGTTCCCAGGGTGATCATTATGAAGTCCTTCATTCCCCTGGCAACACCGTAGGTCATCTCTCCCATCGCAGCCGCATTGGCGTCATTGGTGAGGGTGACAGGAATGCCGTCCATTGCCTCGGAGAGCATCTTTGCGAATGGAACCGACTCGCTGGCGGCCCAGGCGAGGTTCGGGGCGTATGCGATGACACCCTGATAATAGTTGCCGTTAGGGGCTCCGACGCCTATGCCGCGTATGTCGCCTTCCTTGCCTGCTTCGGCTATGGTAGCCTTTACGGCGGCTGCGAGGGCTTCGATATAGGCTGCGGCGTCAATGCCGTATATGTCGGAGCGTATCACTTTCTGTGCAAGGACGTCACCGCGTGCGTCAACTACTCCTATCTTGGTGGTCTGTCCACCTACGTCGATACCGACTACGTAATTTCCTGTTGCCATATCAATCTACTTTTATGTCTTTGTTAACGTTTTTGCTTCCCACAAGGGCATAGAATACGAGGTAGCCGAGGCAGGCGATGATAAGCCAGTAGCTCTGTACGGAACCGATGTGGTCGGCGAGCAGGTTCTGGAGGAATGGAATGATTCCGCCGCCGCATACCAGGGTCATGAAGATGCCGGAAGCGGTTGCAGTGTACTTGCCGAGGCCTTCAGCCGAGAGGTTGAAGATGGCTCCCCACATCACTGAGGTGCAGAGACCGCAGATGGTGATGAAGATGAGGGTGACAGGAAGCTGCTTTTCGAACAGTGTCACGGTGGCGCTTTCAGGTATGAAGATGAAGCAGAGCAGGAAGACTATGGCCGCGATGGAGGTTACGGAGAGCATCGTCTTCGAGGAGACCTTGCCGCCTATTGCGCTGCCGGCGAGACGGCCGATCATCATGCAGAGCCAGTAGGCGCCTATCATTGTGCCGGTGAGGGCAGGTCCTACCCATTCCAGTTCCGAGAAGTAGATGTTGGCGGTGTTAGGTATGCCGACTTCGATTCCCACATAGAAGAAAATCGCTATTGCGCCGAGGACGAAGTGGCGGAAAGAGAGAGGTCCGTGAGGGTCCTTCGCTACCTTGCCTGCCTTGCGGGCCGCTTTCTCCTCAGGGGTTTCCATGTGCGGCTCAGGTATCTTGGTGAGGGATATGATGACAGCTGCGAGGGCGAATATGGCCATTGCGATGATCATTGCAGGAGCTGCGTCCTTCACGCTTGCGTCAACGAGCTCTCCGCCCACGAGGTAACCCAGGAGTATAGGAGCGATGGTGCCGCCTATGGAGTTGCAGGAACCGCCGAGCTGTATGAGTCTGTTGCCCTTGTTTCCGCCGCCGCCCAGGGTGTTGAGCATAGGGTTGACGACGATGTTGAGCATACACATCGAGAAGCCGGCGATGAAGGCGCCGATCACATATACGAGGAAGCTCTCCGCAGGACCGGAAATCCACTGGACGGCCACACCGACGAGACCGACGATGACGGCGGTGAGGGCGGTGAACTTATATCCCTTCCTCTTGAGTATGATTCCGGCAGGAATGCCCATGCAGGCATAGGCAATGAAGTTGGCGAGGGTGCCGAGCTGTGAAAGGGCCTTGGTCGCACCGAACTGGTTGGTGACGATCACTCCCATCGAGCCGGCGAAGTTGGTGACGAACGCGATCATAAAGAAGAGCGCGAACATCACGATGATTGCAGGTACGTTTTTGTTCTTTGACATTGCTTATAGTTTTAATGATTGATTTTCTGTGGCTTAGTGCTTGAACTCGTCGAGACTGTGGATGGCCAGGCCGCTGCGCAGCTTAGGCTCGAACCAGGTGGTCTTTGGCGGCATTATGTTGCCGCTGTCCGCTATGTTTATGAGCTGGTCCATCGAAACGGGATAAAGGGCGAAGGCCACTTTCATCTCTCCACTGTCAACCCTGCGTGCGAGTTCTCCGAGACCGCGTATGCCGCCCACGAAGTCTATCCTCCTGTCGGTGCGCAGGTCCTTGATGCCGAGTATGCGGTCGAGCACGAGATTCGAGAGTATGGTCACGTCCAGTACGCCTACCGGGTCGTTGTCATCGTAGCGTCCCTCCCTGGTTTTCAGGCTGTACCAGCGTCCTCCGAGATACATGGAGAAGACGTGAAGGGCATCCGGAGACCAAGGCTTCGCAGGGCGTCCGCAACGCGGCTTGCTCTCGAGCTTCACTTCGAAGTCCTCTCCGAGGGCATTGAGGAATTCCTCCTCGCTCAGGCCTGCCAGGTCCTTCACCACGCGGTTGTAGTCGATGATTTTGAGCTGGCTTTGAGGGAAGCAGACTGCCATGAACCAGTTGTATTCCTCCGTTCCGTCGTGGGCGGGGTTCTGGGACTTCTTTTCGGCTCCCACGCGGGCTGCGGCTGCGGTACGGTGATGTCCGTCGGCCACATAGAAGGCATCCACGCGGCCGTTGAAGGCGGCGCTGATACGGCTGATCAGTGCGTCGTCGTCAATCACCCAGAAGTGGTGACCGAAGCCGTCTTCGGCCACGAAGTCATATTCGGGCTTGCCTGCGGCGACGCTGCGTATGATCTCATCGAGCTCAGCGTCGTCACGGAAGGCGAAGAAAACCGGTTCTATGTTGGCATTCTGGATGCGGACGTGTATCATCCTGTCATCCTCCTTGTCCTTGCGGGTGAGTTCGTGTTTCTTAATGACTCCTGAGGCATAGTCATCGGTGTGGGCGCAGAGCACGAAGCCGTACTGGGTGCGTTTGCCCATGGTCTGGGCATAGAGATAGTAGCACTCCTTTCCGTCCTGCCTGAGCCATCCTCTTTCCTTCCAGGCCTTGAAGTTCTCAACTGCCTTGGCATAGGCCTCCTCGCTGTGCTCGTTGGCTATGGGATCGAAGTCTATCTCCGGTTTGGTGATGTGCAGCAGGGATTTCTCTCCGGCCTCCTTGCGGGCTTCCTCGGAGTTCAATACGTCATAGGGTCTGGCAGCGACTTCCTCCACGAGTTCCTTCGGAGGACGTATGGCTGCGAAAGGCTTTACTTTGACCATAGTGTCTTTCTGTTGTGGTTTTGAACTTTATGTCCGCCTATCTGTTCAGCTGGAAACGGGTGTCGCCGTCCTTGAAGAAGGCGCATATCTGCCTGGCGGCTGCCAGTCCTGCGTTGAGATTGGCTTCGAGGGTCTGCGCGCCCATCTTCTTAGGGGTGGCGAAAACCCTGCTGCCGAATTTCTCTTTCAGGCGGGCTATGTTGTCGGGAGCCACGTCGGTGACATAGCAGAGGTCCGGCCTTTCTTCCAGGGCCCTCTCGAGTCCGGCTTCGTCGATGACCTCCTTGCGGGCGGTGTTCACGAGCACGGCGCCCTCAGGCATCGAGCTGATTAGTTCGTAGCCTATGCTGCCTATGGTCTGAGGCGTTGCAGGGATATGTATGGACAGGTAGTCACAGCCGGAATAGAGCTGCTTCAGGTCTGCGACCGGCTCTGCTCCGCCTGCGCTTATCTGTGCAGGGCTGAGGAAAGGGTCTATGGCCTTCACCCTCATCCCGAGCGCTGCGGCTTTGGCTCCTACCAGACGGCCCACGTTGCCGAAGGCCTGTATGCCCAGGGTCTTGCCCTGAATCTCGCTGCCTGTGCCCGGGGTGAACTGTTTGCGGGCCATATATATCATCATACATATAGCCAGTTCGGCCACGGCGTTGGCGTTCTGGCCCGGGGTGTTCATCGCGACTACGCCGCGGGCGCTGCAGGCTTCGAGGTCGAGGTTGTCGTAGCCGGCGCCGGCCCTTACCACTATGCGCAGCCTGTCAGCGGCTTCGATTACCTTGGCCGTGACTTTGTCGGAGCGGACGATGAGGGCGTCGGCGTCCTTTACGGCCTCGATGAGTTCGGCTTCAGAGGCATATTTTTCGAGGGTGGCGAATTCGTGTCCGGCGTCCTCGGCTATCTTGCGGATCTCCTTTACGGCGCTGGCAGCAAAGGGTTTCTGACTTGCGAGCAATATTTTCATATTTCCCTATTTGTGAATCTGTTCGAATTCCTGCATGCAGGCGACGAGGGCGTTCACGTCCTCCAGGGTGCAGGCATTGTAGATGCTGGCTCTGAAGCCGCCGACGGAGCGGTGACCTTTGATTCCCACCATTCCGCGCTCCTTGGCGAAGCTCAGGAACTCGTCCTGCAGAGTCTCGTAGCCCGGGGCCATTACGAAGCAGACGTTCATTATGGAGCGGTCCTCCCTGTCGGCGGTGCCGGTGAAGAGGCTGTTCCTGTCGATTTCGGCATAAAGGGCTTCCGCCTTCTCCACGTTGCGCCTGTTTATCTCTTCGACGCCGCCTTCCGCCTTGAGCCAGCGGAGCGTCTCGTACATTACATATATAGGGAAAACCGGAGGGGTGTTGAACATCGATTTTCCGTCCACGTGGGTGCGGTAGTCCAGCATAGTCGGAAGGTAGTGGCTGACTTTGCCGAGGGCGTCCTTCCTGACAATGGCAAAGGAAACGCCGGCAGGGCCTGCGTTTTTCTGGGCTCCGCCGTAGATGACGCTGTACTTGCTGACGTCAACGGGGCGGCTGAGAATGTCGGAGGACATGTCGGCGATCAGAGGAACGGGACTGTCGATGTCCTTTCTGATTTCTGTTCCGTAAATGGTGTTGTTGGTTGTGATGTGGAAGTAGTCCGCGTCCGCAGGGATCTCATATCCCTTAGGGATGTAGCAGAAGTTGCGGTCTGCAGAAGATGCGACAGCCACGGCCTCCGCACCCTTTGTGCCGGCGAAACCTTTGGCTTCCTTGAGGGCTTTCTTTGCCCATACGCCGGTTTCGAGGTAGGCACCTTTCTTCTCGAGGAAGTTCATCGCGATATAGAGGAACTGAAGACTTGCACCTCCTCCGAGGAAGAGCACTTCATAGTCGTCCGGGATGTTCAGGAGTTCTTTCCAAAGGGCTCTGCAACCGTCCATCACCGCTTCCCACTCTTTTGTGCGATGGGAGATCGAAAGGACTGAAATGCCGGTTCCCTGAAAGTCCCGGATAGCCTCTGCGGCCCTGTCGAGGGCCTCCTGTGGCAGCAGGCAAGGGCCTGCGTTGAATACATGCAATTTTTTCATTATTTACATGAATAAGGTTATCTTATGTGCCTGTTTCACACAGAAACGTTTTCAAAGGTAGGCAAAAAAATCATAATTCCTGCACCTTGCATCCCACTATGTCCCGGCAGCGGAGCAGAAAGTCCCCGGCAAGGCTGAGTCTCACTTTCACTTCCAGAGAGCATTCCAGGCCGAAAGCCGGTGGAGTACTGTCCATTGCAAGTTCCTTGACGGCCTTCATCACGCTGTTCATAGCCTCGTAGGGGTATTCCAGACGGAAGCGGCGGGAGGCGGTGCGGGTAATTATCCTGGCGGAGGAAAGGGCATCGGAGGTGGAGCTGCGATAGGCCCGTATCAGCCCCGGTATCCCCAGCTTTATGCCTCCGAAGTAGCGCACGACCACGACCAGTACGTCGCTGAGTCCGAGAGAGTCGATCTGTCCGAGTATGGGACGGCCTGCGCTGCCGGAGGGCTCGCCGTCGTCGTTGGCACGGAAAACGTCCGCCCTGTAGCCGAGACGGTAGGCATAGCAGTGGTGCCTTGCGTCGTGATATTCTTTTTTGAGGGAAGAAACAATTTCCTTGACCTGCCCCTCGGTCTCAACCGGGTAGGCAAGGGCTATGAATCGGCTGCCGTTGTCCTTGAAGAGCCCTTCTGACGGAGCCTCTATGCTCCTGTATTCGTCGTTCACTTTCTCCAGTTCCGCCATAGAAACCAAATATAAACCTTTTTGGATTTAATTGCAACGGGAGATGATTTTATTCTTATATTCGCGGCGCAAAACAACAGAAAGAACTTATGATACTCAGGTATAAGGTTTCCCTGCCGGGATTGAAGGGCTTCGCCCGTATCTATGAGGTCAGGAGCACGACCTCTCTCTACAGCTTCCACAAGCAGATGAGGGCGGATATGGATTTCCCTCAGGATCAGACTGTTCTGTTCAAGGCTGTTGCGCCGGACTCTTCAGTGCTGGCCCGTTACAGCCAGATAGACCTCGGCTACGGGACCATAGATTCGGTTACTCTCGGAGCCTGCCATTCACAGGAGCAGGATTCCTTTGTATATTTCTACGACACGACAAACAAGAAGAGCGTGCTTCTGGATTTCCTCGAGGAGGGTGTGCTGACTCCCGGCGCATCCTATCCGCGCCTGGTCGAGTCCAAGGGCCCGAACCCTATAGAATTCGAGAACGGTTACGTCGCTTTCGAGGACCTGCCTGCCGACAAGAAGGTGGATCCGGACGAGTACGATGATGACGAGGACTACGACGACGAGGATGATGACAAGGAAGAGGAAGAGGAGGTTTACGAGGAGGACAACGACGAAGACTGACGCCTCCTCCCTGTGAGAAGACTTCTGATCATACTCGGACCTACCGCCGTGGGCAAGACCGACTACAGCATCGGGCTGGCCCGGTCATACGGCTCGCCTGTCATATCCTGCGATTCCAGACAGATTTTCCGTGAGATGAGCATAGGCACCGCCGTCCCTTCGGCGGAGCAGCTCGCTGCCGTAAAGCACTATTTCATACAGGGCCACAGCATCTTCGACGCATATACCGCCGGACGCTATGAGCTGGAGGCCATATCCCTGATAGAAGAACTCTTTGAGCAGGGACACGAGACCCTGGTGATGAGCGGCGGCTCCTGTTTCTATATAGATGCGGTGTGCAAGGGTCTGGACGACTTTCCTCCTGCGGACAGCGAATTGCGCGAGACTCTGTCGCTCCGGCTGCGCGAGGAGGGCGTGGAGAACCTGCGCCAGGAACTGAGACGTCTCGACCCCGAGTCCTTCGCAAGCATCGACATAGCCAACGGACAGCGGGTCATAAGAGCCCTGGAGGTCTGCCTGATGACGGGCCGCAAATTCTCTTCCTTCAAGACATCCACCGTCAAGCAGCGCAGTTTCACCATAGAGAAGATAGGCCTCAACCGTCCACGTGAGGAGCTCTATGCCCGCATCAATGCCAGGGTGGATGCGATGATGGAACAGGGCCTGCTTGAAGAGGCCCGCGCCCTGCTCCCGCACCGGGACCTCCCGGCGCTGAGAACGGTGGGATACCGCGAGCTCTTCGATTATTTCGACGGCCTGATTACACTTGACAAGGCGGTCGAACTCATACGCCGCAACACCCGCCACTATGCCAAGCGGCAGTTGACCTGGTGGGCGCGCGACAGCTCGATACGCTGGATAAATCTCTAGAAGGCGAAGCTATAGCCTATGCCCAGGGAGAAGTGCCAGCCGCGCTCGTAGAATATGCAGTAGAGCTGGTTGCCGTTTCCGTCATACACATACTCCCCACTCTCGTTTTTGTAGAACTTCAAGTCGCCCTGCTTGTTGGCGTCATAGTCCTTTTCGAATACATAGTCTCCCAGCAGGTAGAAGTCCAGGGAGCTGCGGCGGGACAGCCGCCAGCTCACGCCCGGCTGCAGACGGACGCGGCTGATGTAGGCGTCGTTGTACAGTACATTGTCCCCGGGCTCGATTGTGTGGGTGTAGGAACTGTAGCTGACGGCGTTGAGCGTATTCCTGAGCTCCACGGAAAAATACGGCTCCACCGGCTTGGACTGGAACTCGTATGAGATTTTCAGCCGGCTGCGCAGCATCAGTTCGTTACGCGGGCTCTGGTAGGTGTTCATCTCTCCCATCTTGTAGGTGTACTGCAGACGTTCCCTCAGGTTGAACTTCAGATTGCCTGTCCTGTACATTCCGCTCAGGTCCAGACTGGTTCTGTGGCGCATCTTCCAGGACCAGCTTTCGCTGTCCGACGACCAGTCGTGTATGTTCATCAGGGTATAGCTAAGACCCAGCTTGAAGTAAGGACAGGGTTTGTAGGACAGGCCCAGACTGGTGTAGAAACGGTCCACGGCCGTGAAATTGTCTTTCATCCTGAACTCCTCGGACAGGCTGATGTGGAAGCCGCTCACGATTCTCTTGTCAATCTCCGCAGAGATTCTGCCGCGGAAATCGTATTCTACGGGCTCATCTATCTGCGCGGCTGCGCTCAGGCTCAGGGCCAGGAGGCAGACGGCTATGGCTAAAACTCTTTTCATCTCAGTTATCGTTGAAATCCCTTTCCCGGGTAATATGGTCTATGCTGTTGACAGCGCCTTTCTCCAGATGGTAGCGCACCTTGATCCAGGCGGAGTCCTTGAGGAAGTCCACGCTGCCTATCTCCAAGTCCTCGACTTTGACTCCGAGGCGCTGCTCGAGGTCGGCGATGAGTTCCGCGCGTTTTTCCGGCACTATGTTGGCGATGCGGTCGTAAAGCACTATCTTGGTGGACAGGTCACCTTTGTGGCGACGCTCCAGCAGGGCGAGCAGGGCCACCATAAGCAGGTTCGCAATCACCAGCTCGGCATAGGAAATGTTCAGGGCGAGGCCGTTGATGACCGCCACCGCTATGATGACGAAGAGGTAGGTCATCTCCCTGACCGGCACGGTCTCGGTGCGGTAGCGTATGACTCCGAAAATGGCGAACAGGCCCAGGGTCAGTCCTATCTGCAGCTTCACGCTCTCGAGCAGGAAAATCAGCAGGAACATCGCGGTGGAGAATGCCAGGAAGGTCAGGCAGTACTCCTTGCGCCCCGACTTGCGGTAGTACAGAAGCTTGACTATCACCCAGCTCACCAGCAGGTTGAATGCGAAGCGCAGCAGCAGGTTCAGCAGGTTGGTGGTCTCCATAAGGGGAACGCCCAGGAATGTCGTTCCGTTGGTCACAGCATAACCGAACTCTTCGGCTATGGTAGGATCGAAATCCGGCATTTGAAGTATCATCTTTCCAGCAGTATTTTATCGCTTATCTTTTCTATAGCCCTGATCTTCGGGATGAAGCGCCCATGGCGCACTCCGGGGTCGGTCAGGACAGTTCCAATACAGTATTTGCTTACCCTCAAGGACTTGACTCTCAGGTCGAGGAGTATGTCCTTCATAGCTGAGGGACAGAGCCCGTCCTGCTTGAGTTCGATTATGACGGCATCTCCCAGCGAGGCCTCCTTTCCCGTACGCAGGTTCCTGAACTGCAGATTCCTGTCTATGGTCAGTCTCTCGGTCTTGGCATTGTTCACCAGGGTGATGCGCCTGAAGGCGGTGGATACGCCCGCAGTCAACTGTGAGGCGAGATAGGGGCTGCGCTCTCTGAGAAAGCTGCAGGCCTCCCTATCCGCAGAGAAGTCCCGGAACAGCTCCCCGTCTATGCGTATCCTTTTTTTCTTTGTGCGCCCCCTGTTGTTCTTTCTCTTGATTTCCAGAAAACTCTCTCCGGAGTTGAGGTAGGTCCTTGTGCGCACTTTGTAGCGTCTCAGCCTGCGGTTGTGGTGAGCCATATACATCTCCAGATCCGCAGTGTCGTAGTAGAGGGTGTCATAGGCGCTCATCCGTATGCCGTCTATCTCCAGCACCCGGTATTCGCTCTCCGCCCTGAGCAATATTTCTTCCAGCATCGCGTCCGTCGTCACGAATTTGGTGTCAACGCGGTTCATCAGGCGTATGCCATCCATTTCGTCCAGGCCGATACTCCGGAAGCGTTCCAGCGCCTTCATTATTCGGGATCCGTGAATATATATTCGAAAACCTTGATGGTCAGCAGTTTGCCGTTCGGCGCGTAGTTATATTGCTTCTTTTTCGTCCCGTCTTCGTTCCACTCGTATTTACGTATATATACGGGTTTGTTCCTGTCGTCGTATTCGACCTCCTTGACGACGCGGCCGTTCGCTCCGTATTCGTAGGTCTGGCGCCACTTCTGTCCGTAGGATGCATATTCGATCTCTTCGATCTTGCGTCCTTCGTGGTCGTAGGTGGTCACCCTGTCCAGCCAGCGCGTCTTGGTCTTTGCGTCGGTATTCCACTGCTTCACAGTGAGATTGCGCCTTGCGTCGCGCTTAGCCAGTGTAGCCGGGTCGAGCTCCTGCGCCCCCAGCATCGCGAAGGAAAAAACGAATGTGGCCAGTATGGTGATCAGTTTGTGCATATATGACAAAATATTATGGGTAACGCAGGCAAAGATACATTATATTTGTCGCAAAGACTATTCTATGACCGCAAGAAATTTTTTTTGTCTCTCACTGCTGCTGATGCCCGCGATGCTTTCCTGCCAATCCGGCCTGCGTTGCGGCAGCGACGGGGTTGTGACTTGTGACGGGGAGGAACTGGGCCGGCTAGAGGCCGTATGCGCTCCGGGCATTGTATATGATCTGGAGGTTTCGCGCGAGGACGCCTCGTGTCTGAGGCTGGAGTGGAACTTCAAGGCGGAGGAGGACGTGGACAGCGCCTGGGTAAAGGCGGCCTTCGTGCACGGAAGCCCTGTGTCCTGGTGGATGATTCCCTCCGTTTCCTATAACGGCAATCACTGGGGCAGGGGACTGGAGCCCAAGGGCGCAGAGGAAAACGGAGTGTTCCGGACCTGGTCCTATCTCCGCACGCCGGTGCCGGGGGCCGTTTACAGCGAGGGACGGGACTTTGCCGTTGCGAGCTGGGGAGACGTCCCGGAAGGGGAGGGGAACGCATATTCCTGCTCCGCCGAGCCTTGCGACAGCATATTCAGGCATTGCCTGCTCTGGCCGGAACAGGAGCAGCCGAGCTACTATGTGTCGAGAGACAGATATGCGGAGCCCTGGGCACGCTGCATTTCTCTGAAGAAAGGGGAGAGCCACAGTCTGGTGATGTATCTCTGCGTGAGTCCGCTGGAGAAGAACCACGCCGCGTACCGCCATTTCCTGGACAGGGCCTGGGCAAAGATTGCTCCCGAAGACTATGCGCCGGAAGTGGACAGGGAGGAAATACGCAAGCTGGGGGTACGTTATTTCAAGGAGAGTCTCTGGGCTGAGGAAGACTGCTTCAGGGGCTTCAGCATAGGCCTTCAGCGCTATGGAGACCACTTTGAGCAGCGTCATCGCAACCGCTACGAGTCCGGCTGGTGCGGTCAGAACATAAGCATATCCAATTCGCTTCTGACCGACTACCTGCATTGCGGTGACAGCAGCTCCCTTGAAAAGGCAATGGCCTGCCTGGACTGCTGGGCGGAGCACTGCCCTCTGGAGAACGGCCTCTTCATCACCCATTTCGACTCCATCCTTTACGGCAAGGAGCCGCTGATGGACGCCTGCAATCTCGGCACGACCGCAATGAATTATTTCGAGGCATACGATCTGGCCCGCAAATGCGGCTTCGAGAGGGAAAACTATCTGGATATTGCCTACGGCATCTGCGACTTCGCACTTGCCCACCAGGACGGGAGGGGCTGCTATGCGAGGGGCTGGAAGGCCGACGGATCAATGATAGTGCGCGACGGTACGGTCGGCTGTTTCCTGCTTTACCCTATGCTGAAAGCCTATGAGCTCAGTGGCAAAGAGGAGTATCTGCAGTCTGCCCTGAAGGCCTATGACCACTACGCAGGGGAACTGATGAGGGATGGTTATACCACCGCCGGCGCCCTCGACACATGGTGCATAGACAAGGAGTCCGCCATAACCATACTCCGTGCTGCCCTCGGGCTCTACCGCATCTGCGGCGACAGACGCTATCTGGACGAGGCCGTGCTCTGCTCCTATTACCTCTCCACCTGGCTATGGCATTACAATGCTGTCTATCCGGAGGGAGACCAGATGCGGCAATATGATTTCCATACCCTGGGAATGACCTCAGTCTCCGTCCAGCACCACCATCTGGACCATTATGCCTGCCTCTGGGTGCCTGAGTGGTACGAGCTGTCCCGTCTGAGCGGCGATCCCCAGTGGGCGCAGAAGGCGGATGCCATCTGGAGGGCCTCCTGCCAGATGATTTCTGACGGCAGTCTTTCGGTCAATTCCCTGACGCGGCCTGCCGGCAGCCAGAATGAGGCCTATTTCCAGTGCCACTGGCAGTTCGGCAATGTTTTCTCTTCCCCTGTGGACGGACATCTTCCAACGCGTATCAACGACTGGCTCGTAGCCTGGCCCGGCGCCTTCCGCCTGGAGACCCTGCGCCGTCTGGAGCAAGCAGAGTAGCGAACGAAAAAAAAGGCACCCGCCCGGGTGCCTTTTTCATATATGCCTGAAGGAAGCTTAAAGTTCCTCCAATTCGTTCTTGATGTCCTCTACCGGAGTGACGAGAATCTCCTGGAACTCTTTCTGACCGGTACCGGCCGGAATTGCGTGTCCGCAGATGACGTTCTCCTTGAGGCCTTCGAGAGTATCGACGCGACCGCGTATCGCTGCCTCGCTGAGCACCTTGGTGGTCTCCTGGAAGGAAGCTGCGGAGATGAAGCTGTTGGTCTTCAGTGCAGCCCTTGTGATACCCTGGAGTACCTGGCTTGCGGTGGCCGGCTTGGCCTCGCGTACGGCCATCATACGCAGACCCTGGCGGTCAAGTGAGGAGTTCTCGCTGCGGAGATCCCTTGCGCTGATGATGTCACCGATGTTGAACTTCTCGGAGTCGCCATTGTCCTCGACGAAGTACTTGCCGTAGATATTGTCGTTGGTATCCATGAATACCCACTTGTCCACGAGCTCCTCCTGGAGGAAATCGGTGTCGCCCGGATCGTTGATCTTCACCTTTCTCATCATCTGGCGTACGATGATCTCGAAGTGCTTGTCATTGATCTTCACGCCCTGCAGACGGTAAACCTCCTGAACCTCATTCACGATGTACTCCTGAACCTTGATAGGACCGAGTATGTTGAGAATGTCGGTAGGGGATACGGCGCCGTCGGAAAGACGGGTTCCGGCCCTTACGTAGTCGTTCTCCTGAACGAGTATCTGCTTGGACATAGGCACGAGATAGGATTTCTCGACACCTGAGCGGTTGCGCACGATAATCTCCTGGTTGCCTCGCTTGATCTTGCCCAGGCTGACCTCACCGTTGATTTCGGTGACGATGGCCGGGTTGGATGGGTTGCGGGCTTCGAAGAGCTCTGTAACTCGTGGCAGACCGCCGGTGATGTCACCGGACTTGCCGACTGCGCGAGGAATCTTGATGATGATGTCACCGACCTTGACCTGAGCGCCGTCTGCCACCATTACGTGGGCATTGACAGGGAGGTTGAAGGTCTTGATGATCTCACCGGTCTCGGAGAGTATGGTGAGGGCAGGGTTCTTGGTCTTGTCCTGGGAGGCGATGATGACCTTGTCGCGGTTGAGGGAATACTCGTCGGCAATCTCCTCACGGAAGGTGATGCCGTCAACCATGTTCTCGTACCTGGCGATACCGGCTGACTCGGCAATGGTGATTGCGTTGTAGGCATCCCATTCGCAGATAAGATCCTTCTTGCTGACCTTGGCACCGTCCTGCTTGAAGAGAACGGAACCGTAAGGGATATCGTACTGGGAGAAGGTGATGCCGGTGTTCTCGTCCACGATCTTGAGTTCCGTGGTACGGCTGACCACAACGGTCTCCACTCCGTTCTCGCTTTCCCTTTCTATGGTCCTGAGCTCGCTGAACTCTAGCTTGCCGTCGTACTTGGACTCGATGCTGTTGTCTGCAACTTCACCACCGGCCACACCGCCGGCGTGGAAGGTACGCAGTGTCAGCTGGGTACCAGGCTCACCGATGGACTGTGCGGCGATCACGCCGACAACCTCACCTTTCTCAACCATGCGGCTGGTTGCGAGGTTGCGTCCGTAGCACTTTGCGCAGACTCCCTTGCGGGACTCGCAGGTGAGCACGGAACGTATCTCCACCTGTTCGATAGGCAGCGACTCGATGAGAGCGGCCTTCTCTTCGGTGATCTCCTCGCCGGAAGCCACGATGAGCTGTCCGTCAAGAGGGTTGTATATGTTGTGTACAGGTACACGGCCGAGGATACGGTCTCCGAGGGATTCCACAACCTCATCCTTGCTCTTGATGGCGGTTGCGATAAGTCCCCTGAGGGTGCCGCAGTCCTCTTCGTTGATAATCACGTCGTGGGATACGTCCACCAGACGACGGGTCAGGTAACCTGCATCCGCAGTCTTGAGGGCGGTATCGGCAAGACCCTTGCGGGCACCGTGGGTACCGATGAAGTACTCGAGCACGGACATACCCTCCTTAAGGTTGCTGATAACCGGGTTCTCGATGGTGTCGTGGCCCTGTCCGCCGGACTTCTGAGGCTTGGCCATAAGGCCTCGCATACCGCAGAGCTGCTTGATCTGGCCTATGGAACCGCGGGCTCCGGAGTCGAGCATCATATACACAGGGTTGAAGCCCTGCTGGTCAGCGGAAATCTGCTCCTCCACTATCCTCTGAAGCTTGTTGTCGATGGAGGTCCAGAGGTCGATGACCTTGTTGTAGCGCTCGTTGTTGGTGATGAAGCCCATCTCGAAGTTGCTCTTGATCTCGGCGACCTTCTTGTAGCCGTCCTCGATCATTCTGTCTTTCTCGCCAGGGATGATAACGTCACCGAGGTTGAAGGACAGACCTCCCTTGAAGGCCATGGTGTATCCGAGGTTCTTGATGTCGTCGAGGAACTGGGCGGTACGTGAGATACCGGTGTTCTTGATTACCACGGATATGATCTTGCGGAGGGACTTCTTGGAGAGCACCTCGTTGATGTACGGCACCTTGTCAGGAACAAGCTCGTTGACGATGATACGTCCCGGGCTGGTCTCTACCATATGGGTGCCGGCCTCAGGATTCATCTTGTCCACAGGCATCCTCACGGATATCTTGGCGTGAATCTCTATGGCCTTCTCGTTGAGTGCGATAATGACTTCCTTAGGTCCGTAGAACCTCATTCCCTCACCCTTTGCACCCGGTCTGATCTTGGTGATGTAGTAAAGACCGAGCACCATATCCTGTGAAGGCACGGTGATAGGGGTACCGTTGGCAGGGTTGAGGATGTTGTGCGAACCGAGCATCAGCAGCTGGGCCTCGAGTATGGCAGCGTTGCCGAGAGGGAGGTGCACAGCCATCTGGTCACCGTCGAAGTCGGCGTTGAATGCCGTACATGCGAGCGGGTGCAGCTGAATGGCCTTGCCCTCGATCATCCTCGGCTGGAAAGCCTGGATACCGAGACGGTGAAGGGTAGGTGCACGGTTCAGCAGAACCGGATGACCTTTCATCACGTTCTCGAGTATGTCCCAGATGACCGGATCCTGACGGTCCACGATCTTCTTTGCGGACTTGACCGTCTTCACGATTCCGCGCTCGATGAGCTTGCGGATGATGAACGGCTTGTAGAGCTCGGCAGCCATATACTTAGGCAGACCGCACTCGTGCATATTCAGTTCAGGACCTACGACGATGACGGAACGTGCGGAGTAATCGACACGCTTTCCGAGGAGGTTCTGACGGAAACGGCCCTGCTTGCCTTTGAGAGAGTCGGACAGGGACTTGAGAGCCCTGTTGGCCTCGCTCTTGACGGCGTTGGACTTCTTGGAGTTGTCGAACAGGGAGTCCACGGCTTCCTGAAGCATTCGCTTCTCGTTGCGCAGTATTACTTCCGGCGCCTTGATCTCGATGAGTCTCTTCAGACGGTTGTTCCTGATGATCACCCTTCTGTAGAGGTCGTTCAGGTCTGAAGTGGCGAAGCGGCCGCCGTCCAGCGGAACGAGAGGACGGAGCTCAGGAGGGGTGACAGGGATGACCTTGAGAATCATCCATTCAGGACGGTTAATTCCCTTGGACTCCTGGAACCACTTCACAACGCTCAGTCTCTTGAGGGCCTCGGTCCTGCGCTGCTGTGACCTGTCGGTAACCATGCTTGCGCGAAGACTCTTGGCGAGTTCGTCGATGTCCACTTCCTTGAGCAGGTCGTATATAGCCTCTGCGCCCATCTTTGCCCTGAACTTGTTCTCATCCTCGTCAGGGAGGTTGCCGTTGTTCGGAAGGTCTGCGAGAACGTCGAGATATTCCTCTTCGCTGAGGAGCTCGAGCTTAGGATAGTTCGATGCGCCCTGGTTGAGGACTATGTATTTCTCGTAGTAGATGACCTGTTCGAGTTTCTTGGAAGGAATTCCGAGCAGAGCGGCGATCTTGTTTGGAGCTGACTTGAAGTACCAGATGTGGGCTACAGGAACGGTGAGCTCTATGTGACCCATCCTTTCCCTTCGGACCTTCTTCTCCGTAACCTCGACACCGCAGCGGTCGCAGACGATGCCGCGGTAGCGTATTCTCTTGTACTTACCGCAGTGGCACTCGTAGTCCTTGGTAGGACCGAAGATCTTCTCGCAGAAGAGTCCGTCCCTTTCAGGCTTGTAAGTCCTGTAGTTGACGGTCTCAGGTTTCAGCACCTCTCCGGATGACCTTCCTTTGATGTCTTCCGGAGAAGCGAGTGAAATGCTGATCTTCTCGAAGTTGCTTTTAGCCTTATTGTCTTTGTTATAAGTAGGCATATTTCTAATTCTTCAATTATCAGTAGTCAGTTGAAACTTATTCGAGGGTCACCTTGAGACCGAGTCCGCGGAGTTCGTGGAGCAGCACGTTGAGTGACTCCGGAATTCCTGGGGTAGGCATAAGGTCTCCCTTCACGATGGCTTCGTAGGTCTTCGAACGTCCGGTGACGTCGTCGGACTTCACGGTCAGGATCTCCTGGAGAATGTTTGCTGCGCCGAATGCCTCGAGCGCCCAAACCTCCATCTCACCGAACCTCTGACCACCGAACTGGGCTTTACCTCCGAGAGGCTGCTGGGTGATGAGCGAGTAAGGACCTATGGACCTTGCGTGCATCTTGTCATCGACCATGTGGCCGAGCTTGATCATATAGATGACGCCCACGGTTGCCGGCTGGTCGAACCAGTCACCGGTACCGCCGTCCCTGAGGAAGGTCTTTCCGTAGCGCGGAACGCCCGCCTTGTCGGTATAGCGGCAGATCTCCTCAAGGCTTGCACCGTCGAAGATAGGGGTGCTGAACTTGACTCCGAGTTCCTGGCCGGCCCAGCCGAGCACGGTCTCGTATATCTGACCTATATTCATACGGGAAGGCACACCCAGAGGGTTGAGCACTATGTCCACAGGAGTTCCGTCAGCGAGGAAAGGCATATCTTCGTCCCTTACTATCTTCGCTACGATACCCTTGTTTCCGTGGCGGCCGGCCATCTTGTCACCGACTCTGATCTTTCTCTTCTTGGCTACATAGACCTTGGCGAGTTTCATCACGCCGTTGCCCAGTTCGTCACCGATCTTGATCTTGTCGATGATTCTCCTGTAGCGGGCCTCGATCTCCTTCCTGGCTATGCAGTAGTTGTTGATGAGATCCTTGATCATGGCGTTGGCAGCCTTGTCAGTGGTCCACTTGCTGGAATTGATGCTTGCGTAATCGATGTTCCTGAGCTGGTCCACGGTGATGGCTTTGCCCTTGGCAATGATTTCGGTGCCGACAAGTTCGCTGATGCCCGCGCTCTTCTTGCCCTCGGTGAGGGTGGCGAGCTTCTCGATGAACTGGTTGAAGAGCTTGGCTATCTCGGCATCCCTTCTCTCCTCCTCTGCCTGCTCGCGGAGTTTCTGCTCGTTGCGTGCACCCTTGCGGTTGCTCTCCTTGAGGGCTTTGGAATAGAGGGCGGTCTTGATTACGGTACCGCTGAGGGATGGGGTAGCCTTGAGTGAAGCGTCCTTTACCTCTCCGGCCTTGTCGCCGAAGATGGCACGGAGGAGTTTTTCCTCAGGAGAAGGATCGCTCTCGCCCTTAGGGGTGATCTTGCCTATCATTATGTCACCCGGCTCGATGTGGGCACCCACGCGGATTATACCGTCCTCGCCGAGGTCCTTGGTGGCATCCTCGCTGACGTTAGGTATGTCCGAAGTGAGTTCCTCGGCACCGCGCTTGGTGTCACGAACCTCGGTAATATACTCGTCCACGTGTACTGAAGTGAGGATGTCCCAGCGTACCATCTTTTCGGAAAGCACGATGGCGTCCTCGTAGTTGTATCCCTTCCAAGGCATGAAGGCAACCTTGAGGTTGCGTCCGAGGGCGAGTTCGCCGTTCTGGGTCGCATATCCCTCGGTCATCACCTGACCCTTTTCCACTTTGTCGCCCTTGCGTACTATAGGCTTGAGCAGGATGGTCGTGCTCTGGTTGGTCCTCCTGAATATAGGAAGCTTGTAAACGGTCACGTCCGGGCTGAAGCTTACGAATTTCTCGTCCTCGCTGCGGTCGTACCTTACGTGGATTTCGTTTGCATCCACATAAACCACTTCACCCTTGCGCTCTGCAATGATCTGGGTCCTGGAATCGAGGCAGACCCTCTCCTCGAGGCCGGTACCCACGATAGGGGCCTCCGGATTCAGGAGCGGAACCGCCTGCCTCATCATGTTTGCACCCATCAGGGCACGGTGGGCATCATCGTGCTCGAGGAACGGAATCAGTGAGGCCGCTACGGAAGCGATCTGGTTAGGAGCGACGTCCATATAGTTGACTTCCTCCTTCGATACGACAGGGAAATCGGCTTCGAGACGGCACTGGATGCGGTCGTCGAGCATATTGCCCTCATCGTCGAGCTTCACGTTTGCAAGAGATATGGTCTGGTATTCCTCGTCCTCGGCGCTCATATATTTCCAGCCGCCCGGGGTGAGATCGACCTTGCCGTTCTCCACTTTGCGGTAAGGAGTCTCGATGAAGCCCAGGCTGTTGATCCTCGCGTAAACGCAGAGTGAGGAGATCAGACCGATGTTCGGGCCTTCCGGAGTCTCGATAGGGCAGAGACGGCCGTAGTGGGTGTAGTGTACGTCTCGTACCTCGAAACCTGCCCTGTCTCTTGACAGACCGCCAGGACCCAGGGCGGAGAGACGCCTCTTGTGGGTGATCTCCGAAAGCGGGTTGGTCTGGTCCATGAACTGGGAGAGCTGGGAAGTTCCGAAGAAGGAGTTGATGACCGACGAGAGGGTCTTGGCCGTTATCAGGTCGGATGGAACAAACTGCTCGCTGTCGCGTACGTTCATCTTCTCGCGTATGGTCCTTGCCATACGGGTGAGGCCTACGCTGAACTGGTTTGCGAGCTGCTCGCCTACGGTCCTGATACGCCTGTTGCTCAGGTGGTCGATATCGTCCACCTCGGCCTTTTCGTTGATAAGGCAAACGAGGTAGCGTATGATTTCTATGATATCCGTCTTGGTAAGCACCCTCACATTGTCGTCGATGGTAAGGGAGAGCTTCTTGTTCAGACGGTACCTGCCGACCTCGCCGAGGTCGTATCTCTTCTCAGAGAAGAAAAGCTTTTCGATGACGTCCCTGGCAGTAGCCTCATCAGGCGGCTCCGAGTTGCGGAGCTGCTTGTAGATGTAGTTGACTGCCTCCATCTCGGTGTTGGTGGTATCCTTCTGAAGGGTGTTGAATATGATTTCATATTCCTTGGCTTCGGATTCCTCCTTCTGGATGAGAATCTTCTTGACGTCGGTCTCGAGAAGCTGGGCTATGGTCTGCTCGTCGAGAATCTGGCCTCTTTCCACGATGGCCTCGGTTCTCTCGACAGGAATCACCTCACCGGTATCCTCGTCCACGAAGTCCTCTACCCAGGTCTTGATGACCTTGGCGGCAAGCTTGCGGCCCTGATACTGCCTGAGGGTCTCCTCATCCATGGAAACCTCGTCGGCGAGTCCGTAGATGTCGATGATATCTTTGTCGCTGCTGAATCCTATGGCACGCAGGAGGGTGGTCACAGGGAGCTTCTTCTTACGGTCGATGTAGGCGAACATCACGTTGTTGATGTCCGTGGAGAACTCTATCCAGGAACCCTTGAACGGGATTATACGTGCCGAGTAGAGCTTGGTTCCGTTGGCGTGGAGGCTCTGACCGAAGAATACGCCGGGAGATCTGTGGAGCTGGGACACTATGATGCGCTCGGAACCGTTGATGATGAAGGTTCCGGCAGGCGTCATGTAAGGGATGTCGCCCAGATATACGTCCTGAACCTTGGTCTCGAAGTCCTCGTGCTCGGTGTCGCTGCAGGAAAGGCGGAGTTTTGCCTTGAGAGGCACTTTGTAGGTGTCGCCTCTCTCAAGACATTCCTCGATGGAAAATCTTGGGGGATCGAGGAAATAATCAATGAATTCGAGCTTGTAACTGTTCCTCGTATCCTCGATGGGGAAAATCTCCTGGAAGACATTGTACAGGCCCTCGTTGCGCCTGTTCTCCGGTGGAGTGTCCATCTGGAAGAAGTCGCGGAAGGACTTCAGCTGGACCTCAAGCAGGTCCGGATACTCCAGGAGAATCTTTGAGGTTGCGAACGAAATTCGCTTGGCTTTTGTCGTCTTTGACATTTTCTGCCTTTATATAGTGAAAAATAATTACGGAAAAAAGGTTTAGAGCCTGTTTCGGCCCTAAACCTGGTAAAATCTCCCTGAGGGGACGGTCAAGTTATTTAATCTCGACCTCAGCACCAGCTTCTTCGAGAGCAGCCTTGAGTGCCTCTGCCTCAGCCTTGGAAACCTTCTCCTTGAGAACGGCGTCAGGAGCCTTGTCAACCATCTCCTTAGCCTCTTTCAGTCCGAGACCGGTAGCTTCCTTGACAGCCTTTACAACCTGGAGCTTAGCCTGGCCGGCTGACTTGAGGATTACGTTGAATTCGGTCTGCTCAGCCTCAGCTGCAGCAGCTGCAGGACCTGCAACGGCTACCTGTGCGACTGCAGGCTCGATGCCGTACTCTTCCTTGAGTACCTGTGCGAGTTCCTGAACTTCCTTTACAGTAAGGTTAACCAACTCTTCTGCAAGAACTTTGATGTCTGCCATAATTGTTATTGTTTTTAAAGATTGTTTTTGCGCTAAATGTTATTCTTCTGCCTTCTTCTCTTCTATGGTCTTCAGGAGGCCTGCGATCTTCTGACCTGCAGCCTGCTGGAGCATGAGAACGATGTCGGCGATCATCTCCTCGCGAGACTTGATGTTTGCGAGAGTATCGAGCTGGTCGGCACCTACGTATGCGCCGCTCTCGACGAGGTATGCAGCCTTGAGGACCGGCTTCTCCAGTCCGTCTGCGTTGAACTTCTTGATAAGTTTGGCAGGAGCGTTGGCTACAGTGGTGTACATGATGGCGGTAGGGCCCTCAAGGGCAGGAAGAATCTTGCTGAGCTCTTCGTTGCCTGCAGCCTCGACAACCTTTGCGAAAAGGGTGTTCTTGACTACATTGAGGATTATGCCGCTCTCAAAGCATGCGCGACGGAGCTTTGAGGTCTGTTCAGCGTTAAGTCCGGAGATGTCGGTGACATAGAAATTAGGAGTCTCCTGAAGCTGCGCTGAAATCGATTCAATTATCTGGGCTTTTTCTTCTTTTCTCATAGCATTGAACTTTTTTATTCAGCGATGGACTTAACGTCGAGAGTGATTCCCGGGCTCATGGTAGTGCAGATGGATGCACCCTGGAGGTAGGTACCCTTGAGGTTCTGCGGTTTGAGCTTGATAACCTCGGATATGAGTGCCTGGGCGTTCTCCCTGATCTGCTCAGGAGTGAAGGATGCCTTGCCTACGGCAGCGTGAACGATACCGGTCTTGTCAACCTTGAAGTCGATCTTACCAGCCTTTACGTCCTTTACGGCCTTTGCGATTTCCATAGTCACGGTGCCGGTCTTAGGGTTCGGCATGAGTCCGCGAGGACCGAGGATACGGCCTATTGCGCCGACCTTGGCCATTACTGAAGGGGTACAGATGATGACGTCAACGTCAGTCCATCCACCCTTGATCTTGTCGATGTACTCGTCCAGACCAACATAGTCTGCACCGGCTTCCTTTGCCTCGGTCTCCTTGTCAGGAGTGCAGAGAACGAGCACGCGTACGGTCTTTCCGGTTCCGTTAGGAAGGGTTACGACGCCACGTACCATCTGGTTTGCCTTGCGTGGATCGACGCCGAGGTTGATGTGAACCTCAACGGAGGCATCAAATTTGGTGAAGGTCACTTCCTTCACGAGTTCACAAGCCTCAGCGAGTGTGTAGAGCTTGCCGGCCTCTATCTTGGCTATGGCAGCTTTCTGATTCTTTGTAAGTTTGCTCATTGGTTCCTGTGAATTTTAGATGTCTTCAGGCATAGGGCCTTCGACTTTGATACCCATACTTCTTGCGGTGCCGGCTACCATGCTCATAGCTGACTTCAGGGTGAAGCAGTTGAGGTCCGGCATCTTGGTCTGTGCGATGGTCTTCACCTGGTCCCAGGTGATGGTGGCCACCTTCTTTCTGTTAGGCTCTGCAGATCCGGAGCTGATCTTTGCTGCCTCTTTGAGCTGAACCGCTACAGGCGGCTGCTTCACCTCGAAGGTAAAGGACTTGTCGTTGAATACGGTGATTACTACCGGAAGCACTTTGCCGGCGCTCTCCTGAGTGCGGGCATTGAACTGCTTGCAGAAGTCCATTATGTTCAGACCCTTCGAACCGAGGGCTGGACCTACTGGAGGTGCCGGATTGGCTGCGCCACCTTTGATCTGGAGTTTAATGAATCCAGTTACTTCTTTTGCCATTTTCTATTCTTTTGTTACTTGTGTAAAGTTGAGTTCGAGGATCGTCTTGCGACCGAAGATCATAACGACCACCTTGAGCTTGCTCCTGTCTTCGATGACCTCCTCCACTGTGCCGCTGAACCCGTTGAAAGGACCGTCGGTGATCTTCACGGCCTCGCCGACCTGGTAGTCGATGAGGGTAGTGCCGTCAGCCTCAGTCTTTTCGTCCTGTTCACCGAGGAATCTCTTGACTTCTTCATCGCGCATCGCGAGCGGTGCACGGCTGCTCTTGCCTTCAGTCAGGAATCCTGACATGTGAGGCACTTCGTTGCGTATGATGTACTGGAGTTCGCCTGTCATCTCAGCCTGGATGAGGACATAGCCCGGGTAGAAGAGACGCTCTGAGCAGACCCTCTTGCCGTTCTGTATCCTGAAAACTTTCTCGGTTGGGACGAGTACCTGATCGACGAAGTCCTGAAGCTTGTAGCGCTCTATTTCCTTCTCAAGATACTCTTTGGCTTTTTTCTCCTTTCCACCAGCAGCCCGAAGTACATACCATTTCTTGTTGCTTTCGCTCATAGTACGGTATAGCTGTTAAAAATGAAGAGAGTAAATTCCTTCCATCAATTTCTGGAATGCGAAGTCGATGCCGAAGATGACGACGGCAAGTATCAGCGAGGTCACCATCACGAGGATGGCGGAACTCTGAAGCTTGCTCCAAGCAGGCCAGGTGACCTTCTTGGTCAGTTCGGTGTAAGACCCTTTGAGGTAGTTAATGAATTTTCCCATCTTTACTGTCAATGGATGTCGCCGGGTGGAAGCGATTGGCGGCATCTGTTCAACATTATCAAATCGTAACCTTTGATATTTTGCAGGGGAAGCAGGATTCGAACCCACATCGACGGTTTTGGAGACCGCTGAACTACCCTTGTTCTATTCCCCTAAAAAGAGGGTGCCACTCGGGCACCCTCCGTTATGCGGATGCTTGATTAGTCAAGTACCTTGGTTACCTGTCCGGCACCTACGGTGCGGCCACCCTCGCGGATTGCGAAACGGAGACCCTCGTTGAGAGCTACAGGGTAGATGAGCTCTACGGTGATGGTTACGTTATCGCCAGGCATTACCATCTCTACTCCCTCTGGAAGAGTGATCTCTCCGGTGATGTCGAGAGTACGGATGAAGAACTGAGGACGATAGTGGTTCTTGAAAGGAGTGTGACGGCCACCCTCGTCTTTCTTAAGAACGTAGATCTCAGCCTGGAATTTCTCGTGTGGGTGAATAACGCCCGGGTGAGCGAGAACCTGACCACGCTTGATCTCCTTCTTGTCGATACCGCGGAGGAGGATACCTACGTTGTCACCTGCCTCACCCTCGTCGAGGATCTTGCGGAACATCTCGACACCGGTAACTACGGAGTTCTTAGGCTCCTCACCGAGACCTACGATCTCGACTGCGTCACCGACGCGAACGACACCAGTCTCGATACGGCCGGTAGCAACAGTACCACGACCGGTGATGGAGAAGATGTCCTCGATAGGCATAAGGAATGGCTTCTCGTTGTCACGTGGAGGAAGCGGAATGTACTCGTCAACTGCGTTCATGAGTTCCATAACCTTCTCCTCGTACTGAGGGTCGCCGTTGAGGGCGCCGAGTGCGGAACCACGGATAACAGGAGCGTTGTCACCGTCGAAGTTGTAGAAGGAAAGAAGGTCGCGAACCTCCATCTCTACGAGGTCGATCATCTCAGGGTCGTCAACGATGTCCACCTTGTTCAGGAACACAACGATTCTAGGAACGTTCACCTGGCGGGCGAGGAGGATGTGCTCGCGGGTCTGAGGCATAGGACCGTCAGTTGCAGCAACTACGAGGATGGCACCATCCATCTGAGCGGCACCGGTAACCATGTTCTTCACATAGTCGGCGTGGCCCGGGCAGTCAACGTGAGCGTAGTGACGCTTCTCGGTCTGATACTCAACGTGAGCGGTGTTGATGGTTATACCGCGCTCCTTCTCCTCAGGTGCGTTGTCGATCTGGTCGAAGGACTTAACCTCTGACAGACCTCTCTTTGCCAGAACGGTAGTAATGGCAGCGGTAAGGGTGGTTTTGCCGTGGTCAACGTGGCCGATAGTACCGATGTTAACGTGCGGCTTGTCTCTTTTAAAGGTTTCTTTAGCCATAATCTTATTTGTTTATGTTGTATATACAAAAAAGTTGAGCCGGTGGTGAGAATTGAACTCACGACCTCTTCCTTACCAAGGAAGCGCTCTACCCCTGAGCTACACTGGCCTTTAACTGGAGCGGAAGACGAGGTTCGAACCCGCGACCCTCAGCTTGGAAGGCTGATGCTCTACCAACTGAGCTACTTCCGCAATTTGTGTGGGCAGAGATGGATTCGAACCACCGTAGGCGTAAGCCAGCAGATTTACAGTCTGCCCCATTTGGCCACTCTGGTATCTGCCCATTTATATAAATCAAAATTTCAATAATCTTTCTTTCGAGCCGATAGAGGGAGTCGAACCCACGACCCCGAGATTACAAATCACGTGCTCTGGCCAACTGAGCTATATCGGCAGTTCTCCCGTCCCTCCGTGGCAGTCGCCTCTCGGTTTGGGATTGCAAAGATAGATATAAATTCTGATTCTCCAAATATTTTCATTTTTTTTCAAATCAAAATGCTTTCCAGGGCCGAGGCTATGCCTTTCGCGTCCAGTCCGCAGAGCTGCCGCAGCTCGGCCTGGCTGCCGTGTTCAATCCATCTGTCGGGTATGCCTACCTGCGCCATCCTGCAGCATATCCCTTCTTCCGCGAGCAGTTCGCACACCGCGCCGTGTACGCCACCCTTGACGCAGCCATCCTCTACCGTCACTATATGCCCGGTGGCGGCGGCCTCCATCACCAGTTCCCTGTCGAGCGGCTTTATGAAGCGCAGGTTATATACGGCTATATCCCCGCCAAGCATATCTGCAGCTGCAGCCGCCTCGTCGAGGAAGGGACCTGCGACGAGTATGGCCGCACGACGTCCTTCGAGCAGGCGTTTGCCCTTGCCGGGCTCCAGATGCGAGAACTCCGTCTCGCGCCACTGCACGCCTTTGCCGTATCCGCGAGGATACCTTATTATATAAGGGCCGCATTCCTCCTGCAGTGCGGAGTACATCATATTCTTCAGTTCCAGTTCGTTCGAAGGGGCGGCAATCACTACGCCCGGTATGCTGCGGTAGGCGGCCATGTCGAAGCAGCCGTGGTGGGTTGCGCCGTCTTCCCCTACCAGGCCGGCCCTGTCGAAACAGAGCACAACTGGCAGCTTCTGCAGGGCCACGTCGTGTATGATCTGGTCGTAGGCGCGCTGCGAGAAGGAGGAGTAGATGTTGCAGAAAGGTCTCATGCCGCCGGCGGCGAGGCCGGCCGAGAAGGTCACGGCGTGGCTCTCGGCTATGCCCACGTCGAAGAACCGCTCCGGCATTTCGCGGGCCAGCAGGTTCATTCCGCAGCCGGATGCCATTGCAGGCGTCACTCCGACCACCCTCGGATCCTTGCGGGAGAGTGTCAGCAGCACTTCCCCGAACACGTCCTGGTAGCGGCTGATGCCGGCATTCCCGCCCTTGATGCGTTCGCCGCTGTGCGGGTCGAACATTCCCGGGGCGTGCCAGGTGGTCTGGTCCTCTTCGGCGGGTGCGAAGCCTTTCCCCTTGGTGGTGATGGCGTGGAGTATCTTCGGGCCGCGTATGCCTTTGAGTCTCTCCAGGGTTTCGGTCACCTGGACGATGTCGTTGCCGTCTATTGGTCCGAAATAGCGGAAGCCCATCGCCTCGAAGAGGTCTCCGCCGGAGGAGCTGACGATGTTGGATTTCATACGCACCACCATACGCTGTATGCTGCGTCTGATGCGGCTGTCTCCCATACGGTTCCACACCCTGTCCTTGAGTTTGTTGTATTTGGGATGGGTGGTGATGCGGAGCAGATACTCGTGCATCGACCCCGTATTCCTGTCTATGGATATGTTGTTGTCGTTGAGTATGACCAGCAGGTCGGTGTCGCTGCCGCCGGCATTGTTCAGTCCCTCGTATGCCAGGCCTCCGGTGAGGGCGCCGTCTCCTATGAGGGCGATCACCTTTTCGTCGCGGCCCTGCATCTTTGCGGCCCTGGCCAGTCCGAGAGCGGCGGATATGGAGGTCGAGGAGTGGCCGGCCCCGAAGGCGTCGTAGGGGCTTTCGTCTATGCGGGTGAAGCCGCTGATGCCTCCCAGGCGCCTTTTGTTGCGGAAGGCTTCGCGCCTGCCGGTCAGTATCTTGTGGGCATAGGACTGGTGGCTGACATCGAATACGACCTTGTCGTCAGGGGTGTTGAACACCTTGTGTATGCCTACAATCAGCTCCACCGCGCCGAGACTCGAACCTATGTGGCCCGGGTTGGTGGCGCAGCAACCGATCATATATTCCCTGATTTCGCCGCAGAGTTCCTGCAGCTGGCCTTCGTCGAGCCGGCGGAGGTCTTCGGGAGAGTCTATTTTGTCCAGATATTTCGACATAACCCGTCAAAGGTAGGCAGTTTTTAGGAAAAACACTAATTTTGCAACTTCCTTACCCGGATAACCATAAAAGAATATAAAATGAAAGAAAAAGTTCAAAAATTGATGAACGACAGCGCCTTTGCAAGGTTCAGCGTGCTCCTGCTCGTGGCTTTGACAATGTTCTTCGCCTACATGTTCGTCGATGTGATGTCCCCGCTCATGTCTCTGGTGGAGGGCAATCTCCACTGGAACAGCAGTGTCTTCGGCACCTATGCCGCTTCCGAGTACATACTCAATGTCTGCGGTTTCCTGATCATTGCGGGCGTCATACTCGACAAGCTCGGAGTCCGTTTCTCCGGCGTGCTTTCAGCCGGTCTGATGGTGCTGGGCGCCGCCATCAAGTTCGTGGGCATCAGCGAGTGGTTCCAGGCTACGGCCTTTGCCGGCTGGCTTGACAGCTGGTGGGTGGAGATGCCTGCAAGCGCCAAGATGGCCTCGCTGGGCTTTATGATTTTCGGCTGCGGCTGTGAGATGGAGGGCACCAATGTGTCCAAGGTGCTTGCCAAGTGGTTCAAGGGCAAGGAAATGGCTCTTGCGATGGGACTTGAGATGGCCATAGCCCGTCTGGGCGTCTTCGCGGTGATGTGGATCGCTCCCATCATCAGCAAGTCCTTCGGCGGCTCCGTACTCGCTCCGCTCGGATTCTGCGGCGCCCTGCTCTGCGTAGGTCTGCTCAACTTCGTCATATTCGGAATAATGGACAGGAAGTTCGACCGTCAGCTTGCCGAGGCCGGCATTTCCGGCGGTGAGGATGGCTCCGACGAGGAGTTCCACCTGAGTGACCTCGGAGCCATATTCAAGAGCAAGATGTTCTGGATTGTGGCCCTGCTCTGCGTGCTTTACTACAGCGCCATCTTCCCGTTCCAGCGTTATGCCACCAATTTCCTGGAAGTCACCCTGCAGATAGAAGCTGCCGAGGCTGCCCGTCTCTTCAGCTGTTTCCCTATCCTTGCAATGGTTCTCACTCCTTTCCTGGGCATATTCCTCGACAGGGTCGGCAAGGGTGCGTCCATGCTGATGGTCGGTGCGGTCATAATGATAGCCTGCCACCTGAGCTTCGCCTTCCTGCTTCCGGTCTTCCCGTACAAATGGTTCGCCCTGCTGCTGATTGTGACTCTTGGCGTAAGCTTCTCCCTCGTTCCGGCGGCTCTCTGGCCATCGGTTCCGAAAATCATAGACGAGAAGATACTCGGCAGCGCCTACTGTCTGATCTTCTGGGTTCAGAACATTGGTCTCTGCTTCGTGCCTAAGATCATAGGCGCCCTCCGCCAGTCCACCGGCGGCTATCTCGTGCCTATGATAGTCTTTTCTTCCTTCGGGGTGCTGGCCTTCCTGCTCAGCCTCGTGCTCAAGGCCGAGGACAGGCGCAAGGGCTATGGCCTCGAGGAACCGAATATCAAGAAATAGTACGAAATGAAAAAAGAATCAGTCCTCCGCTGGGCGGCCCTGGCCTGCCTGGTGGTCCCGATGTTCGCGTCGTATTTCTTCGACGATATGTTCAGCACCGTTTCCCATCTGTTCCGGCATCCCGAGACGCTGGAACTCGGGTGGGACTCGGCTATGCTGGGTGACTTTTTCGGAGACTACAGTCTGCTCTGCATCTGCGGAGGCCTGATCATAGGCGGCGTGCTTCTGGACATATTCGGAGTGCGCGTGATGGGATCGGTGTTCATCGCCATGATGGTCGGCGGCGCCGGTCTCGCCTGGTACGCCCTCTCCTCCGGCCTCCCTTCGGGGACGGCCATAGCCCTCGGCAGGATAGGCAGGATGAGTTTCGGGTTGGGCAGCGAAATCGCCGGGGTGGCCGTTACCCGTTCCATCGCCAAATGGTTCAAAGACGGAAATGTGTCCCTGGCTATGGGCCTGCAGCTTGCCATAGCCCGTCTCGGCACGGGTATAGCCCTGATAGCGGCCCCGTTCATAGTCGGTGTCCCGAAGGACTGGTACAGTCTTGCCGACACGGCCCGTCCCGCTCTCGTGGGAATGATGCTGCTCCTGAGCGGCGTTGCGGTATGGGCCCTGTTCGTCTGGCTCGACGCCGGCTTCGACAGGCGCCGCGGCATAGTCTCCGGCAGGGGAGAGGTGCAGGATGAGGACAAGTTCCGTTTCAAAGACATATTCAAGGTCCTGGGGAATCCCCGCTTCCTGACCATAGGCCTGCTCTGCGTCACTTTCTACTGCTGCGTGAGTTCCTTCAAGAAATTCGGCACGGCCGTTGTCATTCCTCGTTTCGGCATAGAAGCGGGCACGGCCGGCACTATGGTGGCAATGATTCCTTTCTTCACCATAGTCTTCACCCCGCTTTTCGGAGCCCTCGTGGACAGGTTCGGCAAGGCCGGCCACTGGATGATTGCCGGGTCCGCCTGCGTACTTCTCGGCCACTTTGTCATTGCCTTTGCGCCGCAGGGGGTGCCTTTTTATGGATATATGGGCATCGCCCTCCTCGGCACGGGCTACTCCCTGGTCCCTTCCGCAATGTGGCCTTCGGTCCCGAAAATCATTCCGGAGAAGAATCTGGGCACGGCCTATTCGCTGATCTACTGGATTCAGAACCTCGGCCTTTTCTTCGTCCCTAAAATAGTAGGACGGATCTTTGCGGATCCGTCCCATACTTCCGTCCTGGCTGCCGTCGCCCGTGTAGAATGGCTTTTCATAGCCCTGGCTTCGGCCGCCATACTGCTGGCCTGCGGCTTTACCTTAGGTCCATCTCTTCGATCAGGTGGCCGGCGTGGCCTATCTCACGAATGACGAACAGGGCATACCGTATGTCCAGGGATATGTTGCGGCAGACCTCCGGGTCGAAGACAATGTCGCTCATCGTTCCCTCCCAGACCCTGTCGAAGTTCAAACCTATCAGTTCGCCGTCCGCATTGATGACCGGACTGCCGGAGTTGCCTCCCGTGGTGTGGTTGTTCGCCAGGAAGCACACGGGGGTGTCCTCATATCCGCCGCGGGCATAGATGTCGCGCAGTGTCTGGGGTATGTTGTAGTCAAAGATGTCGGGATTGTCCTTTTCCATCACGCCCTTGAGGGTAGAAACGGGTTTGTACCAGGTCCCGTCGGCAGGTGAGTAGCCGCATACCCTGCCGTATGCCACCCTGAGGGTGAGGTTCGCATCCGGGAAGAAATCCCTGTCCTTTTCGAATTCCATCTGGCCGCGCATATAGGTCCTGTATTCCAGTGCCATTTCCGAGCTGAGTCTTGCAATCTGAGGCCGTATCTCCGAAAGATACCACTCCTGCATCCTCTCGGCGAATTCCATGGCCATTTCCCTTTCATCCACGCTTCTGAACATAGCTTCTGACCAGGCCTCTATGCTGCCGAAGTCCGCCAGGCGCTCCCTGAACCACTGCGGCTGCATTTCCTCCGGGACATACCTGAGGAAGGCCTCCATCTCCACAACGAAGCTCTCCCTGTCTATGTCAATGTCATAGTCTTTCAGCACGAGATTCTTCTTCGGCAGTTCCACGGCGTATGCGGTCTCGCTGTAGATATCCCTTGCGAAGGCGTAGGGGCGCAGTTCCCTTTCAAGGGCCGCAATGCGTTCCGTCACCCCTTCGTAGCGGCTCCCGGCCGCCCAGAGTTCGAAAGCCCTTTCGTATTCGCGCTTCTTCTGCACGGTGTTCATTTTCCTCACGCCCTTGACCTCGCCCTGCCATTTCTTCCAGGCATTGGCGACGGAGGCGCACTTGGCGCTGTACTGTATGCGCACCTTCTGACTGGCGGCCATGTGCCTTTTCTGGATTTCCAGGCGGCGGGTGCGTATGTCTATGCGTGCCGGGTCCGAGACTTCGCTTATGTATTCAACCTCGGAGGAGTGTATATATTCCCTGGTGCTGCCCGGAAAGCCGTAGATGAAGGTGAAGTCCCCCTCCTGCACCCCTTTTGTGGATATGCTGAAGAATCTCTTCGGGCTGTAGGGCCTGTTTTCCGGGGAGTAGTCGGCCGGCATATTGTCCTCTCCGGCATAGACCCTGAACATCGAGAAGTCTCCCGTATGGCGCGGCCACATCCAGTTGTCGGTGTCGCCTCCAAACTTGCCTATCGACGAAGGCGGCGCGCCGACAAGACGTATGTCCGTATATTCCCTGTATATGAATATATAGTATATATTGCCGTAGTACATCGCCTCTACGCTTGCGCGCAGACCCTTGCCCTCCGCAGTGGCTTCCTCGATGAGTCTGGCGGAATTGCTCCTGACGACGGAGTCCCGCTGGCGCTCGTCCATTCCGGCCTCATAGCCCCTTAGCACCTGTGAGCTGACGTCGTCCATCCTTTCCAGAAAGCTGACGCTCAGTCCCGGACATGGCAGTTCCTCGGCCCGTGTCATTGCCCAGAAGCCGTCCCTGAGGTAATCGTGTTCCACGCTGGAATGGCTCTGGATCTGGCCGTAACCGCAGTGGTGGTTGGTGATGAGCAGTCCCTCGGACGAAATCAGCTCACCCGTGCAGCCCCTTCCGAAGAGGACCACGGCGTCCTTGAGCGAGGCCTGGTTGACGCTGTATATGTCCTCGGCACTCAGACGGAAGCCCTTGGCCTGCATATCGGCAATCCTCGCGGAAATGAGATTCGGCAGCCACATTCCGTCGTCCGCCACCGCACAGAGCGGCACCAGGGCTGCGATAATCGAAAGGAAGTGTTTTTTCATCGTAGATATTTGGTCAAAAAAATTGCAATAAGCGGGAAATAATCGACAAGTGCAGTTCTTAACATTTTCAAGGCCTTGGTTATATGATATTCAACGGCTTTGACGGTAATTCCAAGTTCCTTGGAAATCTCAGTGTTTTTCAGTCGTCCTTTACGGCTCATAAGGAATATTTCCTTAGTCCGCGCAGGCATGGAGGCTATTGTTCTGGAAACGATATTGTTTATTTCTTCCGTAAATAACGGCTGTATGGCAAAGTCTTCAAGTGAGCTGATACGGAAATCAAGTTCCCGCAAATCAATTCCTATTTTGTTTTCTGACACAGTTCTGTGACGTCGTTCTTCCCGTAAACAGTTGAGAGCTCGGTTGCGCAGGGAAGTGAGGAGATATGCCGGAATACTGCAATCAGGCGGCAATATATCTTTACGCATCCAGAAGTCTGCAAATGTGTCTGCATATAGATTTTCAGCAACCTGGACATCCCGTACGAAAGAATTTGCGAATCGGATGTATGGCTCCCGGTATTGTTCAAACAGCTCCGTAAATTTTTCGGCGGACAAGACACTCATGCTGAAGTTTCCTTTTTGGCAAATATACTGTTTTTTGTTTAGGGTAACGGACAAGAAAGGTGTTATTCAAATAGGAAAGCCACATATTATACATATGGATAGAGAGACTATTATCCGTTATTTTGATGCCCGTACTACTCCTGATGAAGATCGTATGATAATGGAGTGGGCGATGGAATCGGAAGAAAATCGCAAGATTTTGGAAAAAGAGCGCCTTGTATGGACTGCCCTGCTTTTGAATGCAGGAGGCGGCAATCTGAATCATGAAACTTCGGTCAGACAGAAGATATCGGGGATATGGCGTGCTGTCGCGTGTGCAGCGGCAGTTTTTATTATAGGTCTAATAGGCTATGTTTTCGGTAAACCGCAGAGATTGGAACAAATTGTAAAAGTGCCGGCAGGTCAACGAGTGGAATTGCAACTGGCTGATGGTACAAAAGTATGGCTCAATTCAGGGAGCACCTTGGTTTATCCAAATGATTTCGGTCGCAAAAGCAGAGTGGTTTCTCTTGTGGGAGAGGGCTATTTTGAAGTAAGTAGAGACGACAAGAGAGAGTTTTTGGTTTCCACATCGGATTATGACGTTCGGGTCCTGGGAACAGTCTTTAATGTTAGTTCGTACCCAAGCGCTCCTTTTGAAACCACGTTGCTGAAGGGCTCTGTTAAGGTAAGTTCTAAAGATGGAATGCAATCCGTACTTCTGAAACCGGATCAGTGTGCCACCTCCGGAGCAGATGGTAATCTGACAGTCTCAGATATTCCGAATAGGGACAGATTCTCCTGGATTGATGGAATCCTGACACTTCCAATGGTACTTCCGCCAACAGTTGCCGGATTTTTCCTGTTGCTGCTTTTTAGTAAGAGACGTCCGTTCGGAATATTTTTATATGATAATTTTAATATTAAAGTAGTACAGACCTGGCTTGGATGTATTATTGCAGCGACAGTCATTGCATTTCCGCTGATGTACCGGAATGCAAGGGCTGCTTTTGAGCATGCCAAGAAGAACGGCAACAAGAATGTGACTATTGTTACCAAAGCCAACATCATGAAGAAGACAGACGGAAAGTTCCTGGAGCTGTGCTACGAAATGGCCAAGGAGTATCCTGAAATCAAGACAAACGACAGATATGTTGATATCATGAGCGCCAACCTCATTAACGATATGGTTAACAGAGACTTCAATGTTTTCATTCTTCCTAACCTGTACGGAGACATTATCACTGATGAAGCGGCTCAGATGCAGGGCGGCGTAGGTACTGCAGGAAGCGCAAATCTTGGTTCAAGATATGCGATGTTTGAGGCAATTCACGGCTCTGCACCGCGTATGGTCGAAGAGGGCATTGCCGGCGGTGGGAAGCGAATGAG
>SFMG01000014.1 GCA_004554455.1 Bacteroidales bacterium | reverse complement strand
AGTGCACCACAAGGTCTCGTTCTCAACGACCACCTGAACCTCTCCCTGTTCCTCCGGGAGGTTATATAATATGTATTGTATTCCGTCCTTCATATTCTGGTCTCGTTTTCTTCAAAGTTACAACCTAAATTCCAAAGCCGCTCCCGCTCAGTCCAGAAAATTCAACCAGAGCCTTGCCCTGCCAGCTGTCGCGCTCCTCCAGTCTCTTTTCAAGCATAAGCAGCAATTCGGCATTGCGCACAAGCCCCCAGGGAGTGCTCTCCACGAAGCGCGGAGGGACCTCTCCGGCTATCCTCTCTATGTAGAGATCCGGCCGCAGGTGCTCCAGTATGTCGCAAAAGAAGTCCAGATATTCCTCCAGGGTGAACTGCACGAAGTCCTCCGGATGGAGGCTGTATTCCCGGGCCATCGCCGTGCCCTTGACCAGCTGCAGCTGATGGAACTTGACGGAGTGGAGGGGCAGAGCATTTATCAGGGCGCAGGACTCCAGCATCATCTCGCGGGTCTCGCCGGGGAGGCCGAGAATGAAATGCGCGCCGACCTCCAGGCCCCTAGCCGCAGTCATTTCAACGGCCCTTTTTGCGCAGGCGAAGTCGTGTCCCCTGTTGATCCGCTCCAATGTGCGGTCCAGGCAGGACTCTATCCCGTATTCCACAATCACAATATGCTTGCGGGACAGTTCCTCCAGCAGGTCCAGTACCTCTCCGTCCACGCAGTCCGGACGGGTGCCTATGACTATCCCGACTACCGCAGGATGCGAAAGGGCCCTCTCATAAAGTTCCCGCAGACGCTCCACAGGCGCATAGGTATTGGAAAAGGACTGGAAATATGCCAGGAAATGCTTCGCATTGCGGTAACGCTGCCTATGGAATTCTATCCCTTCGTCAATCTGCACGAGTATGTCCTTGCCCGGATGGCTGTAGGATGGGTGGAACGCGGCATTGTCGCAGTAAGTGCAGCCTCCGCGCCCCACCCGGCCGTCGCGGTTCGGGCAGGTGAAACCTGCATCGATGACCACCTTCTGCAGCCGCTCCCCATATTTTTTCTTGAAATATCCTGCAAAAGAATTGTAACGTTCCATAGTTGCAAAATTACAAATTGTTAAATTTGCATTTGGCAAAAAACGTTAAATTATCGCAGCAAGATGAAGAAGATGCTATGCGCGCTGATGATGCTGACCGGAACGGCGGCATGGGGACAGCGCTACGGAGTGACGGGATTCTCCGCCTCCTGTCTGAGACTCGAACCCGACTATGAATCGGCTCTTGAAACGCAGGAGCTGATGGGTATTGTGGTGGAAATAGAAGGAAACGAGGGCTATTGGCTGAAAGTGAAAAGCCCTCAGCCATATACGGCCTGGTGCACGGACCTGGGCATAGTCCAGATGGACAGGGAGCAGCTGGAGGCCTACGAGAGCGCTCCGAAATACATCGTGACAGCATGCCACAGCCGCGTTTGCGACGGTATGGACAAAAAGGCGCAGCAGATTTCCGACCTCGTCCAGGGGGACATACTGCGCGTTGCCACCGCCACCGACAAGAAAGGCCGCGAGATTCCGCTCAAGAAAATGAAGGGCAACGCAAAGGTGCTGCTGCCCGACGGACGCGAGGGCTATGTGCCCGCCACGGACGTGATGGAACTGGAGAAATGGGCCGACAGCCGCAAACTGACCCCGGACAACATCGTGGCCACCGCGAAGCAATACCTGGGCATACCTTACCTCTGGGGCGGAATGACCACCAAGGGCTTCGACTGCAGCGGCTTCGTCCGCCACGTATATATGATGAACGGAATCATTCTGCCGCGAAACGCCAACCAGCAGGTGAACCACGGCATAGAAGTGAGCGACTTCAGCCGCCTCAAGAAGGGAGACCTGCTCTTCTTCGGACAGAAGGGCGGCCTGCTCAAAAAGGAGAAAATCACCCACGTAGGCATATACATAGGCGACGGCCGCTTCATCCACTCCTCCCACGTCGTGCGCATCAACTCCCTGAGGGAGGGCAGCACCGACTACTATCCGAACGCCACGAAACTCATTCGGGCGCGCCGTCTGGCCGGGACGGAAGAGATACGCAGCCTCGATGTCCGGACAAGCGGCTACCTTCCTTTCTGAGGATTGGCGCATATCCGGAAAATTACTATATTTGCAGCCGTTTGGGAAAGAATATAAACAATTTAATATAAGAATTATGAACCTCAGAGTTATCAAGAAAGACATCGAGTACTTCATCGGCGAATTCATCGACGACTGCTCCCTTTTCGTTGCGCTCAATCCGGGCCAGGACACTGACGCAATCGCGAACATCATCGACGAAGCAGTGGATCTCTACAACAACCTCAAGGACAAGGTAAACCACCCTGAAGGATCCAAGAAGGCTTTCTACAACGGCGTACGCAAGGAACTCTTCGACGGCATCGATGCCCTCTGCGAGAAACTTTCCGCAGCCATCAGCAAGTAAGCCGCCACACAGAAACCCAAGGCAGGAAGAAAAGCATTTTTCTTCCTGCTTTTTTTTGATATTTTTGTGCTTGCGTAAAAAAGACAGCCAATGGCGACAGGAGCAAAGACAAAGACGAAATGGTTCTGCACCGAGTGCGGGAACGAAAGCCCCAAGTGGATGGGGAGATGTCCGGCCTGCGGGGCCTGGAACACTATGGTCGAGGAGAGCGTGGCCACGGGGAAGAAAGAAAAGCAGAGCTGCGTGTCCAGCGGACGCAAGCCCGAACCCCTGTCCAACATAGACTTCAGCGAGGAGCAGAGACGCTCGCTGCACAACGCAGAGCTGGACCGTCTGCTCGGAGGCGGCATCGTGGAGGGCTCGCTGGTGCTCATAGGAGGCGAGCCGGGCATAGGCAAGTCCACCCTCAGTCTCCAGATTCCGCTGTCCTGCCCGGAACTCAAGACCCTTTACGTCACTGGCGAGGAAAGCGCCAAGCAGGTGAAACTCAGGGCCAACCGCCTCGGAGGGGAAAGCGGAGGCTGCCTGATCTACAGCGAGACCCTGATGGAGAACATAGTCGAGGAGGCCCGCAGGATAATGCCAGACCTGATGGTGGTGGACTCGGTACAGACCATGTTCTCGCAATATGTGGAATCCTCCCCGGGCTCCGTTTCCCAGATCAAGGAATGCGCGGCGATGCTGCTGCGTCTGGCAAAGGAGACGGGCATACCGGTGATACTCATAGGACACATAACCAAAGAAGGCAGCATAGCCGGTCCGAAGATACTCGAGCACATAGTGGACGTGGTCCTGCAGTTCGAAGGCGACAATCGCGGTACCTACCGTCTGCTGCGCAGCATAAAGAACCGTTTCGGATCCACCTCGGAACTGGCAGTGTTCGAAATGACAGGCAAAGGCCTGCGCGAGGTCAGCAACCCGTCCGAAATGCTGATCCCTATGCACGCCGAAGGACTTAGCGGCGTCGCCGTAAGCGCCATCATCGACGGCACCCGGCCTTTCCTGCTCGAAGTACAGGCCCTGGTCAGCTCCGCTGTTTACGGTACGCCGCAACGCTCCGCGACCGGCTTCGACGTGCGCAGGCTGAACATGCTCCTGGCCGTGCTGGAAAAGAGGGCCGGCTTCAAACTGAGCATGAAAGACGTATTCCTCAATATGGCCGGAGGCCTCAAGGTGAGCGAACCGGCCTGCGACCTGGCCGTCGTCTGCGCGGTGCTCAGTTCCAACTTCGACTATGCGATAGGCCAGGATATATGCTTTGCGGGCGAAGTCGGCCTCAGCGGAGAGATAAGACCGGTCGGCCAGACGGAAAGACGCATAGGCGAAGCGGCCCGCCTGGGTTTCAAAAAGATATATATATCCGCATACGGCGTAAGCGACAATGTGCCTGAAGGCATAGAGGTGATCAAGGTCGCCGACATCGCCTCACTCTGCCGCAGCCTCTTCAGATAGGCCTCAGTAATCTTAAAAGACTTCTCAGAGCAGGATGGCGGCGATGATGGCGCTGCTCACGCGGGTCAGCTCAGCATTGCTTGCCGTACAGTTGTTCACCATTACGGAAAAAATCGTCGCCTCTCCGGATTCGGGGAGATAATATCCCGAGTAGCAACGGACTCCGTTCATCGAACCGCTCTTCATCGAAATGCGTTTCCTCTGCTCTTCCGGCAGATTGCCGAAGCCCTTGCGCAGCGTACCTTCGGCGGCCGGATGCGGCAGGCTGGCGAGGAATGGCTCCCAGGCCGGAGAATCCATCATTGCGGAGAGAAAACGGCAGAAGAAGGACGGGGACAGGTAATTCTTGCGGGACAGGCCGCTTCCATCGACGATATGGGCGGAAGTGTTTCCGAGCCCGAGGCTGCCCAGCACCTTGCATATTGCCACGGCACTGGAGTCGTAACAGGCGGAGCCGCAGAGATCGCGGCCGAGGCTGCGGAACAGGCATTCGGCGAAGAGATTGTTGCTGTCCACATTGGTGAAACGGGCTATGCGGGAAAGGGGGACAGACTCGCTCTCTCCGAGAATCTCCAACTCGCAGCGGCCCGTACCCTTCGGCGCCCCGACGGCAGTGCCTCCGGCTATTCCATTGCTATTCAGATATTTGAGAAACTCCGTCGCGCAGCTGAGTTCGGGTTGCTTATTGGCACAGCAGAGGACCTTGGGCTTCTTGTCCACCGCATAGGTCCCGCGCATAAGCGCCTTCGGGGAGAAATCGGTTGTATAGAAATAGAGTTCGTCCCCGCTGCCCGGAACTCCCGTAGAAGACTCGTCCTCAATCTTCAGCCACGGGGTCTTCGGATAGAGCTGCGTGAGGCGTATGGGATCCCCGACTTTCGCGCCCGGACGTACATTGAAGCGCAGGAAATTCTCGCAGAAGTTCAGACCGCTGCTGCCCTGGCCGTAGTAGCTGCCGATGTCCTCCCAGCTCCAGCTCGGATGTTCCCTCATTCCGTCGAAGGCGGAACCGTCCCCGATCACGCGACCCTCTATGCGGCGTATTCCCCTGGCATCCAGAAAGGACTTCCACAGGGAGAAAGTGGCCTCGGCAGGCGGACAGATGCTGTCCAGGGATCCAAGGGTAGGGTCACCCCCTCCGATAATATGTATGTCGCCCTTCAGTACTCCGTCTCTGACTTCCCCGTCTATGCCAATTGAAGTACGGAAACGCCAGTCGGCCCCGAAATGATGCAGGGCGGCCCCGGTGGAAACGAGTTTCATATTGGAAGCCGGGAGCAGCCTGCGCTCGCAGTCGATATTGACAAGCGTGTCGCCGGAAGCGCTGACAGCCATCACCGAGACCACGGCTCCCCTCATCGAAGGCGAGGCGGCGATCACGGCCTCGACGGCAGCGTTGCGAGCAGCCGGCCGGGCGGCTGAAGATATGACATTCAGGGCGGAAAGCGCCAGTAGCAGAACAATTCTTTTCATTCCTGCAAATATGGAGGAAAAAATTCTAAATTTGCAGGGTAATATTTGAGCAGATATGAAAAAGAGAGTGCTTGTCAGCGGCGGAGCCGGATATATCGGCAGCCACGTAAGTGTAGAACTTATCAATTCGGGCTATGACATAGTCGTGGCCGACAATATGTCCAACTGCGACCTGACCTGCTTCGAGGGCGTCAAGAAGATCACCGGACGCGAGGATATCCCTTTCGTGAAAATGGATTTCTGCGACATGGAGGCCGTGAACAGACTCTTCGACGAGTACCGCATCGACGCTGTCATACACTTTGCAGCCTTCAAGGCCGTGGGCGAGTCGGTAGCCAAACCGGTACTCTATTACAAGAACAATCTCAGCTCCTTCCTGAACGTGCTGGAGGCCGCAATGGGACACGGCGGATGCAACGTGCTCTTCTCCTCCTCCGCAACAGTTTACGGAGAGGCCGAAAAGCTGCCTGTCACCGAGCAGTCTCCGCGCCTGCCGGCCACCTCGCCTTACGGCAACACCAAGCAGATATGCGAGGACATACTCCGCGACACGGTAAAGGCGGAAAGCAGCATCAAGGGCATAGCCCTGCGCTACTTCAACCCTATAGGAGCCCATCCTTCAGCCCTCATAGGCGAACTCCCGAGGGGCGTGCCGAACAATCTCGTGCCTTTCATCACCCAGACCGCGATAGGCAAACGAGAGCGCCTGTCCATTTTCGGCAACGACTATCCTACGCCTGACGGCACCTGTCTCAGGGACTATATAGATATAGTTGACCTTGCCAAGGCACACGTAGCCGCAGTGCGCCGCATGCTCGACGGCAAGATGAAAAAAGACTACGAGATCTTCAACATAGGAACCGGAAGGCCCGTATCGGTTGCAGAACTGGTGCACAGCTTCGAGAAGGTCAACGGCGTCAAGCTCAACTACGCCTATGTGGACCGCCGTCCGGGCGACGTCACCGCAATCTGGGCAGACACCGCACTCGCTAACGAAGAACTGGGCTGGAAAGCCGAGCGCAGCGTGGACGAGACTCTCGAGAGCGCCTGGGCCTGGGAGAAGCATCTGGCCGGAAAAGAATAGGCCCGGCGCATATTTCAGTTTAATACAGACACAAAAAAAAAGACATTGTTTTATGGGGACAATGTCTGTTTTTTTCTTGCCCTGGGGCAAGATTGACGGTGGAGTCTGAATTACTCAGCAACCTCAGCGCATCCCTCGCAAGCAGCGCAGGAATCAGTGCAAGCGCAAGAATCAGCGCAAGCGCAAGAATCGCATACCTCAACGGCAGCCTCTTCTACAGGCTCCTCTGCAGCCTTCTTGCTGCAGCAGTTACCGCAAGCTGAAAGCATAGCAACAGTTGCTATGACAGCCATAGACATAAATACCTTTTTCATGGCACTAACAAAAATTAAGGTTAAACAATACTGTTTTTCAAAATTTCCGCAAATGTAGAAAAAAACTTGAACTTGTATCAGTTTTTTTCACTTTTTTCATTTTTCTACCGAATTTTTCATCTTTTGGGGTATTCCCAGACTTCCAAGCCCTCAATTTTGCCGTTGGAAAGGCTCAGTCTCAGGGCTGTCCTTACAATATGAAAGCCCTGCTGCCCTGCAGCCCCCGGATTCAGGCAGAGCATGGACCTTTCGCGGTCGTTTGTCACCTTCAGGATGTGGGAGTGGCCGCACACGAAGATATCCGGCTTGAAACGGTCTATAAGGGCATAAGCCCTGCTGTCGTAACGGCCCGGATAGCCGCCTATGTGGGTCATGAGGACCTTGACCCCCTCCCTCTCGAAAAATCTGTAAGTGGGGTACTCATCCAGCAGCGCCCTGTCGTCTATATTGCCGACCACTCCTACCATGGGTTTGAAGGCCGCGATTTCTCCGGCGGTCTCCAGGCCTCCGCCGAAATCGCCCGAATGCCATATTTCGTCCACGGAAGAAAGAAAATCCTTGAGAGGGGCATCGAAGACCCCGTGAGTATCTGAAATGATTCCTATATGCATAGGACAAAATTAGCAAAAATCCATATATTTGTAAGTTATGGAACTATTCTATTCAAATGATTTCGACGGGCATACGGTCCGTCTGGGCGAAGAGGAATCGCAGCACTGCAGCCGGGTTCTGAGACACCGTTGCGGCGACAAGCTGAACATTATGGACGGAGAGGGTACGCTTCGCGTATGCAGACTGATGGATGACTCCCCGAAGGGCTGCACCGCCACCGTGCTGGAGAGCATTCCCGACTGGGGCGGGCACCCGTATTACCTCAGGATGGCGGTGTGCCCGACAAAGAACAGCGAACGCTTCGAGTGGTTTGCGGAGAAGGCCACGGAGATCGGCATCGACTGCATCAGCCCTCTGGTGGGTGTGCACTCCGAAAGGAGGGTGTTCAAGGGAGAACGCCTGAAGAGGATACTCCTGTCCGCCTGCAAGCAATCCCTCAAGGCGCGCATTCCGCAGCTCGACGAACTTCAGGACCTGAGCACTTTCATTAGGGAAGCCCCGAAAGACAGTCTCAGACTGATAGCCTGCTGCTTCGAAGACGAAAAACACCCCAGACGCTCCGTGGAGGAGCTGCTCGAAGCCACCGGCTCCCGCGATATATGCATTCTAATCGGTCCGGAGGGCGATTTCTCCCACACCGAGCTGGAACTGGCATTGGAAAACGGTTTCATCCCCGTACACCTCGGAGCCTCCCGCCTGAGGACAGAAACCGCCGCCATCGCAGCCGTTGCAGCCGTATATTTCCATTTCACGAAATAATTCCACCCTTTTGCATATACAAGTAATACCATTCCTTTGTACATTTTCGGAATAATTATTTATATTTGCCAATGAAACGAAACTTAATCAAGCGAGATGACACCCGACATACTCTCCGAAGACAATCCTTTTATCATCAAGGAATCACGACTCTCAATCGCCTATGAGAAACCCTTCACCCTCCAGGGCGGTGCCGTTGCACTCTGCGAAAGGGGGCACGCGACACTGGTCATAAACGGAACTCCATACGAATTCTCCCCCGGCTCGGAAGCAAACATCTTCACCGGCATGACCCTGTACATCCCGGAACACAGTGACGATTTCAAAACACTGCTTTTCTACTGCAGCCAGGATATGCTGGAAATGGCCCAGTGGAAATTCGAGTCCTTCTTCTTCAACGACCTTTCGTCCCATCCGGTCCACAAGCACAGCAAGGAGACAGGGAATGCGACCAGGGCCTGCTTTACGATGATCGAGGCCTGCTATTCCGAGGACAATCGCTACAAGCGCATCATAGTGACCAATCTTCTCCGCAACCTGCTACTCAGTGCATACGACAAGATACAGCGCAATGTGAACGAGCCCAAGAAGGAGCAGACCAAGACACGCAAGGAAGAACTCTATGACAAGTTCATAGAAAAAGTCGCCAAACACTGCATACACCACCACGACGTGGAATACTATGCCGGGCGACTCGACATTTCGCCGCGCTACCTTGGCACCATAACCAGGGAAATCGACGGGCAGTCGCCGAAAGACATCATAGACACCTACATAGTCCAGGAAATCAAGATTCTTCTCTCCTTCTCGGACATGACCCTGCAGCAGATTGCCGACCAGCTCCGTTTCCCGGACCAGTCCTACCTGGGACGCTATTTCAAGCGTCTCGCCGGCAAATCCCCCCTCGAGTACCGCAAGGGCGGACTCTCAATGTAAATATCAGATTATCAACGGAATAAGATGTGCGGCCAGCCAGGCCAGCACCCAAGCCAGCACCAGGGAGTTCACCACGGTGAAGGCCGCCCATTTCGTGCCCACTTCCTTGCGCAGGGCTGAAACCGTGGCCAGGCAAGGGAAGTAAAGCAGGACAAAGAGCATGAAGGCCCAGGCCGTGGCCACATTGAAGACACCCTCCTCCCGCAGCACGACAGGCAGGGATTTCGGAGAGCCGTCCTCTCCTTCAGCATGATAGAGTATGCCCATAGTGCTGACTATGGCCTCCTTGGCAGGGAGTCCCGTAAGCAGGGCCACGTTCATTTTCCAGTCGAAACCCAGAGGCTTCATCAGCGGTTCCACGGCCTTGCCCACCATTGCCAGGCAGGATTCCTCCGGCTTCTGTCCGCGCTCAGTCCTGTCCACAGGGAAATATTCCAGCGCCCAGATCACGACCGAAGAGGCCAGGATGACGGTGGAAATCTTCTTCAGATAGTCGGAAACCCTCTCCCACACGTGCATACCGCTGTTCCTCCAGGTCGGCATCCTGAACGGAGGCAGCTCCTGTACATAGTCCTCATCCCCTTTGCGGAACCACTTCGTGTGCTTCATCACAAAGGCGAAAAGGATGGACAGCAGTATTCCTATTACGTACATAGACATCATCACCAGGGCCTTGTAACCCGGGAAGAAGGCGGAAACAAAGAGCAGATAGACAGGCAGACGGGCCGAGCAGCTCATAAACGGAATCATAAGCATGGTCAGCGCCCTGTCCCTACGGTTGTCTATGTTCTTTGCCGCCATGATGGCAGGCACATTGCAGCCGAAACCGATGAGCATAGGGATGAAGGAACGTCCGTGCAGACCCACCAGGTGCATGGTCTTGTCCATAAGGAAAGCCGCCCTGGACATATAGCCGCTGTCTTCCAGCAAGGAAAGCAGGAAGAACATTATCACAATGTTCGGCAGGAAGGAAAGCACTGCGCCCACGCCCTGGATCACTCCGTCCACGAGCATGCTCGAAAGCCATCCCTCCGGCAGAAAGGAGTTGAGGAATACACACAAGGCGTTCACGCCCTGTTCTATCCAGCCCTGAGGCCAGGCACCCAGGGTGAAGGTGAGCTGGAATACACCGAACAGTATGAGCACCATAATGGGGAAACCCAGCCAGCGGCTGGTAAGGACGCTGTCCAGCTTCTGGGAGAAGCTGTGGTCGGAACTGTCCTTTCCGTGGACGAGGGTTTCCTGGAGGGCACCGGCAACGAAACCGCGGCGGGCCTTTGCAACCAGCACCTCAGAGGCCTCCCCGAACTCGAGTTCCAGCCCGTCGTGACTCTTGCGCGCGACGGAAAGCACCTCGTCCGCATTCGGCAGACTGTGTATGTAAGGAAGTATATAGTCCTGGTGCTCGAGCAGACGCAGGGACAGATAGCGCTCCGAGAAGCACAGCCAGGGGTCGCTGTGTCCCCTGTGGATGGCGGCGGATATGGACTCGACCGCCTCCTCTATGTCCTGACCGTAGGGAACGCGCACGTCCTTCACGAGAGGCTTGCGGTAGAGCTCGGCTATGGCTCCCAATATGCCCATTCTGCCCAGAGGGTCATTGTAATCCGCGTCCAGCACCGGCATTCCCAGCAGCAGGGACAGCCGTTCCATCTTTATGGAGTGTCCGGTCTGGAGCAGTTTCCTGTAGTTCTGGAAGGCCATTATGACCTTCAGGTCCATATCTATAAGCTTTGTAACGGGATACAGGGTGTCTTCGAGGCGCAGGGCATCCACCAGATCCAGCACTATGTCCGGCTCGATGTCGAGAATCCCGGAAATCTCCCTGAGTCCGATGAAGTTGATGCTGTAATCCCTGAAATGTACAGTCTCGTCCGGGACATCGAATCCTATGCCCACCACGGCCACCTTGATACACTTCTCCGCTTTCTCACCCTTCTCACGGGCAAGCGGGCAGGCGGCGCAATTTCCTTTGCAAACAATATCCATAGAGTTCCGAATACAAAAAAAGTCAGAACCGGCATCTATCTGCCTGATTCTGACTTGGTGCGGAAGGCGAGACTCGAACTCGCACAGGAAAACTCCCACTACCCCCTCAAAGTAGCGCGTCTACCATTTCGCCACTTCCGCGTGAATTGGGACTGCAAATATACGCAGTTTTTCTACAAGTGCAAACTTTTTTTGGATATTTTTCAGTCCAGCAGGCCGGACGGCAATTCCATCTCCACCACGGCGGAGTCTTCATCGACAGCTGTGATGAAATCCTCGTGCAGAGGCACCAGGCGCCCGTCCTCAAGTTCCAGGCAAGGATTGCCCGGTATGTCCACGAAATCGGCTATGCGGCCCAGACTCTTTCCGGCGTCGCGGAGTTCCCAGCCGACAAGGAAGCTGAAGTCGCCCTCCCCGTATGCGGCCTCTGCATCCGCAGGGAGATATATGTCCTTGCCGCAGACTTCTTCGCAGTCCTTGAGGTCGTAAATGCCGTTGAGATGGACAAGGGCCTTGTTCTGGCCCCGGCGACGCAGGGACTGGACGAAAAAAGGAACCGGCAGTCCATCGAAAAGGATGAACACCGGTTCCGTAATTTCCAGATCCTCCGGATCCATAGCGAAGAAGCTGATAAGCAGCTCTCCGTCCGTGCCGTTGGATTTGAGTACCTTGGCGACCTTCTGCAGATTGGCCGTCGGAGTCATTATGCCTCGACGTTCTCGGCAGGAGCCTCGGCAGCGGCAGCCTCTTCGGCAGCCTTTGCAGCGGCAGCAGCAGCCTCGGCCTCAGCCTTCTTTGCTGCAAGGGCCTCAGCCCTTTCCTGATTTACCTTTGCCTCAGCCTCGATGGCAGCCTTGGCAGCAGCGGCAGCGTTCTTGCTCAGACCTTCCTTCTTTGCTGCGACCTTGGCATCCTTCTGGGCCTTCCAGGCAGCGAACTTGGCATCAGCCTGCTCCTGGGTGAGGGCACCCTTTGCCACACCGCCCTGGAGGTGCTTGCGGAGAAGCACACCCTCATAGGAGAGTATCCTGCGGGCAACCAGTGAAGGCTCTGCACCTACATTGAGCCATGCGAGTGCACGCTCGGAGTTCAGAATGATGGTTGCAGGGTTGGTGTTAGGGTTGTAAGAGCCGATCTGCTCGATGTAACGACCGTCGCGAGGTGCGCGGGTGTCGGCCACAACAATGTGGAAGAATGCGAAATTCTTCTTTCCGTGGCGCTGAAGACGAATTTTAACAGCCATTGTGAATCTGTTTTTAATTGTTTTTAATATACCTGTGCCTTTCTTCCCGAGAAAAGCGTGCAAATTTAGAAATAAATCTCCGTATTCTGCAAATAATTCTTACTTAGAGTCTTCCTTCGAACCCAGGGTAAGCGTCATCCACAGGTCATCCAGACAGACGAAGCAAGGAAAGCCGCTCCTGTTGGATACGACATTCACGTCCATGCGGTCTATCAGACCGAGTTCTTTCAGCTCCACCGTCTTCCACTCTTTCAGGACCTCCCTCTTGTCGGCGTCGGTCCAGTCGAAGAGGCTGCAATCGACGGTTCCGGTGACGGCGCCTTCCTTGTAACCGGTAAAGCGTACCTTCACCCAGTCGCCCTTGACAAAGGGCTCGGAACCGGCTGCCCCATAGGATGAGGCAACCATCTCCAGGGTATTGTTCACCTTCACGGATACCGGTGCAAGGGTGCCGGCATCGGCGAAGGCAAAGAAAGTGGATACCTTGGGCATCTTGGAAGTGTCTGCCTCGTCCCTATAGACGGCATAGACATTGGCCCTGTAAAGGGTGTCCTTGGAAACAGGCAGGCCATAGGCCACGCAGTGAGGGAAGGCTTCGTTTGCCGGATGCGTGAAGACGGTAGTGTCGCAGAGACGGGCAATGCTGAAGCCTCCGAGATAGTTTTTGTCCTTGTCCAGCCTGCAGTAGAAATTCAGGCCTCCGTCATAGAAGGAACTGGCCAGATACTCCTGGTCGTCGCTCTCGAAGACACACTTGCCGTTCACATCGTAAAGCAGCTCGTCGAAAGCGACAAGCACGTTCTGATTGTAATAAAAGGTATTGGTATCCAGACAGGATACGGCCGCGAGGGCCAGGCTTGCAATAGCGAAAAACTTTTTCATATATACTTATATTTCTATTTCCTCAACAAGTTCGGCAGGGCCGGTGAGATGGACGTCGCTGGCCAGCCAGCCTTCGAGGCCGGTGTTGAAATCCACGGAAAGCTCGTCTCTGCGGGCCTGCACGCAGTAATTATAGTTGCGCAGACCGCCCATGCGTATGGATACGGCAGGGGCCGCCTCGCTGACGTATGCCGCAAGGGCTGACGCCACGATGCCGGTGCCGCAGGCCAGGGTCTCGGCCTCGACGCCTTTTTCAAAGGTACGCAGCTTTATCCCGAAGGAGGTCGGCTGCACGAAATTCACATTCACGCCCTGGGGCAGGAAGGTCGGATGATGGCGCACCCTGGAGCCCAGTTCCTCCACGTCCACGGCCTCCACGTCGGGCACGAATATCACGAAATGCCTGGTACCCGTGTCGAGAAACCAGCCGCTGACACCTTCTATAGGATCCAGGCAAGGATAGCGCACGGCCCCCTTGACATCCTTCATACGCAGGGAGACGGTCTTCAGAGCCCCGTTGCGCTCCGTGACCACCGCCGTGTGCAGGCCGTCCGCCGCTACGAAGGAATAGCGTCCCGGCTCAGAGGGCTCTATGCCCAGCTGGTCGGCGAAAGCGACTATGCAGCGGCCGCCGTTTCCGCACATCATCCCACCGGAGCCGTCGGAATTGAAATATTCCATACGGAAATCCAGGCCCTCGGCCGGCGAGAGTATCATCAGACCGTCGGTGGAGTGGGCGGAACACAGAGCGGATATGCGCTGCGCCTCCCTGTATCCGGAGCAGTCCGAGCTGCGGCCGTCCAGAACGACAAAGCTGTTCCCGGCTCCGCTGTACTTCCAGGCTTTCACAGGCGTTCCAGCTCCTCCCCAAGCAGTTTTGAAAGTATGCGTATCCCCTCTTCCATCCTTTCTGTGGCGAGGAAGGAGAAATTGAGTCTCATGGTATTGCGTCCGCTGCCGTCCGCATAGAAGAAGGAACCTGCGACGTAGGCCACCCCGGCATCCAGCGCCCTGTCGTAGAAGGCCACCGAATCGAAGCCCTCAGGCAGGGTGAGGAAGAGGAAGAGACCGCCCTCGGGACGGGTCCAGCTCACTCCTTCGGGCATATAGCGTTCCAGCAGCGAAAGCAGGTGGTCCCGCTTGCTCCTGTAGAGTTCCTTGCTGCGTACGAGATTGGCGTCCAGGCGTCCGGAGCTCAGGAATTCCGCAGCCAGGTACTGGTCGAAGACAGGCGGGCAGAGGTCCAGGGACTGCTTGCAGACATATATGCTGTCCAGCAGGGCAGGGTCGGCTATGATCCAGCCCAGGCGGAAGCCCGGAGCGAAGATTTTCGAGAAGGAACCCAGGTGTATGGTCCTTTCCGGCGCAAGTCCGTATATGGTCGGCACAGACTCCCCTTCGTAGCGCAGTTCGCGGTAGGGGCTGTCCTCGACTATGAGGAAATCGAAGCGGCGGGCCAGGTCCACCAGACGGCGGCGCGAGTCCAGGTCCATCGTTTCACCCGAAGGATTCTGAAAGTCTGGAATGAGATAGCAGAACTTGATGCGTCCCCCTCCGGAAACGATTGCCTCCAGCCTTTGCTCCACATCCGGGGCGTTGAAGTCCAGGGAACGGACGTCGGCCCTGTAGGAGCGGAAGGACTGCAGGGCTCCCAGGTAGGTGGGAGCCGAACAGAGCACCACGTCGCCCGGGTCCACAAGCACCCTTGTGCACACGTCTATGCCCTGCTGGGAAGAGGTGCTGATCTGAACCCTGTCCACCGGAACCGAATAGCGCGCGGCCAGAGCCTCACGCAGCTCGGGGACGCCCTGTGTAGCCCCGTACTGGAAGGCCTTGGCCCCGTAACGGTCTATGACAAGGGAAGACAGTTCCCTTATGTCCTCCATAGGGAAGGTAGAGGAATGGGGATAGCCGCCCGCGAAAGAATAGATCTCGTCGAGCTTCACCCTCTTGAAGATTTCCCTCACAGGAGAGCGGAAGAAATTGCCCACGTCTGCGGAGAAACGTCCGCTGTAATCTATGCTTTCCGCCATATCCTATCTGAGCAGATCCTCCATCCTGACCGACGCGGCGGTCTTCTCATCCCTGTATTTCACAATCACCGGGCAGTAGAGCTGCACTCCGCTGCCGGCTGCGGCACCGCGGGTCAGAGGCTTGCTGCCCGACACGACTACGGCACCGGCGGGCACGACGACGCGCCCGTCCTCGCTGCGGGGGACGAATTCGCCCGTCGTTGCATCGTATATGGCTGTGGCAGAAGTGATTATCACTCCACTTGCCAGAACTGCGCCCTCGCCCACTATGGTTCCTTCATATATGCCGCAGTTGCCGCCAATGAAGGCGCCGTCCTCAACTATGGTAGGCATGGCTCCGGCCGGCTCGAGCACTCCGCCTATCTGAGCGGCGGCTGAGACGTGCACGTGCTTGCCGACCTGGGCGCAGGAACCGATGGTGGCGTGGCTGTCAACCATGGAGCCCTCATCGACATAGGCGCCTACGTTTATATATGCAGGCGGCATCACTATGACCGAAGGAGCGAGGTAAGCGCCGCGACGCACGCTGCTGCCGCCCGGTACCAGACGCACCCTGTCGGCTTCGGTGAAACGGCGGGTAGGGAAGGTGTCCTTGTCCAGGAAACTGAACTGCCCCTGGCTCATATCCACTATCTTTCCAAGGCGGAATCCACTGAGTATCACCTCTTTGACCCAGCTGTTTACCTGCCAGCGACCGTCTTTCTTCTCGGCCACGCGTATGCTGCCGTTCTCAAGAGCGGCTATGGTTTCGTTGAATTTCTCGAGTTCTGTCATTTCTTCCTTTTATTTTTTAAGGATATCCAAATCCTTCAATATTTCTTCCATTGCGGCTTTGGTTGCGGCGCTTGCAGAGGTCAGCGGGAGGCGCAGACTGTCTTCGAGGAGACCGAGGGAGGCCATTCCCGCCTTCACCGGGATAGGATTGCTCTCTATGAAGCAGCCCTTGAAGAGCGGCATAAGACGGAAGTTCAGGCGCCTGGCCTCGTCGAGACGGCCCTCCTGCATAGCCCTGACAAGGGCAGTCATCTCCGCCGGCACCAGGTTGGAAGCCACGCTGATCACGCCGTCCGCACCCGTTGCCATAAGCGAAAGTGTCTCGTTGTCATTGCCGGAAAGCACGCTGAAGCCCTCGGGACGGTTGCGTATTATCTCGCTTATCTGGGCGTAGTTCCCCGAGGCCTCCTTCACGGCTACTATGTTCTCCACCTCTTCCGCGAGACGCAGGCAGGTCTCGGCTGTCATATTCACACCAGTACGGCCGGGCACGTTATAGATGACTATGCTCTTGGAGCTGGCTTCAGCTATGGCCCTGAAGTACTCGTACTGTCCCTGCTGGGTGGGCTTGTTGTAGTAAGGCACCACGACCAGGAAGGCATCCGCCCCATAATTCTCTATCTGACGTATATTGCGCAGGGTGGCATCGAGGGAATTGGTTCCCACGCCCACCATCACCGGACGGCCGGCAGAGTGCTCCTTGGCCGTCACCAGAAGCTGCAGCCTTTCCTCCTCGCTCAGGCAGGGGGTCTCTCCCGTGGTGCCGAGCGGCACAAGGAAATCCACCCCCGCTTCGACCTGGCGGTCAACCAGGGAGGCAAAGCGGTCAAGATTCACATATCCCCCGCTGAAAGGGGTAACCAGGGCCGTTCCGCAGCCCTTGAACATTAGACTCTTCATTCAAGTATGAGTTTTTTGAATTCGTGAACACCCTCCAGTCCTTCCGTCATCAGGGCAGCGGTCACCGCTCCCTGGGCGAAACCCTCGCGGGAGAAGGCCTCGTGGGTGAAAGTAAGGCGGTCGCAGGAGCTGAGGAAGCTCACGCTGTGGGTACCAGGCACCTCCCCTATGCGTTCCGCTGATATTTCTGGCTCCACACCCATCCCTTCCTCCACGATGGAGGCGAGACTCTTGGCCGTCCCGGACGGGGAATCGAGTTTGTGGATGTGGTGAATCTCGTGTATGTCAGGCACATAGCCCTTGTCACGCAGTATGCCGGACACCTTCTCCACCGCAGCGAAGAGGGCCAGCACCCCTATGGAGTAATTGGAGGACCAGATCATAGTGGTCCCCGCCTTCTCGAAACAGGCGATCACTTCGTCCTTGATGTCATACCAGCCCGTAGTGCCTACCACCACGGCCTTGAATTTCTTCGCCAGCACGGGATAATTGGCCCTGAAGGCCTCCGGAGTGGTGAAATCTATGCATACGCAGTCCTTCGCGACAGCATCGTCGAAGGAGGCGACGTCCTCGGTCGCGCCCGCACATTCTATTCCTCTGCGACGGAGCACGTCCTCGATCAGATGCCCCATCTTTCCATATCCTGATATTACCGCTTTCATCTTTCTTCCCTCCCGAAGAGATAAGTGTGTATTTTCTGCACGTCTTCCCTGACTCCGGCACGCGGAACCACGAAACTTATATTCACATACGAATCATTCTGGGCCACGGAAGCCAGCGGGCTGTTGCGCAGCTGGGCCGACGCCGCCTTCAGAGCCAGTTTGAGTTCGGAGATATTCTTTCCAATAACGGATATCTGCGCATAGCCGTCTTCGACGCTGACCTTCGCAAAGGCGGATATGCGCTGCGCCGCGGCGGCAATGTAGTCTGTCGAATCCGTCGTGAAGAGCAGTTCGCGCGGGGTAACCTTCACCAGGTCCACCTTCACGCGGCTTTCCGCGAGGGCTGCGAAAGTGGCCGTGAGCAGCTCCGACACCGCAGTCATCACCGGCTGGCTCACCCGCACCAGGCGTATGTTCTCCTTGCTGGACACCGAGCGCACCCCATCCTCGATGAAGGCGCTCTGGAGTATCACGGTGCCCTGGCCGTCAGGATTCATCGAGTTGAGCACCATCACGGGTATATTCTTGGACACGGCCGGCTCTATGGTCTTGGGATGGAGGACCTTGGCCCCGTACGCAGCCATCTCCGCAGCCTCCTCGAAGGAAATGCGGCTGATGCGGCGGGTGTTGCTCACCTTGCGCGGGTCGGCGCTCTGGACCCCGTCCACATCCGTCCATATCTCGATCCTGGACGCGTCTATGGCCATTCCTATGATGGAAGCGCTGTAGTCGGAGCCGCCCCTGCCCAGCACGCCCTCGCTGCCGTCAGCCGTCTTGCAGACGAAGCCCTGGGTTATGACCGCCTCGGCAGCGGCGAATGCGGCGTCTATCACCTTCGGGCAGCGACGCTCTATCTCGTGCATATCCGGAACGCCCTGCAGGTAGTCGTTGTCCGTGAGCATAAACTCGCGCGCGTCCACCCACTCGGTGCGTATGCCCACCGAGTTCATATAGCAGCATATCATATTCGAGGAGAGGTACTCTCCCTTCGAGTCTATTATCGCCTTGCGGCGCTTGTCCATTTCCAGATGACCCCCGATCACCTCGTCGGCGAAGTTCTGCAGAGAGTCGCAGATGTCGGAAATGCGGCTGTAGGCCTCCTCACGCCATATCGGGTCGGAAGGGAGCAGGGCGGCCGCCGTCTCCAGATGCTTCTGCCTGAGTTCGGCAAGAGCGAGGTCGGCAGCGTCCTTGTCGCCCGCCTCGAGCGCGTCGGAAATGGCATAGAGCATATCCGTCACCTTGGACATTGCCGACACGACTACTACCGGTCTTTCCTGGAGCCTCCCCCGCACTATGCCCACCGTCCTCTCGACCGCTTCACGGCTGCCTACGGAGGTGCCTCCGAATTTCATTACTATCATATATGTCCGTCTATAATTTTTTCATACATAGCCACATAGGCCTCTGCCGCATAACGCAGGTCCTCCACCAGCACATACTCCCCGTCCGTGTGGGCGCTGAGTATGCTGCCCGGTCCGAAAATCGCGCGTTTTCCGAAGTTGTCCAGATGGGGCGCATCGCTGCCGAAGCTGACTGGTGCCGACGGGAAACCCTCCAGGGTCATATACTCCCTCGGGACATCCCCACCCAGGGCTTCGACCTCGACAAAGTCCATCTCTCCCAGTTCCTCCATACGCCGGCAGACCGCAGCGTCACTTGCAAAGGTCGTGCGGAAATAAAGCCTGAAATCCAGACTATCGCTGAGAATGTTCTGGGGATTGTCGCTCACGAGCCGCCCCACGTTCCAGACGGTCCTGCCCAGCAACGCGTCCTCCGGGAAAGCGGAAGCGTCCAGGGCATCAAGGAAACGGCGGAAGATCTCCACCGCGCTCACGCCCTGCTCCGGATATCCGGAATGGCAGCGCCGGCCCCCGATGTGTACGGAATAGGCCTTGGTGCCCTTGCTCGCGCTGACCATCGCGTTGTCCGTAGGCTCGCCCACTATCAGATAGGGTGCACGGAAAGGGCCTGCGGCAAAGGCCTTGGCCCCGAAGGAACCGGTCTCCTCCCCGCTGACCAGCAGCAGTCCGAAACCGCTCCTGCCGGCAGCGGCGAGGCGGCGGCAGGCCTCGATCATCGCGAAGGCCTGGCCCTTGGCATCGTTGGATCCGCGGCCGCAAACCTTTACGGCTTCATTCTCACGGCCCCGCGGCAATTCCACCCCGTCCCTGTCCAGGAAGCGCGGCGCGATATACGGAGGGACCGTGTCCAGATGCGTGCAGAAGACCAGCTCCGGCCTGCCCCAGCTGAAAAGCAGGTTCAGACTGCCGTCCCCGACCTCCATCACATCCAGCTGCGGTCTCGCCCCATCCTTTGCGAAGAGTTCAGGCAGCTCCGATGCAAGCGCAAGCGCGAACTCCCTTTCCTTTCCGGAAGTGGAGTCCGTATCCAGCAAGCGTCTGAAAAACTGAAAGTCCATAGCCTGCAAATATACGAAAAACTTCGTTCAGTCGGAGAGTGTCATTTATATGGCACCAGAGGCACCGTCCCGGCGACGCTTTCGTCCGGCTGCTCCCTCAGATAGATTATCCTCTGGTTTGAACTGCCGCGGAAATGCAGCTCAGGGTCACGCAGTGCCTGGATGAAAGGCCCGTCCACCAGCACGTCGAGATAGGGAAGCATTGCGGACATACGCCCGTCCGCCTGTATTTCCTCCAGGGTGAAGCCGGTGTAGCACCATATAGTCTTGTCGCTGTTCTCCTTGATGCGGCGGGCCAGCTCGGTGAAGGCCTCGGCCTGGTAGAAGGGGTCTCCTCCGGTAAAGGTGACATTGCTGAACTCGTCCGAGAGAATCAGCTCCAGCAGTTCGTCCACACTGCGAGGGACGCCACCCGCCATATCCCAGGACTGGGGGTTATGACAGCCGGGGCAATGATGAAGACAGCCCGCGCAGTAGATCGAAGTCCTCAGCCCCGGGCCGTCTGCCATCGTCTCCTCCAATATGTCGAGGACACGTATATAACTCATATTCTGCTACTTGTGAACGATACGATCGTTGAGCTCAGCCAGCTTGGCGGCATTCCAGCGGCTGGTGGTACCTACAAGGTAGCCGGTGATGCGCTGGAGCTTGTCGATGTTGTGGCTGCCGCAGTGAGGACAGGTATCGAGATTGGCGTCGGCATTCTCGAAGCCGCAGTCGAGGCAGCGGTTGCGGTTGTGGTTGACGGATGCGTAGCCGATATTGTACTTGTCCATAAGATCCACAATTGCCATAATTGCCTCTGGGTTGTGGGTGGCGTCGCCGTCGATTTCCACGTAGAAGATGTGACCGCCGCGGGTGAGGTCGTGGTATGGGCCCTCGATCTCGGCCTTGTGCTTAGGAGAGCAGTGGTAATATACAGGCACGTGGTTGGAGTTGGTGTAGTACTCCTTGTCGGTGATGCCCGGGATTACGCCGAACTTCTTGCGGTCCATCTTGGTGAAGCGGCCGGAAAGGCCCTCGGCAGGAGTGGCGAGCACGCTGAAATTGTGCTTGAACCTCTCGGAATACTCGTTGGCCTTGTCGCGCATATAGGTCACGATGCGCAGACCGAGCTCCTGGGCTTCCTCACTCTCGCCGTGATGCTTGCCCACAAGGGCTATCAGACACTCGGCCAGGCCTATGAAGCCGATTCCGAGGGTGCCCTGGTTGATGACGCTCTCGATGGTGTCATTGTCCTTAAGGTTCTCGCTGCCCATCCAGAGGGCGCCCATAAGCAGAGGGAACTGCTTCTTGAGAGCGGTCTTCTGGAAGTCGAAACGCTCGCAGAGCTGCTTGGCGGCGATGTCGAGCACGGAGTCGAGCTTGTGGAAGAAGGCCTGTATCCTGTCCTCGGCATTCTCTATGCCCATACACTCGATGGCAATGCGCACGATGTTGATGGTGGTGAAGCTGAGATTGCCGCGGGCGATGGAAGTCTTCGGTCCGAAGCGGTTCTCGAAAACGCGGGTACGGCAACCCATGGTCGCGCACTCCCAGTTGTAGCGCTTAGGATCTGCAGGATCCCACTTCTCGTTGAAGTTGAACGAGGCGTCCAGGTTTATGAAGTTAGGGAAGAAACGGCGCGCGCTCACCTTGCAGGCAAACTTGTAGAGGTCGTAGTTGCGGTCCTCCGGAAGATAGCTGACGCCCCTCTTCTTCTTCCATATCTGTATAGGGAATATGGCAGTGCTGCCGTTGCCCACACCCTCATAGGTAGTGTTGAGCAGCTCGCGTATCACGCAGCGGCCCTCGGCGGAGGTGTCAGTACCGTAGTTGATGGAGCTGAACACCACCTGGTTGCCGCCACGGGAGTGTATGGAGTTCATATTGTGCACGAAAGCCTCCATCGACTGGTGAACCCTCTGAACGGTCTCATTGACAGCGTGCTGTATCACCCTCTCGTCACCCATGACGCCGCTGAGCGGACGCTTGATGTAATCGTCTATCTCCATGTTGTGCAGACGGCTGTAGTCCTCACCGTTGAGATCTCCTATCTTGTCGAGCTCCTCTATGAAGGTCCTCCTTACGAAAGGCGCCATATAGAAGTCGAAAGCCGGGATGGCCTGGCCTCCGTGCATCTCGTTCTGCACGGTCTCCATAGAGATGCAGCCGAGTATGCTGGCGGTCTCTATCCTCTTGGCCGGACGGGACTCGCCGTGGCCGGCGAAGAAGCCGTTCTCGAGTATCTTGTCGAGAGGGTGCTGGATGCAGGTGAGGGACTTGGTAGGGTAGTAATCCTTGTCGTGGATGTGGATATATCCGTTCTTCACGGCCTCGCGAACGTCCTCGGACAGCAGGCACTCGTCCACGAAAGCCTTGGTGGACTCGGACGCGAACTTCATCATCATGCCGGCAGGGGTGTCGGCATTCATATTGGCGTTCTCCCTGGTGATGTCGGTGGACTGGGCCTCTATGATCTCCTTGAAGATTTCGCGGGACTTGGCCTTTCTGGCAAGGTTGCGTTTGTTGCGGTAAGCTATATATCTCTTGGCGACCTCCTTGCGCGGGCTCTTCATAAGCTCCATCTCCACGAGGTCCTGGATGTCCTCGACGCCAAGGCAGGTCTTTTCATTCTTGGAAATCTTGTCGGCGATTTCAGCCGCGAGAACTATATCCCCGCTGCCTCCGTCCGCTTCCATTGCTTTGAGTATCGCATCGATTATCTTGCGATTATTGAAATCGACGGTCCTTCCGTCTCTCTTTAACACCTGGCTTACCATAACGAGTCCGATTTTAATTCACGAAAAAAATGTCCGCGCCTTCAGGGGGCGCAACGGTTACAAAGATATGCTAAATGCTTCTTTGTTTTGCACAAAGTCCGGGAAAAAGTTATTAACAACAAAATAAATAGCCTGTTAACTTTTTGATTAACAGGCTATTACGTGGTATTTTAATTTAGAATTTTACAAAATTGCTACAGAACTGATAACATTTCTGTTTCACTCGGCTATCCACACCAGGACGTGGCGGTCGAAGGTCATATAACCCAGTTCAAACTCCTCCTCGTGTTCGTCCTTGTGGATGAAGGTGGCCTCCAGTTCGCCCTCGTCGCGGAGGTTGAACTTCTCGACTTCTATCTGCTCGGCGAAATCGACGCGGTTGATCGACATTCTCTTGTATATGGCCTCCTTCGCGCACCAGTAGATCGCAAGCTGTTCGTTCTTCTCCTCCTTGTCGTCATCCAGGTCGTCTATCTCGTCTTCGGAGAGCGCCTTCTTCTCCACGGCGGAGAAATCCCTGTCGAGGGATTCTATGTCTATGCCGAGATCATCCTCGTCGTGGGTGATTATGGCGACGTACTTCTCGGTGTGGGTGATGCTTATGTTGGTGACGCAATTCTCAAGATAAGGCTTGCCGTTGTCGTGGTGACTCAGATACACCTTCTCCTCGAAAACCTCGTTGAGCAGGGCGCGCACCGCAAGTTTCTGCTTGCGGAGCGATTCGCTGCGTATGAGCGATATTTCCTCCATCTCGTCGGTAGGGACGGAGCACATGTCGATGAGTTCCTGCTCGGTCTCGGTTATCTGCCAGACCGAAATTTCAGCTTTGTTTTCGAGTTTCTTTCTTAAATATAGGCCCATATAGGAAATTATAATGTACAACAAAAGAACCGCCTCTCCGCCGGGAGAGCCGTCACAAATTCATCCGTCTGACTGCGTGGGCACGACAACGGGTCGTCAGATTTCTGATCCGTCGCAGCTGCAAGAATTATTGGACTGGGAGGTTCCACTTCTATCAATTTGCTAATTCAGCGGCAAATATAAGAATATTTTAATTCCATTCCATCAAATTTGCTATCTTTGTCGTGTTTTGAAAAGGACCCTGCCGGAAGGCAGTCCGGAAGAGTATTGAATTTTTTAACAGATACAAGAAAATGAAGTATTTAACTGACGAGAAACTCGTTATCGTAGGCGCCGGCGGAATGATCGGCTCCAACATGGCTCAGACCGCCCTTATGCTCGGCCTCACCCCTAACATCTGTCTTTACGACATCTTCGAACCGGGTGTTCACGGCGTAGCTGAAGAGATGTATCACTGCGGATTCGAAGGCGCAAACATCAGCTGGACCACCGATCCTGCAACCGCCTTCACCGGTGCCAAGTACATCATCTCCTCAGGCGGCGCTCCACGCAAGGATGGCATGACCCGCGAGGACCTGCTCAAGGGCAACTGCCAGATCGCAGCCCAGTTCGGCGACTACATCAAGGAATATTGCCCAGACGTAAAGCACGTGGTGGTTATCTTCAACCCTGCAGACGTGACCGCTCTCACCGCACTCATCCACTCCGGACTGAAGCCTGAGCAGCTCACCTCCCTCGCAGCCCTCGACTCCACCCGTCTCCAGAGCAACCTTGCAAAGGAATTCGGCGTACCTCAGAGCTCAGTTACCGGAGCCCACACCTACGGTGGACACGGCGAGCAGATGGCAGTCTTCGCTTCCCAGGTGAAGGTTGACGGCAAACCTCTTTCCGAAATGGGTCTCTCCGCAGAGAGAATGGCAGAGATCAAGCAGAACACCATCCAGGGCGGTTCCGCAATCATCAAGCTCCGTGGCCGTTCTTCGTTCCAGAGCCCTGCCTACTGCTCCGTGAAAATGATCGAAGCTGCAATGGGCGGCGCACCGTTCACCCTCCCTGCAGGCACTTACGTAAACTGCGAGCAGTTCAAGAACGTCTTTATGGCAATGCCTACCACCATCGACAAGAGCGGCGTTCACTTCGTTCAGCCTAAGGGCACCGAGGAAGAGCTCGCAGCTCTCCAGGCTTCCTACGAGCATCTCTGCAAGATGCGTCAGGAAATCATCGATCTGGGCATAGTTCCGCCTGTATCAGAGTGGAAGAGCCTCAACCCTAATCTCTAGGATTTTCACTGAAAGACCGTCCCCGGGCATCGGGGACGTTACGATAAGCGGAGGTGACCCTGACAGGTCATCTCCGTTTTTTCGACAGGAGTTCCTGCAGGTCGAAGCGCAGGGCCACGATCTGGCTTCCTCCGCTGTACCGTCCGTTGAAATTGAAGCGGGCCGCTATTTTCATATACAGTCCCGGAGCTATGCGCGGTTCCCAGAATATGTCTATGCGCTCATACAGGGCCGGGACATCGATCGCGGCTCCGGCCGGACGCACGCGGTAGTAAGGATCGCCCATATAGAGTCCGCTGCCGTACTTGAAGCCACCCGCATCAAAACTGTCATACAGAGGCATCAGGTCCCGGCCATAATACAAGGTGTTCCTCAGACTGAGATTCCACTTCCTGAGCTCGAAGGTGAACTCCCCTCCCTGCGGGCACTGGTAACGGCCCACGTTTATCCTGTCCCTCTGGAAAGACTGAAGGTAGGCAAAAGAGAACGAGAGCCTGTCAAGAGGAACAAAAGGCGCGAGGTCGAACTCTATCCACGGACTAATGAGCACATTGTCCACGACTCCCCTGACCTCCAGACTGTTGGCATAATGGTACATATAGCCCGAATATCCCATACGGAGCCAAGGCCACGGTTCGGCGCTTCCGGCGGTGAAGATCATAAAACGTTCGCGGCGGCCCTTGCCTATCTGTCCGAGCCAGTCCACGCCGAGTTCATAGCTGGAACGGGGACGGTCGAAGCGCAGCAGAAGGCCCTCGATATTGGGATCGTAAAAACGCAAGGAGTCGCTGAGGAAGGCCTCGCTGTAGCCGGCCCGGCTCTTGTTGCGGGAAAAGACTCCGGCAGTCATCTCCATCGAGCACTTTTCGCTGAGCTGCTTCTGAAGCGAATAGTAAAGGGTGAGTTCACCCAGCATATCGGCGGCCTTGCGGCCCGAGCCGAAATCGGCCGTCACGTCGGCGCCCAGCATCACGCGGTGGATGGCCTCTCCCCGGAAGCCATATCCATTCGCAGCATCGCCTGTAACGGCGCGTATGCCTATTTCCGGACTGAGGCGGAAAGCGAAAATGGTCATAGACGGCGTGAACATATCCCCCGAAGAGGCGTTCTCGCGATTGTCGAAACGCATAGAAGAGGCGAGGTCGTAGTCGAAACGCAACTGCGCCCCGGCCGGGGTGCAAAGCAGAAGCAGGGCCGGGACGAGGGTCAGCGCGAAGGCTTTCGCAGCTGTTACGGGGCCTCTCATCTGAGTATCTGGGCAAGGAAACGGTTCGCTCCCGGCTTATACGGCTCTTCCACAAGATAGCCGCACTCAGGACACCAGCCTCCGCCGAGCAGGACATATTCGAGGGAGGAGCTGAAACGGTGGCCGTGCTCACACTCCCACTCGAAGAGGGCACCCGGAGTCCAGGCTCCGCTCTCACCTGCCGTGGCAGGGTCGGAAGGTCCCAGGAAACGGCCTCCGCGGAAGGCTGCGGCAGCCTCCAGGGCAGCCGTGTCGAGACAGTGTATGTCCACGGATTCGTCATAGCCGTGGTCCAGCACAAGGGCCTCTCCGTCGGCGCTGGCCTTGGCAAGGTCTTTCTCCACATAGCCCGGACGCATCTGGGCCCAGGAGCGTATGCTGCGGTACTCCTCGAGGGAGCCGTAATAGGCAGCCAGCTTTCCCGGGTCATTCTTTACCCAGTCCTGGGTACCCATGCCCTTCTCAAAGGCATAAGGCTTCATGAACATGCGTACGGCCCAGGCCGGAGCGAGGAAGGCGAGACTGTAGAACCAGGGCAGTCCCTTCTTCAGGCGGACGAAATACTCATCAACCGGAACGTTCTCCCTGAAATGGAGGTATTTTTCGAGCTCGTCGGCATCCTCGTACCACATTCCGTGGAAATTCCGGGTGGCGAACCATTCCGGCTTGAAGACCTTTTCGGGGCCGGGGAGGCCCAGGGCCGCGAGCATACGGCTCTCGAACTCATAATTGGTCATCCTGTATTCCGGACCGCTGGATATGTTATAGAAACGGTTCCAGAACTCCTCCGGAACGTCGTCCTCGACCACATTGGCGAGAAGCCGGCCCGAATCCTCTATGGTGGCCCACTCCAGACCGCCCCTCACGGGAACGTGGAAAGCAGTGGGATTCACGGCCTTCAGTATGCCTCCGTAGAGTATGCCGCTCTGGCGCAGCGACACCCAGTGTTTCAAGCCCGAATCGCAGATTATCTTCTCGGCCATGCACTTCGAAACCGAATACATATCGTAAACGCTGGCCCTGACAGGGTCGCCGCAGCGGCCCCAGAGCAGCTCGCCCATACGGCTGCCGTACTGCGCGACAGAACCTATATATACAAGTCTTATCTCGTCCGCATTCTCCTGTTCGAGAATGGAGTTCACTATAAGGCGCGCCGATTCGACGTTCGTGCGGAGGGTCTTTTCCGGGAAATAGTCCGCCGCAGGGCTGACCATACCGCCGACGTGGAGTACGAAATCGGCCCCTGCTACGCCCTTGCGTATGGATTCGGGATCAAGCAGGTCGCCCCAGATTATGCTCAGATCGGGATTGTCGAGATAGGGAGCGAGTTTCTTCCTGTTTTTCTTGCTTGGACGGGCCAGGATGCGGATGTGGAAGCGGTCGCTCTTCTTGAGCAGTTCCTGCAGTCCCTGCCAGCCCATATTGCCTGTGGCACCGGTCAAAAATACTGTTTTTTTCATAGATGATATATGTTATCGCGGTCTGAGCCATTGCTCCGGATTCTGCGGAGTCTGTTCCTTCCAGACCTGGAAATGCAGCTCGGTCTGGCCTGCAATGGTGTCCACCGAGCCTATCTTCTGCCCGGTCTTGACCTTGTCTCCGGCCTTTACCGAACAATATTTAAGTTTGCAGTAGAATGTGAAGTAATTGCCGTGCTGCACGAGCACGCATTTGTTGTAGCCCGGCATAACCACGATCTGGCGCACCTCGCCGTCAAAGACCGCCTTCACGTCGGCTCCGGAAGCCACAGCGATGTTGATGCCGTTGTTGAAAGGCAGCTTTACCGTGGTGAAGACCGGATGGAAGCGCTGACCGAAATGATCGGTCACCGTGCCGTCCGCAGGCCACGGGAGCTTGCCCTTGTTCTTGGAGAACTCGGCCGCGAGGGTGTAATCCACAGGCCTGGCTTTCCCGGCCGTGCCCTTGCCTCCGCTGTTTGCGCGTATGAGTCTCTCTATCTCCCGGTTCAGGGCCTCAACCTCTTTGCGTTTGGCAGCGAGCTCTTTTTCGTAACGCTTGCGATCCCGCTTGAGCGTCTCCACCAGACGGCGGGACTCTTCCTCCTCCTGCGACAGTGCCTTCACCGCCAGGGAGTGCTGAGAACGCACTATATCCGCATCGTTGCGCAGACGGCGCAGGGCGAGCTTCTCCTCCTCCAGTCTCTCCCTTTCCTCGCGTATCTTAAGCGCCTGTGCGTTCAGCGAGGAGGACATATCCCTGAAATATGAGTAGCGCCGCCACGCCTGGCCGAGGTTTTCGCTGGCCAGTATATACATATACCACACACGGGCGTCGCGGTTCTTGTACACGGCATATACGAGGCGGGCGTAGTAGGCTTCCAGACTGTCCAGACGCGCCTCCAATGCCGCTATCTCTTTGGTTTTCAGACTTATGGAACGGTCGTATGAACGCACCTGCTCCTCGCTGCGGCTCAGCAGCTCGCGTCTCATCGACACCTTCTTCTGCACCAGTGTCAGGCTGCCCAGAGCGCTGCGGCTCCTGGATTCGTTGTCGCCCAGCTGCTTGTCCAGCAGGGCTATCTCTTTTTCGAGACGGGCCTTGCGCGCTTCCTGGCTCCTGGTGTTCTGGGCCTGGAGAGGAAGGGCAAGCAGCAGGGCCGCCACAAGTGTTATGAGACGCAGCTCCTTCATCTTCCGTTTGCTTCGCGCCTTCTGGCAACCCTCTCCTCCAGGTCCGGTATGTCCTGCTTCCAGTCTTTCTGGAGAATCTGGTCCCAGTACATAAATGCCAGGTCATACTCTCCGAGGGAGTACAGCACCTCGGCATAATGGTCCATAGACACGACGCTCTCCTTCGCTCCATAGAGCATTGCGTGCTTGAAATGGCTCTTGGCCTCACTGTCTCGGCCCTGGAGATGGAGTATCCAGCCGTAGGTGTCCAGATAGGTCGGGTTGTCCGGCTCTGCGGCCACTGTCCTGGCACTCATTGCCAACGCCTTGCGCAGCTTGCGTCCTTCGACACTGAGGAAATAGGCGTAGTTGTTCAGCGCCGGCAGGTAATCCGGGTCTATGGCCAGGGCCTTTTCATAGCATTTGAAGGCCTTCCCGTCCTCCCCGGCAGCGTGGTAGGCATCTCCCTTGCCGGTGTAGGCGGACACCCGGTCCTCATCCGTGGCGGCCTTGTGGGCTATCACACTGTCGTAAGTTGCCTGAAGCCCCTCCCAGTCCCTGAGCCAATAGCAGGCTCCGGACTTGTAGTCGTAGAAGTCCAGACGATCCGGAAACTGCTTTATGCAGCGTTCCGCCTCCTCTTTCAGGTCCTCCCAGCGCTTGCAGAAAAACAGGAAGGAACAATAGTTGCCCCTTATGTCGAAATCATCCGGAAAGTTGAGCGCATTGCGGCGGAAGCAGCTGTCAGCCAGGGCGGTCCTCTCCGTGGCAAGGTAATACAATCCCACCGCCACATTCACCGAACTGTCCCGTCTGTGGGTTGACAGGGCCGCATCGTACATAGCGTCCAGCTCCTTGCCGTAAACGCGGAAAAACTTGCCGTCCAGACGGCTTGTGAGCGCCTTCAGATACTCTGCCTTGCCGCGTGGCAACACGGTCTCGCGGGACATGAACTCCGTTATGGCAGGAAAATATTCACTGAACCGCGCCGTCATACGGTAGGTCTCGGCCTTGCCCAAAAGCGCCTGCGCGCAGTCGCCGTCCAGGGAAAGGGCCTCGTCATAGAAGGCCAGGGCGCTGCTGTCGCGGTACAGGGACATTTCGTAGTCGCCCAGCATCGAAAGCACCTGGGGCGAGGCATATTCCCGGCTGTAGGCGAGCAGGCAGTCGTGCGCCTCCTCCGGCCTGCGCAACTGCAGCAGCAGCTGGTAGCGCGTGACCACAGTAGGGTCGGACTTTCCCGACACGGCCTCCAGACTGTCCAGCATGCCGAGGGCTTTCTCGTAGTCTCCCTGGGATATGTATATGTCCACCAGACTGTAGTAGAGTTCGCTTTTCTTCGGGAAATCGCGCAGCAAAGACTCGTATATCTCCCCCGTGAGCTCCGGACGGTCTGTGGCGGCGTAGAACTGGCCCAGGCGGTAACGGTACCAATAGTTGGACGGATCCAGTGCAGCCGCTTTCCCGAGCGCCAGTTCGGCGGTCTCATTGTCCTGCACATATATGCTGCTCATACCCAGATAGAACCAGGCGGCATCGTTGTCCGGCGCCTTCCTCAGCAAACTGCGGAAAAAGTCGGCCGACTGCCGATACTCCCCGTTGTTGAAGAGATCGACACCGATCAGGACGGCGTTCTCAAGCACCCTGGGCGACGGGACGGCTCCGGCATTCTGCGCCGGGGCTGCAGCCGATGCGGCAAAGAAAAGTACCGCAGACAATATATATCTTAAAATCCTGTGAAGCATATTCACACAAAAGTACGCATTTTTTTTGATTATCTTTGTCAACGCTGACGGGGCCGCTCCCGGGGACGCATGCAACGTTTTGACGGCTGCACGCATCTTCTCCGGGTCGAGACCCCAGGGCAAGGCAATTTGAACGACGGATATTCATACGAACTGCTCGAATCCTGCAAAAAGGGGGATCGCAAGGCGCAAAAAAGTCTCTATGACCTGCTTGCGCCCAAGATGATGGCTTTGTGCATGCGTTATGCCGGCAGCCGCGAACTCGCTGAAGACCTGCTTCAGGACGGTTTCGTGACCCTCTTCTCGAAAATGGGAAACTTCAAGAACGAAGGCTCGTTCGAGGGTTGGGCTAGAAGGGTTTTCGTGACTACCTGCCTGATGTACCTGCGCAAAAACGATGTGCTCAGGATGAGCGAAGACATCAGCGAAGCCAGGAAACTGAGCAGCAGTGAACCCGGGCAGATGGAAGAGATAAGCTACCGGGAGCTGATGTCCCTGGTAATGGAACTGCCGCCGGGATTCAGGGCCGTATTCAATATGTATGCGGTCGAGGGATACTCCCACAAGGACATTTCCGAACAGCTGGGAATCTCGGAGACCACATCCCGGACACAGTTCAGCAGGGCCAGGACCTGGCTGCGCAAACGATTGGAAGAAAAGAACAATGGAAGATAACAGATTCGATCTCGAAATACGCTCGATGCTTGAGAATGCCCAGGAGGACGTTCCCGAGGGTCTTTGGCAGGGCATCGAGAGCAGGCTTCCGGCCCCGGCAAAAGCCAGGCCGGCGGCAATCTGGTGGAAAATAGCTTCCGCAACGGGCGCCGTGGCTGCAGCCGTGGCCCTTACCGTCTTCTTCAGCACCCGCCCTGTGGTGCAGAACCCCGTGGACATAATCCCGTCGCAGGATTCCGGCCTCTCACAGCTCATGGAAACTCCTCTTGCTCCCGAGACCGGGAACATGAAGCCGCTTTCCATCAGCCAGGTCTTCGGAGAGAGCGTTTCAGAGGCTGACGGAGAGGACGTCACTGAAACGGCCGGAGAGAGCGTTGTGGAGAAAAGTACCGCCGGTGACACGGCAGCCGGAACGGCCGGGAAGGAAGAGACAGCCCCGGCAGCAGGAACGGAAGAAACAGCCGTGGCAGATGAAACGGCAGTGAGGGAAGAAACGGCAGTGAGGGAAGAAAACACGGCTGAAAACTGGATAAGGAAGTACGAGAGCGCGGACTTCGACGAAAGGGGCGAAGAACTGCAGGGAAGCCGGAAAGAAAAACGTGGAGTGGTTCTCTCGGCATACGCAGATGCCCTGAGCAACAGCAATACCGCCAAGGCCGCCGGCAGCAACATGCTGAAGAGGCCGGCAGTGCCTCAGGCCACCACCATAGAAGAGACTGGAGAATCCCGTTACGCCATTCCGGTGGCAGCGGGAATAGGGCTGCGCTTCGACGTGAGCAAGCGCTTCTCCATAGGCACCGGGGTCAGCTGGTCCTACCTTACCCGCAGTTTTTCCGGCCAGTTCAACGAGCTGGACGCCGAAGGGGCCATAATAAGCCAGACAGGCTACACCAACATACGCAACAGCCAGCACTACATAGGCATACCGCTGAATCTCTATGTCGATATCATACGCAAGGACTTCATCGACTTCTACGCCTATGCCTCCGGCAGCGCGAACTACTGTCTGAGCAACCGTTACCAGATGGACAAGAGCAAGAGCTACAGTCCGGAAGGCAGCAACTGGCAGTTCTCAGCCGGGATAGGCATGGGAGTGGAATTCATTGCGGCAAAGAAGGTCGGCTTCTACATAGACCCAAGCCTCAACTACTGGTTCACCGCAGGAGAGGTCAGCAACATACGCACCCGCCAGCCGCTTATGCTGGGCCTCGAACTGGGAATACGCCTGCATATCTAGAAAACGATGCAACTGAAAATAGAAAAACTGAGCGATATAGACCGCGTGGCCGCCGAATTCCTGGCTGCCATAGGAGACAGACGTCTCATAGCCCTCCGGGCCCCTATGGGTGCGGGCAAGACCACCTTCACCACGGCAATCACCCGCTGCCTGGGCGTCAGGGACGCCGTATGCTCGCCCACCTTCACCATAATCAACGAGTATCTCACCGCAGCGGGAGAACCGATGTACCACTTCGACTTCTATCGCATCAGCCGACTCTCCGAAGCCATGGACCTCGGACTGGACGACTATTTCTACAGCGGCTGCCTCTGCATTATGGAATGGCCTGAGAACATCGAAGAACTGCTGCCCGAAGAAACCCTCGACGTAAGCATAAAAGTCAATTCCGACGGAAGCAGGACCATCGAATTCTCAGTGAGATAGCAGATACTTTCCCGACGAACCCCTTCCTATGACGAGCTGCTCGACCCTTCCGTTCAGCCCGAGACTCATTGTCTTGCCATCATCCCACAGACCGGCCACCCCATCCTGCAGCACGACAGGGAATATGAGTCTGCCATAGCGGAAGGCCATATCCAGACCGGGAGAAGGGCGCAGACCCTCCGGCAGCGGCTCCGTACCCGCATCCCCCATCAGAGCCCAGCGGCCGTCAGCCATACGACCCAGTGCCCTCACAGACATTCCGTCGCAGCAGGAGGCCAGGCGGGTAAAGGCCACTTCGCTTTCCAGCAGCAGTTCCCCGTCCGCGAGAATCTCGTAATGCCCGGATGGGTTTTCCCTCTCCACCAGGACCTTGCGTCCCCCGTAAAGCAGACCTATGTAGCGATAGGGTTCCATTACGGCTTTCAGAGGAGGACTGTCCACGTCCCCCACCGCCGAATATTGCCAGCCCTTGTAGATGAATTCCGCCAGAAGCCACAGCTCGCCGCCCATAGTGTGGGCCCTCATACTGTCCATATCCGAAAAGGCGTCCCTGTCGAGCAGTCTCTCCCCTCCGTCCCACACCGTACCCACGCGACTGCCGCCGACGTCGAAACAGAGCCGGCCCAGGTCCTCGTAGAAGCCCGATTCCGGCCAGCAGCCCTCATAGCTGCGCAACAGTTTCCCATCCTTGCGCAGACAGAGCGAACTGCCGTCCCTGGCGGTACAGAGGCAATAGAGCGAGCGTCCGGAGATGGCAATGTCCCAGACCAGCTCCTCGCCCTCCCAATCCAGGCACAGCTCCCCGTCACAGCGCAACAGGCTCCTGCCGGAATCGTAAAGCAGGTCGAAGATATGCCCTCCAGCCACAATGGCTGAAGTCCAGGAATCCCTGTCCTCCAGGAGCACGAGCATCTCCCCGTCACAGAGCAGGGCCGGGTGTCCCCTGTCCACGGAACAGGTGTCCAGCTGCCAGGCACAGCCCTCCGGATAAACATAAGCGGACATCCATATATGGGAGTCTATGTCCTCCCTCTCTTCGATCTCCTTTCCGGACTCCTCCCCGCGGAGATCCAGCTCGCGGCTGTCGCAGCCGGCCGCCAGGGCAAGCAGGCAGACCAGCGCGGTGAAACTTCTCAGTTTGTCGATTGTTGCAGCCATCTTAATGATTGGTTTTGAAGATTACTCAATATTCCAAGGCTTTCTCCCTGTCCAGGAAACGGTAGGAGGCGGCCTCCATCAGCTGCTCCATGCCTATGGTTTTCCTCCCCTCGAGGTCCGCTATGGTGCGGGCCACCTTGATTATGCGGAAATATGCCCTCATAGAGAAGCCGAGCTTGTCCACAAGCCGTGTCAGCGCCGCGGCGGACTCCGTGTCCAGAGGACAATACTCCCTGACCATGCGGTTGTTCATCTGGGCATTGGTACTGATGTTCTCCCCTGCGAAACGCTCCTGCTGTATGCGCCTGGCCGCACTCACCCTCTCAGCAATGGCCGAACTGGATTCGCCCTTCCCCTTCGCGGCAATAGAGGAAGGCGGAACGGGAGCCAGCCTCAGCTGGATGTCTATCCTGTCCATCAGAGGCCCGGAAAGTTTGGAGATATAGCCGGCACGGCGGGAGGGTGTGCAGCAGCAGCGGTCTCCCACCCCGTAATAGCCGCAGGGGCAGGGATTCGACGCCGCCACAAACATAAAGGAAGCCGGATAGCTGACCTTGCTCCTGAGGCGGGAAATGGTCACCTGCCTTTCTTCCAGAGGGGCCCTGAGGGTCTCCACCAGACGTTTCGGCGCCTCTCCCAATTCGTCCAGGAAGAGCACGCCGTTATGTGCAAGACTGATCTCTCCGGGGATGAGAACATCCGTGCCCCCTCCCACCATTGCCGGGATGGAGGCGCTCAGATGGGGTGCCCGGAAAGGGCGGTTCCAGATCAGACCCTCTCCCCTGGTCTTCCCTGCCACCGAATAGATCTTGCTGGTCTGTATGGCCTCCTGCACACTCATAGGAGGGAGTATGCCGGCCAGGGCATTGGCCAGAGAGCTCTTTCCAGAACCCGGGGGTCCTATCATTATCACATTATGACCGCCGGCGGCCGCCACCTCGAGCCCTCTCTTCGCGCCCTCCTGGCCTATTATTTCCGAGAAATCGATGGCGGGGAGGCCCTTGTGCGGCACATTCCCGCAATCGCGCCCTGCCAGCAGAGAACTGCAGTCCAGCTCGCCGGACAAGATGTCCAGGGCCTGATTGATATTGCTGATTCCGTAGAGTTCGATTCCGTCCAGCTCCACCGCCTCCCGGGCGGATTCGGCCGGGACTATGCAGCCCCGTCTCCCGCTGCGTATCGCCATTTCCACCGTGGGCAGCACCCCCGGGACAGCCCTGACAGAGCCGTCCAGTCCCAGCTCTCCCATAAGTATGAATTCGGGAAGCAGCGGCAGTTCCACCTGGCCCGAAGCCGCCAGTATGCCCGTGGCTATGGGCAGGTCATAGACCGAGCCCTTCTTCGGGGCGTCGGCCGGTGCCAGATTTATCACTATCTTGCGCCCGGGGATATGATAGCCGAGACTCTGGAGCGAGGTCATTATGCGCAGCAGACTCTCCCTGACCGCGGCATCGGCCAATCCTACCAGATGCACTCCTATCCCCTGTATCACATCCACCTCCACCGTGACAAGGGAGGCATCTATGCCCTCGCATCGGGCGCTGAATACTTCAGTCAACATAAAAGTCGTCGTTTGGTGCGACGACAAATATGCAAAGGCAAAAATTCAAAATTCACAAATTCAAAAATTTCGGACAGAATTTGTGAAAATTGAAGAAAATCAGTCTATCATAGTCCGGATTGCGCTCTCGACTATGCTCCGTATCTCCTCACGGCGGCTTTCCGGATTCACATTTTCGAGCACAGGAGAGGCAAAGGCCATCATCTGGAGCAGCTTCGCCTCACGCAGGGATATGCCCCTGCTGCGCATATAGAACTGCTCGTCCTCGTTGAGGCGGCCAATGGTCGCGCCGTGGGAGCACTTCACGTCATCCGCATAAATCTCCAGCCGTGGACTGGTAAGCGCCTCGGCACCCTCGCTCAGAAGCAGGTTGTGGTTGGACTGGCTGGCCTCTGTGTGCTGGGCATCCTGAGCCACCACAACCAGGCCGTTGAATGAGCTGCGGGCCGTTCCCCCGACAAGGCCCTTGAAGAGCTGGCGGCTGACACTGCCTCCCGCCGTATGCTTCAGGACTATGTTGAACTCCACTCTCTCGTCAGCCGGGCAGACATAAAGCCCCGAAAGGGAAACGTCCGCATCCGGACCGCAGATATCCAGGTCCAGGTCTAGTTTGCAGCTGACCCCAGGGAGGACTATGAAGCTCAGGTTCAGCGTCTCGCCCCCGTGGACAATCAGTTCGCGCGGGCACTCGTCCCGCCCTATGATATAAAGCTTCTCCATTGCTATTCTTCTGAAATGCCTTCGTAGCCCTTTTCCTCGATGCGGGCCACAAGCTCCCTGCCGCCGGTACGCACTATGCGGCCGTCCACCAGCACGTGCACCACGTCCGGAACGATGTAGTCGAGCAGCCGCTGATAGTGGGTAATGACTATGGCTGCCTTCTCGGGGCTGTGAAGGGCGTTGACTCCGGATGCAACTATCCTCAGGGCATCCACGTCCAGGCCGCTGTCTGTCTCGTCGAGTATGGACAGGCTAGGGTCGAGCATAGCCATCTGGAAAATCTCATTGCGCTTCTTCTCTCCACCGGAGAAACCCACGTTGACATCCCTCTTGGAGAATTCGCTCTTCATCTGGACGAAAGCCATCTTCTCCTTCATCAGCTTGAGAAACTCCGCGGCCTTCAGCGGTTCCTGTCCCAGGGCCTCCCTGCGGCAGTTGATCGCAGTCTTCATAAAGTTTGTGATGCTCACGCCCGGCAGTTCCACCGGATACTGGAAGCTCAGGAAGACACCCGCGCGGGAGCGCTCTTCCGGGCTCATCGCAAGCAGGTCCTCCCCCTGGAAACTTATGCTTCCCGCGGTGACCTCGAACTGCGGCTTCCCGGCAAGCACGGCGCTGAGCGTACTCTTACCGGCCCCGTTCGGGCCCATTACGGCGTGAATCTCACCCTTGCGTATCAGCAGGTCTATACCCTTGAGTATCTCCTTTTCGCCGACTCGCGCATGCAGGTCTTTTATCTCCAATAATATATTGTCTGTCATATATTTATATTATATATATTCATTTTTTGAAACGGTCCTTTTTGCGGACGACGAGACTGTCGAAGGCGCCGAGTACGGCAGGCACGACAAGCAGTATCAGCACGACGGAAACCATAGCGCCTATGGAGAGACTGCCGACAATGGCGGATATGGCCACGTCATCCACAAGCAGGGCCATTGCGCCCGGTGCGACAACCATTATCAGGCCGGAAGTCATAATCGTACGTATGAACCCGCGGTAGGCCGCAGTGATCGCGTCGTTGACGTCCATGGTCTTCCTGTATTCCTTGTAATAGTTCGCATAGAGTATTCCGTAGTCTATGGTCGCGCCCATAAGTATGCTCTGCACTATCAGATAGGCCAGATAGAGCATCGTACCCGAGAAGATGCCGCTGAAAATCACGTTCACATACACGGCGGTCATGACGGTCATCACCAGTATCAGAGGCACTATCACGGAGCGGAAGGACACGGCCACGATGAGGAAGATGGCCAGCACCGTGAGTATGGTCACAAGCCGGATCTCGCGTCCGAAGCCGTTCTTCATCTCGCTGTACATCACAGACTCTCCCACCAGCTGGCTTTCCCCGCCGAAGCAGTCATCGCATACGGAAGAGAGGCGGGACACGAAGTCATAGGTCTCCCGAGACTCGGGCGGCAGTTTGGTGAGAACCAGCATAAGGGAGTGATCCTCGCGCCTGAGGAGGGAAATCTTCTCCTCGAAGGCCTTTCTGAATCCATTGAAGTGGGAGCGGACTTCGTCGTCTATATACCCGCTCAGACGTTTGTCGTTGAGAAGGTCATCGCCTATGAAATTCACCAGTTCCTCGATGTTCATCGTGTGATGGCAGTCCTCTTCGCTGACACTCGCATAATAGACATAGAGCAGACTGATAAGATCCTCCCCGACAGGTTCCCCGAGACGCTTGAAGAAGCCGGCCATCTGTCTGGCCGTGTAGCTGCGTCCGGAGTACATCAGGTCCATAAAGAGGTCCTGTCGCTGCTCCTCTATGCTCTTTTTCTTCGGTTTGACCGGCTTCGGGAGCGGCTGGACATTCACCGAGGCAGTATCCGTGGCGGCAGGGTTGCCGGAGACGGCGTTTCCTGCGGAGGAAGCGAGACTGTCCTTCTGCTGAGGCAGTTCCGCCACAAGTGTTCCGGACGTGGAATCGGGACGGGATACTGCAGAAGGGGCCTCCGGAGCGGTGCTGCCGGAAGATGGGAAGGCCAGGGCCCTCAGACGGGCCTCCCCGGCAGAAGCAGCCCCGAAATCACGGAGCAGCGAGTACAGTTCGGAAAACTCCACAGATGCATCCTTCTGAATGAGGTCCATCACATTCATCCTCTGCCTGAGTCCCTCCTTCTGATCCTCGCTGACGAAAGAGGCAAGGGCCTTGCGATTGAAGAGGTCATCGTAGAGGAAGTGTACGTATTCGTACGGAGTCATCTGCTTGGACTTGTTCTTGCTGAAGGAATAGACCATCCTGGTCTGGGTAGGAGTCGAGCCTATGAACTCGCTCATCGCGGGAGCTGCCATAGGCGTATTGTTCATGGTCCTGTCGGACAGGGAAGCCAGCACGGCCGTTTCCGTGGACGGATATGCTTCCGCAAGGCGTGGCAGGAAGCTGGAAAGGCGTACCGACGACTGTGGCTTTGCCACGGGAGCGGGAGCGGTTTCGGCTGCCGGCTTAGGAGTATCCGGAGCAGTAGCTTTTGGGGCTGATACTTTCGGGGCTGATGCTTTCGGGGCTGGAGCTTCCTCCACCCTGCTTTCCTCCACAATTTCCTCCTCTTCCACAGCAGGGGCGTACATATCCAGCAACGCCAGCTTTTCCCTCATATCGTCGTCGAGAACGGAGTCGAACATAGGGTTTCCAACGCAGTGCTCCCTGATGAAGCCCAGCAGTTCCGGGAAAGAGATTTGCCGGGACGGATCGTCCTCGAACTTCATGTGGTACACCAGACTCATCATAGACGCCGTGAACATAGAGCTGTCCAGTTCCTTCGGCAGTTCCTCCTTGAATCCGGCAGCCATCGTCTGAATCTGACCGGCCATTTCCGAACTGGTGTATTGGCGGCGCATCACGGTCGGATAGGCATAGACACCCTCGACAGCCCCATCCTTCAGCAGGCTGTCGGCAAGGGCGGGAACGGACGATTCCGCAGCAGTCGGGTAAACCACCACAAAGGGGTTGTGCTGAGGAAAGACGGAATTGATCTCCGATTCCCTCTCCATAGAGAAGGATATGTCCGTCTTCTTCGATTGGAAGAAGGCGAAGAAAAAGAGGACTATCGCAGCACAGGCCAGTGGAATCTTGTACCTTGTCACCATACGGCTTATCCTGTTGGTCGGCAGCACGAAGGTCTTCTTGCCTGTGTTCATCACTCCCTTCTGGAAAATCATCAGGAGGGAAGGCAGTACGGTAAAGGTGCATACAAGGCTGAAAATCACACCCTTGGCGAGTACAACACCCATATCCATACCTATCTTGAGTCTCATGAACACGAGCATCACAAGTCCCACGACCGTAGTCGCGGCGCTGCTCATTATGGACGGGAAGGCGCGTTTGATTGCACGGTTGACCGCTTCCACAGGGCTGTTCTCCCCGGTCTTCTCCTGGCGGTAACGGTTCATCAGGACTATGGAATAGTCCAGCGAAAGCACCATCTGCAATATGGCCACTATGTAATTCGTGGTAATGGATACGCTTGGAAGCAGGGCATTGGTGCCTATGTTCATCACCACGGCCAGGCCTGTCGAAATCAGGAAAATCAACGGTTCTAGCCAGGACTGGGCCATGGCTACCAGGATTATGAGGATGAGGGCCGCGGCAATTATCATCACCGATGCAGGCGGTGTGTTGCCGTCCTGGCTGGTCTCCACGACTATGTCATCCTCGAAGCGGGAGGAAATCTCCTGTCCCAGCAGCTTCTGATCGACACTGTTCGGCACATTCAGCTCGAAAAGCACATATTGTCCGTCCTCCGAGAAGCTGTGGCTGACCGCCTTGACCTGGGAGAAGGAGGAAAGGGTGTCCGTGATTCCCTGTACGCGTGAAGAAGCCACGTCCCGGAACATCAGCCGGACCGCAGGACCGGTCATCTGCGTGCCCCCGAATTCGGCCGTGACTATGTCCAGTCCCTGCTTCATCTGCGAATCATCCGGCAGGTAGCGGGTCATATCACTGTTGACATTGACCTTCGGGATCAGGATTCCGCAGACCGCCGAAAGGGCCAGCATACAGAAGAGCAATATGTAGTGAGTCCTTTTCTTCATTTCCCTTTCAGGCTTTTTTCTTGTAGAGTTTCATCCATCCGAAGAGCGACACCAGGCCATTGATCAGATAGAGGGCGGAGACTATAGGCATAAAGACGTGTCCCACACTCAGGTGCAGGATGATCTGCGTGACATTGACCAACATCCAGGCGATCCAGCAGTCCCATTTCTTCAGGGCGCTGAGCAGTTGGGCCACCAGTATGAGTATGGTCAGGCAGGAGTCCAGGTAAGGGTGCGGGTCCTGAGGGAAAAGCACGTCAAGACTCCAGCCCCACACGGCGGCGATGAGCAGCACGGAAACCACGGCATAGAAGCGCTGCATCCAGCTGAGCATTGTGACCTTCAGCGCAGCGCTGTCCTCGCTGCTCCGCTCCACTTCCTTCGGATGAGTCCAGCGCCAGTGGCCGAGTATGTTGATAGCCAGCGAGATAGGCTGCAGGAGCAGAGATGCGTACAGGTTCTTGTTCCAGAACATCAGGAAGAGGGCCGTGGTGTAGAGATAGCCCACCCAGAAGTTGTATTTGCTGTTGCGTCCGGCCAGGAACACGCAGGTAAGGCCCAGGACCGAAGTGATCAGGTCTATGAGCAGAACCGGCTTGTCTCCGGCTATGGTAAAGAGAGTGTAATTTATCCAATCCATCATAATGTCATCCTACCGAGCCCTCCAGGGAGAGCGAGAGAAGTTTCTGTGCCTCGACCGCGAACTCCATAGGCAGTCGGGAGAGCACCTCGCGGGCATATCCGTTCACGATGAGTCCCACCGCCTCTTCCTGACCTATGCCCCTCTGGTTGCAGTAGAAGAGCTGCTCCTCACTGATCTTGGACGTGGTGGCCTCGTGCTCCACGGTGGCGCTTGGCGAGGCATTGCGTATCACCGGGAAGGTGTGGGCCCCGCAGCGGTCGCCTATGAGCAGGCTGTCGCACTGCGAGAAATTGCGGGCATTCTCGGCACCCGGCAGCATACGCACCAGGCCGCGGTAGCTGTTCTGGCTGTGGCCGGCGGATATACCCTTGCTGATGATGCGGCTACGGGTGTTGCGGCCTATGTGTATCATCTTGGTGCCGGTGTCGGCCTGCTGGAAGCGGTTGGTGACGGCGACGGAATAGAACTCGGAAGAGGAATTGTCGCCCTTCAGTATGGTGGAGGGATATTTCCATGTGATGGCCGAACCGGTCTCCACCTGCGTCCAGCTCAGATGGCTGCCGCTGCCTTTGCATATCCCTCTCTTTGTGACGAAGTTGAATATGCCTCCGCGGCCCTCTGCGTCGCCCGGATACCAGTTCTGCACCGTAGAGTACTTGACGTCGGCGTCCTTTTCGACGACGATTTCGACGACGGCGGCGTGGAGCTGGTTTTCGTCACGCATCGGCGCGGTGCAGCCCTCCATATAACTTACATACGAACCCTCGTCGGCGACGATAAGCGTACGCTCGAACTGACCGGTGCCCTTCGCGTTGATACGGAAATAGCTGGACAGCTCCATAGGGCAGCGTACGCCCTTGGGTATATAACAGAAGGAGCCGTCGCTGAACACGGCGGAGTTGAGAGCCGCATAGTAGTTGTCGCCGCTGGGAACGACGCTCGCCAGGTACTTGCGCACCAGCTCGGGATACTCCTTGACGGCCTCGGAGAAGCTGCAGAATATGATTCCCTTTTCGGCCAGGGTCTTGCGGAAGGTGGTCTTGACCGACACGGAGTCGAAGACAGCATCGAAGGCCACATTCCCGGCCAGCGCATCCCTCTCGTGAAGCGGAATGCCCAGTTTGTCGAAGGTGCGGGCCAGTTCAGGGTCTATTTCCTTCTTCTCCCCGTCCGGCTTCTTGGGCGCGGCGAAGTAGATTATGTCCTGGAAGTCTATTTCGGGTATATCGAGATGCGCCCAGGTCGGCTGCTTCATAGACTGCCACTTGCGGAAAGCGTCGAGACGAAAGTCTAGCAGCCATTGCGGCTCCTCCTTGCGGGCGGAAATCAGGCGCACGGTCTCCTCTGTCAGTCCCTTGGGGATGAAGTCCTGCTCGAGCTCGGTCACAAAACCGTGCTCGTACTCCCGGGAGGTTATTTCATCTAAAATTCCGTTCATATCGATTGCTTACATCAGGACTTCCTCCACCAGGCGTATGTCTGCCGAAGAAGAACCTATGTATATATTGAAATAGCCGGGGTTCAGCACCCAATCGTGGCTTTTCACGTCGTAATATTCGAAGGCGCTGGCCGGCAGGTGTATGGTCACCCTGGCGCTCGCACCCTTGCGCAGCACGGTCTTGGCGAAGCCCTTGAGTTCCTTCAGCGGCCTCTTGACGCAAGGATTCTTCTCGCCCACATAGACCTGCGACACCTCGGCTCCGTCGCGGCCGCCCACGTTGCTCAGGGTGAAGACGACATCGTAGCCGTCTCCGCTTTTGATGCACTTCGAGCCGGAATATTCGAACTCGGTGTAGCTCAGGCCGTATCCGAAAGGATATGCAGGCTCGATCCCGGCCTTCTCATAGCCCCTGTAGCCGCTGAAGATGCCCTCGCCGTAAGTGACGTACCTATAGCTGAAGCCCCTCTTGGTCTTAGGCTCGCGAGGATAATACCATTTCCAGCTCGGATTGTCCTCCAGACGGCTCTCGAAGCTCATAGGCAGCTTGCCCGAAGGATTGACCTTGCCCGCCAGAATGTTGGCAATGGCCTTGCCTCCCTCCTGGCCCGGATACCAGCCCATCACAATGGCAGACACCTTGTCCTTCCAGCGGCTCATATCCACGGCTCCTCCGGCATAGATGACCACGATCACCTTCCTGTTGTGGGCTGCGGCATACTCTATAAGTTCGTCCTGGCCCTCCGGCAGGGAGAAGGTCCTGTCCGAATTCTCCTTCTCGGTCTTGCTGTTGAAGCCGACGGACACAATCACGGCGGATGCGCTCTCGAGCTCCTTCACGGAAGGCTTTCCGTCCGCAACGCTCACGGACCAATTCCTGCCCAGGCCCTTCATTCCCTCTGCAAGGGAAATGGAATAGATAGGATCCACACGTCCGCTGCCGCCACCGCAAGGGATTACGGAGGCGTTAGGGCCCATCAGCAGCACCTTGTTGCGGCGGCCCGGCTTCAGAGGCAGGGCGCCCTCGTTCCTGAGCAGCACCGCCGACTCGCAGGAAAGACGGTAGGCCACGTCGCGGGAATATGCATTGTCCTCGGATATGCTCCTGTCGAGCTGCTCCCTGTCGAGGAAGCCGAAGGCTATCAGGGTCTGGAGTATGTTCTGAACCTTGGCGTCGATTTCGGATTCGTCTATGAGCCCGGCCTCGATGAGAGGCAGCAGCTCATCGCTATTCATACACCAGGCCTGAGGCATCTCCAGGTCGAGACCGCCCTTGACGCTGGCCAGGGCGGAATAGGTCGAAGTCCAGTCCGACACCGACATCACGAAACCCTTGAAGCCCCATCTGTCACGCAGGTTCTCACGGATGAGCACAGGGTTTTCGGCGGCGTGCACCCCGTTCACGAGATTGTAGCTGGTCATCACCGATGCCACCTTCGCCTCCTCTACCGCGGCACGGAAGGCCGGGAAATATATTTCGTTCATGGTCCTCTCGTCGGCATCGGAGCTGACGTGGTGACGGTCGTATTCCTGATTGTTCAGGGCGAAGTGCTTGATGGTCGCCATCACCCCCTGGGACTGGACGCCCTTTATATAATTGACGGCAGCACGGGAGGCCAGGTAGGGATCCTCGCCCATATATTCGAAATTCCTTCCGCAAAGCGGGCTGCGGTAGATGTTGACGCCCGGTCCCAGGAGTATGTGCACTCCCCTGGCGCGGGAATCCTGGCCCAGGGCCACACCCATCTCCCTGACAAGGGCCTCGTTCCAGCTGGCCGCAGCTGCCACACCGCAGGCGAAAAGGGTGCTGCGGGTGTTGTTGCGCACGCCCTGGGGGCCGTCCGCCATACGGATCTGAGGTATGCCGAGGCGCTCTATCCCACGGATGTAGAATTTGTCATATCCGCCTATATAGTCGATCTTCTCGCGCAAAGTCATCTGGCTGACCAGTTCGCGGGCGCGGTCACAGTCTTCCTGTGTAATGCTCTGGGCAAAGACAGCTCCTGCCGCAGCTGCAAAAAGAGAAATTGCAAGTAAAAATTTCTTCATACCGGTAGTATTAAATATAACCTACAAATATAAGAATTCCTCGCATACAAAAAAAAGACCTGCATCGCTGCAGGTCTTCTTTGTGGAGAATAAGAGATTCGAACTCTTGACCCCCTGCTTGCAAAGCAGGTGCTCTACCAACTGAGCTAATCCCCCGGAGTAGGGACGCGCGGAGTTGAACCGCGGACCTCCACATTATCAGTGTGGCGCTCTAACCAACTGAGCTACGCCCCTATATAAAGACTGGAAGAACAAGCTGCCTTGTACCTCGATCCGAAAAGCCGGTCAAGAAAACAGCTCCAAAAAGGAGGTGTTCCAGCCACACCTTCCGGTACGGCTACCTTGTTACGACTTAGCCCCAGTTACCAGT
>SFMG01000013.1 GCA_004554455.1 Bacteroidales bacterium | reverse complement strand
CTGGCCTGCAACGGCATGGCTCGAAAAACGTGTTATTATAAGGAAGAGGAGTAGAATGCCATGAACAAGTAATTGATATTTGAATTCAATAGGATAAGTTTCTGAAACATTGTCTACCACAACATGTAAGTTCATTGCGAACAAGGCGATGAGAGCTAGAAACGAGTACAGAGAGAATCCCCATAGATTTACGCCAAGGGTCCCGACCCATGTGCCGACCTTGTCATCACTTCTATCCCATTTGATAAAGAAAACCCATGCAGAACTAATAAAGACAAGAGTGCAAACAACAATGTTTAATATCAAGACATTGTCCGGAAGATCACCTCGGAAGAGGATATTCAGAGTAATAATGAGCGCCTCGCCGACTAATGCAGCTAGAATCGCATAGATCATTTTAGGTTTCATGACGTTTATCTTTTAAATCCACAGGTCGGGCAGAAACTTGCCGTAGGAGGAAGGCTAGAACCGCACCTAGGGCAGACATTAGGATTTGTGGCAGCAACAGGACTCCCACAGACGCCACAGAATGCGGCACCGGGAGCTATAGGTGAGCCGCATTTGGTGCATATGTTCCCACCACCTTGCGCTCCAGTAAGGGATGCGCCACAGCTAACACAACGCTTCGAATTCTTGTTGTTGTCCGCACCGCATCTTGGGCACGGATTATACTCAGTACCACAATGAGGGCAGAACCGTTCAGTTGAAAGCCGTTTCTTTGAACAGTTTGAGCAGAAGATAGTCTTAGCTTGACTTGACATTGTAGGTGCGGCTTGTGGCATTGTAGGCTGTCCACCTCCATTGCTCCCGAAAGAAGGCTGATTATATTGTGGCTGAATCATTCCGCCACCCATTGACCCTTGCATGTTGTTCATCATGCTTAAGGCCATGAGGCTACCAAGAAGTCCGCCTTGTCCACCGCCAACGGCATTTCCGACCTGGCTAACGGTGTTGTTGGCCAAATCAAATGCCTGCTCTTGCTGCCATGTGTGACCGGTAAGTTTCATCGAAGTCTGCTTTGCGATTGCATCACGGATATCACGGCCATCTTGAGTAGAAGTGTCGAGTTCTACCGTAGATACGTAGAACTTCGTCATCTCAAGACCATAAGTATCCCAGAACGGGGCAATGGATTTTTTAAGATAATTTGAAAGGTCATCTATGTAAGCCGAGATTTGTTTGAAGCCTAAATGATTTTGAATCATAAACTTCATTATGGCAGACTTGGATTTAGATGTAAATTCCCCCTTTGCTTGGCTAGTCATATCAGATTCCGTAAAAACATCCTTTGTGCCAACCATATTTATCAGAAAGCGCTCGGAGTCTACAACCCTAAGTCCATATTGGCCAGATGCAGTCAAGGGAAGTTGTGTATCGAAATCGGGATCATGAATTGTCATCCTATCAATGTTCCAAGCAAGATTGGCTGGCATGAGTTTATTTACAATCCAAACTTCAGCCGTGAAAGGATTTTTACCTCCAAAAGGGATTCCAAAGAGGCTTCTCAAAAGCGGCAAGTTTTCTGTACTCAAGGTGTGCTTACCTGGACCGAACTTACCCATTAACTGGCCCTTTGAGAAGAATAGGGCCTCTTGGGATTCATATACAATCAATTGCGTATTGGTGCTCAAATTGGTTTGAGGATAGCGATAAGCAAAAACAAATTCACTACTTTTCGGCTTCCAACTTGCTAAGTCAATAAGTGCCATTTTTCATTCTTTTCAGCATCCGACTTAACCCCACCCGGACAGGTAAAAAAAAGACGTGGGAGTACAACTCTTGCTCACCCTATCATCAGGCCTTGGCTGCCTTCTACAGAGATAAGCAAGGCAGCTAGCCCACGTCAGGGATGATATACAGTTCACTCCACGTCTATATAAAGACGCATATGACCGAATCGTCATCACTAGTGGACGCTCCCATTGCCGTTTCTTTCTGTAGAATTCAAATTGCCAAGTTTGATGACAGAAGAAAAACGTCAAGTAACGTCTTTGTATGTCTTTTGCCCACCCAACCCTGCAACCATCTCCCAAAGCCAATCCAATTAGACTAATTCCGAAAAATGGATGCCGGGCTAGCTAAGCTAGTAGCAAAAATATGAAAAGTTTTCTGATTTCACGAATAAACGCGTTCGGAATTATAACATATTGCAAATTGCTCATCGATTGGATTATACATCTCAATACATAAAGCTGAAATATGATGGTTGTATTAGGGATATTACAGAGTATTATGTCAAAGCGGTCAAGCCCTTCTTCCTCCGCTGATGTTCCGTCAGAAAGGCTTGGTTCCAGCCGCTTCGGCACATTGCGCCTGCGCGACTTCCACTTCATCACGTTCCGCCCGGCAGACATTTCCGTCTGGCTGAACGCCAGCCGTGAAAGACTGCTTCGGGCTTCACGGCCACTCCGCCTTCTGCTCCGTTGCCAAAGGGAAAATAGGTGTCGGTCGTAAGTCCGTCGCTTTGAGCGACGGCCATACCACCGACCCTTTTAATTGGCTCCAGGCGGGCAAGACTGTTCCCGTTGTCCGCTTCGCGTCCAAGATCCACAGACTTGCTTCCGCCTTCCGCACTGCCTCGGTCGCATCGCAGCCTGCGGCTATGCCCACCCGCCCGGCGATGCCGGCTACGGTGACTTCGTCACCTTCGCCAAGGCCGTCCTCCCCGTGGCTGGCCGACTACCGGCTGGCGCCGGTCATCGTGCTGCCGTTTGTGATAGTGATGATTGTGCTGGTGTTGATAGTTGTTGAAGAACCTAATCGCAAAGACAGGTGTGCGGTTACGTACCTATTGGGAATAGTGGTATTACTATTGGTTATTCTCTACTATGTGGAGAAAAGACTTACTGCTCTTCTACCGGTATTGGGGATATTGAGATTTTTGATTATTCACGCCTGACGGCGAAATTATGCTTCGGTGGTATGTGAAGGTCCGTGCAAGCCCTCCTTTTCCCCGGAAACAGTTCAAAGGCTGCATCGATTCTCGATTTCAGGGCCAGACTTGCGAATCGATGCAAGGATTTCCCCATTTACGCCCTCCAGCGTGCATCGATTCTTGATTTCAGGGCCAGACTTGGGAATCGATGCAAGGATTTCCCCGTTTACGCCCTCCAGCGTGCATCGATTCTTGATTTCAGGGCCAGACTTGCGAATCGATGCAAGGATTTCCCCGGAACTAGCCCAATGGCTGCATCGATTCTCGATTTCAGGCCCAGACTTGCGAATCGATGCAAGGATTTCCCTGTTTACGCCCTCCAGCGTGCATCGATTCTTGATTTCAGGGCTAGACTTGCGAATCGATGCAAGGATTTCCCCGTTTACGCCCTCCAGCGTGCATCGATTCTTGATTTCAGGGCCAGACTTGGGAATCGATGCAAGGAAACCTGCGGAAGACGCCGTTTTTCAGCATTTACTTACATCAGTTGTTTGTCGGGTGAGCAACAAGCGCAAATTATTGTTAGTAATTTTTTTGAAGATTCCTTAACTTTACACCCCTCGCAAAAACTGATAAGGAAGAAACGATACGGATGGCAGATGACAAGATAATACTCAAGGGAGTAAGAGTCAATAATCTACAGAATATAGACTTGGAGATTCCCCGGGGAAAGCTGGTTGTGATTACCGGCATTTCCGGGTCCGGCAAGTCCTCGCTTGCATTCGATACCCTCTTCGCTGAGGGACAGAGACGTTTTGCCGAGAGCCTCTCGTCTTATGCCAGGCAGTTCCTGGGCAGGATGTCAAAGCCGGATGTCGATCTCATCGAGGGCATTCCGCCCGCAATAGCCATTGAACAGAGAGTCAATATACGCAATCCCCGTTCTACAATTGCTACTACTACAGAGATATATGACTATCTCAGAATGATATACGCTCGCATAGGCAAGACAATTTCGCCTGTGTCCGGGGTGGAGGTCAAGTGCCATAACGCCAACGATGTGCTGCGATATATCTTCGATACGGACAGCTCCGCCTCTGCACAATCCTCCGCACAACCTCCTACACAATCCTCCGCACAATCCTCCGCGCAATCCCCCGCAGAAACCACCGCAACGGCGGCCGGAGAGGGGATAGCATATATATTGGTGGACCTGGGATGGGGACAGAGAAGTGACAAGGTCGAACTGATGCTTTCGCTCAAGGAGGAGGGCTTTACCCGTTTCCTTGTGGATGGGAAGCCGGAAAGGATTGAAAGCCAGATGCAGAAGGCAGCGGATGGGGACTTCAGCGAGGAAGCTTATCTGCTTGTGGACCGCTTCCGTACGGACTGCAGCCGCGAGGGCCTGGAATGGGATGACACCAAAGCCAGGGCCTTATCGTCGATAGAGACGGCCTTCGCAAAGGGCAACGGACGCCTGCTGGTATGGAAGGATGGCGTCGTGAGCGAGTTCTCGGAGCGCTTCGAGGCAGACGGTATCGTATTCCGCAAACCGGACGAATATCTCTTCAGCTTCAACAGTCCCTTGGGCGCCTGCCCCGTATGTGGCGGACTTGGGCGTATCGAGGGCATAAGCGAGGATCTGATTGTGCCGGACAAGAGCAAATCCATATACGACGGAGCCATCGTATGCTGGCGCGGTGAGAAAATGGGCTGGTTCAAAGATCAGCTCATAGCCAATGCGGAACGTAACGGCATACCTATCTTCGAACCATGGTGCAATCTCAGCGAGGAAGTCAGAACCAAGATATGGAAGGGTTGCCCGGCCGAGGATGAGAAACATTGCATTGTCGGGCTCGAGGAGTTCTTCGAATGGGTGCGCAAGAACCGCTACAAGATACAGTACCGCTATCTGCTCAGCAGATATACGGGCAAGACGACCTGTCATTCCTGTGGGGGAAGCCGCCTGCGCAAGGAGGCCGGATATGTGAAGGTAGGCGGGAAGACTATCAGCGAACTGATGGCGATGGATGTAGGAAAGCTTATAGCTTTCTTTGAGAATATAGAACTAAGCGAATCTGACAGGAATATTGCCGGCAAGGCCATAGACGAGGTGCTGACGAGGCTTCGCTATATTTCTGACGTGGGTCTGTCCTATCTGACCCTGAACCGCAGCTCTAACAGTCTGAGCGGAGGTGAGAGTCAGAGAATCAATCTGGTGACCGCCCTGGGCAGTTCGCTGGTGGGTTCGATGTATATACTCGATGAACCGTCGATAGGTCTGCATCCCCGTGATACCGAGAGACTTATCTCTGTTTTGAAGCGCCTTCGCGACCTGGGCAACACCATTGTTGTCGTCGAACACGATGAGGAGATAATGCGGGCCGCCGACCTGCTTGTCGATATGGGGCCCAAAGCCGGTTCCGAAGGCGGAAGGGTGGTCTTCTGCGGCCGCCTTGGCGACGGCAACGGCGACGGCCCGGAAAGCGGCGTCGGTGCAGCAAATGGGGGCCTCGCACCGGAGAACGGCGCCCAATCCCTCACCCTGCAGTACCTGAGAGGGGAGAGGCCGAGGTACAGCAGAAGCAAGAGAACGCCGAACTACTTCATAAAGGTGGAAGGGGCTATGGAACACAACCTCAAGGACATAGACGTGGCCTTTCCCCTGAATACGCTTACAGTGGTGACGGGTGTGAGCGGCAGCGGCAAGTCCTCGCTGGTAGGGGACATACTCTACAGGGCAATGTTCCGTCATCTCAACGAAACCGGCGAGGCCCCTGGAACCTTCAGGGCCCTGAGCGGCAGTCTGGACCGTATAAGCCAGGTGGAATATGTGGACCAGAACCCCATAGGGCGCAGTTCCCGCTCTAATGCCGTGACCTATCTCAAGATATACGACGACATACGCAAACTGCTTTCCGAGCAGCCTTATGCCAAGATGAACGGCTACGGCCCGGCCCACTTCTCCTTCAATCAGGAGGGAGGACGCTGTCCAGAATGTCAGGGCGACGGCTTCGTCAGGATTGGGATGCAGTTCATGGCTGACGTGACCATGACCTGCGAGGCCTGCGGCGGAAAGCGTTTCAAACCGGACATACTGGAGGTGCGCTACCGCGGCTGCAATGTGGATGATATATTGAATATGAGCGTAAGTGAGGCGATAGACTTCTTCAGTAGCGATGACAATCCTTACGCACAGCGCATCACAGCCCGCCTGAAAACCCTCGTGGACGTCGGTCTGTCCTACATAAAGCTAGGGCAGAGCAGCAGCACCCTCAGCGGCGGAGAGAGCCAGCGCATCAAGCTCGCCTATTATCTGTCAATGACCCAGAACAGGGACTCGGCTCGTCCGGAACGCATACTTTTCATCTTTGACGAGCCTACGACCGGCCTGCACTTCTACGATGTGGAGAAATTGCTCCGCAGCTTCGACGTGCTGCTTTCAAAGGGCCATTCCATAGTCGTCGTAGAGCACAATCCGGACGTCATCCGCGCCGCCGACTGGGTTCTCGACCTCGGCCCGGACGCAGGAGACAACGGCGGCGAACTGGTTTTCGCGGGCACCCCGGAGGAGCTGGTTGCGCAAGGTAATACATTTACTGCCAAATATCTGTAACTTTACATCATATTTTTCGGTATGGATATAGTCATTACATACGTGGACGGCAACGACCCCCTGTGGCGCGAGGATTACGAACGCTGTCTGAATGTTCCGCTGCTGAATAAACGCTATCGCGACTGGGGAACCCTGCGCTATCTTTTCCGCGGCATCGAAAAATATATGCCTTACATAAGAAACGTATATCTCGTCGTCTCGCGGGAGTCGCAGCTGCCGTCCTGGATCAGCGACAAGGTCATACCCGTCCTGCACAGGGATATAATCCCGTCGCGGCTGCTGCCCGTCTTCAACAGTGCGGCGATTGAAATGTTCCTGCACCGCATACCGGGGCTCGACGAGGAATATATATACTTCAATGACGATATCTTCCCTATAATGGAAAGCCGGCCCGAAGACTTCTTCCGCGACGGAAAGGCTGCCGTATATATGAATTGCTGCCTCTTCGCACCCAACCTGTACAAGAAACACACGCGGAACAGCGATGCGCTGGCACGGGAGGCGGCAGGTCTGCAGCCGAGTCACATATTCCTGCGTCCGCAACATATATGCGCTGCGATGCTGCGAAGCAGTTGCGCCGAACTGTATGCGAAAAAGGAGGAACAGATACTCTCCAGCGTCACTCCGCTGCGCGAGGCCCACAATCTCAACCAGTACCTTTACTCGGACTATCAGTTCCACTGCGGCCGCAGCTTCGTGAAGCGCATCTCCTGCAAGCATATCTCCCTGGCTGTAAAAAATAGCAGTGACGTACGTGCCCAGTTGGAGAATCCTACACGCAAGTTTATGTGTGTCAATGATGTGGACATGAGCGAGGAGAGGTTCCTGGCGGAGCGTCACCAGCTGCTGCTGGCCTTCTCAAAGCACTTTCCGTCCGAATCCCGTTTCGAGAAATGAAGATAGTCTATCTCATACATTCCCTGCACAATCCCGGGGGTATGGAAAGGGTGGTCAGCGTCAAGGCCTCCTGGCTTGCGGAGCACGGCTGCGACGTCTGGATTCTGACCGCCTCGCTCCGTTCCCGCAAGCCCTTCTTCCCGCTTTCGGACAAGGTCAGTGTAATGGACCTGGGGACAGGCGATTCGTTCGGGCCGGCTCTGCGCCGCTACGGCAAGGCGTTGGAATGCGCTCTCGAGGATATATGCCCGGATATATGCATATCTTCCGGTGGCAACGAGATATATGCCCTGGCGGAAAGCCGCTGCAGCTGCGCGAAAATCGCCGAATACCACTTTTCGCGCGACAAGTTCCATCTGAAATATGCCTTTCCGCTCTTCGGACGCATCCTGGCCGACTGGAGGCTTGCCAGACTGACTGCCGCCGCGGCGAAAATGGACCGCTTCGTAGTGCTGACCAAGGCGGACCGCAGGGATTGGGAACGCAGCCTGTCCAATGTGGAACAGATATATAATCCATTGACAATCAATGTAAAGGAACTTTCTACACTGGAAAATGAACGTTTCGTTGCGGTTGGACGGCTGAGCGCGGAGAAGAACTGGCCTGCAATGATCGAGATATGGGCCAAGGTGCTTGTGCGTCATCCGGAGTGGAAACTGGACATATACGGAGACGGGAAATTGCGCGACAGCCTGCAGAAACGTATTGACGCCATGGGCCTTCGGGGAAAGGTTACGCTCTGCGGTGCGGATCCGGACATAGCTGCGCGCATGGCCCAGGCGAGCGGACTGCTGCTGACTTCGGAGCGGGAGGGCTTTGGCCTGGTACTTATCGAGGCCGCTGCCTGCGCTTTGCCTTTGGTGAGCAGCGCCTGCCCCGTGGGGCCGCTGGAACTAATCGAGGACGGTGTGAGCGGCTTCCTGCTGCCATGCGGCGATACGGACGCTTTCGTGGAGGCGGTCTGCCGTCTGATAGAAGACCGCGAACTGCGTTTGCGGATGGGCAGGAACGCTCTGGAGATGTCCCGGAAATTCAGTATCGACAATGTGATGGGCCGCTGGCTCGAGTTGTTCCGCAGTCTCCCGGACTAGGGCTCAGTCTTCTCCCCAGATGGATTTCCTTATGTCGTTTACCACTCTGGAGGAGAAATTCCCGTTCATTCCCATACTGAGGTAATCCCTGCGGAAATCCTTTCTTGCTTCTGCCTTCGGGTCTTCCTTGCCGTCGAGGACTATGTCTTCGAGGAACTTGCGTATGTCCGCTTCATCTTTGCCTGTGTAGTGGGCGTTTATAGCCTGCCGGCCCACTTCGTTGAGGTCGCTCAGCACCCTTTCCAGATTTCTGGACAGGAACATTGCCGGCTTGCCCGTGTACATATATTCGGCGCTGAAGGAGTTGCAGTCGTGGATGAGTGCGTCTGAGCCCCTGAAGAGGTCCACGAAATTCCCGATTTCAATCTGGCAGTTCGGCTGAGTTTCCCAGAATCTGCAGAATTCCTGCAGTTTTTCCTCGCCCCAGCCCTCGTAATGATGCAATTCCGAGAAGAGGCGGGGATGGGGCTTCAGACAGAACTGTATCCTGTCGGCATATTCGACGACCAGCCTGCGCATTATGGGTTCGACCCAGAGGAAGGAGTTGCGGGCAAGCCGGTTCGAGCTTCCGAAACTGTGGTGCGGTGCCCAGATCACCCTCTTCATAGGCCTCTCCTGTGCTTTCCATACGTCCTTGAACTCTCCCTCGAAGCGCTCTGCATCCGCTTCGCCGGCTATTACCACATTAGAGCCGCGGTTGTAGCAGAGTTTGCCGGCGGCAAGGCGATGATGTTCGTTCTGAAGGAACAGTTTCCACGCTACGTTCTGGTAGCGGCTGTTGTACTGCCATATCTCGTCTATGAACATTATCCCGTAAGGCGAATAGCAGAGCAGACTGTCCTCATGAGCCCTTGCTGAAAGATCCCGGCTGTAGCAGGAGCGGTAGCACTGGGGATAGAAGATTATATCCGGCTTATCCCTGAGAAAATCCCCGCTTCCGTACATTGTGATGCCATTTTCACTGAAATGTTTCCTGAGGCCGGCCTCTTCCCTCGCAGTGCTTTCTTCATCCCATTCCCGGAAGGGCAGGAAATAGACCTTGACGCGGAAACGTCCGTCCTCCGCCATCAGTCTGTATATGCCGTCTAGACGCCACATCGATAGACTGGAGGCGACAAGGGCCACCTCGGCGTATGATTTGCGGCGTATGTTTTCAATTGTTTTCCTATGTTTTCTCCGCGCTCCCGGAATGATGAACAGTTTGTAGCGCAGCTTTTGGTAGAGATTAGGTCTGGCCATTGCTTATCTTGGTGTACAACGCCGATATAGATGCCTCATCTCCCCAAATTGTTGCAGGCGGGAACGTCTATTCCAGATTGATCAGGAATTCAGTGAGACTGACTCCGGAGTCCAGGTTCATTTTCTTGCGTATCCGGTAACGGGCCGCTTCCACACCCTTGAGGGAAATGTTCATCATCGTGGCAATTTCCTTGGAGCTCATATTCTGGCATAGCAGGGAGCAGAAACGCAGGTCCGTGGTGGTGAGTTCGGGATAGCGCTCTTTCAGAATGTGGAAGAAGCCGCCATGGATGCGGTCGAAGTTGTGCTGGAATATCTTCCAGTCCTCCTCGGTGGAAATCTGGTCGTCTATGGCCGAAATCATCTTGCGGTAGTAGCGGTCCGGATAGGCGTCTCCCAGTTCCTTCTTCTGCTCTCTGAGCTCATCCTTGATGGAAGTGAGGATTTCATTCTTGCGTATGAGACTCATTGTGTTGGATGCGATGAGTTTGCTCTTGGCTTTGATTTCGTCCTCGAGGTTCTTGCGTTCGAGTTCCTCTGCCTTGCGTCGTGAACGTCGGAATATCATTATGATAATCAGGACGATAAGAGCTATTATGGATATTATGTAGAATATCTTGGCAACTATGGTGCTGTAGAACGGAGGCCTTACCCTGAAGTTGTATTCTAGCGAGTCGAGAATCTCTTCGGATGAGCTCACTGCCTTGATTTTCAGGGTGTAGTTGCCGGCCTTGAGGTAGTTTATCGCCACTTGCTCGTGCTCACCCAGGTCGGTCCAGACATTGTCGCGGCCCTCAAGCATATACATGTAGCGGGTGTCGGAGAAGGAGTCGAAACGGGGACAGACGAAGTCCACGGTTATGAGCCTGTGGTTGTAGGAGAAGACAGGTTTGCGGTCCAGAAGGTCCTGCCGCCCGCAGGAACGCCCGTTTATGTCCCTGAGTTCCACGCCTCTGATTCTGAGTTTGTGCCTGGTCGTGTCTGGGATCACCTTGGAGAGGTCCAGGATGCCCAGGGCATTGTCCAGGGTGAACACCGCCTTTCCGTCCCCGGTGAGGCTTATCTGCTCCCTGTCATCCACTCCCAGACTGCCGAAACTGCGGTCGGAAATGCTGAATACCACCTCTACGCTGTCCGGCTTGGTGAAATCCACCAGCGCGTTCTCCCCGTCCCTGATGAGCCAGAAACGGTCGTCGTCGTGACGGTAGGCCCTGCGTGAGCCGGCGAAACGTCTGAGTGCCTTGTTCAGGCTTTCGTAAGGGATTATGCGGTCGTTCATGTCGTCGTAGGTCCAGGAACTTTCTCCGTTGCTGAAGACCGTTCGGCCCATAATGCGGTTTACGGATATTTTCTCGGATTCCCGGTCCTTCGCCAGTGCAGGAAAACACACAACTTCATTCACCTTCTCCAGATTCCTGCTCAGCTCTATGCGATACAGTCCCTTCTGTTCGTGACCGGCCCAGATAAGTCCCTTGAAATCCACGTCTATCTCCTCGATGGGCTCGATGAATCCGTCAACCATATTGCGGAAACACCATTGTCCGCCCCTTTTCTCGTATATGCAGAGCTTGGTGTACGTGCCCTGTACCAGCACTTCCTTGCCGTGTATGCTGCCCCTGGCTATGCAGCTGCAGCCGTCCACGTCGCAGAGGGTGCGCAGTACCTTTCCGTCTTTGAGTTCATAGGAGCCACCGTTGCTGCCGCAAATTATCTGTCCGTCAAAGGTCGAAATATTCCATACGTGCCCCACGACAGTGTCGTCCTTGCGTATGTTGACCAGCCCGCCGTCCTTCCCCTGTTCGGCGACATAGAGGCCTTTGTTGGTTCCCATATATATGTAGGGAAGATCATATTTTATGGCATATATCGCCCCTACGGGCGGCTCGATCGATTTGATGCAGGAGAAGCCGTTGTCCGCGCTTACGCAGCTGACGCCGGAATCCAGGGCCAGCCATATATTCCTGTCCATATCGCTTCCTATTCCCAGCACTGTGCTGTTCTGCAGGTTCTTCGGGGCCTCCACGTGCCATTTGAGCCGTCCTTCCGGGCTGATCCTCATACATCCCCTCAGGATACTGCCTATGATTATGTCCCCCTCGAATCCGTACGCCCTGTTTACATTGCAGGATTCCAGCAATTCGTCCGCCTCGTTGCTGAAGCGGGTGAAGTTCTTGCCGTCATATTTCCATATCCCGTCGCTGAGCGTGACTATCCAGTCAAAGCCATCCGCCGGTATGCTGGCCACCATCATGCTTTTGAAAGGCACGTTCCCGACTGCAGTGTTAACTCCGCTTTCAAGGTCCAGTCGTGACATCAGAGCGGCACTTGTGTAGATGCTACCGTCGAATGATTTGCCTGCATTCTCGCAGAAAGAGTCCAGTTTCAGGCCGCGCACGCTGTCCTTCTGCGTATCGTAGATGAAAGCTGTCACGAATGAATGAAAGTATATGCATCCGCCGATTTTGAAAATAGACCAGATCTGGTCGTTCTTCATTTCCCAATTTTCCAGCCTGTCGCTGAGGGAGACGTATGTGGAGTAGCCGTAACGGTCCATTTTCCAGTAGCCGAACTCCTCGTAACCCCCGCAGTAGAGCCGTCTGTCTTCCGCACTGTTCAGCAGGGAACGCATTCCTCTCATCTGCGCACATTCCGTGCGTTGCCACCTGGTCCCGTCAAATGAGAGCAGTCCCGAGTTGTTGGCAAAGTGGATCATTCCGTCATTCGTGGAGCACACCGCCCAGTTCTGCGAGGTCCAGAGGTAGTCATTCCGGTTGAAATTTGAGACCACAGGAGCAGGGGACTGCGCATAGATGCTGTAACTAATTAACAGAAGTATGGTTATAATCGAAATTGTATATCCTAATTGTCTGATTATTTTCATTTTAACCTCTATAGTATTGCAAAGATAGAAATTAAATACTGAAAAAATAGGGTTAAAATGAAAGGGGCCTTACGTGGATATAGACCAGGGCCGAAGTGTCAAGGGGCTCCCCGACCTCGAAGCGGAACATCCCCGAGCCCTCGCCCCTTATCGTAAGCTCGACACTGCTGCCGTCTTCACTGAGCTCGTAATCGTAAATGCCCCTGGAACAGTCGAATTCCAGGTCATCCTTGTCTATGCGGCAGCTCATATTGGGCGGGAAATATTCGCTCCAGACTCTCAGCCTGTCACCGACATCGACTTCGATATAGCCGCTTGGGCAGAATTTCACCCAGGCCGGCTTCACGTTCACGTTCACTTCGCAGATGTCGTGAACTTCGCTGCCGTCTGTTGACCAGCAGCTTATGCTGCAGCTGCCGTTCCCCTTTGCGCACACCTTCCCGTCTGAATCCACTACCGCCACATTGTTATTGCTGCTGCTCCACTCCAGTGTCTTATTCCCGGCATCTTCAGGCTCCACACGGGCACTGAGCCAATGTTCCTCCCCGACATAACTGAAATCCAGCCTGTGACTGCTCAGACTTACTGAACTGACGAATTTCTTCAGGTCGCTTTTGTCTATCCTCCACCAATCCTCGCCCCTGCTTCCGTCTCCGCTTCCGTTTCCGCTTCCTCCCAGCCCGTCACCACAAGGGGTCACTGTAACCGTATATTGGCAGTTGCGGCACACATTGAAGTCTTTCTTTGCGTCCCCGAGATAGAAACGGTAACGCAGACTCCTGCCCGGGTCCGTATATAGTTCGCCTGACCTGTAGTCCGCTTCCATCTCTATATACGAACACATGTCGTTCATCCGCTCTCCCTGGAGGTTCTCAAGCAGGTACAGGTCCAGATAAGCGCTCAGCCCATTCGCTCCTTTGCTATTCAGGACAAGGCATCTATCCTCTCCCTGGGTGAATCCTTTCCCGAAGAGCTCGTCAGCATTCCTGACACGGCTGTCACCGAAGACCTGCACGCTGCGGGGACAGGCTTCCACGCTGACTCTCCGGACCTGGAAGTCTATGTCTTCACTCAGCCTGGAACGGTCCACGACCAGTCTTACCCTGGCCATAAGTCTCTCCAGCTCCATCTCCAGCCTTTCCTCTCCCTTTTCCGGACTTATGCCCCTTTTGCAGGCACACATAGGTATGCCTCTCGAGTATTCGTCCGGATAGGACAGCGTATAGCGGAATGCCTCCATCTCCTCCAGATTTCCTATCACCGGCCTGTATCCCAGATTGGCCATAACGAAGATGTCGTAAGCCTTGCCTGCCAGCAAGTCGAGTCTGCAACAGTATCTGCCGTCCTTGTAACGTAGCTCCGAAGCTCCTATCCATTCCCACTGCTCGAGTGCCCCTCCGGTGTCGAAGACCAGAATGTTCAGGTCACTGACCAGCCTGTCGTCAGGGTCCGCTGCCCTGCAGGAATAGCCGGGCAGCGACAGTTCCAGTCTCACGCCATCCCTCCCTTCTCTCGTATCGTCTCCCTTGTCAATGTCCTCCTGATCTGCGCATGAGCCGGTCACCGCCGCTGTAAATACAAGTGCAAGCAGGGATGCAAACAAGTTTCCGGCTCTAAAAATACTCTTCATATCCATCTTTCTTTACCCAGTCCATAATACCGCATTCCAGTTCCACCTGGCTCTTGCTCACCGCTTTGTCGGGTCCGTCCGAACCCAGCGATGTCAGACATATATCGAAGCTGTATTCACAATTCCTGCTCACTCCCGCTACTCCTTTCACAGGCCCGAAATCACCCCTGTTTATATTTATCGGCCACCAGTAGCGTTTGCCGAGAATCTCCCCCTCGATAACCAGTCTTGTGAAGCGTGAACCCAGACTTTCCTCCTCGCAGTTGTTCGGGTAACACCACAAGGAGATGTCGCATTCCTGTTTCCGGCTGCCTATTTTCGACGGCAGCCTGGCGCTGAGAAGCTCAGGGGAAAGGAGTGAGGCCATGTCCGACGCATTCAGGCCCGCCGCATTTAACATTTCCGTGACACTGGCCCCGCTCCGTTCCATTATCCTGAAGGATGAGTTGACATTTGTCAGATATACTTTGGCATTGTCCAGCGTCGCTCCTTCGTATGCCTTTCCCTCGAAGTCGCAACGCAGGCTTTGCAGCACCACCTTCGACAGCAGAGGCTCCAGTACGATGTCGCAGCTCCCGCTTCCCCTGTCGTAAGTCTCTCCGCTCAGAGTAGGTGTATCGGGATTTTCGTTCCTGAGATCGGAACGTACCTTGCAGAGTGCATTGTAGGAATTTATCCCTGTCCAGTCATACCTGTCTTTGCCAGAATTCGCCACCACGCATATAATCTTCTTGCCTCCCGTTGTGACTGCATCCAGTCTGTCGCCCTTCAGTTTCATTCTCTGGTAGCTGTCCAGTCTCATCAGCGCGTCGTCATTGAATACGAAGATGTCGGCATATTCCGCTTCCGGGATATATGATGAGGAAGCGGCAGTCCCGATGCAGATTCTGCAGCGAACCGTCCCGGCTTCGTTCTGCAGCCCGGGACTGCAACGTACAGACACAGCAAGTGTAATAAGAAGCAGATATGGCAGCGTCAAGCCGGCATATCCTTTTTTTAGTGAATTGTTTTCGTCTCTCATTTGTCTGTACCGCTTTCTCGTTTTCGCAAATGTAGAGAGCGGAATATTCATAATTCACAATTCAATTCAGCTTCAATTTTTATATTGATTTTTGAAGGGATATGTTACACATTTCCTTATTTCTGTATAATAAGCCACTGTGTAACTGAGGGCATATATGCAAAAGAGGCCACCTGTGAAGGGCGGCCTCTTTGAACTTTTGCGGTGGGATTATGCACCGAAATTGTCGTAGAGAATGTTGCTTGGCTCGACGCCGAGGCTGTCGAGAAGCTGGTTCACGCAGTTCACCATCATAGGAGGACCGCACATGAAGTACTTGATGTCCTCTGGTGCCTCGTGGTTCTTGAGGTAGGTCTCGTACATCACGTTGTGCACGAAGCCGGCCACGTACTTCACTCCGGCTGCATCGGCTGCAGGATCCGGACGGTCGAGGGCGAGATGGAAGTGGAAGTTAGGGAACTCCCTCTCGATCTCTGCGAAATCCTCAAGATAGAAGGCCTCGACAAGCGCGCGGGCACCATAGAAGAAGTGAACCTCCTTCTTGGTCTTCTGGGTCTTGAAGAGCTCCATTATATGGCTGCGGAGAGGAGCCATACCGGCACCGCCGCCGACGAAGATGTACTCCTGGGAATCAGGATCGTTCTTCGGGAGAAGGAACTCGCCGTAAGGGCCGCTGATGATAACCTTGTCACCAGGCTTGCGGGTGAAGACGTATGATGATGCTATACCAGGGTTTACCGGGAGAAGCTTAGGGCCGAGCTCGCGAGGTACGCTCCTGTCGAATGGAGGGGTAGCGATACGCACATTGAGCTTTATGATGCCCTTCTCACCAGGATATGAGGCCATGGAGTAGGCGCGGATGGTAGGGACAGGGTTGGAAGAGTGGAGATTGAAGAATCCGAATTTCTCCCAGTCGGCCCTGTATTCCGGAGCGACGTCGATGTCCTTGAAGTCGAGCTCATAGGCAGGGATGTCGATCTGGATGTACTCGCCGCTCTTGAACTCGAGATGCTCGCCCTCAGGGAGCTTGACGGTGAATTCCTTGATGAAGGTTGCCACGTTGTCGTTGCTGATGACTTCGCACTCGAGCTTCTTGACGCTGAGGGCTGAATCAGGAATGACAATCTTGAGGTCTTCCTTGACCTTGACCTGGCAGCCGAGTCTCCAGTGGTCCTGAATCTGCTTGCGGTTGAAGAAACCGACCTCGGTAGGAAGTATGTTTCCACCGCCGTCAACGACACGGCACTTGCACTGTCCGCAGTTTCCCTTTCCACCGCAGGCGGAAGGGAGGAAGATCTGCTGCTCGGCAAGGGTGTTGAGCAGGTTTCCTCCAGGAGTTACCTCCACAACCTTCTTGCCTTCGTTGATGTCGATTTTAACCTTGCCCTTAGGAGTGAGCCTTGCCTTGATGAACAGGAGCAGGGCCACGAGGACAAGTATCACGATGACCATTATGGCCATTGCTGCTATTATAGTTTTTGTCATGATAAATATCCTCCTCTGTTAAAGTGAAATACCCATGAAGGCCATAAAGGCCATTCCCATAAGACCTACGGTGAAGAAGGTGATGCCGAGTCCCTTCAGCGGGGCCGGAACGTTGGAGTAGGAGAGTTTCTCGCGAATTGCGGCAAGGGCCACGATTGCAAGATACCAGCCTATACCTGAACCGAGTGCATAGACAGCGGATTCACCTACGTTCACGAACTCTCTCTGCTGCATGAACAGGGAACCGCCGAGAATGGCGCAGTTCACTGCGATGAGCGGAAGGAATATACCCAGGGAAGAGTAGAGTGAAGGCATGAATTTCTCCACAACCATCTCCACAACCTGGACTATGCCTGCAATCACCGCGATGAAGACGATGAAGCTCAGGAAGCTCAGGTCCACGCCGGCGAAATTGTCGCCGAGCCAGCTGAGAGCCCCCGGAGAGAGGACATATTTGTTGAGAAGGTAGTTGATAGGGAGTGTGATGAGAAGCACGAGGATAACAGCAATACCCAAACCGTTGGCTGTCTTCACATTCTTCGATACTGCCAGGTATGAGCACATACCCAGGAAGTAAGCGAAGATCATATTGTCAACAAAGATTGACTTTACGAATAAGCTTAAATATTCCATAACTGTGATCTGAGTTTGATGTTATTTCTCCTGAAGGTCCTTTGATATGGCCCTCTGAATCCAGATGAGGCAGCCGAGGAAGATCAGCGCCATAGGAGGGAGGATCACGAGACCGTTGTTAACATAACCGAAGCGGTTCAGTACGTCGAAACCGAAGAGGGTGCCGCTGCCGAGAAGCTCGCGGAAGAAGCCCACCACGATGAGGATGATGCCGTAGCCCAGTCCGTTGAACAGACCGTCGAGGAAGGAAGCCACCGGCTTGTTGCCGAGAGCGAAGGCCTCGATGCGGCCCATTACTATACAGTTGGTAATGATGAGGCCGATGTAAACGCTGAGCTGCTTGCCGACTCCGTAGGCAAAGGCCTTGAGTACCTGGTCCACAAGGATAACCATAAGTGCCACAACCACAAGCTGGATGATGATTCGCACGCGGTTAGGGATGGTTTTCCTGATAAGGGAGCAGACGAGGCTTGAGAGAGCGGTGACGATGGTTACGGAAAGTGCCATCACGCAGGCACCCTTGAGCTCGACGGTAACGGCGAGGGAAGAACAGATACCGAGTACGAGGACTGAGATAGGATTGCCCTTCCACAGCGGGTTGAGAATTGTTTCTTTCAATTTTGCGTCCATAGTATCTTCTCCTTATTCATTAACGTTTGCTACGATATATGGCATATATGCGTTCAGCCATGCCACGAGAGCCGCATCGACACCCTTGGAGGTCATAGTCGCACCCGAGATGGCGTCTATGCCGTCGTTGCTGCTGCCGGCACCCTTCGCGATGGTGAACGGACGCTCGGAGCCTATGTTCAGCTGCTTGCCGCAGAATGCGCCGCGGAAGGCAGGGTCATCCTTGATCTTGCCGCCGAGGCCCGGGGTCTCGCTGCTGTGGTCGAAGTAGGCGCCTTTGATGGTGCGGAGATCGTTCTCGAGGGCTACATATCCCCAGACCGGTCCCCAGAGGCCTGCTCCGTAAAGAGGCAGCACGCTCACGCCGTTCTTGAAGATGTAAACCGGAATCTCAAGTTCTCCTGAGGCGCCGTTCACATTGTAGTTCTGCTTCTTGAGGTCGGACACGGTGTAGATTTCGGCCTTGGAGGCGTCCATCACCTTTACGGTCTCACCCTTTGCATTGACCAGAAGGGCCCTGTCGATGTTCTCCTTGTAGAAATTGATGGTAGTGTTGTTGTCGGTCCAGGAAGACTTCTCGCCGAACTGGGCGGCGGTGAGAATCTGGCTGATGTTCTCAGCCTTCTCGTTTGCCTCCTGCCTGTCCTTGAGGCTCTGGGAAACGAAAGCCAGGATCGCTGCTACAACCACGCAGACTATGGTGGTGTAGATGACAGTATATACGTTGCTGTTTGTATTCATACCTTTATATATATTAAGCGATCTTCTTGAATTTCCTGGCCTTTGCTTTCAGGGAGCACTCGATGACGCAGTGGTCGATGAGCGGTGCGAAGGTGTTCATCAGGAGGATGGCGAGCATCATTCCTTCAGCATAACCAGGGTTGAACAGACGTACAATCACTGCGAGGGCGCCAATCAGGAAGCCGTATATCCATTTTCCGGCTTCGGTCTGGGCTGCGGTCACAGGGTCGGTGGCCATAAATACGGAACCGAAGAGGAAACCGCCCATGATGAGTTGGTACCAGCAAGGGAGGTCGGTCGCTCCGCCGATCTGGCCGAGCCATCCGATGAGAAGTCCGCCTGCGACGGAGGATACCATGATCTTCCAGCTTGCGACTCCGGTAAAGATGAGTATGAAGGCACCGATGAGTATTGCGATCACGGAAGTCTCACCCACGGAGCCCGGGATGTTGCCCAGGAACATGTTCAGGGCGCTGTATCCCTGGCTGCTGAGTCCCTCGAGACTTGCGGATGCCAGAGGAGTCGCTCCGGAGAAGCCGTCCACGAGGGCGCCGCCGGTGGTGGCCCAGGCCTCGTTGCCCCTGCTCAGGCCGCCAATCCATACGAGGTCGCCGGACATCTTGCTAGGGTAGGAGAAGAAGAGGAATGCGCGGGCTATGAGAGCCGGGTTCCATATATTCATTCCTGTGCCGCCGAACACTTCCTTCGCGAAGATGACTGCGAAGGCGGTGGCCACTGCGAGCATCCAGAGAGGCACGTCCACAGGGACGATGAGCGGAAGGATGAAGCCGGTCACGAGGTAACCCTCGTTGACTTCGTGTCCGCGGAGCTGTGCCGAGATGAACTCGATTCCGAGACCCACGATGTAGGTCACCAGATAGAGAGGCACGATCTTCAGTACACCGTACCATACCATCTGCCAGAAGTTCCAGTTCATCTGGTATGCGACGCTGTGCTGGTAGCCGGTGTTCCAGATTCCGAAGAGGAAAGCCGGTACGAGAGCAAGCACCATTATGATCATTACACGCTTGATGTCCACGCAGTCCCTGATGTGGGAACCCTTGCGGGTTACGGTGTTAGGGACGAACATGAAGGTCTCGAAAGCGTCGAAGGTCGAATGGAGGAATCCGAGTTTGCCGCCTTTCTCAAAGGTCGGCTTGATTCTGTCTATAAAATTTCTGACGTTCATAGCTTCTCCGTTTTATGCCATTTCCTTGATCATTGTGTCGATACCCTTGGCTATGATGGCCTGGATGTCGATCTTGGACGGGCAGACATACTCGCAGAGGGCGAGGTCCTCCTCCAATACTTCGTAGATTCCGAACTTCTCCATCTTGTCTATGTCCCCGGCAAGGCAGGCCTTGACCAGATAGACAGGGAATATGCTCATAGGCAGCACTTTGCCATAGACGTCGGATACGACGAATGCGCGCTCGCCTCCGTGAAGGTTGGTGTCGAGTGCATATTCCTTCTTAGGGCAAAGGAGCTTGAGAAGCCAGTGGAAATAAGTGTGTGATGAGCTGAACTGCTTGAAACGCAGTGGGTTTGCCCAACCGAAGGCCTCGTATTCGTTGCCTTCTCTGAGGAGGGTGACCTGGTTGTCCTGGAAGCGGAGGTAGCCCTCTGCCCCTACGTTTGCGCCGGAAAGGGCGTCGCCGCTTATGAAGCGTATCTCTTCCGCGTCATTGCCGTAGAAGCCCTGGATGGCGCTCATAGGCATTCCCGGAACGGTCTTTACATAGGCGGTCTCAAGGGCCATAGGTCCGGTGATGGCAACTTTGCGGCTGACGTCATAGCGTCCGCAGTTGAAGAGCTTTCCGATGGCAGCGAGCATTTGCATGGAAACGGTCCATACGGTCTCTCCCTTGCAGATAGGTCTGATGTTGTTGATTTGCACGCCTACGTTTCCGGCCGGATGCTTTCCGCTGAAGTGATGGGCGGTGATTCCCTTCAGAGCCTCGAAGCGGGATTTGATCTCAGCGTTGAACGAAACGTGAACGCCACCGTCAGTGAGCTTTGCGAGTGCAAGGACTGCTGTCTGGATGTTGTCGAATTCGTCAGCGAGCACGAACTCGTTGTCTGCAGCCAGGGGAGCGGTGTTGAATGCGGAAACGTAGATGGCCCTCGGTCTGAGCTCAGGGTTTGCCACAATGCCGTACGGCCTCTGCACGAGGGCGGTCCAGAGACCGCTGGAAAGCAGGGCCTCCTTTACTGCCTCCGCGTCGAGCTCATCGACCTTGCGGATCCCGAAATCAACATACTCCTGCACCTCGTCAGTCTTGATGAGGACTGCAAGCAACTTCCTCTTGTCGCCTCTCACAACTCCGCTCACCGTTCCGCTTACCGGAGAGGTGAAGAGAATGTTCTGGGACATCTTGTCTGCCAGGACAGGACTTCCTGCGAGGACCTTGTCGCCCTCCTTGACCAGGAGCTTCGGAGTGAGGTTCCTGAAATCAGAAGGTCTGATTGCGACAACATCCGGAAGTATGGTCTTCCTGACGGTCCGGACTGCCGCACCTGCGAGCGGAACGTTCAGTCCTTTTCTTAAGTTGATGTTGTTTGACATTATCTGTATGATTTGAGTAATTTCTTTTTCGCGCCGCGAATATAGTAATTTTTCCTGAATTTTCTTAAATTCGCCGCCGTAATGGAAACTACTGCTGTTTTAGAAGGTCTGAACGAGGCTCAGGAAGCCGCCGTCAGATGTGTGAATGGACCGGTGCTGATAGTGGCAGGCGCGGGGTCGGGGAAAACGAGGGTGCTCACGAGCAGGATCGCCTATATGATTGCCCAAGGGGTGGATCCGTCGAGGATACTGGCTCTCACCTTCACCAGGAAAGCTGCAAACGAGATGAAGGAACGCATCGCATCTATGGTGGGCGAAAGAAACGCCCGCCGTATCTGTATGGGCACCTTCCACTCCGTTTTCGTCCGCTTCCTAAGGGGCTACGCCGGCTCTCTCGCCTTCCCTTCGGACTTCACTATCTACGACACTTCCGAATCCCAGAGCCTGATCAAGACCATAGTCAAGGATATGGGGCTCGACGAGAAGAGTCTCTACAAGCCCAAAGACGTGCTCTCGAGGATTTCCATGGCCAAGAACAATCTCGTGATGCCTTCCGCCTACAGGCAGGACCGCGAGCAGATGGAGGCCGACGTCCGTCGCCGCACGCCGAGGATAGCGGACATATATTCTGAATATATGGTCCGTTGCCGCAAATGCGGAGTGATGGACTTCGACGACATACTCGTATATATGAACGTACTTTTCCGCGACAACGCCGAGGCGCTGGAGGAAATATCCTCCCGTTTCGACTATATACTCGTCGATGAGTACCAGGATACGAACAGGTCGCAGTACCTGATACTGCGCAGACTTGCCGGGCAGCACAGGAATATATGCGTAGTGGGCGACGATTCGCAGTCGATATACGCCTTCCGAGGCGCTCAGATAGAGAATATAATAAACTTTTCGAAGGACTATCCGGAGGCGAAGCTCTTCCGCCTGGAGCAGAACTACCGCAGCACGCAGGTCATAGTCGAAGCGGCTAACTCGCTCATAGAGAAGAATTCCGACAGGATTAAGAAAAAATGCTTCTCCAAGGGCGACAGGGGCGAGCTCATACGTCTTATCGAGGGATATACCCCGGAAGAGGAGGCGCGGCTCATCGCATCCTCGATCAAGGGACGCATATCTTCGGATTCGGCATCCTACAGGGATTTTGCCATACTTTACCGTACCAATTCGCAGTCCAGGGCCCTTGAGCAGGAACTGCGTGCGGCCAACATACCCTACCAGATTTTCTCGGGAAAATCCTTCTTCGAGAGGGCTGAGGTCAAGGATATGATGGCCTACTTCAAGCTCGTGGTCAACAACAATGATGACGAATCCTTCAAGCGGGTAGTCAACAAACCGGTCAGGTCCATAGGGGATACCACCCTGGGAGCCGTGATTGCCGCAGCCCGGGCGGAGGGAGTCAGTCTCTTCAAGGCTGCTTCCGGAGACAGCCTCGCGGAATACGGCCTCAAGAGCGCCGCCATAAGCAGACTTTCGGCCTTCTGCGCAATGATCGCTTCCCTGAGCGCCCGCGCCTCCGGGGAAGACGCCTATGAACTGGCCAGGGCCATAGCCCTTGAATCCGGTATGATGCAGATGCTCAAGTTTGACCTCAGCGCGGAGGGCCAGGCCAGGCTCGGAAACGTGGAGGAGCTCCTGAACAACGTGAAGCAGGTGGTAGAGGAGAAGCACAATGCGGATATGGAAGAGCTGCTGGCTGCAAGCGACAGCGCCGAACTGGAGGACGTGGAACTCCCAGTGGTGCTGCTGGCCGACTATCTTGAGAACATATCGCTGCTCAGCAGCATAGATATGGGAGCAGAGGACGGCGAAGGAGAGGATGCCACAAACAGGGTTGCGATGATGACGGTGCACTCCTCGAAGGGACTGGAGTTCCCTTACGTCTTTGTGAGCGGTATGGAGGAAGGGCTTTTCCCTAGTGGCGGCCCTACAGTGCTGCCCCAGGAACTGCAGGAGGAACGCCGTCTCTTCTATGTGGCCATCACCAGGGCGATGAAGGCGCTTGTCATTTCCTTCTCCAAGACCAGGATGAAGAATGGGCAGACCGACTACCATTCCCCGTCCCGCTTCCTGAAGGAGATTGACTCCTCATATTTCAGGAATCCATTGACTAATCCTTTTGAGGTATCCCGGAAACAGGACCCGCCATCCCCATTTTTCGGAAACCGTCCGTCATCCTTCAGCAGCCGCCCATCGTCCTTCGGCAGCCGTCCGTCATCCAACGGCAGCCGCCCATCGTCCTTCGGCGCGCAGAAAACGGAGCGTCGCCCGAATCTTCCGCCACCGCCGGAGAAGGCTGGGTTTGTGCCTTCACCTGTGTCGGAACTGCGTGAAGGTCAGAGAGTTGAGCATAACCGCTTCGGCATGGGTACACTGAAGTCCATCTCCGGACATGCCGCCGATATGACAGCTCTGGTGGAATTCGACAATTTCGGGGAAAAGAAGCTTATTTTGAAATACGCCAAGCTTAGAATAATTTTTTAATAAAAATCTACTCTTTTTGTGGTATGCGAATTAAAATTGTACTATATTTGCATCGAAGTTTTTCATAGTTTAAGTTTAGGTTAAGTGATAGGCCCTGTCGCAGTTGATGTGCCAGGGCTTTTTTTATCTTCAGACAGTTTTTTTCAAAATTCACAAAATCTTCACTGATTTTTTGAATCGCCGTTGAGAAATCGGCTTCGTATCTTCCTCTGACATATTTTTGCCGCAAGCTGCATTTGAGCAGCGAACAAAGATATGAAGAGAAAAATGCTGACCTGTGTTGCGGTGCTGGGTACTATTGTACTTCCGACCGCCTGTGAATCCCTTCTCGTCGGTTCGAGAGGGGAGATGGTAATCAACTTCGCCGAGCGCTGTTATGAGTCCACGAAGGCTGCCTATTCGCTGCCGGACACCAATGATTTCATATTGGAGGTGACGGATGCTTCCGGCAAACTGGTGTATGGAGGGAAATTCGGCGCCGCTCCCGAAAAGATGGAATTGCCGGCAGGAAACTATGGCGTCAAGGTCTATTCCAATGAATTCAAGGCTCCGGCCTTCGACCTTCCGCAGTATGGCGACTATCAGCTGGTCAAACTCAATTCCGGCTCATACGTAAAGGTGAACCTGCTTTGCTCCCAACTGAATGCCGGCATACGCCTCAAGACCGATTCCTCCTTTCTGACGGCCTATCCCGGAGGCCTGCTCTATGTGAAATCCACGGACGGGAAACTGCTCTATGCCTATAGGGAAACGCGCATTGCCTACTTCAATCCGGGCCAGGTTTCGGTTGTGCTGTACAACAACGGGACCGAAGAAACCCTGCTGAGCCGCACGCTGGCAAGCCAGCAGGTCCTTACGGTGAACATCTCGGCCGTGGCTCCATCCGGCTCGGCTTCCGAAAGGGGGATCAATATAGAAATCGACACTTCGAGAGTCTGGACCAGCGAGAACTATGTGATAGGTGCAGACAAAGACAAGGGCGCGGAGCCGTCAAATGCCTATTCGGTTGTGTCCGCAAAGGAAAACATAGGAGATGAAGACGTGTGGGTGTACGGCTATATAGTAGGCGGCGACCTGACCTCTTCCTCCTCGGGAATTTCATTCGCGAAACCCTTCTCCTCGCGCACCCATCTGGCCATAGCGGCCAAGTCTTCGGTCACTTCGAAATCCTCCTGTATGTCGGTGTTCCTGCCGGACGGGGAGATACGTGACGAACTCAATCTCTGCGACCATCCCGAGAATCTGGGACGTCAGGTCTTTGTCAGGGGAGATATAGTTTCCGCCTACTACGGGATACCGGGAGTCAAGAACCTCAGCGAATACAAATGGCAATGAGAAAGGCATTTGCGGCAGTCCTGCTTCTCTGTCTCCTGGGAGGATGCAGGGAGGAACGGCTTCCGTTGCGGGAGGAAGACGGTGAAAGCGAAGTGCAGATAACCCTGTCCTTCGCTCCCGGGCCCCGGAGCAGGAGCATATATTCGGGAGTGGGGGACGGGATAGACGACATCTGTCTCTGGGTATTCCGTGAAGGCCGGCTGGAGAGCTACAGCTACCTTGAAGCCGGGGCGGACGCCGTGCTCAGTCTCCTGAAGGGGCGCAGCTACAGTTTCTACGCCATTGCAAACGTCTATGATGACCTTGCGGAGAGCACATTGCCCGGGTTGGCCGGAGAGGAAGAACTCAAAGGCCTGAGACTCCCGTTCTCGACCTTCAACATGCAAGACAGAAAGCGCAATATGCCTATGGCTTCCGTGCTTGAGGATTATGCCCCTTCGGAGGATGGAATGCTGAGTCTGAATATGGAGAGACTGTTCTCGAGGATCGTATTCCGTTTCGAGGCCGATGAGCGCATGCAGGAGCAGAATGCCTCGCTTAAAAGCGTGAGCCTGAAGAATTCGGCAATGGACATACAGCCCTTCGTGCGCAATTCCCTGGCTCTGGAAACTGCTGACGGGGACTGCTGCACGGACCCTTTCAATGCCATGTCTTCCTCCGGGGACTCTCTGGTGTTCTATTGCCTGGAGAATTGCTGCGGCATCTCGGAAAACTCGGACCCCCGGCTGAAAACCCCGGAGGGGGCTCCTTCGGGACAGCCCAGCTATCTGGAGCTTAGGGTGAGTCTGAACGGCTCCCTGATGAGCGGGGAAATGATATACCGTTTCTGCCTGGGAGGGAACAATTCCAATGATTACAACCTCATCAGGGACCACAGCTATTCCGTCACCCTGCGCTCACTTTACTCCAGTGTGGATTCGGGCCTGGACGACTGGCAGATCAGCGGGGATGTGCTGAAAGGGGAGGGGACCAGGATTGGCCTCTATCTGGGACAGTTCCGCCGTTTCAAGCTGTCCGACGGCGACAGGGTGGAATTTTACGACCCGGACCTCGGCAGCTGGCAATATTTCATAGGCTATTCGGACGACGATATGGTTTCCAGGCGCTTTTCAAACGGAATCTGCATGGCGAGCTATTATTCCGAAGAGAACGGCAGCAGCTGCAATCCCGATTTCTATATATATTCCACGGCCGCCGGCAGCGACGAAACCGCACTTGTACGTATATGTCACGGCGACTGCAGCGAAGACAAGTACAGCATTAACCCGCCTGCAGTGCCTTACGGCTTCTCGGACCTGAGTCTGATAGAGGCCAGCGAGGATGGCTATGACTGTTCCGTGACCAACATCGCTCTGAACGGCCGTTTCGGAGAAGTGGATGCCTCGGAATTCCGTATTCCGGAGCACTACCGCTATGCCGATCTGCCCTATTCCGGGAATGGGACTATGACTTTCGCTCCTCTGCCCCTGCCGGACTGCCTTATGGACGAGTGGCGCGGGTCTTTCGATTCGGATGCCCGGGCGGATGAGGCCCTGGATGCCAGCTGGGTATGGTCCCTCTTCGACAGACTCTATCTCAAGGACTCCTCGGGTGCCGGAATCATATCTGATTCTTCCATTGCAGACTGTATGGGCTGCTATGCGGACTATCTCAGCGTGGCCGGCAAGCCGAGGATATGCTTTTACGGCAAGCAGGCAATGGAAAGGAGGGATGGTTTCCTGGAGAACAGCGTATTTTCCCAGGAAGTCGCCTTCAAGGTGGATGAGGCTTTCCCGGATTGCGGCTATCTCGGGGAGTGTCTAAACCGGGAATTCCTTCCCAACGGAGAACAGAGCAGCTTCGGTCTTTCCCTGCCTGCAGCAGTCAGCCGCAGGGCGGAATGGCGTCTGGATGAACAGGTCTGCGCGAGGGTGGCTTCCGGGAAGCTCAGCTTCGACTATCCTCTCGGCTCCAAGGCGTCCGCAGCCCCGGCGGCAGGTCCGCTGCACATACGGGGCAGGGTGGTCAACCGTTTCACTTCCAGGATTATAGACGGCGCATACGAAGTGGATGTGATTATATGCCTGCCCCTGATCTGCACCGAACGCATCTCTTCCGGCGGCCCGGACTCCTTTACCCTTTCGGCTACGGTCGCAGTTGCCAGCGATGAATGTTTTTATGACAATATCAATCTCTGGGAAGATATATTCGGCAGTATTTTCAACAGCGATACGGGCGTGAAGGCCCAGCTCTCCCTGGGAGCTGAGAACAGGCTCTTCTTCCCTTATCCGGACCCTGCCGACGTGGAGCTCGAAGTAAGCAGCGGGGTGGATCCTGAGGGATATGGCCCAGAGTTCCTTGCCCGCTATGCGGCGGCAAACCTGAGCGGCTTCCTGAATCCCGCTGACGGGTCTGTATGCCGCAGTCTGGACCTGTATCCCACGGCATACGCCCGCCTTCTTCTTTTCGAGGACGTCAATACGGAAATTACCCCGGCCGTGGATGTTTACGGCCAGGGTAACAGGATATTCGAATGCCTCTGGGGCAGGGTCAGATGAAAGCTAGTCTTTCTTCCTGTCCAGATGCATTGAGTAGCTTATGACGAAGATAATGAGGGCCAGGTAAGGGAAGATGGCCATCACTTCTCCGTGACTTCCGTTCCAGTCATAGAGGAAGAGGTCCACGTTCGCGAATTTGAGAATTGCGCTGACCACGCCCATAAGTGCACCTCCGGCTATGAGGCCGGAAGCGATGAGGGTACCCTTTTCCTGACGTGCCTCGTTGACGGCCTTATCCTTGCTGCGGCTGCTGACGAACCAGGAAACGGCTCCGCCCACGAGGAGCGGAAGGTTGAGCTCGAGAGGAATGAACATACCCAGGCAGAAGGCGAGGGCCGGGACGCCGCACCAGTTGAGTATGAGGGCGATAACCGCTCCCAGGCCATAGAGTGCCCAAGGCGCGCTTCCACCGTTCATCATAGGGCCTATCACGGCTGCCATTGCATTGGCCTGAGGGGCTACGAGAGCATTCTCGCCTGAGAAGCCGTAGGTTTTGTTGAGAATGGCCATCACTCCGCATACCGTGACGGCCGCCACTATGGTTCCGAGGAATTTCCAGCTTTCCTGCTTTGCCGGGGTGGTGCCTATCCAGTAGCCTATCTTGAGGTCGGTGATGAAGGCTCCAGCCACGGAGAGGGCTGTACAGACCACTCCGCCTATGAGTACGGCTGCAACCATTCCGAGATTGCCATTTACGCCCATTGCCACGAGCAGCAGCGAGGTAAGGATAAGGGTCATTATGGTCATTCCGCTGACAGGGTTGCTTCCCACTATGGCTATCGCATTCGCGGCAACCGTGGTGAAAAGGAAGGCGATTACGGCCGCAAGCAGGAGGGCGATCACAGCCTGCCACCAGTTGCAGGCAGTGCCGAATACGAAGAAGGCGTAGGCCAGCAGTATGGTGATGGCTATGCCATAGACTATGATGGTCATAGGCAGGTCCTTCTGGGTCCTTTCCACATTGGTCTCCTTGCCGTCCTTGCGCTTCATTTCGCTTACTGCAAGCCCGAAAGCAGATTTTATCACGCCGAAGGATTTGAGTATGCCTATGATGCCGGCAGTGGCTATGCCTCCTATGCCCACCGGTCTGGCATAGGTGGAGAATATCTCTTCGGCGCTCATCGAGGCAATTGAGGCCATAGAACCGCTGTTCATCAGGTCCACGACGCTTTCCCCTCCGAAAATGTTTATGAGCGGGATGAGTACGAACCATACGAGGAAGCTTCCGCAGCAGATTATGAGCGAATATTTGAGTCCAATTATATATCCCAGGCCGAGCACGGCGGCGCCTGTGTTGTTCTTGACCACAAGCTTGTGGCTGTCGGCCAATGCAGCGCCCCAGGCCGTCATTCTGGTACTTATGGTTTCGGACCAGGTGCCGAAGGTGGAAACGAGGAAGTCATAGAGTCCTCCCACGAGTCCGCTTATCAGCAGGGTGAGGGCTCCTTTGCGGTTGCCCTCTCCGTTAACCAGTACCTGGGTGGTTGCGGTGGCTTCAGGGAAAGGATACTTTCCGTGCATTTCCTTGACAAAATACTTTCTGAATGGGATGAGGAAGAGTATTCCCAGCACACCTCCGAGCAGGGAGGAAAGGGCCATCTGCCAGAAGCTGACCTCCAGGTCGAGTATGTAGATTGCCGGCAGGGTGAAGATAGCACCAGCCACTATGGCTCCCGAGCAGGCTCCTATGGACTGGATGATCACGTTCTGTCCCAGCGCCCCCTTCTTCTGCAGCAGACCGGAAAGCCCGACTGCTATGATCGCGATAGGGATGGCGGCCTCGAAGACCTGTCCGACCTTGAGCCCGAGATAAGCGGCTGCCGCCGAGAAGATTACTGTCATCAGTACGCCCAGCAGCACCGAATAGACGGTCGCCTCCTTTGGACTGCTTCCCGCAGGCAGGAGAGGCTTGTACTCTTCGCCCTCCTTGAGTTCCCTTCCGGCATTCTCCGGAAGCTTGTAGTTTTCGTTTTCCATCTGTAAGTTACGTTGATAAATTGAAGATTGCCATACGCCCGGCAAATATAGCAATCTTCAAAATACCAAAGTCGGATATCCCGGGAAACTGATTTAGATTTTCGCAAGAAATGGCTATATTTGCAGAATTGCATTAGAAACATCCAAATTATGTCAACTGCCAGCATATTCAGAAAGATATTCGGCTCCAAAGCGGACAGGGATGCAAAGCGTTTCCGTCCAGCTGTGGCCAAAACACTAGAAGCATACAAGAGCATAGACCGGCTCTCGGATGACGAGCTCCGCGCCCGTTCCGCCGCGCTCAAGGCCCTTATCAGGGAGCGCATCGCCGCCGACGAGGCGAGAGTGGCCGAGATTGCGGACCAGATGGCGGGCAATCTGCCTGCTGAGGAAAAGGAAAAGCTCGCCAGGGAATCCGACAAACTTGTAAAGGTCATCGACGACAAGATAGAAGACGTGCTCGACGAGATAATGCCGGAGGCCTTCGCCATCATGAAATCCACGGCCAGGCGCTTCGCGCAGAATCCCGAGATCAGAGTCACCGCAAGCGACTTCGACCGTGAGCTCGCCACGAAATATGACTTCGTAAGAATCGAAGGCGACCAGGCCGTATGGGTGAACCACTGGACGGCGGGAGGAAACGAGATAACCTGGGATATGGTCCACTACGACTGCCAGATATTCGGAGGCGCCGTACTGACCTACAGCCGCAAGAACCCTGCGAAGAAAGAGGGGGAAAGGGAGCGCGAAGGAAATATAGCCGAGATGGCGACCGGAGAAGGAAAGACCCTCGTGGCAACCCTTCCTGTATTCCTGAACGCACTCAGCGGAAAGGGAGTCCACGTCGTTACCGTCAATGACTACCTCTCCAAGCGAGACTCCGAGTGGATGGGCCCTCTGTACATGTTCCACGGCCTGTCGGTGGACTGCATAGACAAGCACGAACCGAACTCCGACGCACGCCGCCGCGCCTATGCCTGCGACATCACCTTCGGAACGAACAACGAGTTCGGCTTCGACTACCTGCGTGACAATATGGCTGTGCGCCAGCAGGACCTCGTGCAGCGCAAGCTCCATTACGCCATAGTCGATGAGGCCGACTCCGTGCTCATCGACGACGCACGTACCCCTCTGATCATCAGCGGCCCTGTTCCCAAGGGCGACGACCAGCGCTTCCTCGAGTTCAAGCCTTATGTCGAGAAACTCTACTCCTCACAGCGCACTCTCGTCAACACCATACTCAACGATGCCAAGAAGAAGATTGCTGAAGGCAATGAGAAGGAAGGTGGACTGCTCCTGTTCAGGGCCTACAAGGGTCTGCCTAAGTACAAGCCGCTCATAAAGTACCTCAGCGAGCCGGGCATCAAGGTGCTCCTGCAGAACACCGAGAACTTCTATATCCAGGACAACGAGAAGGAAATGCACGTCGTCACCGACCCTCTCTACTTCGTGATCAACGAAAAACAGCATTCCGTGGATATGACCGACCTCGGCAACGACATACTCGCCAACGCCGTGTCGGATGCGGACTTCTTCGTGCTGCCGGATGTGGGCTCGATGATTGCCGAACTGGAGAAACAGGACCTCACTCCTGCCGAGAAGCAGAGCCGCAAGGACGAGATACTTGGCGACTACGCCCTCAAGAGCGAGCGCATCCACACCGTAAACCAGCTGCTCAAGGCATACGCGATGTTCGAGAAGGACGTCGATTATGTGATCGATGACAACAAGGTCAAGATTGTGGACGAGCAGACCGGCCGTATAATGGAGGGACGCCGCTGGAGCGACGGACTCCACCAGGCCGTCGAGGCGAAGGAGAACGTAAAGGTGGAGGCAGCGACCCAGACCTTCGCGACCATCACCCTGCAGAACTACTTCCGTATGTACCACAAGCTGGCCGGCATGACCGGTACGGCCGAAACCGAGGCGGGTGAGTTCTGGACCATCTACAAGCTGGACGTAATAGTCATTCCGACCAACAGGCCTATTGCCCGCATCGACAACGAGGACCTCATCTACAAGACCAAGAAGGCCAAGTACGAGGCCGTCATAAACAAGATAGTCGAGCTCACCGCCGAAGGGCGCCCTGTGCTCGTGGGTACCACAGACGTGGAGACCTCGGAACTCCTTAGCCGTATGCTCCGCATCCGCGGCATACAGCATCAGGTCCTCAATGCCAAGCAGCACGCCCGCGAGGCCGAAGTCGTTGCGCACGCCGGACAGAAGAGCACCGTCACCATAGCCACCAACATGGCCGGCCGTGGTACCGACATCAAGCTCTCCGACGAAGTGAAGGCGGCCGGAGGCCTGGCCATCATAGGCACCGAGCGTCACGACTCCCGACGGGTTGACCGCCAGCTCCGCGGCCGTGCCGGACGTCAGGGTGACCCGGGTTCATCCACTTTCTATATCTCATTGGAAGACAAGTTGATGCGTCTGTTCGGTTCCGAGAGGATAGCCTCCGTGGTGGACAAGCTTGGAATGCAGGACAATGAAGCTCTCGAGAGCACTATGCTTTCCAACTCCATAGAACGTGCCCAGAAGAAGGTCGAGGAGAACAACTTCGGCATACGTAAGCGCCTGCTCGAATACGACGACGTGATGAACTCCCAGCGTGAGGTCATCTACACCAAGCGCCGCAACGCCCTCATCGGAGACCGTATCGAGATCGACGTGATGAATATGATGCAGGACAGCGCCCAGATACTCGCGGAGAGTGCAGAACAGTACGACTATCGCTCCTTCTCCGAATATATGATGGGAGCCCTTTCCATCGAGCCGGGCTTCGACGAGGAATTCTTCGAATCCGCCAAGCCGTCCCAGATGGCAGAAGCGCTGTACAACAATATGTACGCTGTTTACAGCCGCAGGATGGAAGCCCTCGCACAGAAGACCTGGCCTGTAATCAAGGATGTATATGAGAAGCAGGGCAGTCTCTACCAGAACATAGCCATTCCTATCTCCGACGGCCGCAAGATGGCCACCATAAGCGTTCCTCTGAAGCAGGCATACGAGTCGGAGGGCAAGGAGATCGCCCGTTACATTGCCAAGTCCATCACCCTCTACCAGATTGACGAGCATTGGAAGGAGCACCTCCGTGAGATGGACAGTCTCAAGCAGTCCGTGCAGAACGCCTCATACGAGCAGAAGGATCCTATACTCATCTACAAATTCGAGTCCTTCAACCTCTTCCGCTCAATGCTTGAATCCCTGAACAGGGATATTTTGAGCTTCCTGCTCCGTGCCCAGCTTTATCTGCGCACCGACCAGCCTCAGGCTCCACGCCAGGCTGAAACACGCAAGACGGATATGAGCCGTATGACCACTTCCCGCAGCGACCTTGTCACCAACGGAGGCGAGCCAAAGAGCAAGATGCCTGTGCGCAAGGAAATGCAGGTGGGCCGCAACGAACCGTGCCCGTGCGGTTCCGGCCTCAAGTACAAGAATTGCCACGGACGTGGTCTTTAAGCGAAAACCTGAAATCCTAAACCATTGATTATGAGTAAAACAGAAGTAATACACAACAATGTGAATTCCGTCAGCCGCATTTCTGAGGGAACTTCAATCAAGGGTGAGATCAATTCTCCGTATGACATCCGTCTGGATGGTAATTTCGAGGGCAAGCTCGTTTCTGCCGGAAAGGTGGTGATAGGCGAGAAGGCCTGTGTCAAGGGCGATGTGATATGCGCCAATATGGACATCTACGGCAATCTTGAGGGCAATGTCTTTGTGAAGGAAGTGCTTGCGCTCAAGGAATCCTGCAAGGTCAAGGGCAATCTGAACATACGCAAGCTCATCGTGGAACTCGATTCCGAATTCAACGGAAACTGCCGTATGCTCGACGAGAGCTCTATCTCCAGGGAAGCCGACAAGGCAAAAGAAGAGGCCGGAGAATAATCCCCGGCCCCTAGTCTCTGAACTATATTGAAGGAGGGCAAAGCGCCCTCCTTTCTCTATTTCTGGAACATATCCTTGAAGCAGCCTATCGAGCCCAGCATCGATGAGGCCTCGTAAGGCATATATACGGTCTTGCTGTCCTGACCGCTCGCCATTTCCTTCAGGGTGTTGATATATTTCTCAGCCAGCATATAGTTGGCAGGGTCCATTCCGCTGTTGGCGAGGGCCTCGTTGATCTTGGCAATCGCCTCTGCCTCTGCCTTGGCCTTGATTATCCTGGAATTAGCCTCACCCTCGGCAGCGAGAATCTTGGTCTGCTTGTCAGCCTCTGCCTGGTTGATGAGAGCCGCTTTCTTACCCTCGGACTCGAGGATGAGTGCCTCCTTGTCGCCCGTGGCCTTGAGCACCTGGGCACGTCTTTCACGCTCAGCCTGCATCTGGCGCTCCATCGCGTCGCGCACGGAGTTAGGAGGGGTGATGTCCTGGAGTTCGACACGGGTGACCTTTACGCCCCACTTGTTGGAAGCCTCGTCGAGGACGGCGCGGAGCTTGGAGTTGATCGTGTCGCGGGAGGTGAGGGTCTCATCGAGCTCGAGTTCTCCTATCACGTTTCTCAGAGTTGTCTGGGTGAGTTTCTCGATTGCGTTCGGGAGGTTGTCGATTTCATATACGGCCTTTACAGGGTCGATGATCTGGAAGTAGAGCAGGGCATTGATAGTGGTGGTCACGTTATCCTTGGTGATCACGCTCTGCTTAGGGAAGTCATAGACCTGCTCCCTGAGGTCGATCTTGCAGGTGGTGCGGTTGCGCACATAGGTGTTGCCATCCACGTCAACTATGGTGTGACGGGTGTGTATCACCCTCGGGCGGTCTATGATAGGCCAGATGATGTTGATTCCGGACTCGAGGGTCCTGTTGTACTTTCCGAGCCTTTCGATCACCCAGGTCTCTGCCTGAGGGATGATCCTTACGCCGCGGAGGACGAAGATTATCACTATGAGAACGATAATCCCGACAATGATTGTAGTTGAAATGCTCATAATGCTATGAATAAGGTTTATTCTTCTTTGCTTGTCCTGAGGGCCCTGACGCTGACGGTAAGGCCGTCACGGGAGAGTATCTCCACCTCTTCGCCCTTGGCTATGTCGCTGCCGTCCACGGACACCGCCTTCCAGTCGTCGCCGTCCAGCGCAACCCTTCCGCTGCCTGCGGATATGGCTTCGCTGACGCGTCCCTTGCGCCCGATAATGGCGTCCACGTTGGTCTTGACCTCCTTGTCCTTCTTGTAGAAGGCCTTGATTACCGCCGGCCTCACGAAGGCGAGGGCCAGGCCGCTGAACACTGCGAAGAGCAGCAGCTGCCAGCCAATTCCAAGCGAGCAGGCGTCTCCTATCGCTGCGGCCGCAGCTCCGAATGAGAAGCACATTACAGCAAATCCGGCAGTAAAGATTTCGATGATGATGCAGATGAGGGCTATCGATACCCAAATGATCCAGGCAGCTATTTCCATAGTATTTAGACTTAATTGTCGCTAAGTTACATAAAAGACGTGTATTCCGTCCAAAAACTACAAGAATATTCCTAAATTTGCGCACAAACGTTAATAGTAAGATAAGTGGCACTACTCATATTCTTCCTCCTCGCTACCATTGCGGTATCTTTCCTCTGTTCCATACTCGAGGCCAGCCTGATGAGCGTCCCGGTCTCCTATGTGACTTTGCGTGAGGAGGAGGGCTACAAGCCCGCCGTCAGAATGAGCGGCTACAAGCGCAACACCTCCAGGCCCCTGGCGGCAATACTCTCTCTGAACACGATAGCCAACACCATAGGCGCGGCAGGAGTCGGCAGCCAGGCCACCATAGTATTCGGCAGCGAATTCTTCGGACTTGTCAGCGCCATCACCACCGTGCTGATCCTCGTGTTCGCCGAAATCATCCCCAAGACCATAGGCACCACCCATTGCAAGGCCCTCCTGGGCTTTACCGCCGGCGCCATCAGGGTGATGATCTTCATTCTTTTCCCCATCGTCGTCACCGTCGAGTTCATTCAGAAGCTCATCACTCCGAAATCTTCCGAGACCCCGGTTTCCAGGGAAGAGGTGGGAGCGATGGCCGACGTGGCCGAGGAGTCGGGCGAGCTGGACGAGGATGAGAACGAGATAATCCAGAACGTCATCAATATGGACGACATTGACGTCACCGACGCAATGACCCCGAGGGTCGTGTCGGAAGTCGCCCCTGAGTCCATGACCGTCAGGGACTTCTGCCGTGACAGACGCTTCTACCACCACAGCCGCATACCTGTCTATGCTGACAGCAGCGAATATATTTCCGGATACATACTTCGCGTCGAGGCCCTTCAGCTCATGGCTGAGGACAAGTTCAACGTAAAGCTGCGCGACATACGCCGCGACGTGGAGGCCTTCCCTATGGACAGTTCACTCTCGCTGGTCTGGGACAGGATGCTGGAGAAGAAGGAACAGATCGCCATCATAATCGACGAGTACGGCGCCTTCCAGGGCATCATCACTATGGAGGACCTCATCGAGACCATACTCGGCAACGAAATCGTGGATGAGAGGGATGCGGTAGTGGATATGCAGCAGCTCGCCCTGGACCGCTGGCACAAGCGTTCCGGGAACTCAGCCGCCTCTAAAGCTCCGGAAGAGTCCCGGGACTGATCCTTATGTCCCCGAGAGGGACTTTCTTCCAGTCGAACAGAGAAACGAGCGAGGCGGGGCTGCAGGCTTCCGCCTTTTCCGTAAGTCCGGCAAGGCAGCCCAGCAGGCCTGTGATTTCTTCCGCGGAATGCGTTTTCCTCAGTTCCCCCATATCCAGACTGCGGTCGCGCTTGCACAATCTCTCGCCCTTTTCGTTGCAGAGCAGCGGCAGATGTGCGAAGGCGGGCTCCCTGTAGCCCAGCAGGCGGTAGAGATATATCTGCTGCGCCGCCGATGCGAGCAGGTCGCGTCCACGCACCACTTCGTCCACGCCCATAAGCGCGTCGTCCACGACCACCGCGAACTGATATGCCCAGGCATTGTCGGCCCTGCGAAGTACGAAATCGCCGCAAAGCCGGGACGGGTCTATGCATTGCGGACCGTAGTGGCCGTCGTCGAAGCATATATCTCCTCCGCTGACGAAAATCCTCGCCGCTGCCGCGCGCTCTCCGCCTTTCCAGTCATATATATAAGAGGTATGGCCCTCTCTGCCCGCGTCCTCTATGCCTGCCGGCCTGCATTTGCCCGAATAGACTATATGCCCGTCGCTCAGATGCGGGGCCTGGGTCGCCATAATGTCGGCACGGGTGCAGCGGCAGGGATATACGAGGCCGGTCTGCATCAGGCGTCCGAGTTCCCTTTCGTATATATCTCCGCGCCGGCTCTGGCAATAGCTGCCTCCGTCCGCATCGATGCCTCCTTCGTCCCAGTCCAGTCCGAGCCAGTGCAGGTCGTCCTCTATCAGCCGGGCATATTCGTAGCGGCTGCGTCCCGGGTCCAGGTCTTCTATGCGCAGCAGCCATTTCCCGCCACGGCTTTTCGCCGAGAGCCAGGAAAGCAGGGCGCAGAACATATTTCCCAGATGCATCCTTCCGCTGGGGGAGGGGGCAAAGCGGCCTTTTGTCGTTTCCATTTCTTCACTCAGATAAGGGCCTGCAAATATACAAACTTCAGTTCCAATCTGCCACAATTAGGTGCCGTTCGCCAAAAATACCCGCCCCTTCGCCCCTCGGGAGCCCCTGCAGACCGCCTCCAGGCCTTTCCTTGATATATCTTTGCCGAAAAGCAGACAAAGAATGGAAAAAATCAACAGACTTTTCGAAGCTTCGGTAAAGCAGTACTGGGATTCTCCCGCGCTTTCCGACTTCCGTGTTTCGACGGAGAACTATTCTGTCCTGGCAACCAAAATCGCGAAACTGCATCTGCTCTGGGAGAAGGCCGGCCTGCTCCCTTCCGACAAGGTAGCTATCAACGCAAAGAGCAGCAGCCACTGGGCTGAGGTATTCCTTGCCGCAGTCAGCGGAGGATACGTGAGCGTCCAGCTCTACAACGCCTTCCTCCCTGCCGACACCCAGAGCCTGGTAAATCATTCCGACAGCCGCATATTATATACGGAAAAGAACAATTTCTCCTCAATGGACTTCGACGCTATGCCGGCACTCGTAGCTGCAATAGACATCGACAGCATGGAAATACTCGCTTCCAGGGGCGATTTTTCGGAGATATATGCCGGCCTCGACCAGCTCTTCGCGGAGCGTTATCCGCAGGGCTTCACCATCGCCGACGTGAACTATGACCGCTTCGGCATGGACGACGTATGCGCCATAATGTACACCTCCGGCTCCACCGGCAGCCCGAAGGGCGTAATGCTCACCATACGCAATTTCAGCTGGAACGTCGAGCGCTTCTCCGAACTGGCGCCTTACGGCAGGGGAGAAAACTATGTGAGCATACTCCCTTACAGCCACATCTTCGGCCTTACCTGCGATCTGGTCACGCCTATGTGTCTGGGAATGCACGTGGTCATACTCTGCAAGATGCCTGTGCCTGTGAACGTGGAAGCCATAATGCAGGAATACAAACCCAAGATCTTCTTCGCCGTTCCGCTGGTGCTCAACAAATTCGTCGAATACACCGTCGGCAGCGAAATCCACAGCGCCGAGGGCAAGGCAAAGCTCGATGCCTACGAACAGCATCCCGAGTACAGTGCAATGCTGAGGGACAGGATACTCAATGCCCTGGGAGGCAATATCAAGGTCTTCGTTACAGGCGGCGCAGCGATAGCCCCGGAGATCGAGTCCCTGCTCGCCTTCAAGCTCCGGCTCCCTTTCATCACCGGTTACGGCATGAGCGAATGTGCCCCTCTGCTGGCCATAGGCAAGCTGGGCAGCTACAAGGCCCGTTCCTGCGGAGAGTGCATATACGACCTGGATGTACGCATCGATTCCCCGGACGAGAAAAACTGCCCCGGCGAGTTCCAACTCAAGGGACCCTGCGTCTTCTCCGGCTACTACAACAACCCCGAGGCGACTGCGGCCTGCTTCACGGAGGACGGTTATTTCCGTACCGGCGACATAGGCGTGATCGACGACGACCGCACCCTCTTCCTTATGGGCCGCTGCAAGAATATGCTGCTCTCGGCAAACGGGCAGAACATATATCCAGAAGAAATCGAAACCCTGCTGAACGGCCTCGCCTACGTCGCCGAATCGGTCGTGGTACAGAGAGGCAGCCAGCTGCATGCGATAATAGTTCCGGATATGCAGAAGGCGGAAACGGCAGGCATAGACGGAGGCAGCTTCCAGAGCATAATGGCTGCAAACATAGAGATTCTTAACCGCAGGCTTCCGGCCTACGAGGCAGTGAACAGTTTCGAGCTGAGGCTTGAGCCGTTCTCAAAGACTCCCAAGGGCAGTATCAGGCGTTTCTTGTACTCCTGACAATCTGCCCGGGGGTCAGAGCCTCCAGGAGAATCTTGTAATAGCTCTTTGACACAGGGATTTCGGTCCCGTCCTTGTCGGAAAGGACAATGGTGGCGCGGCTCTTTCCGTGCTTGAGTACCTTGATGCGGTTCAGGTTCACCAGATAGGACCTGTGGCAGCGAACGATGGGGCTGCCCTTCAGGGCTTCCTCTATCTCGGCGGTGCTGCAGCGGAGCAGGTAGCTCATAAGCTTGTCGTCGCCCCGGTAGTGGATGTTCACGTAATTGTCCTGGGACTCGACATAGACTATGTCCTCCTGGGATGCGGAAATCCTGAGTACGCCGGAATGGTCGTAGAGATTGATTATGGGAGTGTCGGCCGGGACAGGGGTCAGGGGATTGTTCAGCTTCAGCAGTCTGATTTCCTCCCTGTCATCCTTGATGACGGCCAGCAGCAGGCAGATGAGGTAGGGAATGAAGAGAATGACTCCCACGCAGAGGAATGCCCGTATGAACATCTGGGCCTGGCCCGTGGCCGGAGCAAGGTGGAATGCATAGGTGAAGGCGATGTAAATGCCCGATATGCAGGCGAATTCGCCTAGGTGCCAGAGGGTCATCTGTGTCACGGAGAGCTCCATGCGCTTCTCCACCGCGCCGAGCAGGACCTTGGAAACAATGGTCAGAGCCAGCACCGACAGGTAGAAGAGGGCGGTACGGATGAAGGTGCCCCTCGGGCTCAGGGCCAGCCAGAAAGTGTTAGAAAGGGGTTTGTAGAGAATCAGGAAGGCAATGGAGAATACAATCTCGAAAGCCACAGTAAAGGTCAGGAATCTTCTCTTGATGAAGGACTTCGGGGCAGTCATAGTTCGTTAAATTTAATGCAAATATAGTCAAAATGAAAAGAAGAGTAGTCATAACGGGTCTCGGAGCGGTCACTCCGCTCGGGAACGACATTGGTTCAAACTGGTCCGCAGCCATCGCCGGCAAATGCGGAATCGATGCCATACGCGGCTTCGAGGGCGAGGACCTGCCCATCAGCGTCGCAGGCCAGGTGAAGGGTTTCGACCCCCTTGCGGCAGGACTTTCAGCTGCGGACGTGCGCCACTACGACATATACTGCCAATATGCCGTCGCAGCAGCCCTTGAGGCGATGGCCGGCAGCGGCCTTGTCAGTGGCGAGAACATAGCTGCCGACAGGCTCGGGGTATATATCGGCTCCGGCATAGGCGGCCTGCAGACTTTCGTGAACCAGACCAAGGTATATATGGAAGGCGGCGCCAGGAGGGTGTCTCCTCTTTTCATACCTATGATGATAGGGAACATGGCCAGCGGCAACTGCGCCATACGCTTCGACGCCAGGGGCGTGAACCTCAGCACGGTGGCAGCCTGCGCATCCAGCACCAACTCTGTCGGCGAAGCCTATATCGCCGTAAGGGACGGCCGTGCGGACGCCATAATAAGCGGCGGCGCCGAGGCTGCGATCCATCCTCTGTCCATAGGCGGCTTCGCGAACAGCAGGGCTCTCAGCACCGCCGAAGATCCCCTGATGGCCTGCCTCCCGTTCGACGCGCGCCGCAAGGGCTTCGTGATGGCGGAGGGTGCCGGGGTACTCGTACTCGAGGAATATGAACACGCTAGGGCGAGGGGAGCCCGCATCATCGCCGAGGTCTGCGGCTATGGCAACAGCTGCGACGCATATCATTACACGGCTCCGCGTCCAGACGGCAGTACCACTGCTGCCGCTATACGGGAGGCTCTCGAAGAGGGTGGTTACCGTCCGGGCGAGAATCTCTATATAAATGCCCACGGCACCGGTACCCCACTGAACGACAAGGCGGAAACCAAGGCCATCATACTCGCGCTCGGCGAAGAAGAGGCGGCGAGGGCCAGCATATCCTCCACCAAATCCATGACAGGTCACATGCTGGGCGCAGCCGGAGCTGTGGAACTCATATTCTCAGCCCTCGCCCTCAGGGACGGCATAGTGCCTCCGACCATAGGACTAAGGGAAGCGGATCCGGAATGTTGCCTGGACTACACACCACTGAAGGCAAAGAAGCGCGAGCTTGACATAGCCGTGTCGAATTCACTCGGATTCGGCGGTCATAACGCTTCCGTATGCTTGCGTAAATTCAAAGAATAAACTAACTTTCGGGAAAAATCTAAACCTACCAAAATGAATAGAGAAGAACTTAAGGCAATCCTGCCTCACAGAGAGCCTATGCTTCTTATCGATGAATCGGAACTTGTTGATGGTGTCGCAAAATCATCCTACACCATTCGGGAAGACGAATTCTTCCTCCGCGGACACTTCCCCGGCAACCCCATTGTTCCCGGTGTCATCCTTTGTGAAATAATGGCTCAGGGCAGCGTGCTTCTGATGCAGGACTTGTTAAAGGGCCATCTCGCCCTCTATGCCGGACTCAACAACGTGCGCTTCAAACGCAGTGTGAGAGCGGGGGATACTGTAGTGACCGAGTCGCGTGTGGTCAACAGGCACGGCCCCCTCATAGAGGTCGAGGCCAGGGCCAAGGTGAACGGCGAGCTCTGTGTCAGCGGACGCCTTTCGTTTATGCTTACGAAAACTGAAGATTAGATATGGGACTTCTTGATGGTAAACACGCCCTGGTTACCGGGGGCAGCCGCGGCATAGGCAGGGCAATAGCCCTGAAATTCGCTTCGGAAGGCGCAGACGTGGCCATCACCTTTTTCAGCCGCAAAGAGGAGGCGGATGCAGTCGTGGCCGAGATATGCGCAATGGGACGCAGGGCTGTGTGCTATCAGTCCGACGCCTCCGACTTCAATGCCGCCGGGGAGACGGTCGCTGCAGCGGACGCTTTCCTTGGAGGATTGGACATATTGGTGAACAATGCCGGAGTAACGCGCGATTCCCTGCTCATACGTATGGATGAACAGCAATGGGACACGGTCATCAACGCAAACCTTAAATCCGTATTCAACTACTGCCGTCATGCAGGCGCACTTATGATGCGCCGCAGGAGCGGTTCCATAATCAACATCTCCTCGGTAGTGGGTATTGGCGGCAATGCCGGCCAGTGCAATTATGCGGCCTCGAAGGCAGGCGTGATAGGACTGACAATGTCCGTTGCCAAGGAACTCGGGGCCAGGGGAGTGCGCGCCAACTGCATCGCGCCCGGCTTCATACTCACTGAAATGACCTCCCGTCTCCCTGACAATCTCAAGGATATGTGGATTCAGGACACCCTGCTCAAGAGGGCCGGGTTGCCGGAGGATGTGGCCAACGTGGCCCTCTTCCTGGCTTCGGAGCTCTCGTCCTACATCACGGGCGAGACCATAAACTGCAGCGCCCACATGCGCAACTGATACAACAAAATTTAAATTCGAAAATATGGCTTACAATCTGCTGAAAGGCAAGAAGGGAATAATCACCGGCGCGATGAACGAGCAGTCCATTGCCTGGAAAGTGGCCGAAAAGGCCTATGAGGAAGGCGCTGAACTGGTACTCACCAACACCGCCCTCTCTCTCAGACTCGGAACTCTCGACAAGCTTGCCGAAAAGACGGGCAGCCTTCTCGTTCCGGCCGACGCCACTTCGGTCGAGGATTTGGAACATCTCGTGGATGCCAGTCTCGAACACTTCGGCGGCAAGTTCGACTTCGTCCTCCATTCCATAGGCATGTCCCCAAACATACGCAAGGGCCGCAGCTATGATGACCTCAGCTACGATTTCTTCCAGAAGACCGTGGACATCTCCGCCCTCTCTTTCCACAAGTTGCTCCAGACCCTTTACAAGAAGGATGCTCTGAACAGAGGCGGCTCCATAGTCGCGCTTACCTATATTGCGGGAGACCGCGCCATGCCGGGTTATGGGGATATGGCTGACGCCAAGGCTATGCTCCAGTCCATTATGCGCAATTTCGGAATGATATACGGCCGTGAGAAAGGAGTGCGTGTCAACACTGTTTCCCAGTCTCCGACCATGACTACTGCCGGGCAGGGCATTAGCGGTCTGCGTCAGATGTATGACTATGTCGATTCCATCTCTCCGCTCGGCAATGCCAGCGCTGAGGACTGCGCCGACTACGTTGTGACCCTTTTCTCCGACCTCACCAGGAAAGTCACTCTGCAGAATCTCTACAATGACGGAGGTTTCTCAAGTCTGCTGCCTTTTCCTTATCCGACAGAGCACTGAGTTTGAGGTAGCGGTACCAGGTGTTTCTGGAAACTCCCAGTTCCCTGCATATATCGCGTTTTTCTTCGCCCGAGAATGACGCCCTCGCTCCGTTTTACGGCGAGGGCTTCTTTCGTCCTCATCGATATGAGATTCCTTTCTATCTCTGCCACAAGCCCGAAGGCGAAGCAGAGCACCTTGCTGTTGATGCTGTCATCGAAGCTGTAGCGCTCCTTCACCGTGTAGAGCCTTATGTTTTTCTCCAGGCATTTGCCCATTATCTCCATTATCTCTGTAAGGGAGCGGCTCAGGCGGGATATTTCGCTTACGATTAGTGTGTCTCCTTTCCTGACTTTCCTCATCAGCCAGCCCAGCTTTCTCTTCCCGCTGGGCGTCTTCCCGCTGATGGTTTCCTTTACCCATACGTCTATTTCCATTCCCTGTTCCCGGGCGAAACGCTGGATTTCTTCTTTCTGGTTCGCAAGATTCTGCTTGTCGGTACTGACTCTGATATACGCTGCAATCATAAGGCCTTTTTTGCCGCGCATATTAGCAAGTAATCTCCAAATCAAAAAACTCCGGCTCCCTTCCAGCGACCTGCCCTTCTGGCTCGTCTGACTGGTCCTTGCCGAGCCTGCCTGCGGGGTTTGAACTGTCTCCGCGTCCGAGTCTGCCTGCGGGCAGGGGCCGTGTTCCCGCGTCCGAGTCTGCCTGCGGGCAGGGACTTCGGACCGGTGCGCACCTGCGGTGCTTTCCTTCCCACCGCTGCGCGGCAGGCCCCTCCCGTTCACGAAGCCACGGGCGGCTACGCCGTCCGAAGTCCCTGCCCATCCGGCATTCCTCGGCCGCGGTACAATGCCTCACTCCATTTGGCTGCAGCGATATCCAAGGAAAGGGATCTGGCGCTGCAGTGATTGCTAATTCTGGGGCTAAACTTGGGAATCGCTGCAAGGAATGCCCGGGATTGGCCCTCTTGCGTGCATCGATTCTTGATTTCAAGCCCAGACTTAAGAATCGATGCAAGGTTTACCCCGGAAACATTCTTTTACGTGCATCGATTCTTGATTTCAGGGCCAAACTTGCGAATCGATGCAAGGTTTACCCCGGAAACATCCTTTTGCGTGCATCGATTCTTGATTTCAAGCCCAGACTTGGAAATCGATGCAAGCTTTTCCCGGTTTATACCCTTTTGCGTGCATCGATTCTTGATTTCAAGCCCAGACTTGGAAATCGATGCAAGCTTTTCCCGGTTTACCCCCTCTTTCGTGCATCGATTCTTGATTTCAGGGTCAAACTTGCGAATCGTTGCAAGGATTTCCCCGTTTACACCATCTTGCGTGCATCGATTCTTGATTTCAAGCCCAGACTTGCGAATCGATGCAAGGTTTACCCCGGAAACATCCTTTTGCGTGCATCGATTCTTGATTTCAGGACCAAACTTGCGAATCGATGCAAGGATTTCCCGGTTTACCCCCTCTTTCGTGCATCGATTCTTGATTTCAAGCCCAGACTTGGGAATTGATGCAAGCTTTTCCCCGATTACACCCTCTTTTTGCAGCGATTCCGGATTTCAGGCCAAGACTTGCGAATCGATGCAGCGGAGAAAAGTTCCGCCTGCAGTGGTCGTAGCGGCAACGATGTCCGCGTCCGATTCTATTCTTCGCTGCCGCAAAGGAGAATGGTTCCGCCTGCAGTGGTCGTAGCGGCAACGAGGTCCGTGTCCGATTCTATTCTTCGCTGCCGCAAAGGAGAATGGTTCCGCCTGCAGTGGTCGTAGCGGCAACGAGGTCCGCGTCCGATTCTATTCTTCGCTGCCGCAAAGGAGAATGGTT
>SFMG01000064.1 GCA_004554455.1 Bacteroidales bacterium | reverse complement strand
ACGATTCGAGCAGCGGATGGGAAGGGCGGCGGAAGCCGGGACCCGGTACCTGAGCTCCGTGGAGAAGGCCATGAGAAGGATGTCCGACAAGTCTTCCATTGAGTCGCGCAATGCCCTGAGCGACGCGAAGCGCGAGGCGGAGACATCCCTTTCCCTGGTAGAGGATGCGCTCTTCGTCGAGGCCGGCATACAGGAGTGCATCGGGCTGTGCGACAGCTACCAGTGCCTTCTGATGGATGCCGTTGGTGACGCTCCGGACGAAGGGGAGATAAGGGGTAACCTCGAGGAGTCCATCTACCAGGCGGAACTGTCAATGGATATGCTCAAGGCTGCTGTGGACGGGTACAGGTCGTTTGAAGAGGAGGACGGGGTTCTGTAGTCCTCCCAAGTGGAACAATTCAAATTAATTTTGTGATGAAGGGATTTATTGTGGGGATCTTAAAGTTCATTTTCGGGGTCGTGAAGGCCATATTCGGCGTCATACTCCTTGTCGCCGCGATCTGCGTCGGCCAGACTCCGGACTAGACGTTCAACCTTAAATAACTCTTATATGAGAAAGACAGCAATCATGCTCATGGTGATGCTGCCTCTGTGCGGTATCACCCTGTCTGCCCAGTCCCGCGGAGCGGGGCTCTGGACGGACATCTCCCTCTCCTCGGGGAACCTGCTTCTGGACAGCCCTCTGGGAGACGGATCGAAGACCCTCCAGCAGACGGACTACGCCGCCGACGCGGTCCTGGGATGGAGGGTGAACAGCCACCTGGCCATCGGCGCCGGGGTGACGGCCTCGTGCGTCATCAAGTCGGGAGCCTACAGCTTCCCGCTCTACATGAGGCTGCGCTACGACATCCTCGACAGGGCCGTATCGCCGTACCTTAACCTTGACCTCGGCTGGTCGCTCGCTGCAAGAAGCTTCCTGTCCGAAGAGGTCGTGAGGGTCGCCGACGAGCCGTTCCATACCCTGGACTGCCGCTACGTCGAATACGGCAACCCGGACATGTACTACCGCAAGGGCCTCGTTGCGGCACTGACCGCGGGTGTATCGGTCCGTATCGAGAGAGGCAACCGCCTCTACTTCGGCGTGACTGCCGGCGTCTGCCAGGTATCCCACGGAGTGGATGTGAGGGGAGCTGACGGGACCGTAACGAACTACGCCACAGCCGTGAAGGGACCGGACATAAGGACCGTCCTGGTGCCTACCCACGAGAGCTTCCGTGAGAGGCTCAGGCCGGAGATACGGTTCAGGATAGGGTTCGAGCTGTGAGTTCGTACCGGGAATCCAGCCATTTGTGAAACTAATTCCAGTAATTTGAGTATTAATCTATAGAAAGACACCAGAATGAAGACAACAAGAAAAAACACCCTGGCTCTCTTCCTTCTTCCTGTCCTGACGGTTCTCTCCTGCAGCAAGGAGATTCCGTCGAACCCTCAGGAGATGGACTTCGCTGCGGCCTCCTTCAGCGTAGGCATCATGGAGAAGAGATGTTACATGGACTACACCTACGTCCTGCCTCAGGACGAGCCGCCGGTGGTGACCGCATGGAACACCGTCACGCTGCGGGCGGAGAGCGACGATGCCGCCTTCAACGGAGTCAACGTCTCCTCGTCCGATCCGTCAGTCGTATCGGTGGAACGTACCGAAGATCCGGCCGAATACACCATTGTTTACCGTTCCGACGGAAAGGCGGACATACGTGTCTGGAACGCCGGGGAGGAGAAGTCCTTCCGCATCGAGGCACGTGAAGCCATCGAACTGGAGGGCCTGCTGATGAAGGTGAACGGCAGGGAGTTCGTCGTGAAGGCCGACAGCAGCCTCCCCGGTCCTTTCGCTGACGACTATCCAGCCGGATGGACGACGGAGCGCTACAGCAGTGACATGGTCTACTTCAGCGACCTGGACTATGATGAGCCCTATGAGGTCGAGATCGTCGACCTTGTGCCGTCAAACACCTCATGGAGGATGATAGCACGTCTCTGGGCTTACAACACCGCAGCGGGGGACATGAAGGACTGGTTCGACCCCGACTACAGGGAAGGGTGGGAGTTCACCCGCTACGATATCCGTGACGCCTCATTTATCACCGGCAGGAAGGCCGTCCTCCAGCCGAACGTGGAGAACACGGAAGGCCATAACGCCAAGTTCCCCGCAGAACGAAATCGGATACACGACCGTTCTCTGTGCAAGAGTGACGAGATAGACCGATAGATTGAAACAGCGAAAGCCACCTCTGAAGAAGCATCTCAGAGGTGGCTTTTATCATGGTATCAGGACGGGCTATTCCCACTTCGTGCCCCAGAGCAGCTGATAGAGGTACTCGCCTTCGGAGTAGTAGTCGTAGACCGGTGTCACCGATGTATTGACATCACTGAAGAGCACGAGCTTGGCGTATACCGGAGATCCGACCTTGGAGAGGTTCTGCCGCGTCACCGAGCTTGCCGACGGATACAGGTCCACGGACGAGTATGTCACATCCTCCCGGTGGAAGCCGGTCAGGTGCACGGCACCGTAGTTCGCAAGCCACTGGAAAGTGTAGTCCGCCACATTCACGCCGC
>SFMG01000063.1 GCA_004554455.1 Bacteroidales bacterium | reverse complement strand
AAAGAGTATCACTATACCGGAACAGAAGCCCGTTGCGCGGATTGCGGAAACCTCGTCTTTGTTCCAGAGATTTCCGATGACAACCTGCGGTCCCTTTACAATGTATTTCGAGAGGAAAACGGTATCGTATCGCTTGACGTGATTTGTGCCATCCCGGAGAAGTATGACATTGGGAAAAGACCGCTGTCCCTGCTTCTCGGCTGGGGAGAACTGACCTTCTCCCGATATTGCGACGGAGATATTCCAACGAGGCAGTATTCTGATATCCTGCAGCGCATCTATAATGAACCACAGTTTTATTCGGAACTGCTGGAAGCAAACAAAGCGAACCTGAAATCCCAGCGCACCTATGAGAAAACACGACGGGCCGTGGACGCTTTGCTCTCTGTCGATGTTCCATCGAACAGCAAAATCAATACAGTGATCCAATATCTGTTGTATCAATGTGAGGACATTACTCCTCTGGCGCTCCAGAAAGCGCTCTACTATATTCAGGGATTCCATTTCGCTTTCTACAGGACTTTCCTCTTTTCTGAAGACTGTCAGGCGTGGACGCATGGTCCTGTATACAGAGACATCTATTTCCGTTATCGCGATTATCGCTTTGACCCGATTGAAAAAACGACCACTTTTGATACTTCTGTTTTTTCGGCGAGTGAAAAAGCCATCTGTGATAGCGTGATCAATAACATCTGCTGCTACAGTGGTAAAATTCTGGAGCGCTTTACCCACAATGAAGCTCCTTGGCTCACGACCAGAGGCGACCTGCCCGATTCCGCCCCCTCTGACAGGATTATTGAGAAATCAGTAATTGGCGCGTATTTTAATGCAGTGAAGGCAAAGTACAACATGGTGAATCCGAGGGATATCAAAGACTACGCACAGGATATGTTCCAGCAACTCTGATGCTGACAATTTGAATTGAATACTCGCACATCAAGAGCATCTACTCCGGTAGGTGCTCTTTTCAGCCTCCTGACTGTCCGCTTTCCGAGGGTCAGGAGGCTTTTTTCTTTTTTTGAATTTTCCTCCGCTCAAATCCGCCGTTCATCTCCAGTGGAAAGTGTAAGGCAACGACACCGGCCTTGCAGAAACGGAGGTGAGACGACATGGATCACGGTAACCGCAGAGGCAGCAACATCGCAGCTGAAGAAATCTTGGTGCTGGGCGCGATCAGCCTCGTATCCGCCCGCATGGCGCGAAGGCTTGCTGCCCTTGCCAAACAAAGACAACCCGAGGAAGGAGGAAAACACTATGAGCAAGATGAGCGATATGGCTCAGACCATCGAAGAGCTCCGCAGTGCTGCTGCCGCTATTACTGACGCCGCCAATTGGCTGTCCCAGCAGTTCAACAGTGACGCTGAGGAAGCCCCGATCACGGAGGCCCAGCCGGAGAAGAAACCGGAATTGACCTTGGAGCAGGTTCGAGCCGTGCTGGCGGACAAGTCCCGCGCTGGCCACACCGCCGCTGTCCGTGATCTCCTGCAGAAGTATGGCGCAGCCAAGCTCTCACAGGTCGATCCTAAGCACTATGAGGCCCTGCTGAAGGATGCGGAGGTGATCGGCAATGCCACCTAATGGACACGCGCTCCTCTCCGCTTCGTCCTCGGACCGCTGGCTCCACTGCCCGCCATCGGCACGGCTCTGTGAGAGCTACGCTGACAAGGGCAGCGACTACGCCGCCGAAGGCACCGACGCCCACGCGCTCTGCGAGTACAAGCTCCGGAAGGCGCTGGGCATGCAGGCCGAGGACCCCACCGAGAACCTCACCTGGTTCAATCAGGAGATGGACGACTGCGCCACCGGCTATGCCGCCTACATCCTGGAGTTGGTGGAGGCCGCCAAGGAGACCTGCGCGGACCCGGTCGTCCTGATCGAACAGCGGGTGGACTTCTCCCGCTGGGTGGAACAGGGCTTCGGGACTTCCGATGCCATCTTGATCGCGGACGGCACCATGCACGTGATCGACTACAAGCACGGGCTTGGCGTCCTGGTCTCGGCGGAGGACAACCCGCAGATGAAGTGCTACGGCCTCGGTGCTCTGGAGCTGTTCGATGACATCTACGACATCGATACGGTTGCCATGACGATCTATCAGCCCCGACGCCAGAACGTCAGCACCTTTACCCTCTCCAAGGAGGAGCTCTACCGATGGGCGGACGAGGTCCTGAAGCCCACGGCAGAGCTGGCCTTCGCCGGTGACGGTAACTTCCTCTGCGGCGAGTGGTGCGGCTTCTGCAAGGCCAAGAACGACTGCCGCGCAAGGGCCGAGGCCAATCTGGAGCTGGCTCGCTACGACTTCAAGCTGCCGCCGCTTCTGACG
>SFMG01000037.1 GCA_004554455.1 Bacteroidales bacterium | reverse complement strand
CTCAGTAACACGAACCCCTCCCATTCGTAATAATCGTGTTACTCGATGGTATTCGACAATCGCCGACCATCGCACGATCATATTCGGGAGGGGTAGTTACTTAACAATTGTTATCAAATGTTGTAAGTCAGATTGACGAATGCAAACAGCGTGTTTGCATCCTCGTAACGCATCCGGCCGAGAGCTATATCGTTCTCGATGCCTAGCCTCGTTACAGCCGGGATCAGTGCGACCTCGTCGCTCAGATCCTTTGGGTCCGTGACATACATCGTTGTCGCAGATTTAATAATGTTGCGTTCCTGCTTAGCTATCCTCATGCCGCCTGTAGTCGTATAGATCCGGAACCATTTACCATAAATGTTCAATGCCCACCTGTCCGGAACGGCACCTTTCGGAATCTTCCGAATCAGCTTATGCATTTCGTCCTCGTCCTCATCCGCGTAATCCCCATAATGTGCGGCCGCATATGCCCTATTCCATGCGCTCTCCTTCGCGATCGCACAGCGATAACCGCGGCAGCGCTCGATGGCCACGCCTTTATCTTCCCAGACTGTGACATCAAGTTTAGGGTCCGGGTATATCTCGAACCCGGCGAAATAGGGATTACTTAAAGCCACGAAGTTAGATGTACATATGCATCTGCATCCTTCCCGACCGGAGAATACCGTCTTAGTAAGGCTCATCAATCCTTTTAGAGCTCCCTTCATGTATCTCCGGTCCTCGGGGATAAACTCATCGAATAGGATGAGGTCCACATCCGGATGTGCGGGTCCTCTTCTCGAGGAGTATGTACTCAGCGATTGAAATTTAATGACGAGCTCTCCGCTAGGATCGTGGACGCCGTCGGCCTTGCAGCTCCAAACATGCTTATCATCCTCGTCATGGATCCAGCCGAATTCATACGCGTCATTCAAAAAATCCGCCTGGAAATTGGCAGCCTCCATGGTTCTCAGAACGTCACGGACCCACATCGTCTTACGGCGGTATTTCTGCCATAGCAGCAGAGCGATATGAAGAGCGACGTCAGTCTTACCGATACGCCTGGCCCCGATCATGAACCAGATAGGGCACGTCCGAGCCTCCGAAAGGAGCTTCATGAAATTCGCCCATCCCTCATTATCGCCGATCTCGAGGATGACGGCGTCGAGGAATGAATCCCAGGATGACGTTTTGTCCGACATTGTCAGACGCTCCTTGATAACCGTATTTTCAACCCATCATCGTCTATTTTGTGAGTGTGTCCCTCGAGGATGACGCCTCCGGGTACTCTTCTAGGAAGTAACTTCAGCGTGTTAACGTCATTCGGGTCCTTCTCGGCTTCCTTGTACATCTCTCTGAGCCATTTACTTTTGATGGTGTAATGCGCATCTCCGAGCTCCTCTCCGAATATCCTCTCGGGCTTATCGAGCAGTTCGACCCACATCCCATAAGGCAGGTCGTCCGCCCGCTTAGGCTGCGGGACTCCTGCGCATGTGACTTTGAATCTGTCGAGAGGCTCCTCGGCGTTGCTGAACACCTCGATATATCTTTTGAATCCTCCCTCGTATATCTCGTCCGGCCGGCTTTCGAGGTCCCACATTCCCAGATCCTTGCCGTATCCGCCTAGAGGCTCGCCGAGATAGATCACGGAATCGGTATCACAATGCAGGACGGAATCCACGCCGTAGGCATTGACGACCTTACGGACACGGTCCATGAGCTCCCTTCTCGCCCATGCGGTGACGAACATTGCATAAGGCAGATACGCAGAAGGTTCTCCCTTCTCCTCATGGGTCCTCCATATGGGCTCGTTCGTCTCCTCGTCCATGACGAGCTCCGTATGGGACTCGTCCGGGATCAGTGCGAAGCGGCCATAGGCCGCGTTGAGCATCCTCTTGGCGTGCTCCCTCTCTGCGCTTCCCTTCTTGGCCTTCTTCTTCTCGCCTCCCCATTTCTCGATGTATTTTGTCAATACGCCGGTCCTCTGCTTGAATGCCCAGAATTCCCCGGCGCATGTGTCTACTTCTATGTCGTAGTCGATAGAGAGATTCTCCCAATCTACGCACGTCAGCGTAAGATCGTGCCATTGCTTACAGTCCTCGATATGCTGGCCGTATTCGACATCTTCCCCGCAGTAGTCGATGCCATTTTTAAAGGTGAACCATGGGATATGTCCCTCCTTGATGTGGAGCTTCACCCTCATCTTTCCTACCCACAGTCCCGATTGAGGTTTGACCGCTCCCATATAGATCGGGTTCCCGACCGGGAGAGGTTTAAGCAGCATCACACCCGGGAACATGCTGACCTTGTCCTCGTGCGTAATGGGACCTCTATGATGGCCCTTGTTCCTCGATATGTTGATGCCGCCAAAATACCCATCACGGAGGATGTCGTCCAATTCCCGGGTCAGGGGAGGAAACAGCTCCTTCCACAGCGGAATGCCTATCATATTCCTCATATCGGCCCATGCATCTCCGGAAGTTGTGGCATGTTTGAATCCTCCGCCGTGCCAGAATTCGCCCGCCTTGGCGCAGATCCTCGCATCCCTGATGACGTATTTCCAATCCTCTTCCGAATCCAGATCTAACGCGGCGGACCATCCGGGCTTGAAGTCCGGGTCGATGTTCTCGAGCTTCGGGTAGTCGAGGGCGTCCCCGAGGCTGCGTAGATTGCCCTGCCACTTCTTGGCGGAATCCCGGAAGATGAGGACGCGGTTATTGACCTCCACGGACACCTGGATAGGCTGGCCGTTGCGGAAGATAGGAGTGAGCTTCGCGCCGTATTCCTCTTGCAGATTCCACAACACGATGCGGAGAAACTCGAGGTCGTACTTGAGGTTGTGGATGTAGATATATTGGTGCTCGCGCGACCTTCCCAGGGTGCGGAGCCTGTGCAGCAATGCGCGGGTATCCGTACCTTTGTAGGTTCCGGCCTTGCCGGTGATCACCCATTGCACTATCCAGGCGCTATTGCCGTCGTTGTCGGTCTCGGTATCCAATCCCCAGATCACGAGTAAACCTCCGGTTTACGAGTGAGCGTAACGCTTGCGTTGCGTATCATGATTGTCACACTCCCATGTATGTCTCGATTCTTTTGACGAATTGATATAACCAAACGGAAACGTCGGAGCGGTGCGGCTCGTCGGACTCGCCATGGTAGAAGAAGAACACCTCGAAGATGTAGGCGTCCTGTTTGTAACCCTCATATATCGCCTCATCCGAGAGGGCCAGTATCTTCTGTTTCAGGGCCTCCGGAGCTACCGATAGCGCGGCGGCCTTTACCCTGCGCGCGAATTCCGCGATGACGAGCTTATCGGCTCCGGGGAATTCGGTTCCCTCGAATTCCTCCGCCTCGTCGATACCTGCGGCGGTCTTCGCACCTTCCCGAGGCTTCGCTCCGGACGGAGATCTCGGTCTCTTCTGCGAGGGCTTCGCCATCTCCCCGGCTTTCTTTGCGGCCTTCGCCCTCCGTACGTTCCTGCTGCGTTCGGCCTTCGCGATCTTCTCCGCCTGAGTCCTGGTAAGATTCCTGGACAGAGAACCGACACGGCGGCCGTTCTTGCCGTATACCGTATTTTTCCGGAAGGTGTAACCTTCGGGCGCCAGTTTTCCGTTCGATTTGTATACTAGGTCTCCGGAAGGTGAGATCGTGAATTTAGTCAGTTTGGCCATGGATTACCACCATTGGAGGATGTTTCGGCGATCAGCGATCGCCGACATCCCGAACGAGAGCGTTCGGGATTCGTCGCAGGCAGAAGGAACGTACCGCGCTAAGGTGAACGCCTGCGACGGCGGTCGGCCTGGGACACGGGCCACCGCTTACAGAGGCAGCAGGTAACATCCTTCCTGCTGCCTTCTGCCGGTGTCCGCGTCAGTCGGCCTCCTCGAGGTCCGCCACATCCCATTTTATCGGCTTTCCGTCCTTCTTCTTGTCCATCTCGAACGGGACGAACTTGAGCTCTCCCTCGGGCGCCTCGACATGATAGATCCTGTCGCCGAAGCGGTTGACCTCGTCGCATTCCCTGTCGAGGTCTCCCGTAAAGAGAGTCACGATCCTAGGCGAGTTGGTCCTTACGAGTACGGCCTCGCCGGATGCGGTGCGGAGCTGCATCGCTATCTGGCGGTCGGGTACGGGCTGGCCCTGCTTCGGACCCTGCCTGTAGAGGATGACCTCCCCGCTCTCGTCCTTCTTATCCTTCTCGAGGATGGCGGCCTTCTCGATGCGGAAGGTCTCCGCCACATCCTTCCAATCCTTCTTGGTTCCGGAGAATCCCTCCGGAAGCCCTGTCACCTTGTTCCTCATCTCGCTTAGCTTCATTCTTCCACCTCTGTCAATCTTGATACTATCCATTGGTTCCTGCTCTTGCATCCGCCCTTGGCGGAGAGGAGGTATCTCGCGTAATTCTCGGAGATCCTGCACTCCTCCTCCGGAGTCACGGACAGATATATCCTGATGGTTCTGTTCATGTTTCTCCCATTGTGCTAATGTGTTTTAGGGTTTAAATGCTTCGCCTTTCGGCGGCTTGACGTACTCGACGAATTTGATGAGATTGATTCTCTTGGTCCTGATCCACACCGGGCGGAGGGAGGTATCCCAGTAGCTCTTTTCGACATTCGGATGATACTCCCGGACCTCGATCCATTCGGGCATCTTCTGCGCCATGTCTATCCGGTGATCCAAGACCGCGTCGAGGCGGCCGTAGTTGGTGTAGATCGCATAGTGCAACATGGGCGGTTGGAGCGGTGCGCTCATTGTGATCCCTCCCACAGTGCATCCTTTTCGGAACGTTCATACTCCTCTTCTTTCTCCGCCTGCTGCATGATCGCGCGGGCGGTGAACGCTTCCTCGAGGCCGCGCTCGAGAATGAAATCCATCGCCCCGGCGATACCGGTCCGGTACTGGTCGGCCAGGCCGACGACGTCCTCGTAGCGGTCGCAGAGGAACGATATGACCCTGTTGACGATAAGGCAGGAGTCAAGGGCTCCTACTTTGCGGTCGATCGTGGGCTTGTCGGTCATTCCTTCGCCTCCTTCCTGTAGCACGGGCAGACGATGCCTTCGTCCATGTCGAAAGGTACGCGCGGGTCCCTGCAGTCGCACACGGGCATGTCTTCGCCGTCCGGGAAGCCACCGACACGGCCGGCGTAGATGCAGTCGTCACACATCATTCTTTTCCCTCCTTCAGCCATTTGTTGAATTCGATCGTGCATTTCTTGCATAGGTCGGACAGATCGTCCGACTTCCACCGGATGACCGTCCAGGTGTTTTCCATCGTCATGCCGCATCTGTCGCAATGCCTGACGCTGGTTACTTCAATGCTTATCATTCCATCACCGCCTTGATTTCGCGCTTGATGCCGTCCAGGTTCTCGGCGACCAGCAGGAAGCAGCCGATCTGCGCCGCATAAAGGGCGCAGGCCCTCTTATTGCCCTTGTGGAAGGCGCGGCAGATCTGCACCTTCATATATACGCTGTGCTGCTTCCAATCGACATGCCCGCAGTAGTTGGTGAAGCGCTGTACTGCCAATCCGGTACCGGAGCACCTAAGGCCCTCGTCTATCATTCCTTCACCTCGCGGATTGTGCCGTAAGGTCCGCATGCGCGGTATTCCTCGTTGGCCTTCTCCTCGTCGTCGCCTTCATAGACGGTCCAACCGCCGTATCTCACGATCCAAGTCATTTACTCCGCCTCCTCGAATTCGTTGATGTGTTTATTGATGAATCTCTCGCATTCCCACTGGAAGTCCGCCATTAAGCGACCCATGATGGTCCACGCTTCACGGTCATCACCCAGAGTCTTGAATGTTCCGAGTTTGATGGTTTCTTCTCCTTCGAGGTACACATCGACGTATATGCCCTCGCTTCCGCCACGGCTGAGCCTTCCGACACAATCGACTTCGTAAGTGGTTATCTTCCTTTCATCGTATGATCCCAGGTGATAGTCGAGGATGTCAGGGAGGGCGCCTGATTCCTTGAGTGTTTCAACGATCTGTTCGAACAGCCTCTTGTTTGTCCATGCCATTTTCATGTCTCCTTTTGCGCGATATAGGCCGCGTCCCTGCAACACATTAGTTGCAATTACACAATGGCACCTTTAATATAAATAACCTTCCGTAAGTAACACGTTTATATCTAAAAGTAATACTGATATGCGCCGAGGGAGCGGAAAAGCGCAGGAAACCCCTGATCCGCACGGTCGCATGCTTTCGACATCATCCCTCGGCAACGCGCAGCTGCGCCGCGCTCTGTGCTCGGCGCTCGCGCCTGCGCACCTAAGGTGATAACATGACAGCAGGAAATCCACCCGACGAAGGAATCCCGGCCGGCGGCGCCGTCGATTACGCGAAGATAATCGACGAGCTTAAGGCGGCGAATGTCGCACTGATCGAGAAGGTCAACGCCCTCGAGGAGAGGTCCAAGGGCTTCGATGCGAAAATTACGGCACTTTCCGGCGAGGCGGCCAAGGCCAATGCCGCGAAGAAGGACGAGATCGAGACTAAAAAGAGAGAATTCGACGAGTCGTACGAGCGTGCGATGGAATCGCTCGGCTTCCGCGTTAAGAAGGAGTGAGTACAATGTCCGGTTTTGACAAATTCGCAGGTCAGGAGATAGCCTCCGGGATAAGAAAGAACGAGCCTGTCATGGCCTTCGAGGAGGAGGTCACGGCCACCAAGCTCGCCAACATCGCCGCCGTGCAGGGCTTGCTGCCTAAGATCTCCAAGATCATCGTGCACGAGACCAGGATCAAAGAGGGCAACCTCGACGCCTACTTCCGGAAGGGCGCCATGCCTTACGGCGCCGGTATCGAGCACATCGGCTTTATGGACGGTGCCGTCAACGCCAAACAGTCCGGAAGGTGCGTCCCCTACGGGAACGCGGCCGCGGTCGGCCAGCTCGACGTCATCAATCTCGCGTGGAGCCTCAACATCTCCGTGTGGGACCGTGAGATCTCCCAGAACGTATTTTCCGCCGCGGAGGTCGGGGATTACGTCGCTCAGAAGCTGCGCACTCCCTACAAGACCCTTGCCGGCCTCAAGAGGAACGCCGAGATTCAACTAGTGAGTGACGTCATCGACGGTACCAGGAACGTATCCAGCCACGAGAGCTCCGACGGGACCGGTAACTCCGTCACCTACGCGCCCAACATCAAGGGTTACGCCGGACAGATCGCGGATACCGGTATCGTGATGCCCGCATTGACGCAGGGAAGCCTCCCCGCATTCGCGAACGCATCCGACGCCATGAGCCTGGTCAAGACCCTCCAGGACCGTGCGGCCGAGATGATGGAAGAGAGTAAAGCCTACTCCAAGTTGGGAATCAACACGTTCTGCCTTCAGAACCCTCTCCTCATCATGGAGACCAGAGTACTTAACGCACTGGACAATGCCTGGGCCCTCGACGGTGCGGCCAAGCAGATACCTACCAGGACCGCGCGCGAATTCCTCAGGACCTTCTCGGAGATCGTGGAGATCCCCGCCTTCGCCGAGCTCCCGACCAATTCGTCGTACAGTAAGAAGAGACTCGGAGCCGTACTCCTGGACAGGGATTCGCTCTCCGAACAGATCGCATGGGACAACATCGAGAGCCAGAGATGCACCGAGCAGAGGATGACCGGTTACAACCTTGCCGGAGCCTCCGCCCTCGGAGTATACCGCGGTAACCCCGCCTGCGGCGTGCTCTTCAGTACCTCCTGAGGTGGTCTCATGTGTGCGAACATCTGGAAGATAGGGATACCCAAGGATACCCTCATCGGCATCCTGGAGAAACTCGACGCGGATGAGGATGGGTTCGTCACCATCGGCGAGGTGAGGGACGTCCTCAAGCGTTACGGGAAGGACGCCAGATCCTCCCTCAAATCCTCCATCATGATGAGGAGACCGTAATATGGCGGACCGTCCCCTCTCGATCAACACCAAGGGACAGCGCAGGGAGGCGGAGGAGCTCGGAGCCTACGACCTCATACGCCATTATGAGGATGTGTTCTCCGCCCGCTTCCGCTGGCTCAATGGACCGAAGGGGATGCCCATCGACTGGCCGGAGCGGATGATCTTCCGCTTCGGCCTCCTCGGAACGGCGGAGGCGTTCGGCTCGATGCAGCTTGCCGGAGGTACTCCCGGGCTCGAAGGCATCTACGGCGAACCGCTGGATTGGTTCCCGAAGTGCGAAGGCGCATCCATCCCGGATGGATGGCTGCAAGCCCACGAGGGACCGACGGTCCACATCCCCAACGTCCCGCAGGACGAGATCGAGCCTCTATGCGAGCTCATGGCCGACGCCTGGCGCTGTATGAAGACCAACATAATGGGAATGTCCCAACCGGTCATCATCCAGGGCACCGTAGGCGCCGAGCTCAATGTAAAGGAGTGCGGCCAGGCGGTAGACGGCTACAAGCCGAGGATCTTCACGCTTGATCGGGCCAGCATGGATGCCAAGGCGTTGGACCTCGGCGCGAAGGACCACACGGAATCGCTCATCAAGACCATCAACGACATCGACTGCGAGATCCTCGCCAGGTTCGGCATAAAATCCGCCGGCACCGAGAAGGCGTCCGGAGTCAGTCCGGAGGAGACCCTGAGCATAGCGCAGGAGCTGAGGCTCCGCCTCGAGAGGGACCTGGAGATCAGGAGGAGATTCTGCGCGGAGGTGCAGGACGTCCTACCCGGATTGAGGGTAGAGCCTGCGCCCGGACTGATGGACGACCCTGACGCCGCCAAGACGGAATCCGATAAAGAGGCAGATGATAATGAAGAATGATCTCGAGATACCCATCCAAGAAGCCTGCGGGTCCTGCGGAGGTAAAACCTGCGGAGCAGTGCGCCACATCGAGGACCTCTCGCACGACGTCGACGTCCTCCGTGCAGAGCTCAGGCGCTGCGAGAAGACCAACGCCGAGGACACCCGGAGGCTGTGGTACAAAGTAGGCGGCCTCATCGTCGCATTGGGTGCGCTCCTTCCCACCGGATGGGCGAGCTTCCTGGGGTTGATATGATATGTGTTACTGCGTCCCGACTCCCTACTCAATTCAAAACCGCGGCACCAACCCTTACGACATCTTCGAGCGCATTATTCCGGAGACGGACAAATACGCCGCGGAGAAACGCCTCGCATTGTGGGACCGGTTCCACGACACCGGCCTCGGAAACGACAATGAAGAGTATTGGATACGCTGCATGAAGGCACGCGCTGACGAGATCTCCGGGAGATACGACATAAAGATGAGGGTCTACACGGAGTATAAGACCAGACTCGAGGCTGCCAAGAGTATCGACCTCTCCGACGGACAGATCAAAAGCAAGAGCGTAAGCTCGGTCTATGACCCTCCGGAGGTCAAGACCGTCCACGAGGCCAACGAGTACCTCGCCGACCAGAATAAGACCGAATTCGAGCAGCAGACCTACGGCGGTCTCGAGAGCGAGACGGTAAGGCAGTACGCCGATGCCATCGTAAACCCGTTCGAGACCTGGGCGGCCGAATTCGATAAGCTATTCTATTGGGGTATTTGATATGATACTTCCGGACGTTCGCATATACTCAAAACTCACAATTAAAGATACGGTCTACGAAGAGGATGATCTTCATAAACCCTATTTCACGCGGACCGCAGCCAGACAAGGCGACTTTAAGAGCTTCGCCAAGGATGCAGACCGGCTTTACACTTTTACGAATGTGCAGCCTCGCAAAGGAAAGGAATTCGAGGAGATGGAACTGGGCATAGCCTGGGACGAATTCGCAGGCTGCAAACTCTTCTCGACGCCCAAGCTCGTCGTTATAAAGTTCCCGAGTCTTAACATGGCAGGCGCTTACACGTTTATTTACGGCTGGATAGACGACGCAGAGCCGGTAGCGACCAAGGGACCGCAGACCAATACCCGGATTAAATGGCATGTCGATTGGTGGCTCACCTGGGCGGATTACAATTGGTTCATGGTAATGGGACAGCCGCAGATCCTGGCCAATTGGCACCCTCGTAGGGTGACCATCGGAAGCGGAAGGCTGCTAAAAGGGCCTGCCTCCTTTGCCAGGCCGTCCTCGTCGGCTCCGAGGAAATGGTTACTCGATAATGCGAAAAGCATCATCGACGACCGCGACCCTCATTTGAACACAAGTACCTGGTGGGCGATCATGTGCACGACAAAAACATCCGGAGCGCCTCCGTCGGAAGTCGTCACGGGCATCGTTTACTATTTCTGGCCGATAGGAGAGAAGATATCCGGAGCCGCCAAAGATTCGCCCGATTGGTCCATCATCTACACCGGACAGATCGAGGAGGCGATGGGAATCGACCCGTCGAGGATACAAGGATTCTGGTTGACTCCTTTCAGACCTTGGACGTACGGAAAGGTGAGGGATCTCGCTGGCGCCAGCGTCTACGAGGTCACGAACGTCTTATCCGGTAACACCAACACCAAGACCCTGGCAGAGAGTGTACAGACGGACGACAGACATAAGATCGTATTCACCGACCCGACCGGCGCGGAGATGTTCACGGCACCCTGGGGAATATCGTTCAAAACGATCGTCACATGGTTCGACATCGGCACATCCGCAGCTGCGTTGTGCGTCTACCTCGGGGATACTAACGTACCCATCGAGGAAAGGAAAGGAGCCGAGGGGAGGTTTTTCTCCTTCCCGCTGCCATCACTCCCGGTAACGGAGAACGCCTGGAGCTCATACACATACAGCGGCCAGCGCGATTATGATCTCCAGCAGAAGGCCATCCAAAGGGACCGGAGCGCCGTTAACGGTATCGCAGGCATCGGAACGCAGGCGATAGGCGGAGCTCTCGCAGGGACTGCGGCCGCTCCGGGAGCGGGGACCGCGATCGGAGCCGTTGCCGGACTCGCCAGCGGAATAATCGGAACCGCCGTCAATTACTTCACGGCCGGGGAATTCGATTCCAGGGAACAGCGCAGCGTGGACACCCTGACCAGCAGACAGACGGCCGGTATGATCGTCAATGCAGGAGGATATGACGGTATCATTCAGCCGTACGGCTCGATGATCGGGTGGAACATGCTGACCATGGTCAGGGACCCGGTAAGCCTCGCCGAGATAGAAGTAGAGCAGGAAGAGTTAGGGTATGATACGGATACCTACGTCGTAGACTGTACCAGCCTAATAAGTGCAGGAGGACCGCTCCGTATCGAAGGATTGAGGGTAAAGGGAGACATTCCGAAGGAAGGGAAGGAATATATCGCCGGACTCTTTGCTAGAGGAGTGAACATCGACCTAATCGGTTAAAATATAATGAATGCGATATAAGGTGATAGAATGCCAAGGCAGGATGTGCCATACGGCGGCGCGATATGCCGCCTGAAGGAAAGGATTGCGGAGATCTGGGATAAGCTTGACCAGAAACTTCACTCCATCAACGGAGTCGAGGGAGACGGAGCCGGGAACGTGGAGATCGTCAGCGGAGACGCTGCTATTACGGTCTCAGGAAACCAGGTCGGCCATTACATCGAGATCGGTCTAGACCACGGAAACCTTCCGAGTGCTGCGGTCTCGAGCGTCAACGGACAGACCGGAGCAGTTATGTTGAATGCTGCAGATATTCCGAGCAATGGAAGCTTGTACGTTCAGACGGACATCGACTGGTGCAAACAGAGAATAAACGAATGCTTCGACTCCATCGCAACGGAGCAGGACGACAGGCAGAACGCGGATAATACGCTCCAGACGAACATAAACGCGGCGCGGGCTTCTATTCCCGAGATGAGCACAACGCCCGACCCGTATAAAGGGGTCGAGAGGGACACACAGGGAAGGGCTTTCGCTGCGGATCCTGCAAGTGGCGCAGTAGATCAGAGTCTCGTTACTGCGAATTGGGTGAGTCAGACCGGAGACAACGGACCTAACAACTTATCGCATAGATACGGGAATGAAACCATTTCAGGAGTAAAAACATACTCCGATAGGATTAACGGAACAATCCAGCTATCTAACGTTGTTGGAAAATACGGCTATGAAGGATGGGTTAAAGCGATCGACTTAGGTCAAGTCGCAAATTACATACAGGCAAAAATAACCGTATTCAGCGCGACATATCGCAACCCTACCCAATATGCGGAACTTTTCATTAACAACAACGAAACACCTCAAATTACCGCGATTGTGTGCAAAGGAATCGATACAGCGCACGCAGACCCTTCTAACTATGGTGTGATGGTAGAAAACAATCATGTCATATTCTATGCGAAAAAACTAAACATTGACATGGCACTCGTTGTTAATGTCGAATATAAGACAGCCTACGGAGAATACGTTAATCCTGACATAAGCGTATTGGCCGAGCAAACCGCCGACCCGACGGATCTGTCCGGATTCGTTGCTGCGACACTAATGATAGGGTGATGGAATGAAGGCATTAATACGCGGAAATGAAATCATACTCGAACCCTTCTCGGAATGGGTCGAAGAGCATCTCAATTGGTTGACTGCGGCAAGGCCGAATGGAGACAACTATCAACTCGTAGAGGATTATGATCCTACCCCG
>SFMG01000012.1 GCA_004554455.1 Bacteroidales bacterium | reverse complement strand
AAAGAGGGTGTAAACGGGGAAAAGCTTACATCGATTCTCAAGTCTGGGCTTGAATTTAAGAATCAATGCACGCAAGAGGCCGGAAACGAGGAAATCCTTGCATCGATTCTCAAGTCTGGGCTTGAAATCACGAATCGATGCAGGAAGCAGCAAATCCCCCAGCACGAGTCCATCGCGCGTTGACGACGAGTCTTGCTTTGGAGGTTTTGTATGCTGCGGGCTCGACGCAGGTTCGACAGTGGCGGCAAAAGCGGGTGCTGATGCGCCTGGAGGCGGCATTTCCCTATGTTTTTGCCGCCGAGGGTGCGCAGCACCCGCCCAAAAAGCCGCCACGCTCAACGACCCTCCCTGCAGCACCCGCCCAAAAGCAGCCCCGACCTCCGCCACAAGTCCGCCCCGCAGTATCATTTTTTTACTACCTTTGCGCGCGTTTTCAAAAACTCATTCTTATGTGGCTTGGTCTGGCATTTCTCTCAGCTCTGCTCCTCGGATTCTACGACGTCTCGAAAAAGGTCGCCCTCAAGGACAATGCCGTCATTCCCGTACTCCTTCTGAATACGGTGTTCGAAACATTGATATTCAGCCCATTCATCCTTGACTCCATATTCTCATTCGGATGGTTCAGCGGGGGAGCCTTCGACACAACGGCCTGTCAGAGCGGAGTAAGCATGCCCCTGTGGCGGGCCCATCTGCTTCTCGTCGCCAAGTCAGCAATAGTCCTGTCATCCTGGATATGCGGCTATATGGGCCTGAAGCATCTCCCCATCACCATTGTCGGTCCAATAAACTCGACCCGTCCGGTGCTCGTGCTTCTGGGAGCCATGCTCATATTCGGAGAGAGACTCAATCTCTGGCAATGGACCGGTGTGCTGCTGGCCATTGTCTCCGTTTTCCTGCTCGGACGTTCATCCAGGCGTGAAAAGATTGACTTCACCCACAACCGTTGGGTGGCGATGGTCGCCCTCTCTACCATATTGGGTGCTGTCAGCGGACTCTACGACCGCTTCCTGATGCGTCAGCTTTCACCTATGTTTGTCCAGAGCTGGTACGTGTTCTACCAGATGCTGATGATGAGTGCGGTCCTTTTCCTGCTCTGGTTCCCGAACCGCCGTAACAGCACTCCTTTCCATTGGAACTGGGCCATAGTCCTGATTTCACTTTTCATATCCCTTGCCGACGTCTGCTATCTGACTGCCCTGAAGGACCCGTCCGCAATGATCTCCGTGATATCGCTGATACGCCGCGGCTCTGTGGTCGTATCCTTCCTTTTCGGAGCAATGCTTTTCCACGAGAAGAACCTCAGGGCCAAGGCCTTTGACCTCTTCCTCATTTTGCTCGGAATGCTGTTCATCTGGATAGGCAGCCGTTGATGCGTCCCGATACGAGTCGGGGCTGCAATCGGTAAAGTCAGGGCTGCAAAAAACAATCGGCCGCAATCCGGGGATCTGCGACCGATTTCTTTTTGTAGTTCAAAGTGAGAGTCGGGACGTGCTCTGTTTCTCTGTCTTGGACCGATTCCGACAGGACATCTGCACGGTTTTGAAAATATTATCAGTACACGTTTATTTGTCAAGTTCGTTTTACCTCTCGCTTTGACATGGCAAAGGTATGCGTGAACACTCAACAAAAAAGGAATAATTTTCTTGTTTATGCTCATATTTTTCCTTTTCTTGCGGGATAAAACGGAAAAAAGTGCAAAGTTTCAAGAAAATCGATTACTTCGAAAAGGGTTCGAAGTCATGGAGCATAGGCAAGGATCTGCGTCTGATGGACCGAAAATCCTACTGGAACGAAAGCGGCGAGCCCTTCATTGCGGATGCGACGCTTGCGGTCTTCCTGATAAGCGGAACGGCCGAATTGCAGGTCAATATGGTCGATTACAAAATGGAGGCCCCCTGTATGCTCATCACCCTGGAGGGAATGGTAGTCCGACACGGACGATGCAGCGAACATACGCTTATGGACGTCATAGTCATATCCAAGAAACTGACAGACGACATTCTTGCCGAAGGCAACGTATCCCTGCAGCTGCGGCACCTCATATTGCAGTCGCCCGTATTCCCGGTTGCCGGCAGCAACGTCATATTGCGAAGTTTCAATCTTCTGCTGCGCGTGCTGGTCGGCGACAGCGACAATATATATAGACTAGAAGCAGTCAAATATATGACTTTGACGCTGTTTTGCGGCTTCGCGTTGAACCGCAGCAAGGATATTCCCGCCCAGTCGCTGTCGCGCAAGGAGTCGCTGTCGAAGCAGTTTATGCAGCTGGTGCGCGACAATTATCGCGAATATCGCAACGTCGCCTGGTACGCCGACAAGCTATGCGTCACTCCGAAATATATATCCCAGGTCGTCAAGGATACGACGGGCCGGACTGCGCTGGACTGGATCGACGAGTTCACGATCATCGAAAGCAAGGCCCTGCTGCGCTCCACCGAACTGAGCATAGACCAGATAGCCGTGAAACTGAATTTCGGCTCGTCTTCCCTTTTCAGCAAATATTTCAAGCGGGTGACAGGCCTTTCGCCCCGCGGCTACCGTTGCCGCTGACTTCCCCGACGGCTGTCACTGCTTTCTTGGTCAGAGCTGCCTGAGTCCGCTCTTGTGTATCACCCTGTAGTCGAGACTGTCGGCGTCAAGGACGAAGACCTGATAGCTTTCGCCTCCGGGATATACCCTTATGACTATGTGGCCCCATGGCTGGAAACGCGACCAGAGTTCCTCTCCCAGTTTCTGCCGCGCCTGATCGACGGTGATATAGTACTCACACGCCCCGCGTCCTGAATCCGGACGGCTCAAACGCGAGAATGTAGGCGGCACCGGGTGATTGTTGCTGCGCGCATCTACGATGAAGACTTCAGGGTCGAGAGCGTTGAGGAAATTGTCGTTGCAGGTGTCGAAATAGCCGTGGTGGTTGGCTTTCATTGCCGTCACCTCGCCGCAGACGGGGCCCACAAGGGATTCGAAGTCGCGCTCCTGGCTCGGGTATATATTGTAATTGCCGCCGGAGAGGTCTCCGCCGTTGTAGTAACTGAATTTACCGTAGCGGAGGCGTATGGCGCAGGAGTTCATATTCTCGTCGAAGAGCATAGGGTCGCCGGAGTACATTTTCGTGCATCTGCGTCCCTTGCCTGTCCACAGTTCGCCGTTCGCGCAGAGGTTGCGTATCTCGAAGCCGGCTTCCGCCTTCCGGGCATATTTCATACGGAACTGTTTGTTCGATCCAACTTGGAACTGCTCCATACGCATTCCCTTTCCCCGCTGATATTCAATGAATTTGAAATATTCTTCCATAAAACCCTTGTTCGCGGACAGGACTTTTCCCTTTGACGGGAAGTCGTAGTCCGGCCAGGCTCTGTCCACCAGGCAGCAGTACGGAATTTCGTCGGCGACGAGGGTGATTCCGGAACGCAGATATCCGTTTACCGCCGGCAGGGCCTCTTTGCAGGAGCCCATGTGGTCGTTGTGGAGATGGGTAATCAGTGCGTAGTCGATTTTTCCGTTCCCGGGAAGTCCCTGTATGAAGTGTTTGATATAACGGGCCTGCCATTCTCCTGCCCGCAGGCTGTTGTCCGGATGCTGTTTGTCTTTGGCTTTGCCGTTGTCTCCCGCGTCGATCATCATTGTGGTGCCGTCGGGCATTATTATCAGGCAGGCGTCACCTCTGCCTGTGGATATGGTGTGAATGTCGAGGCAGCCTTCCTCCCATTGCGGAAGGTATTCTGCTGTCTGGTCTGTGGATTGGGTTGTGGATTGGGTTGTGGACTGGCTTTGTGTCTGGGCCTGGATGGTCAGTGATGCTGCAAGTGCTGCCAGGCAGCTGAGGAGAATGTGTTTTGTCATATTGTCGGGAAGTTTCATTTCTTGTCGGGAACTGTTGTGTCGGCTGTGTCCGGTATGGTCTCACGGCAGCTCCGTGGAATACAAATATAATCAGTTTTTTGCAGTTTGTACTTAGCTGCTTGCGTCTATTCGGCGAAAGGCTCAAGAAATAGTTAAACTCCGCAAATCTTATAATATTTAAGGAGTGGTCTCCGTAAAACTTTTAAGATTTAAGGAATTTACATGGGTTCTACCGTCTCAGCAACTGAATTTTCATTTCTTTCGGATATCCATTTCTGCGGGTGCTTCGTGATTTGCGTAGTCGCTGCGAAGAAGAATGGTTTCGCCTGCAGGCCGTCACTACCGCGCGGCTGCATCAATTCTTAATTTCAGGGCCAGACTTGCGAATCGATGCAAGGTTTTCCACGGAAACTCCATCCATCGTGCAGTGATTCTTGATTTGAGGGGGTAAACTTGGGAATCACTGCAGGGTTTCGACCGGAAACGTCATCCATCGTGCATCGATTCTTAATTTCAGGGCCAGATTTGGGAGTCGATGCAAGCTTTGCAGGGTTCCTGGCCGCTCGTCGCGGGGGATTTGCGCAGTCGCTGCGCTCCTTTGCAGGCTCCCTGGCCGCTCGCCGCGGGGGCCCTTGCAAAGATGGGATTTATCAAGGAGTCGCGCGGCCCGTAGGGCCACTATTCCGTTTTGTGGGGTCAGGCCTCGTGAAAGCAAGCTTTCGACGGCCTGGCCCCCAAAACGAAATCAGCATCGCGTTTGCGATGCTGACTCCTTGATAATTAGTGCTTTGCGGTGAGTGAGGGATTCGAACCCCCGTAGCGATCGCTCGCTAACCTGTTTTCGAGGCAGGCTCCTTCAACCACTCGGACAACTCACCTTGGACCGGCAAATTTCGTATAAGTTTTTGAAATATCAAAGTTGTCGGGGAAATGCTTTCAATTTTTCGAACTTAGCAATCTACTTTATCCAATCGCTTGAAGAACTGCAGTTCAGAAAGTGATGAATTCTAATTAATCCCAAGACTTTTGTGTCATAATCCGTCTTCTATGTCTCTTTCGCAGCGGAGCAGAAGCGGTACGGGTCCCGGAGGGTATCTATGTCTTGTAGGTAGTCAAAGTTGCGCATAACGTAATCAGTATGAGTCCCGTTCTTCTCCCATCCATCCCAGGAAACAACAAATCAAGTACAATGGAAGCATCCCAAAGATGGCGCTGATGATAATGCCTTTCCAAGTTGGGTTATTTGCTGGGCCTTTGGATATGACCTTGATGATACCTACAATTATCAATATAATCAGTATCAACATTATCCACGTTGTCCACATTGATGCACTTGCGTTTTCCATATTCTTGTATCAGTTAAACCAGAATTCCATCCTGCTGTTGAATATCGTTTCGGATTCCTGTATAGATTTTTATCAGTTCTTTCTCTATCTCAGTGGTTTCTATTCTTTCAGCATAAGTGTTTTGTATGTCAAGTGGCGGAATTATAATCCTCATATTCTTCATCATAGGGATTGTCAAGAATGTCCACCCCGCTGCAAAATCCGATGAATTACAAGAAAAAAGAAAAGGACAAAACCTCAATTCGAAACTTTGTCCTTTTTTTGCTCCTGAAGCAGGACTTGAACCTGCGACCCTCTGATTAACAGTCAGATGCTCTAACCAACTGAGCTATTCAGGAATTTATGTTTCCCGCACGTCATTTCGTTTTGGGACTGCAAATGTACTACAAAAATTCTTATGCGCAAATTTTTTAAGATATTTTTATGAAAATTTCGCAAGCTTCTCCGTGCTGACTTGTCATTTCAACGTTGCCGCAAGGGAGATTGGAATCGGATGCAGATTATCGTTGCCGCCACGCTCAACGAGCCCATGTCGCCACGTTGCTGCAGGCGGGCCTTTCTCTGAAGTAATGGTTGATTCCCGTGGTGTAACTTTTATAAAAAACGAACTATTCTTATTATATTCGCAGGTTATAATTTAAGAGTGCGTATATGGATATCGATCTTCTGTCGAAAATGGTCAAAGAACTTATTTTGGTGAATGACCGTGTGACTTTGCCCGGTGTAGGCGCTTTTGTTGCCGAAATGGTTCCGGCTTCGTTTACCGACAGAGGATATACGATAAATCCGCCTTATCGCCGCCTGGTTTTCCGTCAGGGCGTTTCGCAGGAGAAGGACCATCTGCTGGTCGATATGTATGCTTCCGCGAATAATATTGACAGGGAGATGGCAGAGAAACTCCTCAGGGAGTTCCTGAAGGGGATGGTTGAGGAGCTCAGGAAGAGGAAGATGCTGGTGTTCACTGGCTTGGGGCGGCTGAGGGCCACCCGGGAGAATAACTTTTTCTTTATATGTGACGAGAATCTGGATATTTTTCCGGAGGGGATGGGACTTGAAGCTGTATCCCTTAAGTCTCATTCCAAACCTAAGGAGTTGGATTTCAGTGAAGTGGATGCCGTTGTGAATTCCCCAGCGGAATCCCCGGTAGAACCTGCAGCGGAATCCCCAGCAGAACCATCAGTAGAACCATCAGTAGAATCCCCGGCAGAACCATCAGCAGAATCCCCTGCTGAACCCCCAGCTGAACCTGCAGCCGAATCATCGGCGGAATCCCCAGCTGAACCCGCAGCAGAATCCCCAGCTGAACCTTCAGCGGAACCCCCAGCTGAATCTGCAGCCGAATCATCGGCGGAATCCCCGGCAGAACCCGCAGCAGAATCCCCGGCAGAACCTTCAGCCGAACCTGCAGCAGACTCCCCAGCCGAACCCCGCTGGTGGCTCGGGGAAACGGAGCCGGAGGAAGAGGACGAGCAGCACGCAAGCATCTGGAAAAAGGGCTGGTTCGTGGCCGTCTTCAGCATCTGCTGCCTGCTCCTGCTCGCAGCCCTGGCCTTTGCGCTTTTCCTCCTGCTGGCCAGGACCCAGCCAGAACTCATAGACAGTCTCCTCTACACCGAAGAGGAACTGGAGATTCTTAATCATATACTATAACTGAGACGTATTGGCTCAATAGAATGGAAATGTCGAAAGAGAATATAGAAATCATTATGAAGCGCAGGCATCATATTGCCTGCTACACCACAGACCAGCGCCTGCGCCTGAAGCTCGCATCCCTGCTGGATTTCGCCCAGGACATGGCCGGAGACCACGCCGACATACTGGGCTTCGGCAACGACCTGCTGCTGGAGCACCGCATAGTATGGGTTCTGTCGCGAATCAAGCTGAAAATGGACAGCTATCCCCTCTGGAGGGAGGATATGGAAATCAGCACCTGGCACAGGGGGCTCGAGGGCCCGCTCTACATAAGGGACTACCGCATGGCGGATGCAAACGGCAGGCAGATAGGCGTGATGACCACATCCTGGCTGCTGCTCAACGTGGACGAGCGCCGCATAGTACGCTCCGACGTAGCTACGGACGAGGCAAGGATATGCACTGACAAGGCGATGGATGAGCTCGCAACGAAAGTGAGACTGCCGAAGGACATAGTGATGGAGGATTGCGGGGAGCACAGGGTGTGCTACTCCGATGTGGACAAGAACGGCCACACCAACAACGTGCGCTACACAGTATGGGCCCTGGATGCACTGGACAGGGACTTCGTCACCGAGCATCCGGTAAGGGAGTACGAAATCAACTTCGTCAAGGAGGCAATGCCTGACGAAGTGGTAAGGATCCGTCGCGGCCAGGCCCCGTGCGAGAACGGGACACTATGGTATGTGGAAGGATATGTGGGTGAGCATCAGTCATTTATATGCAAGATTCTCTTTTAGTAATCTAAAACTTTCCGGAAAATGCTTGAACTGTTTTATCCGGCAGAGGGATATGCTCCGCAGATTCCAGCCCCAACGGCAGACGCCCGTCTCGGAGGAGAAGAGGAGCCTTCCCACGAGGAGTTGTTCCCGGTGGTCGAGACTACGGGCCAGGTGGTGGGAATGGCGACCAGATCCTACTGCCACAGCGGGTCCAAGGTCCTGCACCCGGTTGTGCATCTGCACATAATCGACCGTATGGGCAGAATCTATCTGCAGCACCGCTCTATGGACAAGGACATACAGCCCGGCCGCTGGGATACGGCGGTCGGAGGTCACGTCAGCTACGGGGAATTCATTTCCGAAGCCCTCTACAGGGAGTCCTCCGAGGAACTGGGCTTCACGGAATACAACCCTATCCACCTGCGGACATACGTCTTCGAGTCGCCGGTCGAGAAGGAACTGGTGTCGGTGTTCGCAGCCGTAGGCAACAGCTTCGTGCTTACCCCGGACGGCTCCGAAATCAGCGAAGGACGCTTCTGGACGCAGGAGGAGGTCGATGCCTGCCTCGATGACGGCAGCACCTTCACTCCGAATTTCGTGGCCGAATTCAAGTCCATACGCAAGTCACTCTTCGCTCTGCTTTGACCCGGCGCAGCCAGTGCCGCAAAACAGAATCATTAAGCCGCAAACCTGAATCATTAAAGAATATATAGGCGCATATATGAAAGATATACAGTCCTTCGGCCTGCCGGGCCTGCGACTCGCCTCCACGGAGGAACTCGAACGCATCGCCGCCCTTGCGGAAGGGGAATATTTCTTCCTCTTCGACTCTTCGGCAGACATAGTCCCGGGCCCGGATGCGGAGTCGCGTTTCGTACGCATCGCAGCCGACAGCTCCGCCGATATGGCTTACGCCGATGCCTTCGGTCACCCGCTCATAGACTGCCAGGAAGGCGCCCTTCGCGACGACTTCGACTTCGGCGCAATGATACTCTTCCGTTCCGCCGCTTTCCGCGAGGCGCTCTCCTCCCTGCCGCGCGACTTGAAATATGGCGCCCTCTACGGAGTGCGTCTGGCCCTCGGAGGGCATATAGTACATATAAACGAGCCGCTCTACACGGCGACGGAAACGGACAGACGCAAGTCGGGCGAGAAACTTTTCGACTATGTGGACCCGCGCAACCGCGAGGTGCAGCTGGAGATGGAAGCGGTATGCACAGACTTCCTCAAAAGGCAGGGCGCCTATCTGGAGCCCCGTTTCAAGGACATCGAACTGGACGGGCCGGTCAGCGCCAGCGTCATCATACCCGTATTCAACCGGGTCTCCACGGTGGGAGATGCGGTCAGAAGCGCCCTGAGCCAGGAAACGGACTTCGATTTCAATGTCATAGTCGTGGACAACCACTCCAGTGACGGCACGACAGCGCTGCTGGAAGAAATGGCGGCTTCGGATGCAAGACTGGTGCATATAATCCCCGAACGCAGGGACCTTGGCATAGGAGGCTGCTGGATGGAAGCCGTGAACAGCGCATATTGCGGCACTTTCGCCGTGCAGCTGGACAGCGACGACGTCTATAGCTCTGCGGATACGCTTTCCAAAGTGGTGGACTGCTTCCTGAAGGAGCGCTGCGCTATGGTGATAGGCTCCTATCAGATGACGGACTTCGATATGAACCCCATTCCTCCTGGACTCATAGACCATCGCGAGTGGACAGAAGAAAACGGGCGCAACAACGCCTTGCGTATCAACGGTCTGGGTGCGCCGAGGGCCTTTTACGCCCCATTGCTGCGCGAGCTGGGTATGCCGAACACCAGCTACGGCGAAGACTATGCGGTGGGCCTGCGTATATGCCGCGAATACCGTATAGGAAGGATATGGGAGGCGATATACAACTGCCGCCGCTGGGGTGGCAACTCGGACGCTGCGCTGAGCATTGAGAAGGTGAACCGCAACAATCTCTACAAGGATCGCATCAGGACCTGGGAATTTCAGGCCCGCAAGGCCCTCAACCGCTGAATATGAAGAATTCCGAACACAAGCGCAGCGAGCTGGACAAATTCTTCGGGGACCAGCTGTCCCGCTGGACTCTGGCCTGTGACAACTTCAGGGCACTCAAGGGTGTGCAGGTCAAGGAGTTCCCTATGAGGGGACTGAAGGTGAAGCTGCAGCATAATCCGGCCAGGATAGTGTCTTCCGCGGCAAAGACGGACTCGGCTTCCCTCAAGGCCAGGGCCTGTTTCCTCTGTCGTGAGAACCGTCCTGCAGAGCAGTTCAACCTTACTTTCGAGGGCCGCAAGGGCAAGAGTTACGACATTCTGGTCAACCCTTACCCCATTTTCCCAAATCATCTGGTGATTGCTCTGGCATCCCATCGCGAACAGTCCATCTGGTCCCGTTATGTGGATATGCTGGACCTGGCAAGGAACTATCAGGGCTACACTTTCTTCTACAACGGCCCCCGTTGCGGTGCGTCTGCTCCGGACCACCACCACTTCCAGGCCACTTTGAACGGACGTATGCCGCTCGAGCTGGATGTGGATGGCCTGCTGGATATGGCGGTACGCTATCCGCAGAATGCCGAGCTGCAATTCCTTGCCTCGGTGCGCGACGCGCAGCTTTACTGGTATAACCGCTTTGCCAGAGGCATATTCGCCCTGCGTGCAAGGACGGCCAAATCGATGGCCAAGCTCTTTTACCGCCTGCTGGACTGCGTGACGGTGCCGGAGGGGGAGAAGGAACCGCTTTTCAATCTTATAACATATTACAAATCAGGAGAATACAGGTCAATAGTCATCTTCCGTACGGGACACCGCTCCCACCATTATTTCAGCGATGGCCCGGACCACCTGACTATGAGTCCGGGTTGTGCGGACGTGGCAGGTATGTTCATAGTCCCGGTGAAAGAGGATTTCGAAAAGATCACTCCCGAGCTGCTTTGCGAGATGATGGATGAGGTCACTCTGGACGAGGAGGCTGAGCAGAGGATAATACGCAAGCTGACACGCACCCAGCCTCTGCTTGAGGTGGGGATACTCAGTGCCCCGGAGATCGCGTTCGAAATGATTTCTGACGGCGCGGGCGTTCAGCGGGCCAGTTACAGGGAAGGCCGCATAGATTACAACGGAGTGCTCTATGACGAGCTGTTCTTTGAGGCCAGTACCCCTTCGACAATGTTCGCGGAGCCGAGTTTCCTGCTTCACGACGTAGTGATAGGCAAGGGCTTCCACTGGGAGCGCCGCGAGACGCAGAAGTTCGCCGGCTCGTTGAAGATCATAGTCTGCGAGGGAAAGCTGACGGCGGTCAATCTGGTGGGTGTGGAGGATTATCTGGTCAGTGTCATCTCTTCCGAGATGAATTCCAGGGCCTCTCTCGAGTTCCTGAAAGCCCACGCCGTGATATCCCGTTCCTGGGTGATGTCCCGTATCGCAGCCCGTCGCGGCAGAAAGTCTGCGGACGGGAATCCGGCCTTCAAAGGCCTGGTTTTCCAGGAGAAGCTGAATTCCACCCCTTCCCTGGTGACTATGCTTGACTCGCAGATCGGGGCGGAAAAGGGACAGGAGGACGGATATGTACGCTGGTACGGTCAGGACGAGCATCGCTGCTTCGATGTCTGTGCCGATGACCATTGCCAGCGCTATCAGGGCCTTACCCGAGTGATAGGGGAGAATGCCCGCAAGGTCATAGACCAGACCTGGGGACAGCTGCTCTGTTACGGCGGCGAAATCTGCGATGCACGTTTCTCCAAGTCCTGCGGAGGCGTGATGGAACTGTTCAGCAGCTGTTGGGAAGACCGCGACTACCCCTATCTTCAGGCTCTTCCGGACACGCCGGACCATGACCCGGCAGGGGAGCCTTTCTGTCTTGTCGAAGACGGAAAACTGCTTTCGCAGCTGCTCAATGACTATGACCTTGAAGGCTTCGGCGCCAATGGCTGGGACGAAGAGTACACGCTGGAGGAGCTGTCCAGTCTCATAGAAAGCAAATCCGGACGTCACATAGGCCGTCTCGAGGCACTGACTGCTCTCGAGAAGGGTCCGTCGGGACGTGTGAAGAAGCTTCTGGTCCAGGGCTCCGAAGGACATTTTACAGTGGGAAAGGAATTGGAAATCAGGAGAATACTCTCGCGTTCCCACTTGAAGAGCTCCGATTTCGAAGCCATCTTCGAGGATGGGCGCGTACGTTTCCACGGCAAGGGCTGGGGCCACGGTGTGGGCCTCTGCCAGATTGGTGCTGCCGTAATGGCCGAAAGGGGCTATGATTACCGCGCCATACTGCAGCATTATTATCCCGGATCAGAAATAATCGACAGACAATGAAGCAGAATAGGAATCCCTGGACCTGGGTGCCTACGGTCTATATATTCGAGGGCCTGCCGAATGCCATAGTCAACACGGTCTCCCTGATCGTGTTCAAGAATATGGGTATGCCCAATGACAAGCTCACGCTTTACACATCCCTGCTTTCTTTTCCCTGGGTGCTGAAGATTGTGCTCAGTCCCTTTGTGGACACAGTGGGCAAGAAGCGCAGCTGGACGGTGATGATGCAGTTCCTTATGGTGCTCAGCTGCCTGCTTCTGGCCCTGACCCTTCCGCGCTGTCCTCTCAGTCTGATACTGCTGCTCTTCCTTGTGACCGCTTTCGCCTCTTCGATACACGACATAGCGGCCGACGGTTTCTATATGCTCGGACTCGATGAGCACAGGCAGTCATTGTTCGTCGGAGTGCGCAATACCTTCTTCCGCCTGGCCCTGCTCTGCGGTCAGGGACTGCTCGCAATCATTGCGGGAGTCTTTCAGGAAAAAGGCGTCGATGCCGTGCTGTCCTGGTCCTGGACTTTGATGGGCTGTTCGGCCGTGATGGCCGTCATAGCTCTCTGGGATCTGTTCTCCCTGCCGTCACCCTCTTCCGACCGTCCTCGCGAGCGTGGGGCGATGTTCAGCGACTTGGGACAGCTGTTCAAGAGTTTCGTCACCAAGAAGGGCTTTCTGCTCGCCCTGCTCTTTATGCTTCTGTACCGCCTTCCCGAGGCTTTCTCGCTGAAGATGCTGATTCCTTTCCTGAAGGATGCCCGCGAACTGGGAGGCCTTGCGATGAGTGACGTGCACGTCGGCCTGGCGAATGGCACGATCGGCGTTATCGCCCTGCTCCTAGGAGGCATACTGGGCGGTCTTGCCGGAGGTCGTTGGGGCCTGCGCAAGTGCTTGATACCTATGGCTTTGAGTCTCGCTCTTCCTTGCGTTGTCTATCTTATCCTCGCGCTCGTCCAGCCGGAAGGCGTGCTTCCCGTGTATATATGCATAGCCGTCGATCAGTTCGGCTACGGTTTCGGTTTCACCGCATATACCCTGTATATGCTCTACTTCTCGCGCGGCTCCTTCCAGACCTCCCATTATGCCTTCTGCACCGTGCTTATGACCTTCAGCATGCTTCTTCCGGGCCTTGTGGCCGGCAAGCTCCAGGTCAATATGGGCTATCCTCTCTTTTTCGCTCTGGTGATGGTTTGCTGCCTTGCGACCTTGCTGGTTTCCTTGTTGGTACTCAATAAAATAGATCCTGAATATGGTAAGAAATAGATTTTTCGTCCTGCTGTCCTTCCTGCTTGTCTGCTGCGTCCTTCCCGCCCAGTCGCGCAGGCCATCCGTCAAACCGGGCATAGAGGTGCTGCGTGAGCGCGGCTTCGAGGGCCTCAGGGGCAAGCGTGTCGGGCTCGTGACAAATCCCAGCGGAGTCGATAGCCGGCTGAAGAGCACTATAGACATACTTTTCGAGGCTCCGGAGGTGAATCTGGTGGCACTGTTCGGCCCCGAGCACGGCGTGCGTGGCGACATATATGCAGGCGGCAGCGTCGTGGACGGCAACGATACGGCAACCGGCCTGCCCGTCTATTCCCTCTACGGCCGCACCCGCAAGGCGACGCCTGAAATGCTGAAGGGACTCGACATAGTCGTATATGACATACAGGACGTAGGTTCGCGTTCATATACCTTCATAAGTTCGCTCGGCCTGCTGATGCGCGCCTGTGCCGAGCAGGGCATAGAGGTGATGGTCCTCGACCGCCCCAATCCGCTGGGCGGCAGGAAAGTCGAAGGCAACTACGTCGAGCCGGGCTGCTATTCCTTTGTCAGCCAGTTCCGTATTCCTTACATATATGGCCTTACGGTCGGCGAGCTGGCCATGCTTATCAACGAAGAGGGCCTGAACCTCGGCGAGAAGGGCAACGAAGCTCCGCTTTCCTGCAAGTTGAGCGTCGTGCCTATGGAGGGCTGGACCAGGGATATGCTTTACGCGGATACGGGCCTGCCGTGGGTGCTTCCTTCTCCGAATATCCCTTCTTCCCGCAGCGCGATCTGCTATCCGTCGGCCGGACTGTGCGGCGAATTCAACAACTATCTGCAGATCGGCGTCGGCTACACCCTGCCGTTCGAGGTCTTTGCGGCAAGCTGGCTGGATGCAGAAGCACTGAAGGCCCGCCTGGACAGTTATGACATCCCGGGCGTAGCCTTCAGAATCATCTATTACAAACCGTTCTCCGGGTCCTGCGCCGGCCAGCTGCTAAAGGGCGTGCAGTATTTCTACACCGATTACGACAGGGCTGAACTTTGCATGACCCAGTTCTATGTGATGCGCGCCGTCAAGGAACTCTATCCGGACAGGGATCCGTTCAAGGACGGCAGCCGCAATGCGATGTTCGACAAGGTCTGCGGTTCCAGACGAGTCAGGGAGATGTTCTCCGCTTCCTTCGACTGCGCCGAGATACGTGACTTCTGGATGAAGGACGTGGACCACTGGCGCAGTCTTTCCAGGCCTTATCTTCTGTATTAGCAGAGCGCTGCCTTGGCAGCGGCGACGCGGCGTGCGACTTCTTCCTTGCCTATGAGGGTGACCACGTCGGCAATGCCCAGTCCGCTTGCTGAACCGGCGAGCATCAGTCTAAGGCAGTTCATCACCTTGCCCATAGGCCATTCATTGCCGCGTATGTAGTCCTCCAGAGGTCCTTCCAGACCTTCCTTGCTGAATTCCCCGTCGAAGGCGAGAATGAAATCGGCCACCTTGAAGGCGAGACTGTAGTTCTCTTCCTTCCAGAACTTGGCCACGTCTTTCTCCGCATATTCCTCCGGGGCCTTGAAGAGGTAGGAGGCTATGGTCCAGAAGTCGGCCACGAAGGTAGCGCGCTCCTTGATGAGGGCCACCACCTTGAGGAGCCAGTCCCTGTCCGGAACGGCTATGCCCTTGGAGCTCAGTACAGGAATGAAGGCATCGGCGAGTTCGCTGTCGCTCTTGCTCCTGAGGTATTCCTTGTTGTACCATTTGGCCTTGTCCGGGTTGAACTTTGCACCTGCTTTCTGGACGTGGTCCATGGAGAAGGCCTGTATAAGTTCGTCCATAGAGAAAATCTCCCTGTCATCGCCCGGGTTCCAGCCCAGCATCGCGAGCATATTCACGAAGGCATCCGGGAAATAACCGTCCTCACGGTAGCCGTGGGACACTTCCCCTTCTGAGTTGACCCACTGCAGAGGGAACACCGGGAAGCCCATCTTGTCGCCGTCCCTCTTGCTGAGCTTTCCATTGCCCACCGGCTTGAGCAGCAGGGACAGATGTGCGAAGCGCGGCATGGTGTCCTCCCATCCGAAGGCCTTGTAGAGCAGGTAGTGGAGCGGAAGCGAAGGCAGCCATTCCTCGCCGCGTATCACTTCGCTGATTTCCATAAGATGGTCATCGACTATGTTCGCGAGGTGGTAGGTAGGCAGTTCGTCGGTCCTCTTCCAGAGCACCTTGTCGTCGAGGGTGTCGGTGTTGATTTCCACGTGGCCGCGTATCATATCGTCCATCTTCACTATGGTGTTCTCCGGCATCCTGAAGCGTATGGTCCAGTCGTTGCGGCTCTCCAGCATAGGCCTCCACTCGCTTTCCGGCAGGGAAAGGGAGTTGCGGAGCTTCATTCTCGAGAACTGGTTGTATATGAAGGTCTTGCCCTCCGCCTCGCAGGCTGCCCTGGCGGCCGAGAGTTCCTCGGCACTGTCGAAGGCATAGTAGGCATATCCGTTCTCTACCAGCTGCTCGGCATATTTGCGGTAGATGCCGCGTCTCTGGCTCTGACGGTACGGCGCGTGCGGATGCCTTTCGGAAGGGGTCTCCACCACCTTTCCGTTCTCGACGCCCTCATCCGGAATTATTCCGCACCAGTCAAGTGCCTCGATTATGTACTGCTCCGCTCCCGGGACGAAGCGGTTCGAATCGGTGTCTTCGATTCTGATGATGAAATCACCGCCTCTCTGCTTGGCATAGAGGTAGTTGTAAAGCGCTGTCCTTACGCCTCCCATGTGCAGGGGGCCGGTAGGAGACGGAGCGAAACGTACTCGTGTTTTTCTTTCCATATCTAATATCTGTTTTCTTCGTCGTTGGGATACATTCTGTAATATGCGGGCCTGCCCTCCACTACGGAGCGGTCTCCGCCCTTGTCTATGCAAAGCAGCGGCTTGTTTTCGTCGTTGAAGAAGAAGGTCCTGCCCTTGTTGCCGGATGCGGCGCTGATTCTCTCTATCTGCACCTCTTCCTGGTCCTGAAGTATCTTGTTCTTCTCCTTGTTGTAGGTGAAATCCGTACTGATGCGTATGCTGTTGGAATCATCCATAGGATAGAGCTCGTCCAGCATACTCATACGTATTCCCGTGGCAATGACCGTGATGCTGATCTTGTCTCCGCAATCCGGGTCTCTGTCGTAAACGATGCCCCTCTTGAAGCGGTTGGCATTGCCAAGGTACTTGTTCAGTTCTTCGTCGATGAGGTCGAGCTCTTTGGAGCGTATGGTCTGCTCGTTGTATCCGACCGTCACGTTCACCAGCACGTTCTTGGCCGTGGACGGGTCGAAGGCCAGCAGCAACGGGGAAACCATCGCATTCTTCACTGCATCCGCGATGCGGTTCTCGCCACGTCCCTCGCCGCTGCCCATCAGGGCCAGGCCGCTTCCCGCCATCATATTCTTCACGTCTTTGAAGTCCACGTTGATATAGCCGGAGCGGCTGATGGTGTCGAGTATGGTCCTGACGGCTGTCGCGAGCACCTCGTCCGTCTTCGGGAAGGCCTCGTAGATGAGCAGGTCCCCGTAGATCTCGAAAATCTTCTGGTTGTCGATGACCAGAAGGCTGTCCACATTGTCTTTCAGCTCGTTTATTCCGTCCAGGGCTTTGGTCAGCGAGCCGTTTCTCTCGTTCTTGAAGGGGAGTGTCACCACGCCCACGGTGAGAATGCCCTTCTTCTTGGACATCTTGGCCACCACCGGCGCCGCACCCGTGCCGGTACCGCCACCCATTCCGGCAGTGATGAAGAGCATCTGGGTCCCCTCCAGTGCTTTTTCCGTGATTTCGTCAGCGGCCTCAAAGGCAGCGTTCCTGCCCTTGACCGGGTCCGTACCTGCGCCCAGCTCGCCCATGCGTATCTTTATCGGCACCGGACTGGCTGCGAGTGACTGAGGGTCAGTATTGGCCACAATGAAGGTACAGCCCTCGATATGCTGCGAGTACATATAGCTCACGGCGTTGCATCCGCCGCCACCTATGCCTATTACCTTGATTATGGAGTTCTCCTCCGGTTTCCAGGCCTCAGGTGCCACTATCTCGTTATCTCTGTTGAAATCGTTTTCCATATACATTCCGTTTTTTAAACCTCCTCTTCTTCCGTTATGGTGTCGAATAGACTGAGCAGTTTTTCGAAACCTCGGCCCTTCTTTTTGCCGTCACCGTCTTTGGCTCTGCTCTTGGATCCATTCTCCGTCTTCGGGCTCTCCTCGGCCTTGGGTTTCTCCACAGTCTTGGGTTGCTGTTGCTGAACAGTCTCCGTTTTCTCCTTTGCTTCGGCTTCAGCTTCCTGCCCGGGAGTGATTTCATCGAAAAGTTTGCTCAGGTCACCTTTGCCGCTATCCATCGCCGTCGTGCAGTTGGCGTAATTGATATCCCTTGCCATCAGCATCATTCCTACGGATGCACAGGCCTCCTGGTCGGAGATGCCGTCGCAGATGCCCTCGCAGGTGAACATCGGTCCCGGGATTCCTATGCGGACGTTCAGGCCGGAGCGCTCCCTTACAAGAGTCTTGAGGTTGCAGCAGTTGCTTACGCCTCCCGTGAGCACTATGCCGGAGTTGAGCTTGTCCGCATAGCCGCTCTCCTGAATCATATAGAGCGCCGCATCCACAATCTCTATCATCCTGGCAGTGATTATCTTCGAGAGGTACTTCACCTGCAGGGTCTTGCTGACCGTGTTACCTTCCATAATCTTGATGATCTTGTCGGAGAGGTTCTGCAAGCGGTCCGGCAGGCAGGCTCCATAGGCCTTCTTCAGGTTTTCGGCCAGGGACTCGCTCACGTTGCACACCTCCTGTATGTCTTTGGTAACCAGATTGCCGCCGAACGGGATCGAGTCGTACCAGCGCATTATTCCGTCTTTCCATACGCTGATGGAAGTCGCTCCGGCACCCATATCCACAAGTGCGACGCCTCTGTTCATTTCGTCTTCACTCAGACAGCTGCGGGAGACGCTCAGGGCCGGGAACAATTTGGTCCCGCAGTTCCTGCCCGCCTCGTTGAAGGCCTGGTCTATCATCGCCAGACTCTTCTTTTTGCCTATGTAAATGTCGTAGCAGCCTTCCAGGCGGGAACTGGTCCTTCCGACTATGTCCTCTTCGCACATCTGGAAGGTGTCTTCGTCGGAATAGGACTGGGCGATGGCTATCAGCGTCTTCTCGCTTTCCGGGTCGTCAGGGCTGCAGTCGTCCATCGCGTTCTGCCTCAGCGTGTCTATCTCGCCCTCCTCGACGCAGCTTTCGCCGTCCCTGTCCATGCTGGCAATGCTGCTCTTGCGCGTAATGGGATATTTGGGCATATTCACCACGGCACCGGTAATCTTCATGTGTATGGTTTCCTCGGCCAACTCTATGGCCTCGCTGATTGCCTTGGCTGCCTTGCGCACGTTCTGCACGCTGCCCCTGGCTATGCCCTGGGACGGGGTTTCGCCATAATAGATGACCTCTGCCGTCCTGCCGTCCTTCCTGGCTATCGTCAGTCCGATCTTCGAGGTCCCGAGGTCTATTGATACAATGTTCTGCTCTTCCATATATATAATTTCTGTTTTGTCGTCATCTGCAGACCAGTTGTCTGTCGAATTTCACGTTCACGCTGCGGTAGCGCCTGTCTCCAAGCGTAGGCTTGACGGCCGTGTACCATTTCGATATCCTTGCGAATTTCGCCTCAATGTCGTCAGGAGTGCCGAAAATGAAGACTTCCGGGGTGTCGGTCATATATATTTTCAACTCTCCTTTGCCATATACGCTGACGGAACTGATACGTCCCGACCAGCCCTCCTCGCGTACGAATATGGCGAAGGCCACCATTTTGTCGAGCCATCTGCTCCATCGGGCGCTTTCCGGCCTGCCATTGTGATTCAGGTCCAGCGGAATCTCCCCGTCCACTGCGAGTACCCTGGCGCTGGTCTTGCCTTGGAGGGGGAAGAGTTTGCCCTGGTCATCGCTGTAGCAGCCCTGTCCGTTCCTGATGAAGCGCAACACCGGCTGTCTCTGCTTCACCACTATGTTCAGACTGCTGTCGCGGGTGACATATACCTCACTTTTGAGTACGGCGCTGCGGCTGTCCACGAAACGTTCGACGGCGCAGAGGTCTATATCCGTGAGGCGGCGGCCCCTGAAGTCCCCGAATTCCGCCCTTATTTCGGATTTCAGATCCTCTACGGAGACGAAGTTCTCCTGCTTCGCTCCGTTGAGGGATATGTTCACCTTGCGGCACAACTGCTGCCTGTCCGCTCTCCGGCCTTCGATGAAAGACCAGATGCAGAGCGCAAGCAGTATGCTCAGCAGCAGGGCGCCGACTGTGTATGAGAGTATCTTTTTCAATTCCTTTCTTCCAGCATTTTGCTTATCGGTACTATGAAGCGGTCTATGTCACCGGCTCCGAAGCTCACCAGTATGTCCAGCGGCTCCTTTTTAAGGTAGTCCATCAGTTCCTCCTTGTGCAGGAGCAGCTTCTCGGGACACTTGACCTTTCCGAGTATCATTTCCGAGGACACGCCCGGGATAGGCAGTTCCCTGGCCGGGTAGATGTCCAGCAGTATCAGCTTGTCCACCGCGCTGAGCGCTTCCGCGAACTCATCCGCGAAGTCCCTGGTGCGGGTGTAGAGGTGAGGCTGGAAAATGGCGCATATCTTCCGTCCCGGATAGACCTCGCGTATGGCCCTGATGGTGCTCGAGAGCTCCTTGGGGTGATGGGCGTAATCGTCTATATACGTGCATCCCGGCCTGTTGAAGTGTATGTCGAAGCGCCTCTTCACGCCCTGGAACGAGGCCACGGCCTTTCTTATCGCTTCCGGAGCTATGCCTCCGCAGAGCGCGACGGCTGCCGCGGCCACGCTGTTCTCCACGTTCACCCAGCCCGGTGTGCCGCAGTGCATATTCTCTATGCGTCCTTCCGGATAGACCAGGTCGAAATGGAGGCAGCCCAGTTCGTCCCGGACTATCTTCTCCGCGTGGAAGTCGGCTTCCTTATTGTCGTAGGAGTAGCTCAGTATGCGGGCGCGGCTGTCTTCCTTGCCGATAGGGAGGCCGTATTTGATTATCAGTGTGTCGCTTACCTGTGAGGCAAAGGCGCGGAAGGCCTCCCTGACGTGCTCCACGTCCCCGTATATGTCGAGATGGTCGGCATCCATAGCCGTGATTACGGCCACGGAAGGGAAGAGCTGCAGGAAGGAGCGGTCGAACTCGTCCGCCTCGGCCACTATGACCGGGTTGTCGCTTATGAGCAGGTTGGTGTCATAGTTCTTGGATATGCCTCCGAGGAAGGCGGAACACCCGGCTCCGCTGTCCTTGTAGATGTGGGCGAGAAGGGTGGAAGTGGTGGTCTTGCCGTGAGTGCCTGCCACGGCGAGGCAGCGCTGGCCCTTTGCTATCTCTCCCAGGGTGCGCGAGCGCTTCAGCAGGCGGTAGCCCTTCTCCCTGACATATTCCAGTTCAGGCATGTCCTGAGGAATGGCCGGTGTATAGACCACGAGGCAGTGCTCCTTGTCCTCCGGAATCCTTTCGGGCATAGGCTCGTAGTGGATGTCCATCCCCTCGGCCTCCAGGGCGCGGGTCAGATCGGAAGGCGTACGGTCGTAGCCGCTGACCTCCAGACCCTTGGCCTTGTAATATCTGGCAATGGCGCTCATTCCTATTCCGCCTATGCCTATGAAATACACTTTGTCGTACATCTCTATTTCTCCAGTAATGAGTAAACTTCGTCCGCTATAGCGCGGGCGGCATCCCTGCGTTCCAGCAGGGCTATGTTCTTTTCCATCGTCTTGCGTCTTTCCCCGTCCGCAAGCAGGGCGCAGGCTTCCTTCATCATCTTTTCTCCGGCTTCGCCGTCAGCTATCAGTATTGCCGCGTCCTTGCGTACCAGGGCCATGGCGTTGTGCGTCTGATGATCCTCCGTGACATTTGGCGAAGGCACGAATATGCAGGCCTTGTGTGCGGCGCAGAGTTCCGATATGGAGCTGGCGCCGGAGCGGGACACCACCACGTCCGCGGCGGCGTAGGCGAGGTCCATCCGTGCGATGAAGTCGCTGTAATGTATGTGCGGGAGTTCGCGTCCCTGCATGAAGCTGTCGGTTTCCTGCTTGTAGTACTTGCCGCACTGCCACATTATCTCCACGTTTTCCCCGCCAGGGCATCCTTCGGATATCCACTTCTGCATTGCCTGGTTGAGGGTGCGGCTGCCCAGACTTCCGCCCACGATGAGCAGCTGGCGCCTTGAGCTGTCCAGCCCGTAGAAATTCAGGGCCTCTTCCCTCATCTTCCCGTCGGCCGGTACAATCTCGCTGCGTATGGGGTTGCCGGTCAGGACTATGCGGTCGGCAGGGAAGAAACGTTCCATTCCTTCGTAGGCAACGCAGATGCGTCCGGCCTTGCGGGCGAGCATTTTGTTTGCCAGCCCGGCGAATCCGTTCTGCTCCTGGATCAGCGTCGGCACTCCGAGAGACTGGGCCGCCCTGAGCAGAGGGGCGCTGGCATAGCCGCCCACGCCAATGGCAATGTCCGGCCGGAATTCCCGGATCAGCCGCTTTGCCTTCCTGATGCTGCTGAGCAGTCTGAAGGGCAGCTTGAGGTTTTCCAGGGAGAGACTGCGGCGAAGACCGCTTATCTCCAGCCCCACTATCTTGTAACCTGCAGCGGGCACTTTTTCCATCTCCATCCTGCCCTTGGCTCCGACGAAGAGAATCTCAGTCTCTGGGTTGAGGGATTTCAGACAGCCGGCTATGGAAAGGGCAGGGAAGATGTGACCTCCCGTGCCGCCTCCGCTGATTATGACTCTGAGTTTTCGGTATTGCATATCCTTTTATCCTCACTTTCAAGTTTTTTCTTCACCATTTTGCTGATGGAAAGCAGTATGCCGAAGGCAAAGCAGAACATCAGCAGCGAACTTTTTCCGTCGCTTATCATAGGCAGGGTCTGTCCGGTCATTGGCAACAGCCCCACGTTTATGGCTATGTGCATCATCGCCTGTCCGCTGATTGTCAGGGTAAGTCCGCCGACAGCAGTGCGGGCGAAGATGTTGTCGCAGTTTTTCGTAATCATCACACCCCTGGCCAGCAGGCTCAGGAACAGTATCATTATGAACACTCCTCCCACCAGTCCGTATTCCTCGACTATGAAACTGTACATATAGTCTCCGAAAATCAGTGGCACCTTGTACTTCTGGGTGCTGTTCCCGGGCAATTTCCCTATGATCCCGCCCTCGTGTATAGCTATCTTCGAGCCTATTTCCTGACGGTGGTCGTCGATGTATTCCTGACCTTCCCTGGTGTTTCTGCCGAGCTTTTCGATCGCCTCGTCGAAACTCAGCTCCTTGTCCCCGTTGAAGAAGTCCGCGATACGGTTTTCGGCGGTCTTGAAGCGGAAGACCTGCATCCACTCCCAGTCGGTCACCTTCCACAGACCATAGAGCCCGGCTATCATCATCGCGGTACAGAGCAGATATACACTCGTCTGCTTCAGACTGAAGCCGCCTATGATTATGGTAAGGAACATTATCATAGTGATGAAGAGCATCGAGGAGACACTGCCCCTGAGGATGAGTACCGAACAGATTATTATTGGCAGGAAAATGAATACGAATCCGAGGAACCATTCATTGTTGAGCACTTTCCATCCTTTCTTCCGGTAGAGCAGGTTCATCAGAGGGAAACTCTTTGTGGTCCAGGCATTCACCGCCCAGGCCAGGTAGAGCACCATCAGTATCTTCACCACCTCGAAAACGTGCACCTGAAAGCCGAATATCGAAAGAGTCCTCCAGGCCTTGTTGATGTACTGTGCCTTGAGCAGGGGACCCAGATCCACCCTTGCGGTCAGCAGCACCAGCAGGATCAGACTTATCCAGAAGCAGGTCATTCCGAAATAGCGGAAGATGCGCAGGGTCTTGACCTTGTAGCAGATGAACATTATCACAAAGCCGAGCCCCAGAATCAGGAGATGCTCCAGGAATATGTCCACGCGGGTCGCCTTCCCCTTGACCACGTCAGGCGCGAGGGAAGTCGAAGAGAAAATGGCCAGCAGGGAGACAATGTACAGCATTATCACTATGATCCACAGTACCTTGTCACCCTGGATGTTAGACATCAGGTCGCTGAAGCCTTTCTTTTCCGGCGTTTTGTCCATATTCCTTTATATATATTAAAGATTCCTTACCGCCTCCTTGAACTGACGGCCCCTGTCTTCGTAGCTCTTGAAGAGGTCGAAGCTGGCGCAGCAAGGCGAGAGCAGCACTACGTCTCCCGGCTCTGCGAATTCGCTGCACTTCTTCACGCACTCCTCCGCCGAAAGGCTGTCCGCAATCCTGTCGCTGCCGACTATGTCCTCGAAGGCCTCGTGTATCTTGCGGTTGTCCACGCCCAGGCAGACTATCGCCTTGACCTTCTGCTTCACAAGCTCCTTCATCACGCTGTAGTCGTTGCCCTTGTCCTTGCCTCCGACTATCCACACCACCGGCCTGGTCTGGCACTCGAGAGCGTACCAGGCTGCGTCCACATTGGTGGCCTTGGAGTCGTTGATGTAGAGTACATCCTTGATGCTCAGCACTTTCTCCAGTCGGTGCTCTACGGCCTGGAAGCTCGAGAGACTCTGGCGTATGGTGTCGTTGTCTATGTCCATCACCTTGCCGGCAATGGCCGCCGCCATAGAGTTATATACATTGTGCCTGCCGCCGAGAGCCAGTTCGTTGAGGAACATGTCGCATTCGTCCTCTCCGACTTTGACTATCATGCGGTCGTCCTCGACGTATGCGCCCTGCTCGACCTTTCCCTTCTGGGTGAACGGCAGCTTGCGGGCCTTGATCAGTATCTCGTCCAGCTGGCCTATGGTAATCTCGTCATCAGAGCAGAATATGAAGCAGTCCTCCTCGTTCATATTGCGCGTAATGCGGAACTTCGCCTTCACATAGTTCTCCATCTTGTGGTCGTAGCGGTCCAGGTGGTCCGGGGTGATGTTGGTGATGATGGCTATGTCGGCCTTGAAGTCATATACGTTGTCGAGCTGGAAACTGCTCAGTTCCAGCACGTAATAGTCGTGCTTTTCGGTGGCCACCTGGTAGGCGTAGCTCTTGCCTATGTTGCCTCCGAGTCCGACGTCGAGGCCGGCATTCTGCATCAGGTAATATATGAGCGAGGTCGTGGTCGTCTTGCCGTTGCTGCCCGTGATGCATATCTTCTTCGCACTGTCGTAGCGGCCGGCAAATTCTATTTCGGATATGATATGTATGCCGCGATCCTCGCATTTGCGTACCATAGGCGCGTCGCAAGGGATGCCGGGACTCTTGACGATCTCGTCTGCATTGAGTATCAGCTCCTCGCTGTGGCCCCCGCTTTCGAAGGCTATGTCCCAATCCTTGAGAACCTGCACATATTTGTCGGCAATATTCCCCATATCCGAGAGGAATACGTCGAAACCTTTCACTTTGGCGAGCACTGCGGAACCGACGCCGCTTTCTCCGCCTCCAAGTACTACAATCCTTGACATCTTTCTTCTTTTATCTCAGTTTCAGCAGCGCCAGCGTGGCGACTGCGAGTATTATTCCCACTATCCAGAAACGGCCGACTATCTTGGACTCCGGCATTGCCTTGGCAGGAGTCTGTATGATGGCGGGGATGCCTTCTTTCTGGAAGTGATGGTGCAACGGCGACATACGGAATATGCGCTTTCCTTCGCCGTATCTTTTCTTTGTGTATTTGAAATAGCCCCTCTGCATCAGCACCGAGAGCGACTCCACGAGGAAAATGCCGCAGAGTATAGGCAGCAGCAGCTCCTTGCGCGTGAGCATTGCCGCCACGCCTATGATGCCGCCCAGCGCGAGGCTGCCGGTGTCACCCATGAACACCTGGGCAGGGTAGCAGTTGTACCAGAGGAAGCCCAGCAGGGCACCCGCGAAGGCCGCCATGAACACAGCCACCTCGCCGCTGCCCGGCAGGTACATTATGTTCAGATAGTCCGAGTTGACCGTGCTGCTGGAGAGCCAGCCGAATATGCCGATCACTATTCCTACTATGGCCGAGGTGCCGGCGGCAAGGCCGTCCAGTCCGTCGGTGAGGTTAGTGCCGTTGGAGCAGGCCAGGATCACGAAAATGATTACCAGCACGTAGAGCACCCAGGTGCAGTACATTCCGAACTGGCCCTTGAAAGGTATGAGCCAGGCGTAATTGAACTCGTGTGCCTTGACGAAAGGAATGGTGGTCACGATTTCCTTGGTCTCACCGCCCCAGAACTGCGGCACGAAGCATATTGCGAGGCCTATGCCCAGCGCGAGGACGAACTGTCCCAGCAGTTTGGCTTTCTCGCTCAGCCCCTCCTTGTTGTGCTTGAAGACCTTGATGTAATCATCGGCAAAGCCCAAGCCTCCGAGCCACAGGGCGGTAACTGTCAGGAGTATGGTGTAGATGTTGTCCAGACGGCAGAAGAGCAGGGTTCCGGCCAGTATGGAGAGTATTATGATTATGCCTCCCATTGTCGGGGTGCCCTTCTTGGCCATCTGGCCTTCGAGGCCCAGGTCCCTGATGGTCTCGCCTATCTGTTTCTTCTGAAGCCAGGCTATGATCTTCTTGCCCGCCACCAGTGCCACCAGCAGGGCTGTAATGCTGGACATCATCGCCCTGAAGGAGATGTAGTTCATAAGTCCTCCTCCCGGCAGGTTCCAGCCGAGCGATTCGAATAGTTTGAAAAGATGATATATCATTTTGTCTTTCTGTTTTCAGTTTCTGTCCATCCACTTGAAGGTCTCCAGCACTATCTCCTTCTCGTCGAAGTGCTTCTTCTCGTTTCCGATAATCTGGTAGTTTTCGTGGCCCTTGCCTGCCAGCAGTACTGTGGATCCGTCCCTGGCCGTCATCAGCGCCATCCGTATAGCTTCTTTCCTGTCTTCTATGCAGATGCACTTGCCCAGGGCTTCGCTGTCCATCCCGGCCTTGATTTCCGCTATGATGTCAGCGCTGTTCTCGCTGCGGCTGTTGTCCGAGGTGAGCACTATCCTGTCGGCATATTTCGCGGCTATAGCTCCCATTTCCGGACGCTTGCTCCTGTCCCTGTCACCTCCGCAGCCGAAGAGACAGCAGAGCTCTCTCGACGGGGCTATGGCCTTGAGCGTCTTCAGCACGTTCTCCAGTGCATCAGGGGTGTGGGCATAATCTATGATTGCCGAGATATCCCTCGGTCCCCTCAGGTTTTCCAGACGGCCGGGAGCCGCTTCCAGGGTGCTGAGGGCCAGCAGGGCGGAGGATGGCTCGGTGCCGAGCACCACGGCCGTGGTGTATATTGCCAGCAGGTTGTAGGCATTGTGTTCTCCTATCAGCCTTACCCATATCTCTTTGCCGTCGATGTTGAGGAGCATTCCGTCGAAACTCTGCTCCAGCACCCTGCACTTGTGGTCGGCGACGCCCTTGCAGGAGTAGCTGACCACTCTGGCCTTGCAGTTCTGCACCATTACGCGGCCGTTGCGGTCGTCCATATTTATGATTGCCCAGGCGTCCTGAGGCAGGCGGTCGAAGAACAACTTCTTGCAGCGCAGGTATTCGGCGAAGCTCTTGTGGTAATCCAGATGGTCGTGCGTGAGGTTTGAGAAAATGCCCACGTTGAAGTCCAGGGCGGCCGTTCTCTCCTGCTCTATCCCTATGGAGCTGACCTCCATGAAGCAGTGGCTGCAGCCCTTCTCCACCATCTTGGCCATAAGGGAGTTGATCGTGATAGGGTCAGAGGTGGTGTTCACCGCCTCGCTGCGCTCGTCGTCCACGTAGTTTGCTATGGTGGAAAGCAGGCCGCAGCGGTGCCCCAATGCCTTGAACATCCTGTAGAGCAGGGTCACGGTGGTCGTCTTGCCGTTTGTGCCCGTGATGCCCACGAGGGTAAGCTTGCGGGACGGATTGCCGTAGAAGTTGGCCGCACATACGGCCAGGGCCTGTCTGTCTGCGGATATCACCGCCGAGGCACCCTTCTCCAGAGCCGAGTCTATGAAATCGTGTCCGTCCACTGCGCAGCCCTTCACTGCTATGAACAGCGAGCCGGGAGCCGCTTTCCTGGAATCGGAGCAGATGGAAGCGATCTCGCAGAGGGGATCCCCCTTCACGATTGACGCCGTGCTGCCTTTTATTATATCTTCAAGTCTCATTCTGTCAATTTTTTTCATTTCAGGCGCAGATGTACCTTGCTGCCCCTGCTTCGTGCGCTGTTCGGAGCCGGGTCCTGCGACACTACGGTGCCGTGTCCTTCGTAGCTGCAGCTGTAACCGCAGCTTTCCAGGGAATATATTGCGTCGGAGAGGCCAAGGCCTTTGACATCCGGCACCCGTCCGGCACTCTCCTTTCCGCTTACGAGTCTTATCTGCGGGGCCTTGGGCAGGCGGCCTTTGTCCCTGATCCCTTCGTTCCATTCCGGATTCATCGACCAGAGCGCATCTGCGACGGCCCTTACGGCCCTGGCGCACCTGCTGCCCTCTATGTTGTCAGAGGTGAGGTCCGTGTAAATGACGCAGATGGCGCTGTACTTGGGATTGTCCGCAGGGAAAAAGCCCGCGAAACTGCCCTGTATGTAATGCGATATCCTGTCGTCGCTAAATGTCGTTTTTCCCGTCCTTTCACTCTTGTAGGCAATGAAAGCGGTTCCGGTTTTTCCGGCCACAGGGCATTTTGCTCCGCGGAAGGCCCAGTAGCCCGTGCCGCCCATTTCGCCCGTCACCTTGCGCAGGGCCCTGGTCAGGCTGTCTGCGGTGGACTTCTTGCATATCGAAGGGTTGAGCACCTGCGGCTCGAACTTCCTGACCGTCTCGCCCTCCCTCATATAGGAATCTATCATATACGGTTTCATCTGCCTTCCGCCATTGGCTATGGCATTGTAGAAGCAGAGCAGGTGCACCGGCGTGGTTGCCATATCGTAGCCCATCGCAATCATAGGCAGGGTGAGAGCCTCTCCGGAACTGCAAGGGTCCTTGACCGAGCATTTGGCGAGGCCGTTGATGTCGAAATCGAAGTCCGCGAAGAGATTGTAGCTCTCGAGCAGGCTCAGATATTTGCGTATCTCCCTGTTGCTCTTGCCGAAGCATTCGCCTCCAATGTAGCGGAAGACGTGGTTGGAGGATATCTTCAGGCCCTCTTCGACGCCTATGTATCCGCTTGGATAGTGGTCTTTCGTGGCGTGTTTGTCCAGAGGACATTTGATGTTCTTATAGACATAACGCCCGTCCATGCAAGGGATGCTGTCGCTGAGACTTATCAGGCCTTCGTCGAGCGCCGCCATCAGTGTCGCCACCTTGAAGACGGAACCGGGGTTGTTGGCTGTGGTAACCGCATAATTGTACACCTCGCCCATATTGCCGTCGGAGGACTTCTTCAGGTTCACCATTGCCCGTATGGCTCCGCTTTCCACGTCCATTATCAGGAAGCAGCCGTGGGTGATGTGCGGATTGCCCGCCATCAGGTCCCTCAGTGACCTGTCCGCCAGGTCCTGTATGTCCATATCCAGGGTGCTCTTCACGTCCAGGCCGTTGCGGGCTTTCTTGGATTTCCACCCGCTGACCGGAACGTAAGTGCCCTTGCGGTCCGTGTATGTCATCTTCGCATAGCCTTCCTCACCGTGGAGCTCGCGGTTGCACTTCTCCTCCAATCCGGTGATGCGGGTCTTCTGGCGGTTGTTCGCCACCACGCCTATGGCCCTGCGGCCCAGTGAACCGTATGGATATTTCCTGGTGTCCACGGTCTCTATCTGTATTCCGCCCTTGAACTTGCCTTCGTTGAAAAGCGGCAGTTCAATCAGCTGTTTCATAGTGTCATAGTCCACCAGATCGGCTATTTTCAGATAGGGCTGGTTCTTCTGGCGCTTGGTCATTATCCTGCTGTACCACTCTCTGGCATCCCCTCCCACTATGCGGGCAAGTCCCTCGGAGAGGGCGTATGCCTTGCCGCACCATTCGCTCTCGCTGACCTTGTCGTTCCGGAACTCCTGTTTGCGCACGGTGCAGTCCATCGATATGTTGTACATAGGAACGGAGAGGGCTATGAGCCTGTCTTTGGCGTCATATATGGCGCCCCTTACGGGGTACAGGGTATCGACTTTCTCCGGGGTTCCGTAGTAGGCGGTTTCCTTTTCGCTCGGCCTGTAGAAAAACTGGAGCATCACTATCTTGACCACCACGGCAACGGCAGTCACAAGGAAGAGCAGCTGGATTGCCTGCAGCATCCGGCTCGTCCTGTTTCCGTGTGTCTTTCTGGTCGTCCTGTCCATTTTCCTACTTTTCTATCATTATGGCCGGTTTCTCCGGTTTCCCGACTTCCACTCCATTCTGCTCCAGCAGCTTCTCTACCGTGCTCATGCGTCCCAAGCCTACCAGTTCCAGGTTCTTCTGGGCGCATATCATCTCCGCCTCCTCCAGTTCCTCCTTCACCTTTTCCCTCCTGATCAGGCAGTTCTCCACCAGACAGTGGATAAGCATGATCACGACGAAGGCCATTGCCACAACTACTATGTGGGCCATGTACTTGTCCAATTTGAGTCTCACGACCAACTCTCCCCTCAGGAGCGATTTCAGAAAACTGATGAGACGCCTGCCGAAACCCTTCCTGGTTTTCTTCTCATTTTCCATAAGCCGTCTCCTCCTTTTTCACTGCGACCCTGAGCTTCGCGCTCCTGGCCCTGGTGTTGGATGAAATCTCTTCCTCGCGCGGCAGTATCGGCTTGCGGTTCACGGCCTCGAGAGGGGCGTTGCTGCGTCCGTACAGGTCCTTCTCCATCACTCCGTCCACGTTTCCGCTGCGAATGAAGTTCTTGACCATCCTGTCCTCGAGGGAGTGGTAGGTGATGACCACCAGCCTTCCTCCCGGCTTGAGCGAGAGCACTGCGCCCTGAAGGAACTTTTCCAGGGAGCGCATTTCCTGGTTGACCTCTATGCGCAGGGCCTGGAACACCTTCGCGAGAACTTTGTGCTCCGCAAATTTTGGCAGCATAGGCGCAATGGCGGAGCTCAGTTCCCCAGTGCTCCTTATGGCCTGCTTCTCCCTGGCCCTGACAATCAGCGAAGCCATCTTCCCGGCTCCGTCCACCTCACCATAGACCTTCAGTATGCGGGCCAGTCCGGCTTCGTCCAGACTGTTTACCAGATCGGCCGCCGTGATGCCGCCCTCTTTGTTCATCCTCATGTCCAGCTCTGCGTCAAAGCGGAAGGAGAAGCCCCTGTCCGCCGTGTCGAACTGATGTGAGGACACACCGAGGTCCGCCAGAATGCCGTCGATGCCGTCTCCGTAACCCTCCGCCAGCACATAGTTGTGGATGAAGCGGAAGTTATTGTGGATGAGAACAAGCCGGTTGTCGTCCGGCTTGTTCGCGAGCGCGTCACTGTCCCGGTCAAAGGCCAGCAGCCTTCCCGCCTGAGTCAAGCGTGAAAGTATTTCGCGGGAATGGCCGCCTCCGCCGAAAGTGGCATCGGCGTACACGCCAGAAAGGGCATCGCCGACAAGTGCGGTGACGCTTTCATCCAACAATACAGGTATATGATATTCTGACATTCCGGAATCTCCTATCTATTTCAGTTCAGACAGCATTCCGGCAAGTGAGATGTATTCTTCGTTTGACAATCTGCTGGACTCAAACCTTTCTTTGGCCCAGATTTCGATTTTGTGGTCGTTGCCGCTGAAGACGACTTCCTTCGTCACGCCGATGGTTTCGAGCAGTTTGCGGGGGATGTTGATGCGGCCTATCTTTCCGTCGGGTTCAACGACGGCGCGGTCGCGCATATACTCCCTCCAGAACTCAGCGTGAGCACGGTTGAAGAAATTCAACCTGGATTTGGTCTCTTCCGACTGTCTTTCCCACTCTGACCAGGTGTACATTTCAAGGCAATCGGCAAAGATGTCCTTCTTTACGACGAACATCATCGGCTCATCGGAAGGCATAAGGCTCTTGAAGGCGGCAGGGAACACTATTCTTCCCTTGTCGTCCACTTTCGCCGTATATTCTCCGATGAATTTGACCATGGTTCAACTGTTACTTTCACGCTTGGACGCAAAAGTAACAATTATTTGCCATACTTTTCCACTTTTTTACACTTTTTTCCACAAAGTGCGAAAAGAGGTCAATCAGTCGGGTATTCAGTCTTTTTGGAGCAGTTGCTGATAATGCCTGTTCAGAGAGTCCAGGGCCGGCAGATTCTCGCTGCGTATGGGCTCCACGGAAGGGGATTCCATTGTGAGAGGATTGATCGGGCTGCCGTTTTTCCACACCCTGAAATCAAGGTGGGGACCGGTAGAGCGGCCTGTCGAACCCACATAGCCTATGACCTGTCCCTGGCTGACGCGCTCCCCGGCCCTGATGCCCTTCGCGTAGCCGCTCAGGTGGAGGTAGGCGCTGGTATATACGGAGTTGTGACGTATCTTGACCATATTTCCGGCTGCGCCGCTGTAGCCTGCGCTGATGACGGTGCCGTCACCTATGGCCATTACCGGAGTGCCCTTCGGTGCGGCGTAGTCCACCGCCAGATGCGGCTGGACCTTTTTTGTGATGGGGTGTCTGCGATGGTAGGAGAAGCCGGAACTGATGCGCGAGAAGTGCAGGGGCGCCTTGAGGAAGGCCTTGCGCATGCTTTCGCCTTTTTCGTTCCAGTATATGTTCCCTCCGTCGCCCTGGTCGAAGAGTATTACGGGATAGTCTTTCTCGCCGTGGGTATATACTGCATAGAAGACACTGTCGATGGAGAGCACCTCGCCCTCGCATTCCCTTTGGCTGTATATGGCCCGGAAGCGGTCTCCCTCCTGCAGTCCGAAGAAATCCACCGTCCAGGCGTATATGTCCGAAAGTTTGAGAATCAGCAGGGGAGAGGCCCCCGCCTTCAGCATATCGTTCCACAGGGAGCTGCAGATGGTGACGTCGGCACTGAGGGTACGCTGTTCTATCGGCTTGGCGACTTTCCACACCTTCAGACTGTCGAAGCAGCGGAATACCGTGGAATTCACCCTGTCATTTTCATAGACCACATAGTCCAGACGCCTCCGGGTGGAGTCTCCGGAGTAATAGGCGCACCACTTGTTGCCGGCCCTGAGTTTCCTTACGTCGAAGACGCTGTCGCAGGCCTCGCAGAGCTCCAGACACTTCCCCGAGTCCAGGCCGAGCCCGGAAAAGAGACTGGTGAAATATTCTCCGTTCCCTACCGTGCCTTCCACCGCTTCAAGCGTGTCCGTGAGGAAGCCCAGCGGGTAGATAGTGTCTCTGGCTTCTTCTGTCGGGTTCCCGCCGGTCCCTGGGCCCTGGCAGGAAAAAAGGGGCAGGCACAAGAGCACTGCCCCGATCAGTATCGCTGAATTGATTCTCATCAGTTTCCCTATGGAATTCAGAATTCGTTAAGTTCTCCGGTCTGTGCCTCGAGGAAGGCCTTGACCCTGCTTACTTGGGCCTCGTCCATTTCCTTGCCGCACTGATACCTGGACATCATTTCGATGGCCTGCTCGAGAGTCTCCACGCTGCCGTCGTGATAGTAAGGCCAGGTAAGGGCCACGTTGCGCAGGCCAGGGGTCTTGAAGCGGAAGCGGTCTCTCTCCAGACCTGTCTGTGCCCAACGGCCGTTGTCTCCGTCGGTAAGCCCGGATTTGAGAGTGAGTTCCCTGTCCTCGAAATAGTTGGCCCTGAGACCCATAAGCTCGTAGCTGAGACCGCCCATATTGACACCGGCGTGGCAGGTGGCGCAGCCGAAGTCCTTGAAGATGGCGTAACCCTCGATCTGCTCGGCGCTCATCGCCTCCTTATCGCCCTTGAGATAGCGGTCGAAGGCTGAGTTGGGGGTGATGAGAGTCTTTTCGTATTCGGCTATGGCATCGGTTATGCTTGCCTGGCAGAGTCCTTCAGGATATACGGCATTGAAGGCCTTGCAGAATGCGCGGTCCTTGGCAATGCGCTCTGCAATCTCATCGAAGTCCTTGCTGCCCATCTCGACCGGGTTGAGTGGCGGACCGCCGGCCTGTTCGGCGAGGTCTGCCGCCCTGCCATCCCAGAACTGCACAAAGTTGAACACTGCGTTGAAGGAGGTAGGGGCGTTCACGCCGCCCTTCTGTCCGTCGATGCCCTCGGAGTAGCGCTTGTTGTCCACACCGGCGGTCTCGATGGAGTGGCAGGTGGCGCAGGAGATGGTTCCGTCTGCGGAGAGCCTGGTGTCGTTGTAGAGCAGCTTGCCCAGCTCAGCCTTCGCAGGGTCGAATTCCACGAGGTCCGGAACAGGCCTTATGCACTCGTTTTTGAACTCCTCTGCAGCCAGTTCGTTAGGCCAGAAATTGGCGCGGATGGCCTTGATGCCCTCGAGCATTGCCTGCTCCTTGGCATCGGTGAGGGAGGAGCCCCAGTGCACCAGGTAGTACTGATACATAGGCATTGTCCCATCCAGCACGCATTTCTCGACCTTGGCGAGGTCCACCTCCGAAGGAGCGGTGCCGTTGCTGAGTGCCTCGGTGAACGGAACGATGTCAAAGCTCTGATACCCATCCTCGATATGCTTCATTATCAGCTGCTTGGCGACTGGAAGCTTGGCGTAGAACGGGATGTTCGGCTTGTCGGAGTGGCAGTCGCTGCAGCCGCCGTCGGAAATCACGGCCAGCATCTGCCCGCTGTAGTCAAGGCTCGTGTCGGGGGCCTTGTTCACGGCGCGGTAGGTCACGGCAAGGGCCGCTATCACCACTGCTGCGCCGATGAGTAATTTTGATGATGTTTTCATAAAACTTATGATTTTATGGTGAATATGTCAATATGCGTGCAGGCTGGACGAGGCGGCAGGCAGCAGATTCACTCCCCACCAGCACATCTGCAGCCCTGCGAAGCCCAGTATGAGCAGCAGGCAGCAGCAGACGTCGCGTTTGCGTCCCGGCTTGAACGATAGTCGTATATGTATATATATCAAATAGATGCACCAGGTTACGGCAGCCCAGGTCTCCTTCAGGTCCCAGGTCCAGAAATCGCCCCAGGCCTGCTTGGCCCAGAGGGATCCGCTCAGCATTCCCAGCGAAAGGAAGGCAAGGCCTATATATACGAGAGTGTCGGCCGCATCGAGGAAACTCCTGCGTCCGGCCAGTTCCGCGCAGCCGAAAAGGAAGGCGCAGCCCAGTACGGAATATGAAAAGATATAGACGGCGACGTGCGGCACGAACCACCAGCTCTGCAGGGCCGGCATCAGGGTCTCGTCGTGTATTTCCGGCTTGAAGACGTTGAGGCAGATGAACACCGTGGCGACCACCAGCGAAAAGGCGGGCACCCAGCGGTAATCCCAGCGCAGGTAGGTAAGCAGGCCGGAGAGCATCATGAAGAAGGAGTACCAGAGGCGGGTTTCCCCGGTGGTGCGCAGCGGAGGTCTCCCCAGCCCTGCCCAGTAGAGCACAATGAAGGCGGCATAGACCAGCAGGCCCGTTCCCATAAGGATGACGGCCTTTCGCCGCGGCAGGAAACAGCCTGCAGCCCAGAGCAGTACGGAGACTGCTGCGAAATATGGAAATATGCTCCAGTTCATTTCTTCTTTGCGGCTCCCTGAGTGAACATCAATACGCTTCCGAGCATCATCATCACTATGCCCAGCCAGATGACTGGCTTCCACGGCTGCCTTACCCTCTCCAGCGTGCACCAGGCGGCCTGCGGCTGCGAGCGGTCATAGTCCACGAGGTAGAGGTCATCGCCGGGGAAGCGCCTGAAGGGATGGTTGACGCTTATCTTCCGTACTTTCCCGTCTATGAGCACGCTCGCCTCATAGTGGCGCGGAGTGCCGTTGTCGTGGTATTCCGCCACGAAGTCCAGCAGTTCCATATTCCCTTCAGCGCCCCTTTCCAGACGTATGCGGCTGACCGACTCATCCGGCACTCCGGCAAGACCGGCTGCCATAGCCAGGAATAGGCCTGCGTGATTGAGGGTGAAGCGCAGTCTCTTTCTGCCGAAACGGCTTGCCACCACGCACCAGAGGTTGGTCAGCAGCATTATGTATATGCCTATGAACCAGGGAGTACGTCTTATGCAATGCAGTCCTTCGCCCTCCGCGCTCTGAGGGATAAGTCCCATAAGCAGGCAGGCCGCCAGAAAGAGTCCTAGCAGAGCCGTGGACAGTTTCCCCGATGCCAGGAAACGGGACAGACCCCATCCCGGCTTCTCGCGCTGGAGCACCCATAACAGGATGCAGCAGCATAGCAGCAGGGCAAGGTTGACGGGAAATTTCAGAAATCCGTACATAGGCGAGGGGCGGCTTGTTTTTCAGGAATCCTTTGAGGATTGCTTAGAAGATAAGTAGGCTGCAGCCGGCTGCGAGAGCCGCTCCCAGGAGCGGACCGGCTATAGGAATCCAGCTGTAGTCCCAGCCGCTGCCGCCCTTGCCTTTGATAGGCAGTATGGCGTGGGCTATCCTCGGTCCCAGGTCACGGGCAGGGTTGATGGCATAGCCCGTGGTCGCTCCGAGGGACATGCCTATGGCCATTATCAGAAGGGTGACAGGAAAGGCCCCGTGGGCTCCCATGTGCACCTCGGCCCCGCTGATAGTGGTGGCTTCTCCTTCAGTCGCAAAGGCGATTATGCAGAGAACCAGCAGCCAGGTCCCTACGATCTCGCTGAGCAGGTTGCGCCAGTTGTTGCGTATGGCAGGCGCCGTGCAGAAGACTCCGAGCTTGGTGCCGCTGTCTTCAGTCGCGTCGAAATGGTCTTTGTATATGGCATAGACCAGACTGGCTCCGCAGAAGGCACCCAGTATCTGGACCAGACTGTATGGCAGTACCCACGCCCATGGAAAACTGCCTGCAATGGCCAGGCCCAGCGATACGGCCGGGTTGAGGTGGGCTCCCGAATACGGACCGGCAATGAACACTCCGCACATTACTGCGAAGCCCCAGGCCATAGTTATGACCGCCCAGCCGGCACCTTCGGCCTTTGTTTTCTTCAGGCAGCATCCGGCAACCACTCCGTCGCCGAGAAGTATGAGTATGAAAGTTCCTATGAACTCGAATAGACAGGCTTTAAGTAACATATTCTCTGTTTGTTTTAGGTTTGTACGAGTCTTTGATTGTTCTACCGTTTGTACGGAACCCTGCTGTTTAGCGTTTGTCCGAAAGAGTCCTGGAGATGGCGTCGGCCCAGCCGTCGCAAACTGTCTGCACGCGCTCCTCCGGCATTTCGGGGCTGAATGCTTTCTCTACCTGCCACTGGCCGCGTATCTCATCGATTCCCTTCCACATCCCCACTGCAAGTCCGGCAAGATAGGCGGCTCCCAGAGCCGTGGTTTCAGTGGTGACAGGGCGTATGACCTTTGCGCCGAGAATATCGGCCTGGAACTGCATCATCAGGTTGTTGCGGGATGCTCCTCCATCCACCTTGAGGGACTTGAGCCGTATCCCGGAGTCCTTTTCCATGGCGTGAACGATGTCCATGGTCTGGAAGGCCACTCCCTCGAGGGCGGCGCGGGCAATGTGGGCTGCGGTCGTTCCGCGGGTGATTCCCCTGATGCTGCCCTGGGCATACTGGTCCCACCAAGGGGCTCCGAGACCGGTGAGGGCCGGCACGAAATAGACCCCGGCGCTGTCAGGAACACTTGAGGCAAGGGCCTCCACTTCGGATGAGGACCTGATGATGCCCAGTCCGTCGCGCAGCCACTGCACTACCGAACCGGCGACGAAAACCGAGCCCTCGAGCGCGTAGTTCACCTTGTCTCCTATCTTCCATGCCACGGTGGTCAGCAGGCGGTTCTGCGACATCACCGGTTTTTCGCCGGTGTTCATAAGCATGAAGCAACCTGTTCCGTAGGTGTTCTTCGCATCTCCCTCCTCGGTGCACATCTGGCCGAAGAGCGCCGCCTGCTGGTCTCCGGCTATGCCGGCGATAGGCACTTCGTGAGCGAAAATAGTGGTCTTGGTATGTCCGTAAACCTCGCTGGAGGACTTGACCTCAGGCAGCATAGACTCCGGTATGCCGAAGAGTTCGAGCAGTTCCCTGTCCCAGCACAGTTCGTGTATGTTGAAAAGCATTGTGCGGGAGGCATTGCTGACGTCGGTCACATGCGTCTCGCCCTTGGTGAGCATCCAGATCAGCCAGCTGTCCACGGTTCCGAAGCGCAGCTTGCCGGCCTCGGCCCTCTCCCTTGCACCCGGCACGTTCTCCAGTATCCAGCGTATTTTGGTGGCGCTGAAATAGGCGTCGATGATGAGTCCCGTCTTCTCGCGTATCATATCGGTCAGCCCCTTTTCCTTGAGACTGTCGCAGTACTCGGAAGTGCGGCGGTCCTGCCATACTATGGCGTTGTACACCGGCTCCGAAGTCTCTGCATCCCAGACTATGGTCGTCTCGCGCTGGTTGGTGATGCCTATGGCGGCTATATTCTTGCCGTTGATGCCTATTGAAGTGATGGCTTCGGCAATTACTGCCGCCTCGGAAGACCATATCTCCATCGGATTGTGCTCTACCCAGCCCGGTTTCGGGAAGTACTGCGTGAACTCTTTCTGGCTGCTTGCCAGACTGCGTCCCGACCTGTCGAAGACTATGGCTCTGGAACTGCTTGTGCCCTGGTCGAGGGCGAGGATTACTTTATCCATATATATTCAATTATGCGGTTGTCGCGAATATGTTCAATCTGTTCAGACGTTGTTCTGATGCTGTTCAGACGCTGTTCAGACCAGGCGGCAGAGCAGGGTGGCAGGCGTGGCATCGACGACTTCGACCTGCACGTAGTCGCCTGCCTTGTGGACGCTGTCCGGCCATACGCACATCATATAGTTGCTTGCGCGGCCGCACAGATCCTCCGGCGTCTTCTTCGAAGGGCCTTCGACAAGCACCTCGAGCCGCCGGCCTATCATTTTCCTGTAATTCTCCGCGCCCTTGCGGTTCTGCAGGGCTATGATTTCGTTCAGGCGGCGCGTCTTCACTTCCGGCGGCACGTCGTCCTCGAACTTGCGTGCAGCCAGGGTGCCCGGCCTCTCGGAATACTGGAACATGAATGCGGCGTCGAAGCCCACCTCCTCGAAGAGGCTGAGCGTGTCCCTGTGGTCCTCTTCGCTTTCTCCGCAGAAGCCTGCGATCACGTCCGTGGTCAGGCCGCAGTCCGGGACTATCTCCCTGATTCTGGCCACCCTTTCGAGATACCACTTGCGGTCGTACTTGCGTCTCATCTTCTCAAGCATCGCGTCGCTGCCGGACTGGACAGGGAAGTGTATATGCCTGCATATATTGCTGTGTGCCGCCATTGTGTAGAGCACTTCGTCCGTGATGTCGGAGGGGTAGGAGGTTGAGAAGCGCACCCTCAGCTGCGGGCTTATGGCCGCCACTTTTTCCAGCAGCTGCGCGAAATTCACGCTTTCGCCGCAATGCTCAGGGCAGTCTTCCGGGGCCTTCCAGAGGTAGCTGTCCACGTTCTGGCCCAACAGGTTCACTTCCTTGTAGCCCGCTGCGAAGGCCTCTTCCGCCTCCCTTACTATGGTGTAGGGGTCGCGGCTGCGTTCGGCGCCTCTGGTGTAGGGTACCACGCAGTAGGAGCAGCAGTTGTTGCAGCCTCTCATTATGGATATATATGCGCTGACGCCGTTGCGGTCTAGGCGCAGGGGCGCTATGTCGTCGTAGGTCTCGGTCCTGGACAGCTGCACGTCTATCTGCGGATTGCCCGGATTGACGGCCGCAACCATTTCGGGCAGCCTCCTGTAGCTGTCTGGGCCGGCTACCAGGTCCACTATGCGTCCGTCGAGGAGTTTGTCTTTCAGGCGTTCGGCCATGCAGCCCACTATGCCTATCAGCACTTCCGGGCGTTTTTTCTTTTCGAGACGGAATACGTCTATCCGCCCGAAGACCCTCTGTTCGGCGTTCTCCCTTATCGAGCAGGTGTTGGCAAGTATGAGGTCGGCCTCGGACATCTCCTCCGTGCGCTCGTATCCGGCCTTTGAGAGTATTGAGAGTATGACTTCGCTGTCATTTACGTTCATCTGGCAGCCGTAAGTCTCGATGTATAGCTTCTTCATACTACAAAGATATTACTTTTTGTCTTTTAATCATCGTGGTCCTGTTTTTTGCTTGCGGAACTGCCCGTTCAGCGTGGCGGGATGTTGAGCGTGGCGGCTTCGGTTGGTTTTGTGGCGGCGGGTCGTTGAGCGTGGCGGCTTGTTTGGCGGGTGCTGCGCACCCTCGGCGGCAAAAACATAGGGAAATGCCGCCTCCGGGCGCATCATCACCCGCTTTTGCCGCCACTGCCGAACCTGCGTCAAGCCCATCCCCATGTAAAACATCCAAGGCAAGACGCGTCGTCAACGCGTGATGAACGCGTGCTGGGGAATGTGCTGCTTCCTGCATCGATTCTTGATTTCAGGCCTAGACTTGCGAATCGATGCAAGGGGAGAATGGTTTCGCCTGCAGCAGTTGTTGCGACAACGATGTTCCGCTTCCGATTCTATTCTTCGTATCCGCAAGGAAGAATGGTTCCGCCTGCAGCAGTTGTTGCGGCAACGATGTTTCGCGTCCGATTCTATTCTTCGTAGCCGCAAGGAAGAATGGCTCGCCTGCAGCGGCTGTCGCGACAACAATTTTCCGCGTCCGATTCTATTCTTCATAGCCGCAAAGAAGAATGGTCCCGCCTGCAGCGGCTGTCGCACAACGAGGTCCGCGGCCGATTCTAATTTTTTTTTGCGGCAACAGAGAATGGTTTCGCCTGCAGCGGCTGTCGCGACAACGATCTTTCGTATCTGATTCTAATCTTCGTCGCTGCAAAGAAGAATGGCCCGCCTGCAGTTCATTCACAAAGACAGCCAAAATCGAGGTTGAGATTGGTCAGCTGTTGCAGTGATTCCGGATTTCATGGGGTTAATTTGGGAATCACTGCAGGGTTTTGCCTGTTTATGTCCTCTTTCGTGCATCGATTCTTGATTTCAGGGCCAGACTTGCGAATCGATGCAAGGTTTTGCCTGTTTAAGCCCTCTTTCATGCATCGATTCTTGATTTCAGGGCCAGACTTGGGAATCGATGTAAGCTTTTCCCCGTTTAAGTCCTCTTTCGTGCATCGATTCTTGATTTCAGGGCCAGACTTGGGAATCGATGTAAGCTTTTCCCCGTTTACGCCCTCTTTCGTGCATCGATTCTTGATTTCAAGCCCAGACTTGCGAATCGATGCAGCGTCATCGCTGCTGCAGTGAGGAATGGCCCGCCTGCAGCGGCCGTCGCGGCAAGAGAGAATGGCCAGCCTGCGGAATGTCGTGGCGGATGCAGGCGGGGACAGAGTGCCACGGAGGCGGCATAATCCTAAGTAAAAAGCCGCCGGAGTGGCACCTGTCCCTGCCGCTCCCCGTGGCCGACTTCTGGTGCAGTCTTCCGCCGCTCCCCCGTGGTTTTACTACAGGCAGTCACGAAGGAGACGCGGTGAAAGCTTTTAAGGTTAGCACATTTTTATTATTTTTGCGATACAATCGGCGATTCGCTGAATAAAGGAGAATGAATTGAATGAAATGTTTTAAAAGAATAGTTGTCCTGTTGCTGTTGGTGGCACTTTCCAGCTCCTGCTCCAAGATAAAGGAGATACACCTGACCTCATGGGCTGTGGAATCATATACTCCGGTGGGCTTCCGTGGCCTGGACCTTGTATTGAAACTTGGAGTGGACAACCCCGCCCTGCAGTTTACGGTTTATGACGTGGAGGCGGAGCTCTTCCGCCACGGCAAGTCCCTGGGCACCTTCGTGACCACCGAGCCGGTGACGGTCAAACCCAGGATGGTGGCTGAATATAGCCTGAAGGGACAGGCCAGGCTGAGCGATGGAGTGAGTCTCTTCTCAGTGCTGGCGCTGGTGAAGAACTTCAATATGGCTGAGTACAGCATAAGCTATTCGGCGTCTGTGAAGATAAGGGGCGGAGGCCACGTCACCCTGCGCAAGAAGGACGTACCGTTGAACGAACTCTTTGAAGAAGTGGAAATATGATTTGAAGAAGTGGAAATATGAGAAGAAACATTTATATAATATCCGTAATATGCTGCCTCCTGATGGTCGCAGGCGTTTCCCGCGCCCAGGACCGCAGGACCCTTCCGGAGGGCTATGAACTGGTCGATTCGCTAGTCTATGTGCCTGTCGCGCAGCTCGACTCCTCCCTTGTGGGCACGGACGTGCTCAGGGAAGTGAAGGTACATCAGTCGCAGAACATAAGCGATGCATTCGCCGGCCATCTCAACCGCAACCGCAGCCGCGCTATACAGGGTTACAGGGTCCGCATATTCTTTGATAACAGCCAGAGTTCGCGTGCCGCTTCGGAGGCAGTGCTGAAATCCTTTCTGGCTTCGCACCCCGGCTACGCTGCCTACCGCAGTTATGTGAACCCTTATTTCAAGGTCACGGTCGGTGACTTCCGCAGCCGCACCGATGCTATGCAGTTGCTCAACAGCATCAAAGGCGAATATCCATCAGCCTTCATAGTCAGGGAAAGCATCAATTTTCCGGTAATAGACAAGGAACACTCCTATGTGCTCGACACGGTGAAGGTGCTCAGGAAGGTAGATTATTTCCAATATTAGCAATCTTTAGGAATGATGCAGGGACAGGGATTAGGTTTGGAACTGAAGCTTCAGACGAAGCTTTCGCCCCTCCAGATACAGACGATCAAGCTTATCGAGCTCCCGATACAGGAGCTTGAGCAGCGCAAACGCAAGGAACTGGAGGAGAACCCTGTGCTCGAGGAGGATACTTCATTGGAGGATTCCAAGTCCAAGGACGTTTCTCTGGACGAGTACAAGGCTGATGACACTCCGTCCTACAAACTGTATGTCAACAATTACGGGAAGGACGAGAGACCCCAGTACAACACTTTCTCCGTGAAAGAGAGCTTTACCCAGAGTCTGATGGACCAGCTGGGCTATTGCGATATCAGCGAGCACGAACGTCAGGTGGCTGCTTTCCTCATAGGCAGTCTCGACGACAGGGGCTACCTCTCCTCGTCGATCGACAAGATAGTGGATGATATGGCCTTCAGGGCCAATATAATGACTACGGATGAGGAGGCCTTGCGCATGCTCCGCGTCATACAGGGCTTCGATCCGGCAGGCGTAGGAGCGCGGGATCTCCGCGAATGCCTCCTGCTCCAGCTTGAAACGGACACCAGCCGTTTGGGTGAGATATCCAGAACCATACTCAGGGATTATTACAACGAATTCACTTCCAGGCATTTCCAGAAGATTATCTCGCGTCTGGGCCTGAGCGAGGAGGAATTCAGGGATGCGGTCAAGAGAATCTCCAAACTCAACCCGTCTCCGGGTGGTCAGATCGATGATTCTTACAACGACCAGGCCCAGCAGATAGTGCCGGACTTCATCCTGAACTACGAGAACGGGACACTCGGCTTCGATATGCCCCGCTTCAATATACCGGAACTGAAGGTGAACCGCAAATATGCGAACATACTCCTTCAGGCTGCTTCTTCCGAAGACAGGGAGGCCAAGGAGGCCGCTGCATTCGTGAAGAAGAAACTCGATTCGGCAAAGTGGTTCGTAGAGGCGGTCAAGCAGCGTTACAACACCCTTTCCAAGACTATGCAGGCCATACTGGATTTCCAGCACGACTACTTCGTAGACGGCGATGAATCCAATCTTAAACCGATGGTACTCAAGGATATAGCGGAGAAGACCGGCTTCGACATCTCCACCATATCCAGGGTTGTGAACAGCAAGTACATAGAGACCCATTTCGGAGTCTATCCGCTGAAATATTTCTTCTCCGAAGGACTCGCAGACCAGTCGGGCAAGGAGGTTTCGACCCGTGAGCTCAAGAAGGTGCTCGGCGAACTCATAGGCGAGGAGGACAAGCGCAAGCCGCTCACCGACGACCGTCTCGTTACCTTGATGGAGGAGAAGGGCTACAAGGTGGCCCGCAGGACCGTCGCCAAGTACCGTGACCAGCTCGGCATCCCTACAGCCCGTCTCCGCAAGGAACTCTGATAAGTTTGCTCCGCAAGGAACTTTGATAAGTTCCCGGAAATCATTTATTGTGCACCACTTCGTCTGCGAAACTGTACCAGCAGTTGTCGCAGACTATTATGTGGTCCATCAGTGTGATGTCAAAATTGGCCAGGGCGCTCTTCAGCATTCCTGTACACTCCAGGTCAGATTTGCCCGGGAGCGGATTCCCGGACGGGTGGTTATGCACCAGTATGACAGCGGTGGCATTTTTCTCTATGGCTTTCTTCACTATGCCCCTGCTCTCCATCGTGGTCTGTGTCAGCCCTCCCGACGTCATCTTTTCCATTGCGCACAATTCGTAGGCCCGGTTGAGGAAGAGCGCCCAGCACTCTTCGTGTTGCACCGACTTCATCGTGGGGGATATGGCCTCATAGGCCTGGGTGGAATTGCAGATACGGACCCGTCGCCCTCCGCGGTTCTCCGAGAACCAGCGGCGGGCAAGCTCGAAGCAGGCGCTGACGGTCAGCGCCTTGACGGGTCCTATCCCATTCTCCTGCACAAGCCGGTCCACCGACCAGTTGGACAGTTCACCAAGGCTCTGGCCCGCTTTCAGAAGCAGGCCACGCCCCAATTCGACCGCATTTGATTTTCCGTCTCCGGTCCTGAACAGAATAGCCAGGAGTTCGGCGTTGGACAGGGAGCCGGGCCCCAAGCGGAGCATCTTCTCCCGAGGCTGCTCATCGCAGCATAAGTCTTTGATTTTCATTTGACTGTGGCGGGTACGCCGCAGACCTGCATATCGCTTCTATTTTCTTGCTTCAAGCAGAAGTTCTCCAAGTTCCTTGATGTCCCTGACTATGAAGTCGGGCGGGTAGAACTCAGGGTTCGGGTTTGTTCGGGCATCTTCGGCCACTGCGAGGGCAGTCTCCAGGGTGGTCTCCCCGGAAAGCACCAGCACTCCCACCGCCCCGGCGTTGTGGGCTGTTGCGGTGTCGGTGTAGATACGATCGCCCACCATCGCAATCTCTTCGCTTGCAAGGCCGTGGCTCTGCATGATGCCGTAGAGCATATTCGGATCCGGTTTGCCGAGCACTATGTCCGGCTTGCGTCCGCAGGCGTGCTCAATGCACTTGCAGATGGAACCGCAGTCCACCAGTACCAGCTGCTGGTCGGTAGGGCAGACCCTGTCCGGATTCGTGGCTATGTAAGGAATGCCCCGGGAGGCCCACCACGTGGCCCTGCAGAGTCTGTCGTAGCTGAGGGTCATGTCGAAGGCGACCACGAGTACGTCCGGCACGTCGGCGGGATCGTCGGCACAGGAAATGAATCCGGCCTTCTCGAACTGGCTTATCATACTCGGAGTACCCAGCAGGAAAAGCCTTTTTGCCTCAGGATAGTGGGTCTTGATGTAGTCTATCGCTGCAAGGGAGGTGGTGTACATATTGTCCTCCGATGCCTCGATTCCCATATTCTCAAGCTTGTGCAGATAATCCGCCACCGACTTGCTCGGGTTGTTTGTCAGGAAGGAATAACCTATCCCGTTCTCTCTCATCTCCTTGAGAAAGTCCAGTGTGAAAGGGAAAAGCCTGCTGCCAAGGTAAATGGTACCGTCCATATCGAGGGCGAGCCTCTTCACTTTCCTGAGCTTCTCCTTCTGCTGCGGAGTCAGCTGCCTGTTGTAGTTCTCTGTCATTATCCTATGAATGCTGTTATTTCGTTCTTTACCACGTTCTCGCCCTGCTTCGAGCATATCGCGAGTATCCTGCCGTCACAGGCAGCCGTAATCTCTTCCATTCCGTAATATGTCTGGACATATCCCACGCAGTCCCCGGCCTTTACGGCGCTGCCGACTGCAGGCGCGGTGGAGCGGTCGTCCACGTCCAGCTGCCACAGAATCTGTCCCTTCGCAGGAGCCTGGAGCGGTATCGCGTGCGGGTGTGCCGCAACGAAGGAGTCTATGTCGAACTTAGGCATCTCCACGACAGGTCTTACCACAATCTTCGGGGCTCCGGCCTTGGCGCGACGCTCCTCGAGATCCTTGTTGAAGCGTTCCTTGGCCACTCCGCTGCGGTAGTCGCGGTACTGACGCTCGTGCATAGCGAATTCGAAAAGCTCCTCCTGGTCCTGTCCTTCGTCCCATCCCTCCTCTTTCATCATCTGGCGGAACTTAGGCAGTTCGTCCGGGAAGGCGTCCTGAGGGTTGCCCTCGTAGAATTCCAGTCCCTTCTCTTTGGCAAGGGCCACAATCTCCGGTGCAAGAGCGCCCGGGAGCTTGCCCATTTTGCCGAGTATCATATTCCAGGTGTCCTTGTCTATGTTGCTCCAGCGCGGCTTGCCCTGCATAATGCTCATCAGGTTGAGTATGGCGGTGTTCTTGACATACTGGCTGAAAGGGGTGACCAGCGGCGGGTAACCCAGTCTCGGCCAGGCATACTCGACTTCCTGGAAGAGCTTGACCATCAGCTGGTCGAGATTGATCTCCGCCTTTCCCTGCTTGCGCAGCCCGGCATTGATAGCCCCGTGCACGCCCTGGAGGTCCGCCATCATCGAGCCCATCATTCCGCCCGGAAGTCCGCAGCCTACGAGCAGGGAACTCATGTGGGAGTTGTTAGGGTCTATCCAGTAGCCGAGGAAGTCGTCTATGAACTTCTGCGTCAGGCTTCTCACTTCCATATATGCGTCCATATCCAGATCTTTCACGAGGAAGCCGTCCGCCTTGAGCATCTCTCGCACTGTGATGATGTCCGGGTGCACCTTTCCCCAGGAAAGCGGCTCCACTGCGGTGTCGAGGTAGTCGGCGCCGGCCCTGGCCACCTCCAGCATCGAAGCAGGGGAGAAGCCCGGCCCGGTGTGGCCGTGGTACTGCACTATTATATGGGGATATTTTTTCTTTATCTCGCTGACCAGTCTGCCCAGCACGCTCGGACGGCCGATTCCGGCCATGTCCTTGAGGCATATTTCGTCGCAGCCGTATTCCACGACCTTATCGACCACGCCCATATAGTATTCCACCGTGTGGACAGGGGAGTTGGTGATGGAGAGGGCCACCTGGGAAACCATTCCGGCCTTCTTTGCATATTCAACCGAAAGTCTGAGGTTACGGTGGTCGTTGAGTCCGCAGAATGAGCGGGAGATATCCGTGCCCTGAGCCTTCTTTACCTTGAACATGAGTTCCCTGACATCTGCAGGTACAGGATTCATCCTCAATGCGTTCAGACCCCTTTCGAGCATGTGGGTGCGTATCCCGGCCTCGTGGAAAGGGCGTGTCCATTCCCTGACGGCCGTGTTGGGGTTCTCTCCGAAGAGCAGGTTAACCTGTTCGAACGCTCCTCCATTGGTCTCGACCCTGTCGAAACATCCCATTTTTATGATTGCGGGGGCAACTTCCCTGAGCTGGTCCACTCTCGGCACATATCTGCCTGAGGACTGCCACATATCCCTGTAAACCAGGGAGAAACCGACTTCTTTAGCCATTGTGTGCGATATTGTCTATGGTGTTGGCTGACAAACTTACATAAAATCTTTCGATTTTACGCCCGTTTAAATAAAAATCAAGACCACATCTTATCTTTGTTGGCGAGCGGACATCGCCTCCCGGCGCG